>JAVVTQ010000008.1:0-65199 GCA_036653595.1 Oscillospiraceae bacterium
TCTACCAAGCTGAGCCACACCCCGAAAATATCAGCCGAAGGCATATCGCCTGCGGCTGAATGGTTGCGGAACTAGGATTTGAACCCAGACAAACAGAGTCAGAGTCTGTCGTGCTACCATTACACAATTCCGCAACATGCAAATATAATTATACAGGTCATCAGACGTTTGTCAAGAGTGTATTTGTGATTTTAGCGCTTAATATTGTTTGCATAAAAATGCAATGCTGTTTTTGTCAGTTTTGGTTCACCTCCTTTGTGATATCTGATGAATTTTTCAAACTTTCAGAAACAGATTGATTTTTTCAGTTCATTTAATGTAATATAATCTATATATAATAATTAGAAACGAGGATTTATTATGCCTGAATTCAAATATGAAATTGTTGAGCAGCTGGGCACGCTGTCGCAAAGCTCAAACGGCTGGAGCAGAGAGCTGAATTTTATCAGCTGGAATGACAGAGAGCCAAAGTATGATATACGCGACTGGGCGCCCGGCAATGAAAAAATGAGCAAGGGCATTTCTCTTTCAAAAGAAGAGGTAAAGGCTCTAAAAGAAATTCTAAACTCACTCGAGTTGTGATTGGAAGGTGCAAATTGTCAGAATATAAGGACAGATTTTTTCAGGAATATCAGCAATACATAATGCGCGACGGAAATGAGGCGCTTCTTGATTGGCTGGACAAGCGAACCGATTTTTTCGTTGCCCCGGCCAGCACAAAATTTCACAATGCATTTTCGGAGGGACTTGTGCGTCACTCGCTAAATGTGTTTGACCTCCTCCTTAAGCGCAATGAGCAAGAAAATGATGAGAACCCTGAGAGCGTTGCGATTGTTTCGCTGCTTCATGACGTGTGCAAGGCCGAGTTTTACAAGGAGACGACGCGCAATGTGAAAAACGATGAAACCGGTCAGTGGGAAAAGGTGCCGTACTACTCTATAGACGACCGATTTCCTTATGGACACGGAGAAAAATCGGTTTATCTAATCGAGCGTTTTATGCGGCTGAAGCCCACGGAGGCAGTCGCGATACGCTGGCATATGGGCGGGTTTGACGACAATGCCCGTGTCGGGGGCTTCGGCGTGGCAAACGCTTTTTGCAAGTACCCGCTTGCGGTCAAGCTGCATCTATGTGATCTGGAAGCCACATACCTAAATGAAAATAAATAGGGAAAAGCCTGTCGAATGACGGGATTTTCTTCTAATTTGGCAACAATTTCATTTAAATTGCGACACATTTAAGTGTTATACTTAAATAAGATTAAATTTACAAGGCTTTTCCCAAAACAAGGAAAAGCCTGTTTATTAACCTCACATCAGTGTCAGAAATGGGGTGGTTTGATGAAAATTTCGGTTATAAGCAGTGGCAATGGCGGTCAGGCAATAGCGGGATATCTGTCCATGAAAGGCTGCGACGTCAGGCTTTTTACGCGCGTAAATGACATTGTAGATGCAATTGAAAGAAACGGCGGCATCGAGCTTTTTGGGAGTTTTACCGGAAAATATCCGATTGATATGGTGACGACTGATATTGAAAAGGCGATAGAGGGCTGCGAGATTATCATGGTCACAACGCCGGCGCACTATCAGCGGATTATCGCGGAAATAATGGCCCCACATCTCGTGGAAGGGCAGATTATTGTTTTAAACCCCGGCCGCACCTTCGGCACATATGACTTTGTAAATACGCTCAACAGGGCAAAGTGCACGGCAGATGTAACCGTGGCGGAGGCGGAGACTTTTGTGTTCACCTGTCGCTGTGAGGAAGTGGGAAAGGCGACAATTTTCACGGTAAAGGACAAGGTGGATTTGGCCGCGCATATTCCGGAACGCACAGACAGCGTTTTGGCTGCTCTGAAGCCATACTTTGATTCGTTTGTGCACGCCCAATCGGTGCTTTACACAGGTCTGCAAAATGTCGGAATGATACTTCATCCGACGCCTATTTTGATGAATATCACAAGAGTAGAGAGAGCCGAGAACTTTCTTTTCTACAAAGAGGCGATTACCCCTATTGTGTCAGTGATGCTCGAACGCCTCGACTGCGAGCGCGTTTCCGTGGCAAAAAAGCTGGGCATAAACGTAATAACTGCGCTTGAATGGCTCAAAAAAAGCTACAATGTCAGCGGCAGCACGCTGTATGATGCGATACAGGCAAACGACGCCTACAGCGGTGTCTATACGCCAAAGCGCCTTGATACGCGATACATATTTGAGGATATCTCTGCCGGCCTTGTCCCGATATCCAGCATCGCGAGAATAATCGGCGAAAAAACAAAAAACATAGATTCCATCATCTCATATGCCAGCAACATCTATGACTATGACTTCTTTGCAAACGGACGAAACAGCTCGAGAATCAATATCATAGGAATCATCGACGACGCGATGAGCAACCATTGAGCAAGTAGGCATGTCTTGATGTCAAACAAATTACAATACAAAACGATTTCGGATTGCCAAAATTTTTTAAAAGCAGGACATAACAAAAGCGGACGCACATTTTTTAGGTGTGCGTCCGCTTTTTTGTATGTTATTTTGCAAAAGCTCAGAGGTTGTTGGCCTTAAGATTTTTCTTATAAGCGGAAAGCTCTGTATACATCTCCTCCTTGAGGGGGTTGCGCTTGCGCTTGACAATATAATAAAGCTCATAGAAGAATACGGCGGCATTCACGGCAAGAGCAAGCGCGCTGAGAACCAGCCACGCGGTTGGATTGTAGGACGCCGTGATTGAGAATTGAGGCATGGCCTGATAGTCAACCGCAAGCGAGAACATTCCAAACAGTGCGAGAGTCTGAGCGCGGTGCTGCAGCCATACGCCGCGCTTTATGAAAAACTCGGCTATTGTGCAAGATGCCACAAGCGCGACGCCTGCGTACATTGCGCGCGTTGAAATGCAATTGTAGCAGTATGCAATATTCCAAAAATCATATGCGATAATCCAAAACCAGAGCTGGTCAGCCCAAACCATATCGCGCGAGGGCGTGTTTGCGACCTTGATGCCCATCCAGCCGGTGAGCGACAGCAGCAGAAAGACACCTGCGGCAGCGTTAAGTAAATTCCAGGGGCCGCCGAGCATCGTTATAGCGGCATCATCAACAGTGAGTGTTTTGTACTGCATAAACACTTCCACATCGCGGAAAATGGCCTCAATTATGTTGATGGCCAGAATGGCCACGGGAAAGTACCATGCAAACTTCTTTTGCCCGAGCTTTGTAAAGCGAATGGCCATAAAGCCCAGCACACCCAGAAGTGCCGAAAATGTTTTGACGACGCCGAACCAGGTTTTGCTCGAGGGACTGCTTACAACACCCATCGCGATTAGCACAACCAAGACAACAGGAATCACACAATAGAAAAGTACAGACATAAGCTTGCTGCGGCGAGTGAGCTCATTTAAGGCAATCAGTGCGACTATAAGAACAGAAAGAAACAGCAGAGAAGAGACGGAATAGCTCTGAAATAAAAAGCCCATAAAATCCTCCTTTTAAATTGAAATTTCAATGTCGCTGATGGGATAAGCCTTGCACGAATGGATGTAACCGAATTTTTCATCGGCCATGCGAAGCATTATTCCTTTAGACAAAAACACCTTTCCCGAAACGAGCCTGACACGGCAAAGGCTGCATTCTCCGCTGCGGCAGCAAACATTGACGCGCACACCGGCGCGCTCCAAGGCCGTCAGCACAGATTCCCCGGATTTTGCGTCTATTACGCGGTCACCGACAGTCAGCTTAAACACTTCGCTGCCTGTGAGCGGTGCAGGCCAACCCGGCTCATTTTCAATGTCGCGGCGCGAGCCGAACATTTCGCGACGAATGCGCTTTAGAGGAATGTCCAGCGACTGAAGCTGCTCCATGCAAAAGTCATTCATCACCTGCGGACCGCAAACATAGCAGGTTCTTTGCAGAAAGTCCGGCACAAGGCGCTTTATAAGCGCAGCGTCGATAAATCCCTTTTCGCCCTGCCAGCTTGCGTCATCGTCGGAAATGACAAGATGATAGGAGAAATTGCCATTTGTTTTTGAATATGCGACCAGTTCATCGCAAAACAGCGCGGCATCTTTGTCACGGCAGCCGTACAAGAGGACAACATCGCGGTCGAGCTTTGCGTCGATGATTTCGCGCAACATGCTCATGAAAGGCGTTATGCCGCTGCCGCCGGCCAAAAACAGCGATTTCTTGCTGTGAAATACAGGCTGAAAGCGAAATACGCCCGCCGGCCCGTTTGCAGAGAAAACATCGCCGACCCGAACGGTATCCAGAAAATAATCGGAAACGAAGCCGTCTTTTGTGCGAGCGACAGTGATTTCATAGTAGGCGCGCTGGCGCGGAGAAGAGGTTATACTGTAGGGGCGGCTTGTGCGCACACCGTCAATCTCGGTAAATAAATTGATATATTGGCCTGCCTCAAACGGTGGAAGATAGCCGCTCTTTGAGGATAGCCGAAAAACTTTTGCATTTTTTCCCGTATCGATTATTGCGCTTACTAAAAGGCAAAGCTCCTTTGCGTGTAGGGGCGCAATTCTTTTGTCAGCCTCGTTGCCCGGCGTTATCTTATCAGGAGAAACCTCGCGCATGACGCGGATTTCCTCCAGAATATCCTTGCCGTGAACGATGGTGCCGAGCAATGTATCCTTGATGGTTTTTGCCATGACTACACCTCCTCTGCAATTTTGGTTGCCAAATTGTCAGCAAATAAATAATTGGGGCCGAATCCGCAGGCATTTACCCACCCGCTGGCAAAGTGGAGATTTTCGATTTTGCTCTCGGTGGGGAAGAAAAATACGGATGACATCAAATCCTGCTCATAGCCGTAAATTGCGCCGCCCGGATGGTTGAGATAACGCATATGGGTTAGTGGTGTGGCAATTTCCATCTCCTCGATGTGGTCGGCAAAGCCCGGATACATCTTCTCAAGCCGTGCGACAATGCGTTTGCCGGCCTCGTATTTCTTTTCATAGTACTGCTCCGGTGTGAGCTTTTCCCACTCGGTGCTGTACTTTAGAGTGCCGGCCGTGATGATGCTGGTGCCTTTTGGTGAAACAAGCGGATCGTCAACCGTGTAGCATGTGGCCACCAATGGGTCATGCTCCGGCAGCAGCTTATAGGCGTCCTGAAAGTCCTTGTTGGGGTCAAGGCTCTCATAGTTTAGAGTAAACGATGTTGTAAAGCCAATCTCCTCCGGCGTGCAGTCGAGTCCGATAAAGCAGGTAAGAGCAGAGATGCCGACGGTGTAGGGCTTTAGGTATTCGCGCGCCTCCTGCGGCACCTCCTCCGGGCTCAGCAGCGCTCCATAAGTTGCTAGAGGCGAAATATTCGAGACGATTTTCTTTGCCCTGTATTCGCGCCCCTTTTCGTCAACTACACCGACAGCAATGCCGTTTTCAAGAACTATGCGCTCCACTCCGCAATTGAGCTGCACCACACCGCCCATGCGCTGGACGGCATCCATCAGCGCCTGACTCATCATCATTGAGGTTCCTCGCAGATAGAAAGGCTTGTCTTCCATGTAGAAGCTTGTGCATTTTGCGAGAATTGACCACGGGAATCGCGCAGGCGGCATGCCCATAAAGCACCAATAAGCGGAGAGCGAGAGTTGGAGTTTTTGATTGCTGAAAAACTCATCCAGAACTTCCTGCGTGCTTTTGAGCGCATACTTTGCGAGAATCGGGTATATTTTCGGAAAACCGGCTTTCATAATTGCTTTTTTCAAAGTTCCCGGTTCCTCTGTGCTTTGGGCACTCTTCTTCGAAAATTCGGCCGCCTGTGCGCAAAAACCATAGACAGTCTCAAAATATTTCAGTATAGAAGCTTTTTCTTCCGGAAACAGGCGGCACAGATGCTCCTCGCAGGCTTTTCGGTCGGCCGGAATGCTGATTCCGGTGCCGTCGGGGAAGTTGACACGAAACAGCTCCTTTATCTCAATCCAGTCAATCTTGTCCTCAATGCCGTAGCGCCGAAACTGTTCGCGCAGGGGTCCGGGCTTTTCGGGTGTTCCCATGCTGCTCAGCTGGTGCAGAGCCACCTCAAACTCAAATCTTCCGCGGCGGAAACTGGTGCCGCAACCGCCGGGGATGTTGTGCTTTTCAAAAAGTATGACACGCTTTCCCTTTTCAGCCAGAGTTGCAGCGCTGGCCAGACCGCCGTTGCCTGCACCTATCACGATAACGTCATATTGTTGCATGCTTTTGATTCCTCCTCTAAAATGTGAAATACTGCCCTAAAAAACCGAGACTAACCTCCTTTTCCAAGATGTATTTTCAACGAATGCATATATTAAACGATGCAAAAAAAATGTCTGTATCGCTGCATCGTCAGGTTAAGTCCGGGAATAAAATCATGCGCAAAAAGTGCGCGCGAGCATCTCACAGAAAATATCTATGCGCCGCCTGTCGTCACCGACGCTGCGCCATGCCTGTGTTTTGTCTGCCATTTTCTGCATCAGACCCAGTAAACTGTCATAGGCGTTGTAGTACAGCAGCTCGAGGTCGGGGCTGTCCTTGACTGTGCCGTCAATCAGACCGTTGTGAATTGCCAGATTTAAAGGCCCGTTTCCGTCGGGAAAGGCGATATGAGGCCTGTCGTGTATAAGAAAGCTCATTTTATTCCTATGCAGATATACCTCTGCTTCCTGCACAAATATCAAAATTTCCCTTGAGGAAAAATACTGCTCGGCATACGCTTTGAGCACCGCCTCAATCTGCTGGGAACCGCTCATCTTTCTGTCGGCGCAGACAGACCAAACTTTTTCGGACTGCGACACTGTTTGCTCCCAAAACAGGCGCGCCGCATCCAGCACAAGCTCCGTTTTTGATTCGAAATAGCGGTAGACAGAGCGCGGGGTGAGGCCCGACTCATGGGCGATGTCCGATATTTTCGTGACATCGATCCCGTTTGCTATAAACAGCTTCAGAGCGGCGGCTGCCACTTTTTCTTTGTTTTGCTCACGCATTTCTTCCAAAGACATATTTTTCCCTTTTGTGCGGCGCATGCTTCTCTGACAATTGTACCTTGTCGCGCTCTGACAGGCAGTCGAAAAGACGTCACGCAGTATATTATTTCCGGCAGACGGATTTTTTCAGATGTTGTTGGCAAGCGAAATTTATCGTCTGTACACTGTAAGTGTCACTCAATGTGACACTTACAGTGTACAGAAAAAAATTCCAAAAATCAATACTGAAAAGCGGACGGGAGAGACAAATATAGTGTATAATTTTGGAAGAAATCACAAAGCCGAATTGATAGAACACCAATTTTCAAATGTGTGCCATATATATGGCAAAACACAAAAGAGTTCAGCCGTCAAAAATGCGCTTGGCTCTAATATATGTGCAGTCTGCCGCAAGGCACAGCATTGCTTTGCACACAGAAAAAAGCACAGATGTCAATTGAAAAGTTAATGCTTTTCTGATAACCTATAGAAGCTTACTGTACCGTATGACCTTGTTTCCAATTAAGCAATTTATTGAAAGGCAGAGCTGATTTATGAATACACTTCATTTTAAATATGCAGTCGAGGTTGAAAAAACAGGCTCAATTTCGCAGGCGGCGGAAAATCTGTTTATGGCGCAGCCCAATTTGAGCAAGGCAATAAAGGAGCTGGAGGACACACTCGGCATTTCTATATTTGAGAGAACATCAAAGGGCGTTGTTGCAACAGAGCAGGGGAGAGAGTTTCTCGAATATGCAAAGCAGATACTCGTTCAGCTCGGCAAGATGGAATCGATATATGTCACCCCCGACGAGAAGTTTAACAGACAGTCCATCAAGCTCTCAATGCCGCGAAGCAGTTACATATCAATCGGACTTTCAAACTTCATCAAGGAATTGGATTTGGCAAAGGAAATAGATATTCACATACAAGAAACCAATTCTCTAAAAGCAATTGACAATGTCTCGGGAGAAAATTTCAGCCTGGGAATTATCCGATATCAAAGGATATTTGAAAAGTACTTCACAGACTATTTAAAAGAAAAAAATCTAGAGCATGAGACAGTGTGGGAATTTGAGCGCCTTGTTCTCATGTCGACAAAACACGCAATGGCAAATTTGCCGTCAATCGATTATCGCGATTTGGCCGGTTCCTCTATTGAAATAGTACACGACGACAACTCAATCCCATATTTAGTGCTGCCCGAGGTGAAAAAGCCTTGGCTGGATGAAGGGACCGGCGGCAAGACAAAGCGCATTTATGTCTACGAAAGAGGCAGCCAGTTTGATTTGCTCTCACATGTGCATTCGACATATATGTGGGTATCTCCCATTCCCGAGGAGCTTATAAACCGCAACAGTCTGATTCAGCGCAGATGCGAGGTGGCAAACAACTGCTTTAAGGATGTTCTGATTTATCGAAAGGGATACAAGCTCACGGACATCGAAAAAAAGCTCATTAACAAGATTTATGAGGAGAAAAACGAAGTGTTTTTTGCAAACTACAAATAACCGTGCAATTGCACATATATGCCATTCGAATATTGCTATTCTCAAAAAGCATTGCGATAAAAGGAAATTGACATAAAATTAACAATCACAATGTTGACTTTTGCAAAAGCTTTTTATGTTTAGCTCAAAGACAGGCAAAAAGCTGTATTGGAAAATAATAATCCCCGATGATATCTCGAAATATAAATACAGCTATGCCGCATTTATATTGCAATTCGCGCGAATGCTTGTTAAAATAATAACGAACAAAAGATAGTGTTCTGTCGAAAAAACGAACAGACCGGACATTAGTTTGTAATCTGTAATACTTCAGGAGGATTTATTTATGGCAAGATTCACACTACCGCGCGATTTGTATCATGGAAAGGGCTCGCTTGAAGCGCTGAAAACATTTGAGGGCAAAAGAGCAATCATATGTGTCGGAGGCGGCTCGATGAAACGTTTTGGCTTTCTTGACAGAGCGGTGAGCTATCTTAAGGAAGCAGGAATGGAAGTTGAACTGTTTGAGGGAATTGAGCCCGATCCTTCTGTTGAGACAGTTATGCGCGGCGCAGAGGCGATGAGCAAATTCCAGCCTGACTGGATAATTGCAATGGGCGGCGGCTCTCCGATCGATGCGGCAAAAGCCATGTGGATCAAATATGAGTACCCCGAGACAACTTTTGAGGACATGTGCAAAGTTTTCGGACTTCCCAAATTGAGAAAGAAAGCACATTTTTGCGCAATATCCTCAACTTCCGGCACAGCCACGGAGGTCACAGCTTTTTCGATTATCACAAACTATCAAAAGGGCATCAAATATCCTATAGCTGACTTTGAAATCACCCCCGATGTCGCGATAGTAGATCCGGATCTTGCGGAGACAATGCCCAAAAAGCTTGTTGCCCACACCGGAATGGACGCCATTACACATGCTGTCGAGGCATATGTTTCGACCTGCAACTGTTCGTATACAGATGCACTCGGCATGTACTCCATCAAAATGATACAAAACGATTTAGTCAAATCCTACAATGGCGACATGGCGGCGCGCGACAACATGCACAATGCACAGTGCCTTGCCGGAATGGCGTTCTCAAACGCCCTGCTCGGCATCGTTCACTCGATGGCGCACAAGACAGGCGCGGCATTTGAGGGCTCACACATTATCCACGGCGCTGCAAACGCGATGTACCTCCCGAAGGTCATCAAGTTCAACAGCAAGGATGAGACTGCGAAAAAGCGGTATGCCGACATTGCAAATTACATGGAACTGGGCGGAAAAAGCGACGATGAGAAGGTTGACCTTTTGATTGACTATCTCCGCGGAATGAGCGACAAGCTGAACATCCCCCACTGCATCAAGAACTACGGCGCTGACGGCATGCCCGCAGAGGTAGGCTTCGTCGATGAGAAGCAGTTCCTCGCAAAGCTGCCCGAAATAGCGGCAAACGCTCTGCTCGACGCCTGCACAGGCTCCAATCCCCGCAAAATTTCACAAGTTGAGATGGAAAAGCTGCTCAAATGCTGCTACTACGACACAAACGTGGATTTCTGATTTCAAAACATCGATTATCGCATGCAATAGTACAAATAACCGCCCTGCTGACTGTGAAAAGTCGGCAGGGCGGTTTGTTTGTAAAGCTAATTAAAGGTCATACAAAATCAAGTGAAAGAGGTCACGGGTCAAAGGCCGTAAATTTCAGAATATTTCTTTGTGAGATAGTCGGCGTAATACTTTGGCGAGAAAGGCTCTTTGCAGGCGCGCTCTATCATTTCAGAGGGCTTATACAGCTTCCCGAAGCGCCAAATTCTCTCGCGCAGCCACTCGCATACCGGGGCAAGCTCTCCGTCGGCTACAAGAGCCTCAACATCGATATCGCGCTTCATCACTTCATAAAGCTGCGCCGCATAGGCGCTGCCAATAGAGTAAGTGGGGAAGTAGCCAAACTGAGCGCCGCTCCAATGGCTGTCTTGCAAAACACCGTGTGCGTCGTCGGGCACCTCAACGCCCAGATATTCGCGATATAGCCTGTTCCAGGTTTCCGGCAACTCCTTTGTCGTTATTTTGTCCTCAAATAGAAGCTTTTCAATTTCATATCGAACCATTATGTGCATCGAATATGTCAGCTCGTCGGCGTCAATCCTTATGAGCGACGGCGCTGCCTTGTTGATTGCAAGATAAAGCTCGTGGGCAGACACGTCGTCAAATTGACATGGGAAAAGCTCGCGGAGCCTTGGCAGCACATGCGATATAAAGCTTTCGCTGCGCCCTATCATGTTTTCAAAGAAGCGCGATTGGCTTTCATGGCATGCCATGGAGGCCCCGCCTGAAAGACATGTGCCGTTATACTCGTCTGCAACACCCGTCTCGTATAGCGAGTGCCCGCCCTCGTGAATCACGGAATACATCGAAGATGCTACATTGTGCTCGTAGTAGTGAGTGGATATGCGCACATCATTTTTGTCCATTCCGACTGTAAAAGGGTGCTCTGTCTGTCCCAAGGTGCAGTGCGCGCGGTCAATCACGAGCAGATTCATCAGGTAATCGGAAAGTTCCGCCTGCTTGTGAATAGGACATAGCTTACCCTCCAAGCAGGAGCTGTCAAGCTGTCTGGCTGCGCCTACCTTTTGAATGAGAGGGACAAGCGTTTTTTTAATTTCCGAAAAGTAGTTTTCGCAATATTCACGAGTGTTGCCCTTTTCAAATTCATTGAGCATATAGTCGTAAGGATGCTTTGAGGGGTCGCAGTAAGCGGCAAACTTCTTTTTTACCGCGACTATTTTTGAGAGATACGGCTCAAAAAGTGCATAGTCATTTGAGTTTTTTGCGCGCTCCCAGACAGCCTGAGAATCGTTTACCAGCATCTCAAAGTCAACAAATTCCGCTACGGGGATTTTAATCTGTTTGTCGTATTCCTCTTTTAAGTCTTCTACACGGCGTACTGTCTTGAAATCAAGGCTCTTTGCGTTCTCGAAAAGGAAAGCAAGCAGCTCGCCCGTCTTTTCGTTTGCAAAAAGATTGTAGGATTTTTCAGTGAGCATGCCCAGGCAGGAGGAACGCCCGTTGGCGGAACCTTTCGGTGCGCTCGTTTGGCCGTCATAGAAAAGCACGGACATGGCATAGCTGTACGAGCTCATCTCGCGCTCCAGCTCGTCGAGTGATTTTTTCGCTTCGTCAAGTGTCATCTATTATACCCTCGCATTTTCAATAATTCTTTGTGTACTGTCAATCAGTATAGAGCATGGGATGGATATTTTCAACTTAATTATGCTATAATCAAACAAAAGCAACAAGGAGAAAAAGCTATGAATGAAGTGCTGAAAAACATGATGGAAAGACGAAGCGTGCGCAATTTTACCGACAGAGAAATAGAACGCCCGGTGCTCGAGGATATCGCCGCGGCAGCATCCTGGGCGCCGTCCGGAATGGACAGACAAAGCTGGCGCTTTACGGTGCTGACAAAGCGCGCCGCAATACAAAAGCTCGCGCGTGCCGTTGCCGCTGCTACGGGTGCCGGCCCGGACTATAATTTCTACAACCCAACTGCCGCAATACTGTGCTCGGAGGAAATAACAAATACGAACGCAATCGCAAATTGCGCGTGCGCAATGCAAAATATACTGCTAGAGGCCAGCTCGCTCAATGTCGGCGGAGTGTGGATTAATCAGCTTCGCGACAACTGCTCTGACCCCGGAGTCCGCGCAGTGCTCACAGAGCTGGGAGTACCTCAGACACACTTTGTTGTCGCTTTGGCGGCGCTGGGATATACGCGCGAAAAGCCGAAGACCATGCCGCGCAAAGACGGTGTTATAGTCTTTGCAGACTAGATTTCAAATTATTGGCGCCTTTGCACAAGAAATTACTTAATATAAAGTAAGTACAAAGAGCGGCAAAGTTTATATTGACATATATTTGCAGAAAAGATATAATATTTAAGCCGCATGTAGCAGGTTTACAAGTGCATTAAGCCGCCTGTATCAGCGAATCTGTAAATATAAGAGAGGAAACAAACACATGTACGCAGTTATTGTAACCGGCGGCAAGCAGTATCGCGTGAGCGAGGGCGACATTATTTATGTCGAAAAGCTTGTAGCGAACGACGGCGAGACAGTCACATTTGACAATGTACTCGCAATTGGCGGAGAGAAGACCGCGAAAATCGGCACACCCACAGTTAAGGGCGCCACAGTCACAGGTACGGTTCTTAAGCACGGCAAGGCAAAGAAAGTTGTCGTATTTAAATACCGCTCCAAGAAGGACAGCAAGAGCAAGATGGGTCACCGTCAATTGTTCACAAAAGTCGAAATCACAGCCGTCAACGGCTGATAAACGGGAGGTGCAAACTCAATGGCACATAAAAAAGGTGTTGGATCTACAAAAAATGGACGCGATTCCGAGTCCAAGCGCCTCGGCGTAAAAAGAGCTGATGGCCAAACAGTCGCTGCAGGCAACATTCTTGTTCGCCAGCGCGGCACACACATTCATCCGGGCGAGAATGTCGGCAAGGGTTCGGACGATACGCTTTTCGCTTTGGCGGACGGCAAGGTAAAGTTCATACGCGTCGGCAAAGATCGCAAGAAAGTCAGCATAATCAACTGATGACTGAAATCCCGGGCAAAGCTCGGGATTTTGTTTTTTTGGAGAGGTCGCAAAAATAATATGTTTGTAGATAAAGCTCGAATAAGTCTAAAAGCCGGCAACGGCGGCGATGGCGCGGTGGCTTTTCACCGTGAGAAGTACGTGGCAGCCGGCGGGCCGGACGGCGGTGATGGCGGACATGGCGGCGATGTGGTTTTTGTCGCGGATGACAATCTGTCCACGCTCATAGATTTTAGATACAAAAGAAAATATGCCGCACAAAACGGCGCAAACGGCTCCGGCAACAACTGCACGGGAAAGAGCTCCGACAATCTTGTGATAAAGGTTCCGCGCGGCACCGTGATAAAGGAGTTCAATACGGGAGGCGTCGTTGCAGACCTTTCGGGTGACGAGCCTGTCGTCGTGTGCAGAGGCGGAAAAGGCGGCTATGGCAACGCGAGATTTGCCACGCCCACCCGCCAGATTCCGCAGTTTGCAAAATCGGGAAGAGAGGGCGAGAGCCTCGATGTTGTGCTCGAGCTGAAGCTCATCGCCGATGCCGGATTTGTGGGCTTTCCAAATGTCGGAAAGTCAACGCTGCTGTCTGTTATAAGCGCAGCAAGACCCAAAATTGCAAATTACCATTTCACTACGCTGTCCCCGATGCTGGGCGTGGTGTCGGCAGGCGAATGCGGTTCTTTTGTCGCAGCTGATATCCCCGGACTTATCGAGGGCGCGTCGCGCGGGATTGGTCTGGGCTATGATTTTTTGCGCCACATTGAGCGCTGCCGTCTGATTGTCCATGTCGTGGATGTGTCGGGAAGCGAGGGGCGCGACCCCATTGAGGATTTTGAAAAAATCAACAGTGAGCTGTTCGAGTTCAACAAGAAGCTCGCTGCCAGACCACAGATAGTCGCGGCAAACAAATGCGACATAGCCACACCTGAGCAAATAGAGGCATTTCGCGCACACGTGATAGCCAAAGGCTATGACTTTGTCGATATAAGCGCCGCGACGAGAATGAATGTCGATATACTTGTGCAAAAGATTGCTGTCAGGCTGACCGCTCTTCCACCTGTTGAGATATTTGAACCTGACTATGTAAGGCCGCTTCCTGTGGTGGGCAGGGTCTTTTCTATCGAAAAAAATGACGATGGTTCATTTGATATAGATGCGCCGTGGCTTGTCCGAATTTTGAAGCAGACAAACATTGAGGATTATGAATCGCTCATGTACTTCCAGCGCGCACTGTTGGATTCCGGCATAATCGCCGACCTCGAGAGCAGAGGTGTAAAAGAGGGCGATACAATCAATATAGAGGATTACAGCTTTGACTATATCGTTTGACAACTGTTTTGATGCCCGCGAGGTGAGGATGAAGAGCGCCGCAGAGCTGGCGTTTGTTGGCGACGCGGTCTATGAACTGCTCGTTCGCGCACATATCGCCGCAAACATCAACACATGTCCCGGCAATCTGCACAAGCGCACAGTCGAATATGTGTGCGCAGAGGGGCAGTCCGAGGCACTGACCGCCATCACTTCGAGTCTCACGGAAGATGAGCTGGGTGTAGTGCGGCGCGGCAAGAATGCAACAAAAACGGCAGTTCCTAAAAACGGAAATCCGAAGGAATACAGGCTTGCAACGGCTCTCGAAGCGCTTTTTGGTTACCTTTATCTTTCCGGGCAGAAGACCCGTTTGCGGGAATTGTTCTGCGAAATATGCGAATATCAAGAAAAGGCCGGAGCGGCCAAACAAGAAGTTTAGCCGCTCCGCTTTAGCTTTGCTATTTCGAGTTTTTGCTGTTGTTCGTCGAGTTGTTTGAATTGCGGTTTGTCGAGTTGTTTGAATTGCGATTTGTAGAATTGTTTGAATTGGTCGGGTTGGCTGTGTTGGACGAGCTGCGGTTTGTGGAGTTGCAGCTTTTTGTGCTGTTGCCGGAGTTCTTTGCTGAGTTTTTGCTTGATGTCGAGTTTTTGTTTTCGGATCTCGATGATTTAGAGCTTTTGCTGTTTGATTTGTTTTCTGCCATTTTGAAAATACCACCTTTCAAGCGTATTATATCCGCGGACAAGCTCGAATATAAGCGAAAAGATATAGCAGTTTTTTACAGCTGACCAAAAAGCATTTGCGGCAAAAGCACAAAAATGGTAAACTAAAGTAAAGAGTTATGATTGGGGAGTTGAAATTATGTCCGGACATTCAAAATGGAACAACATTAAAAGAAAGAAAGAAAAGACCGACGGGCAGCGTGCAAAAATATTTACTAAAATGGGGCGCGAGATTTCCGTATCAGTGCGTGAGGGTGGGCCGGACCCATCCATCAATGGCAAACTGCGCGATATAATAGCGAAGGCAAAGGCAAGCAACGTCCCGTCTGAGAATATTGACCGTCTGATAAAAAAAGCAAGCGGCGGCGACAAGACCGATTATGAGGAAATAATGTATGAGGGCTATGGCCCGGGCGGCGTCGCTGTCATTGTCGAGACGCTGACAGACAATAGAAATCGCACGGCAGCCGACATCCGCCACTACTTTGACAAGTTTGGCGGAAATCTCGGAACGACCGGCTGTGTGTCGTTTATGTTCTCACAGAAAGGCGTCATAGCCATTGACATGGAGGAACAAAACGAGGACAAGGTGATGGAGGATTGCATTGAAGCCGGCGCGGACGACGTTGGCTTTGCCGATGGCATCGCCGAGATTTACACAGATTCCACAGGTCTGCGCGATGTTCGCGAGGCTCTGGAAAAGGCCGGATACAGCTTTCTAAATGCGGAAATTGAGTTTGTCCCCGACAATTACACACGTCTTGAGGGTGAGGAGCAGCTCAAAAAGATGAGCATACTGCTAGAGCACCTCGAGGACAACGACGACGTCCAAAATGTGTGGCATAACCTTGAAAACGAGGACGATTTGCCCGAATAATAAAATTTGACAGTAAAAAATCCGCCCGGCCGTCTTCCTGAGAGGAAAGTGGCCGGGCGGATTTTTTATAGTATAGGTTATGGATTGTCGGCGTGAGCCTCTTCTTTTTCTGTCTGTTTACCGTCAGCGGGGGAGTCCGCAAGCTTTTGATTTTGTGTATTATAGCCCTTGGCAAAAAGCCTGGTGGAGATGAATTCCCTCGCAAAAATATAGATTATTGCCATTATCGGAACGCCCACAACCATGCCCGAAACGCCCCATATCGAAGCGAAAAAGCATATCGCGATAAGCACCCAAAGCGCCGAGAGGCCGGTGCTGTCGCCTAGAATGTGCGGCTTTATGAGATTTCCGTCAAGCTGCTGTATGACGAGAATCATTATGCAGAAGTACAGGGCCTTTTGCGGATTGTCGATTAGTATAAACAGAGCGCTTGGAACAGCTCCCAAAAATGGGCCGAAGGTCGGGATTATATCAGTAACACCGACTATCACTGAAATGAGCGGCGCATATGGCAAGCGCAGTATGCTCATGCAGATAAAGCACAATAGGCCTACAACTGCCGCATCTATCAAAACCCCTGTTATATAGCTGCTGAAAATTTTGTGGCTGCGCTGTCCGGCCGAGATGACGCGGTTATACGTGCGCTCAGAGGAAAAGGCGCGAAGCACGAGATGAACATGGCGCACGAGGCGCTCTTTGTCGACGAGAATATATACTGAGATAAAAAGAGAGATGATGACGTTTACAAAAGAGCTGCCTATTTTGATTGATGCGTCCAGCACAGACGGAATTGTGTCCTTCACCCAAGTTGCGGTATATGAGAGTATATCCTCCCATGAACCCAAAATCGCCGTAACCGTGTTCATTGAAATGCTCTTTGAGTCTGCCCATTTTATAAATGTATCCTGGTTCTCCTCGACAAAAACCTGCAAATTTGTCACAAGAGTGGAGATGCTCTTTACAAGCTGAGGAATGATTAAAGTGAGAAGCCCGGCTACAAACACGAGAGATATGACTATGCTCAATGTCAGGGAAACGGCTCGCTTCACACGGTGGTGTTTGATTCTTTTGAGAGGATGAGCTTCGAGCGAGGTCATGAGCAGGTTTAGAAGATAAGCAAATATAACACCGTTGACGATTGGCGAAATAAGCGAGTAAACAGAGGACAAAAATGTTTTGATTGAGCTTATGTTTTGCAGCGCAAGATAAGCCGTGACAATCACGACTCCGGTGATAATATTGGAGATGGTTTTTCCGGTCAGGTACGATTTCCACTTTATGCCGCGCACAACATCTTCACCTCGCAAATTTTCTGATTCAATTCTAACACGGATTAAAGACGAATACTATATAGTTGGTCAAAATTAATATACAAGCGCGCTAATGCTTGCAAGAAATCGAAAAAAAGGTTATTATAATAGTATTAATCAGCGCGGAATTCCAGAATTTTCACAGAACATTTTGGGAGCTGCCTTTTGAGGTGTTATATGGGTTCGAATAAACTTTGCATGAGCTGTATGAACGCTGTACCGGACGATGCCGCACGCTGCCCCACCTGCGGATACAATGGCAGTCAGCGCAACCCTGAGATATGCCTGCCGATAGGCTTTCGCCTTTCCGGCCGCTACGTGATAGGCAAAATGAAGGATGCCGACGGGGACAGCATAAGCTATATAGCATATGATACGTCGATGTCAAAAAAAGTAGAGGTGCGAGAATTTCTGCCGGTCAACGGCTGCTCGCGCAACTTTGACACATTCGAGGTTATTCCAAAACAGGGTGCGGAGCTGCACTATAAAACGGCACTTGTGGATTTTTGCGAGCTTTTTAAAAATCTTCAAAAGCTGTCTCACATCGCGGCAATTATCACCACAACCGACTTCTTTGAGGCCAACCAGACGGCATATGCGGTGCTCGACATATTTGACGGAATAACGCTGCGGGAGCTGCTCACCCTCAAGGGCGGCGAGTTTGACTATGCACAGTGCCTGACGCTCGTCAATCCGCTCATCGATGCTGTCAGCGCGATACACGCTGTAAACCTCATTCACCGCGGCATTTCTCCCGACACCATATATGTCAACAGAAACGGCGATATAAAGCTGTCAGGTTTCGCGACTTCCTCGGTTCGAACAAAGGGAACAGAGGTTGCGTCAAAGCTATTTTCAGGATATTCTGCGCCCGAGCAGTATACAACATCCATGTTTCAAAGCCAGGCAACTGATGTATACGCTGTGGCGGCAACGCTTTATCGCTGCCTCACGGGTGCGACACCGCAGGACGCGGAACAGCGCAGAAGTTATGACACTCTGGAGGCTCCCGACAAGCTGCGCACCAACATTCCGAGGTTTATTTCAAATGCCGTCATGCATGCTCTGCTGGTCAACAGCAAGGAGCGCACGCAGACGATGCTTGAGTTCAAAAAGCTCCTCAACGACGAACACAGCAAGCTTGCACCTGTGATACCCGCAGAGACAGACGAGTATAACTCGGATGAGTACCGCGAGGAGACAACCGCCGAAGCAGAGAAGAGAGCACCGATAAAGGACAAGAAATATTTCATCGCGCGTCTGGCGGCAATCATTTCGGCGTCGTTTCTGGTCGTCATGGCAGTTGTATTTATCGTCTCAAACGTTCTCGGCAGCAAGAAAGAACCGATATCCGAAAAACCGGTTGCAACAGACAGCTTCAAAGTCCCGAGCTTTGTCGGGAAGACGCTGGATGAGCTTAAATATGATACGATAAACTTCAAAATTGAAATACAGCCTACATATGATCCGGATGCAAAGGACAACGAGGTTGTTTCACAGTCACCGCAGGCCAATACCACCGCAAAAAAAGGCGCCTCCATCACAATTTACTACAATCATGAGATTATCATAGACAGCATGATTGACCTGAAAGGGTTATATGTGATGAATGCAGAGCAACTGCTGAAAAGCCGTGGCATAAAATACACGGCACAGGAAAAGGCCACGTCGTCATATCCGCCCGGAACTGTTTTCGAGCAAAGCGTTGAGCCGGGAAAAAAGTTTAATGTCAATGAAGATAAGCTCACTATATACATAGCAAAAAAATCCGGCTGATACAGAGCAGCTTGTGAATTTGGCAGCGTTGCCGATACAAAATAGTGCCCCTTAGTTTAATCACAGTGAAAACAAAGGGGCAACAAAAAAGAGCGGATTGTGTGAAAACACAATCCGCTCTTTAATTTGCAATCAGTCGCTTACGTATGGGAGAAGCGCTACCTGACGCGCTCTTTTAATGGCAATTGTAAGGTCGCGCTGATGGCGGGCACATGTCCCTGTGACACGGCGGGGAATGATCTTGGCGCGCTCCGATATGAAGCGGCGAAGGCGCAGCGTATCCTTATAATCAATCTCTCCTGCGCGGTCAACGCAGAACTGGCAGACCTTTTTGCGGCGGGGGCGCGGTCCGTTGGAGCGCGGGCCTCTGTCGTTGCGGTCATTGCGGTCATTGCGATCGTTGCGGTCACTTCTCTCGGGCCTATCCGTGCGCTCAACCCTTTCGGTTGTTGCGGTATTTTCCATATTGTTACTCCTTATTAATACAAAACTGATAATTAGAACGGAAGATCATCGTCTCCCGCGATTACGGCAAAATCATCATTTTCGCCCGCGGAAAAATCAAGCTCGGGCATATTTCCGGGAGAATTGTCATTTTCCGAAACATGGGACTCAATGGACGGCGCAGCAGATTGTGAGGAGCTGCGGCTTTCCGTGAAGTACACATTGTTTGCGAGAATTTCGACAACTTTGCGGTTTTTGCCCTCTTTATCCTGATATGTGCGGGTTTGAATTGAACCCTCCACCGCCATCATCTGTCCTTTTTTAAAGTATCGGCAGATAAAATCAGCGGTGTTGCGCCATGCGACGATATCGATGAAATCTGTCTGACGCTCGGCACCCTGCTTGACATAGGACCTGTTAATCGCCAATGTAAAGGTGGTAACCGAGATGTTGGACGGAGTGTGACGCAGTTCCGGGTCAGCGGTTAGGCGTCCCATCAATGCAACTTGATTCAACATAACATGCGTCCTCCTTCAGAGTCAGGCGTTTTTGCGGACAATGATTGTGCGAAGAACACCATCGGTAATCTGGTAGATACGGTCAAGCTCTTTGGTGAACTCGGTCGCACTTGTGAAGTTGATAAGCACATAATAGCCCTCGGTTTCATCCTCGATCTCATACGCGAGCTTGCGCTTGCCCCACTCCTCTACAGAATCGATTGTGCCGTTGGCCGCGATAAGCGAAGTGAATTTCTCCACCATAGCTTTCGTCGCTTCCTCATCGAGCTTTGTGTTCAGCACAATAATGGTTTCATAAGCAGCAGACATTTTTTTGCACCTCCTTTTGGACATAAGGCCCGTTTTACGGGCAAGGATTGCCTTTTTACATATATTCGGCCGAACCCGGCAAAGGGTGTACGACCATATATTAAAAGAACTATATTATTATAACATACAATAAACCGTTGTCAAACATTGCTTTTGGATATCAGAGCTGATTTACGTAATTGAGGAGATAATTCCTAAAATCCGCACCGATTTCATCGTGAAGCGACGCAGTCTCGACTATGGCCTTGACCATTTCCAGCTTGTTTCCCATATCATATCGTTTTCCGACAAAATCAACGCCGATGCAGCCAACCTTGTTGGCGATGATTTTTATTGCATCCGTTAGCTGGATTTCGCCTCCGGCGCCTGCCGGCAGGCACTCGAGTATGTCGAATATGTCCGGCGTGAGCAGAACCCTTCCGAGTATGGAGAAATTCGAAAAAACCTTGTCGAGCGCAGGCTTTTCCACCATATCGTCGACATCGTAGTAGTTTCCGGAAAGGTGCGCAACCTTCATGGAGGAATATTTGACTATCAGCTCATCGCTGACACTTTTTATTCCCAGAGCGCACTTGCCGAATTTCTCATAAGCCTCGATGAGCTGCTTTGTCACGGGGTAGTCGGACATGATAACGTCGTCGCCGTAAAGCACTGCAAATGGCTCGTTTCCGACAAAGGAGCGCGCGCACAAGACTGCGTCTCCCAGCCCGCGAAGCTCTTTTTGGCGCAGAAAAGTTATGTTGGCCAAATTTGCGCAGTCGAGTACGCTTTTGAGAAGTGTCTCTTTTCCCGGCTTTTGGAGCGCCTGCTCAAGCATGGGAGAGCGGTCAAAATGATTCTCAATCGCATCCTTGCCGCGACTTGTAATTATCAAGATATCCTCAATGCCTGAGGCGACCGCCTCCTCGACAATGTACTGTATTGCGGGTTTGTCGACGATGGGGAGCATCTCCTTGGGAATGGCCTTGGTTGCCGGCAGCACACGTGTGCCCATACCCGCAGCCGGAATAACGGCTTTTCTGATTTTCAAAAAAAATCCCTCCTTCATTGTGCGAGCTGTTTGAGACATGCAAATGCAAAAGTAATGCTGCGTGCAGCAGTTTTCATCGAATTCTTGCAAGCTGCCAAATCTCTGTGAGCTGCTGACATCGCTCATGATATACAGCACGTATAAATCGATACTGATATACTGCAAAATCCGAGGCAGACGACACATGCTTGCATAAACGGCCGCATTGCCGCAAAAAGTGAAGACCGATGTCTATTAGGGCGTTATTTTAGGAAAAAGTGCATTATAAAGACAGCAGAATCAAGCTCACGGTGTTGAAGACAAGATATGAACCAAAGAGAAAAATAATCGCTTTTTTACTGGGGCCCGCAACCTTTTCGAGGCTCTGCTTGTATGCCTCAGGTGTCGGTGCTTTTTCGCGCATGCGCAACAAACGCTTTCCGGCGCTTTTCCTGAAAAAATAAACCGCAAATACGCCCCACAGCATTGTGATGCCTATTGACAGAAAAGATGTGAAGTATGTGATATTGCTCAAAAGTTCAGCCGACAGCCCAAAATACTCTATTCCCGTGGTTGCGGACAAGGCATAGAGGGCGGACGGAAAATTGAGCAGAAAAGATGTCAGCATGGATAGAATCGCACAGCTCCAGACGCGCCTATAGGAAAAATACAGCACGGGGAAGAACGCCGCAGTCCAGGTGAACGCCGTTTTTCTGCCGAGCCTGTCTTGATATTTGAAGAAGTACAAATAATAGTCAGAGCTGGTGCCGATGTGCTTTATCCAATCCCCAACTGGGATGCCGTCAATTTCGGCGTCTGATTTTGAGTATGACTCATATCGCTCAGCAGTAGTTTCCCCGCCTGAGAACATCGAACCCAGACCACCGCCCATGCTATAAGGCGATGTAGGTTCAAATTCACTCGCTGCGGCATCGACACTGTTAAGAGCTTTTCCGCAGTTTCCGCAAAAGCTCTGCGATTTCGGATTCTGCGTGCCGCACGCGGGGCATGCAACATAGTCCTCAATGTCAACCGGCTTTTTTTCCGACTTCCAGCTGAAATCTGTGCCGTGTTTTTCGAAATTCGCACACCTTCCGTGCTCGGTGTAGCAGGCGCGGTGATGAGGCGTGCCGCATTCGGGACACATTGTTACCTCATCTGTCGATGTTATCGGTTTTCCACAATAGGGGCAAGTGGCGCCCAAAAAATCAAGCATATAAAATCCTTTCGGTAAACTTCTTATTTATAGTTATATTTTAGCTCATAAATATCAAAAATGCAAAAAATAATAATGGCGGATATCGAATGATGCGCGCAACCGGGTCAGGGCGGGAGCGAATTGACATTATTTTTCATGAAAAGAGGCAATGTTTTGCATTTTACAGCATCAATGTGTATAATAATGAAGTTAATTATTAACTTATAATGTAAAGGTAAAATGTATGTTTATAGCTGATGAATTTAAGCTGAGGCTTGCGGCGGCGTCAGTAAAGGTCGATTCGCTTAAGAAAACCCTAAAGCCGGAGGAGATTTCCGCTGAGCTTGCAGAAATCGAAAAGCAAAGCGCCGAGGCTTCATTTTGGGAGGACACGGAAAACAGCAAGAATGTGCTGTCGCGCCAAAGCTCGCTCAAAAACAAGCTCGGGGATGTCGCGGCACTCGTCGCCTGCCGTGAAGATGTTGAAACGCTTATCGAAATGGCGGAGGAGCAAGACGACGACAGCATGGATGCGGAGATCGAGCGCGAAATGAAGAAGCTCGAGAATATGGCTTCCGCGCAGGAGCTGGCGACGCTGCTTTCAGGAGAGTATGACAGCAAAAATGCGATATTGACTTTCCATGCGGGTGCAGGCGGAACAGAGGCACAGGATTGGGTCGAGATGCTCTACAGAATGTATAACCGCTTTGCCGCATCACACGGTTTTAAAGTAAAAGTACTCGACTATCTGGACGGCGAGGAGGCGGGGATAAAGAGCGCGTCGCTTCTGATTGAGGGTCACAATGCCTATGGCTACCTCAAATCCGAAAATGGGGTGCATCGTCTGGTGCGCGTTTCGCCATTCGATTCTTCCGGCAGAAGGCACACTTCTTTTGCCTCGCTTGAGGTTATGCCGGAAATCGGAGACGATGTGCAGATTGAAATTCGCGACGAGGATTTGAGGGTGGACACATACCGCTCTGGCGGTGCGGGCGGCCAGCACGTCAATAAGACAGAGTCCGCGATTCGCATAACGCATATCCCGACGGGAATTGTCGTAGCCTGCCAAAACGAACGCAGCCAGTTTCAAAACCGCGACGTCGCGATGAAAATGCTCAAGTCCAAGCTCATCAAGGTCAAAGAGCAGGCTCATCTCGAGAAAATCGAGGATATAAAGGGCAATCAGATGGAGATTGCCTGGGGCTCGCAGATACGCAGCTATGTCTTTATGCCATACACACTCGTCAAGGATCACCGCTCCGGGTATGAACAAGGCAACATAGCGGCAGTTATGGACGGCGATTTGGACGGCTTTATCAATGCATATTTAATCATGAAGAGCAGAGAAAATTAATATCTGCGGCGATGTCTTGCCGAAAACCGCATATTAATACAAGCTTATGACGAGCGGTACACAGCAAATCGATTTTTGCCAAGAAAAAAACAACAAAGGCAGCGGACGTCAAAACAAAGTGCCGGCTTCTTTTGCATTATCGTCATTTGCGGCAGAATATTGAAAACAGGGCGCAGATAATTATGCAAAATGTGACAAATTTGCAGCAAAAGAAATGTCGCTTTAACACTTTAAAGGTTTAAGTTGGTGATATTTCACAATATTTCCGAAGTGTGCAAAGCTTTTTGTTGCAATGCCCCAAAATCCTTTTGTGTATATTGACTTATAAAAATTCATGTGCAATAATGTGAACAATCTAAAAACACGGAGAAAACCAATGGCGATGCTTTCATTAAACAGCATTATAGTCCTTATTATGGGCCTAGTAAGCGTAGTACTAATTATACGCTTCAGGTCAATTTAAGGCTATTTAATTGCTGTAAGACAGGCGGAGTTGGTTTAAACACTGTTAACCAAAGACCTGCGGCGATTAAAGCCGCAGGTCTTTTTTTAAAATAATTTTTACTGTGAGGGAAAAAAGATGAAAAAGCTTAGAGTTTTGGCACTCGTCATGGCTTTTGTCATGGCAATGACTATGTTTGTCGGATGCGGCAAGGAAAAGGAAGAGGAAAAGAAAAAAGAAGCCGACACAATTAAAATCGGTTTTATCGGACCACTCACCGGAGAGACTGCACAGTACGGCGAAAACGTGCGCAACGGCGCAAAAATGTACATCGATGAAGTAAACGCCGCCGGCGGTATCAACGGAAAGCAGATAGAATTTATCGACTATGACGACAAAAGTGAGCCTACAGACGCGGCATCGGCCTACAGCCGCCTCGTCGACCAGGACGGTGTATGCGCGATAATCGGACCCGTCACAACAAACTGCGCAAACGCTGTCGCAGAGCTTGCCGCAGAGGACGGAATCCCGGTCATAACATCCTCAGGAACAGGCGATTCACTGACAGAGGTCGGAAAAACATTTTTCCGCACATGCTACAAGGATTCCTTTCAGGGAACAAAAATAGCGCAATACATGTCTGAAATTCTCGGCTATAAAAAGGTCGCAGTGCTCTATAACAGCGCCGCGGATTACAGTGTCGGGCTTGCCAATGCATTCAAAGCAGAATGTGAAAAAGTCGGTATAACAATAGTTGCAAATGAAAGCTATGCCGGTGGAGACACCGATTACAAATCACAGCTTACAAATATTGCCGCAGCGGCGCCCGAAGCCATTTTCTTCCCGTTCTACTACAGCGAGTGCTATATGGCTGCGCAGCAGGCCAAGGAAGCAAACGTAAATGTCCCGTTCTTTGGCGGAGACGGCTTTGCAGGGCTTTGCGAAATCGAGAGCGTTGACCCCAAGGTCGTCGAGGGCTTTATTTTCTCGGACCATTTCTTCGTCGAGGACAAGAACACGGCCGCAAAGTCATTTACAGAGAAATATGAAAGCCAATTTGGCTCATCGCCTCTCGGCTTTGCATACCTTTCATATGATGCAGCTCAGATAGTTGTAAACGCAATCAAGGAAACTGATTCTACAGATTGGGCGACAATTGTTGCCGCAATGAAAAAGACAGACATCGACTGCCTGACAGGCCACTACAAATTTGACGAGCAAAACAACCCGCTCAAACAGTGTGCCATGAAGATCATAAAGGACGGAAAGTACACAGCTGACCGCATGTATTAAGAGAATGGCATTTTCCAAAGAGGCGCAGTTTGTCTGTGCCTCTTTGGGCACTGAATAATGGACAACCGGATGATGTTGATCGTTATTCAGTGTTGCCGTATAGAATGAAAAAAGGAAGTGGCTACTATGACCTTTGTATACCATATGCTCAACGGTATCCATATCGGCAGCGTTTATGCGCTTGTCGCGCTCGGCTACAGCATGGTTTACGGCATTGTAAAGCTCATCAATTTTGCGCACGGCGACATAATCATGGTCGGTGCTTATGTGATGTGGTACATTATTTCTTCACTGGGACTGCCTGTTTGGCTCGGTATATTGGCGTCGATTGTCAGCTGTGTCATACTGGGCATGGCAATAGAGAAGATTGCATATAAGCCTCTTAGAAATTCGGCGAGAATTTCGCTTCTCATAACGGCGATAGGCGTTAGCCTCCTGCTCGAAAATCTCGCACAGCTTATTTTCACCTCTACGCCAAAGACATTTCCCGGATTTATCACTGGCGGCATCAAAATAGGAGACAAAACCGTGAGCACCACTACCTTTGTCACCATCGGAGTTTCAATTGCCATAATGATAGGCCTGACGCTGCTTGTCTCAAAGACAAAGATGGGCAAGGCCATGCGCGCCGTCTCTGAGGACAGCGACGCCGCCAGGCTCATGGGAATAAATGTCGACAACACGATTTCATTTACTTTTGCTATAGGCTCTGCGCTGGCGGCCGTGGCGGCAATTCTCTATTGCAGCTCCTACCCGCAGGTTTCTGCGACAATGGGTTCCGCGCTTGGCCTAAAGGCGTTTGTCGCGGCGGTTCTCGGCGGCATCGGCTCAATTCCCGGCGCTGTCATAGGCGGCTTTTCTATCGGAATTCTCGAGGCTCTGACGAAGGGCTACATTTCGTCATCGCTCGCAGACGCGATTGTTTTTGGCATTTTGATAATCACTCTGCTCATAAAGCCAACCGGAATTTTAGGCAAAAATGTTGCCGAAAAGGTTTAAGGGGGCAGGATGATGAAAAATAAAAAAGTCAGCACTCCAATCAAATATCTTGTAAATATCGCGCTCATAATTGCCGTATATATCATCATAAATTCACTTATTGGCAACGGAACTATCGGAAGATACTATGTCAAGCTCATCAATCCCGTGGGCGTTTATATAATTGCAGCCGTGAGCTTGAACCTAACGTGCGGATTTCTGGGGCAGCTGCCTCTGGGACATGCCGGATTTATGGCGGTTGGAGCTTACACCTCCGCGCTCATAACAAAGAGCGGGATAATCCCAAATGAAACACTCTCGTTTTTGGTGGCGCTGCTCGCCGGAGGAATTTTAGCCGGCATATTCGGAATCATAATAGGCCTTCCCGCGCTCAGGCTCAAGGGCGACTATCTCGCTATCATAACGCTGGGCTTTGGCGAGATGATAAGGGTTATAATCCAAAATCTCGGCTTTACGGGCGGGGCGCTGGGTCTAAAAAGTATACCGCGCTACACTGACTTTACATGGATTTATATATCGTGTGTGGTGACGGTTTTCCTCTCCTATACACTTATACATTCGCGCCATGGACGCGCTATAATAGCCATAAGGGAGAATGAGATTGCCGCAGAGAGCTGTGGCATTCACACCACATACTACAAGACGATGACTTTCACCGTCGCGGCAATATTTGCCGGAATAGCGGGCGGACTTCTCGCACATCACACCGCTTTTGTATCGCCGGGTGATTTTGATTTTATGAAATCCATTGAAATCCTTGTCATGGTCGTGCTGGGAGGGATGGGCTCGATAGTCGGGTCTATCGTCTCGGCGACAGTGCTGACCCTGCTTCCGGAGCTTTTGCGCGCTGTCAGCGATTACAGGATGGTCGTGTACTCGCTGCTGCTTGTCATCGTGATGATCTTTAAACCGTCCGGACTGATGGGAAGATATGAGTTTTCGCTCGGTAGGATTCTCGACAAGCTTTTTGGAAAGAGCCGCAAAACCGCAGATGTAGGCGTGCCGGAGAAGGAGGTGCAAAAAAATGGGGAGAACTAAGCTTGTCCCTGTTCCAAGCGGAGCTGTCATACCGGAGCGCGACATAGACAAGCGCCCGATTCTCGATGTGAGGCACCTTGGAATAGAGTTCGGCGGACTGACGGCTGTCGATGATTTTTCGCTCATAATCGGACGCACGGAAATCGCCGGCCTTATCGGCCCAAACGGAGCGGGAAAAACCACAGTATTCAACCTGCTCACAAATGTCTATTCGCCGACACACGGAGCGATACTGCTCGACGGCGAGTCGACACACGGAAAAAGCACCTTTCAGCTCAACAAGATGGGGATAGCGAGAACATTTCAAAACATAAGATTATTTAAAAATATCTCGGTGCTCGACAACGTCAAAATAGGTCTGCACAACGAGATGAGCTATAAGCTGCCGCATGCTTTGCTGCGCCTACCCGATTACTGGAGACAGGAGCGCATAGCAGGTGAAAGGGCACTGGAGCTGCTGAGCGTCTTCGACATGCAGGATATGGCCGACATGCAGGCGGGCAGCCTGCCATACGGTGCCCAGCGCCGCCTTGAAATTGTGCGCGCACTGGCAACGAGTCCCAGCTTGCTGCTGCTCGATGAGCCGGCCGCCGGTATGAACCCGTCGGAAACGGCGGAGCTTATGGAGAATATAAGAAAAATACGCGATGTATTTCAGATAGCGATTATTCTAATCGAGCACGACATGAACCTTGTCATGGGTGTCTGCGAGGGAATAGCGGTGCTCAACTACGGCAAAATTATCGCCAAGGGCTCGCCCGATGACATAAAGAAAAACCCCGATGTTATCGAAGCGTATCTCGGCAAAGAGGAGGAAAAAGCCGATGTTGAAAGTTGAGAACATCAATGTGTTTTACGGCGACATACACGCGATAAAGGATATATCCTTTGAGGTGAACGACGGAGAAATCGTCACGCTCATCGGCGCGAACGGCGCCGGAAAATCAACCATACTAAAAACCATATCGGGGCTGCTGCGGACAAAAACAGGCGGCATTAGCTTTGACGGAAACGACATTTCAAAGACGGTATCTCACAATATCGTAAAGGCGGGGCTGGCTCAGGTGCCGGAGGGCAGAAGAATATTTCTCGGTATGTCTGTCATGGAAAATCTTGAGATGGGCGCTTTTACACAAAAAGGTGTGAACAGGGAAGACATCGAGCGCGTCTTCGAGTATTTTCCAAGGCTCGAGGAGAGAAAAAAACAAATCGCAGGGACGCTTTCCGGAGGAGAACAGCAGATGCTCGCCATGGGACGCGCACTGATGAGCAAGCCAAAGCTCATGATGTTCGACGAGCCGTCGATGGGTCTTGCGCCGATACTCGTGGAGCTGATTTTCGACATTGTCAAGGAACTCAACGACGCAGGAACTACTGTTTTGCTTGTCGAGCAGAATGCTCAAATGGCGCTTAGAATTGCAAACAGAGGCTACGTTCTCGAGTCCGGGCGAATTGTGCTGGCAGATACAGCCAAAAACCTGTTGGCAAACGAAAGCGTAAAAAAAGCCTATCTGGGCGGCTGATTTAAGCTAATAATTGAATTTTAAACAACCATGATTATTTTACAATTTTCATGGTTGTTTTTTGCAAAAAAACTGTTGAATTTCGGAGAGCGCCGCGCAGGGCTGACTGCGAAAAATGAGAGGGAAGCAGCTTTTTTTGGAGAGAGCTATTGATTTTTCCAAAATGTTGTTGTATATTGTCTTTAGCACTCAAACTTAGAGAGTGCTAAATGAATTTGGAGGTCAATTATGGCAAAGAAGCAATTTAAAACCGAGTCGAAGCGCATACTCGATTTGATGGTTAATTCAATCTACACAAACAAGGAGATATTTCTCCGCGAGCTTATATCAAACGCGAGCGACGCCATTGACAAGCTCTATTATAAATTTCTTACAGAGGGCATTGAAGGACACTCGCGCGCCGACTTTGCAATCGACATTGCGGTGGAGGAAAAGAGCAGAATCCTGACAATTTCCGACAACGGAATCGGCATGACGAAGGACGAGCTCGAGAACAATCTCGGCACGATTGCTCGCAGCGGCTCGCTTGACTTTGCAAAGGACAAAAAGGATTGTGCGGATATTGACATTATCGGGCAGTTTGGCGTTGGGTTCTATTCCGCTTTCATGGTTGCCGACAAAATCAGAGTTACCAGCCGCGCATTTGGCTTTGATGAGGCGTGGGTCTGGGAGTCTGCGGGCGCCGAGGGCTACACGCTTTCCGAGGGCAAAAAGCTCTCAAACGGCACGGTAATAGAGCTTGAAATAAAAAAAGATTCGGATAATGACAAGTTCGGTGAATTCCTAAACCGCAACAGATTGAGCGCGCTTGTCAAAAAATATTCGGACTATATAAGATACCCAATCAAACTCGACATGGAGCACAGCGTAAAAAAAGAGGGTGAGGAGGACAAGTACGAAACTGTCCTTGAAAACACAGTTCTCAACACAATGGTTCCGCTGTGGAAAAAGAACAAAAAGGACATAAAAGAAGAGGAATACAACTCTTTTTATCACGACAAGTTCTTTGATTATACAGACCCGCTAAAGGTGATTCATCAAAAAGCGGAGGGCACGACGCAGTATGAGGCGCTCTTGTACATACCCGAAAACGCAGAGTACAACTATTACACAAAGGACTTTGAACGCGGCTTGCAGCTCTATTCAAGCGGCGTAATGATAATGGAAAAGTGCCCCATGCTGCTGCCGGAGTATTTTGGCTTTGTCAAGGGACTTGTTGACAGCGAGGATTTGTCTCTGAACATATCGCGCGAGATGCTACAGCATGACCGCCAGCTTGCGCTTATACGCACGGCGCTTGAAAAACGAATCAAAAAAGAGCTTGTCGAGATGCTCGAAAAAGACCGTGAAAGCTACAAGAAATTTTTCTCCAGCTTTGGCCTGACGCTAAAGTTCGGAATATACAAAAGCTATGGTGCGGCGCGCGATAATCTCGAGGAGCTGCTGCTCTTTAAACGCGCCTTTGGCGAAGAACCGGTCACACTTAAGGAGTATGCCGATGCTATGCCGGAAGGTCAAAAGTATATCTATTACGCGGCCGGCGAAAACGCCGAAAAGCTAGCGCAGCTTCCGCAGACAGAGCTTTTGCGCGACAGGGGATATGACATTTTGTTTTTGACGGACGATGTCGATGAATTTCTCATGAGCATATTGCACGACTACTCAAAAAAAGAGTTTCGCTCGGTTTCAAGCGAGGATCTCGATGTTTTGAGCGAAGAGGAAAAGGGCGAAAAAGCGAAGCAGAACGAGGATAATAAAGAGCTGTTCGACTGCATGAAGGAGGCTCTTTGCGATAAAGTTGAGTCCGTCAGACTGTCATCCAGACTTAAGAGTCACCCGGTTTGCCTCACAACGGAGGGCGCTCTCTCGCTCGAAATGGAAAAGCTGCTCAACGATATGCCAAACGGTGAAAAGGTCAAGGCGAAGAGAATTTTGGAGGTAAACGGCGATCACGAGGTGTTCACAAAGCTCGTGGCGCTGTGGCCTGAAAACAAAGAGCAGGTGAAAAAATATGCAGAGCTTCTTTACGATCAGGCGCTGCTTATCGAGGGCATGAGCATAGAGGATCCGGTTCGGTTTTCAAACCTTGTATGCGAGCTGATGAAGTAAAGAAAATTTGCAATTCCGATTTATAAAAAGACGCAGCGCTAAAAAATCGTAAAATGCCCTGAGCTTCAAACCTATAATTTAGAGCTATGCAAAAGCCGAGGGCGCGCGGGTGTTTTGTCAATTCCGGTTTCGGAATTTGTTTCACTCCCGGACTGTCACGCTCCGTCTTTCAATGACATAAAAATTCCTCCAACCGCAGTTTCTGTGTTGCGGCCGGAGGAGTTTTTCATTTAAGATTCATATTTGCCTGCCAAGGACAAAGGCCAGATTATTGAGAATGTACATGACGACGCCTTTCTCTATAACGCACAGATTAGGGCAAGTCACCTCAAAGAAAGCTCTATAAACTGAATCACATAGCCTGTCAAGAGCGCGGTGAAGAGCATGATGAGCATGATTTTGGCGTTCTGCCTGAGGTTTTTATTCTCCTTAAACAGAATGACCAGCCCGATGCCGGCATTTGTTATAAGACCCGCGACCAAGGAACCAAAGGATATCGAGTCGGAGACAAACAGCTGCGTCAGAATTATCGAAGAGGCGCAGCTCGGGACAAAACCGACCAGTGATGCGATTGCGGGCTCAAACAGCGTGCCGGAGGAGAAAAATGCGGAGATGGTGTCCTCACCTATCAGGAAAATCAGAAGATTGAAGCTGTATAAAAAAATCAGAATGAAAACAAAGCTCTGCGCAGTGTGCTTGAGTGCAGAAAGAAAGATTCCGTGTTCACAGCAATCGTGGTGACAGTTTGCGTGCATCTCGTCATGTGCCTCTTCAAGTGCGGACTCTGAGAAGCTGGTTTTAAGCAGCCGGTCCGCGACAAAGCCGACAATTGCCGCCACAACAAATTTTATGACAAGCAGCAAGACGGCATAGGTGTATTTTTCGGGATATGCAAACAGTATTGGAAGCGCCTCGTCAGAGGTCGAAACAAATACCGCAATGAGCGTGCCTATTGTAATCACGCGAAAGGAGAACAGCTTTGCCGCGCTGACGGAAAATCCACACATCGGAACAAGTCCGGCCGCAGAGCCGACAAGCGGGCTGAGCTTTCCGCAGCCGGCGAGAAAATCTGTCAGCTTTTTCGATGCTCTGTGCTCCAAGTATTCGATGGCCAGATATGCTGCGAGCAAAAACGGCAGCAGCTTTAGAGCGTCGAGCAGTGAATCCAAAAAAGTTTCCAACATAATAAAAACCTCTGTAACGCTATTATTTACTCATAATCCATGTAAAAGCGGGAAATGCATTTTAAAGTAAAGCAATTGACACTAGTTATATATAAAGTATAATAAAATTATAACATAAAAGGAGGATTACGCAATGTCTGTACTTATGGTTGAAAGTAAATTCCGGTCCGGCGATGGCATAAATGGGGTTTATTATGCAAAATGGTGCGATGATGCCAAAAAACCAAAAGCGATTTTGCAGATAGCACACGGGATGTGCGAGTATATCGCGAGATATAAGGGCTTCGCAGAATTTATGACGCAAAACGGATATGTCGTTTTTGGAAATGACCATTTGGGCCACGGACATACTGCAAAATCCGATTCAGAGCTTGGCTATTTTGCAAAAAAAGACGGCTACAGGCTTCTTGTGAGCGACATGCACAAATTGACAGAGATTGCAAAAGAGGAATATCCGGGTCTGCCGCTTATTTTGCTGGGACACAGCATGGGCTCATTTCTTGCCAGATTGTGGGCCGCCACATACCCAAAAGAGGCGGATGCGTTCATATTTATGGGGACGAGCGGCGCAAACCCGCTCGGCGCAGTCGGAATATTCCTCGTGAATGTCATTTCGATTTTTAAGGGGGAACGGCACAGAAGCAATTTTATAAACTTCATGAGCTTTGGCTCATATACAAAAAAGCTGGACGATGTTCGCACGCCATATGACTGGATAACGCGCGACAGAGACGTTGTGAACACGTATGCCGCCGACAGATGGTGTACTTATGTTTTTACGCTGTCCGGGTTTCGCGACCTATTTAAAGCGCTGGGAGCCGTGTCGGGCAAGGAGTGGCCGAAAAGTCTAGACAAAGAAAAGCCGGTGCTCTTGATTTCGGGCTGTGACGACCCGGTCGGCAGCTGTACAAAGGGCGTGCGGCAGGTCTATGACAAGCTGGAAGGCGCCGGGCTGAAGGACGTGACGCTCAAGCTCTATGAGGGGATGCGCCATGAGGTGCTAAACGAAATAGGCAAAGGAGAGGTATATCAAGACGTGCTCGCATGGAGCGACGCGGCTGTTAAAGTGGAGAAAAAATGATTTTAGAGGCTGATAAAATAGGATTGTCATACGGCGCGGATGTGGTGCTGCGCGACGTGACTTTTTCGGTGAACGAAAATGACCGCATCGGAATAGTCGGCTACAACGGCTGCGGCAAAACAACGCTGCTTAAGATAATCACAGGGCAGCTGGAGCAAACCTGTGGCATAATATCACTGCGCACAAACGCGATTATGGGCTATCTTGAGCAGACAGCAGGGCTGAATCCCAAAAATACGGTTTTGCGTGAGATGGAATCTGTCAACAACGCCGACGAGCTTCTGGCGCAGATGAAGAAGCTTGAGGCGGAGATGGGCACAGACACAGAGAAAATTTCCGAATATGAGGCGGTGTGCCAGAAGTATGACGCCATCGACGGCTATAACATGAGCTACAACATCAGGCGCGTGCTGTCCGGCATGAATTTTGCTGAGAGTGCATATGCGAAAAAAGTCGATGTGCTAAGCGGCGGGGAGAAGACGAGGCTAGCGCTAGCGAAGCTTTTGATTATGAGCCCGGATCTGTTGGTATTGGATGAACCGACAAACCATCTCGACATTGAGACGCTCGAATGGCTTGAGAAATTTCTCTCGGAATACAAGGGCGCGCTGCTGGCGGTTTCACATGACAGACATTTTCTCGATGAGATTATGAATAAGACGCTGGAGATACAAAACGGAAAATCAAAATTGTACACAGGTAACTTTTCACAATATTTGGCGCAAAAAGAGCTAAATGAAAACGCACAACAAAAAAGTTACAGGCAGACTGTGGAAAAAGCGCAAAAGCTAAAAGAATATGCGGAAAAAAATATCGTCAGAGCATCCACGTCAAAGATGGCAAAGAGCCGCCTCAAGATGCTTGACAGGTTAGACCTGGAAGCGCCCGAAAGCTCATCGCACGAGAATGTCAGATTTAGAATTGAGTCACAGTCCCAGCCGTATAAGGAAGTCTTGACTATAAAAAACCTGTCTGTTTCAGCGGGCGGAAAAAAGCTGGTGGACAACCTCAGCCTGGTACTTCGAAGGGAGGAAAGGCTTGCGATAATCGGAGCGAACGGAACAGGAAAGACGACGCTTTTGAGAACGATTCTCGGAAAGTACAGACCCGACAGCGGGTCTGTGCGCCAGGGCGGCGGCGTCAAAACAAGCCTCTTCGAGCAGAACCTGTTCAACATTTCGGCGAGGGATCCCATCTCATACATTTGGGACAAGTATCCGTCGATGAACCAGCTGGAAATAAGGAGCCTGCTTGCGGGGGTTGGCTTTTTCGGGGATGACGTGTTCACGGAGGCAAAAGGCCTATCCGGCGGAGAACTTGCGCGTCTCAATCTGGCGAGAATATCTCTGGAACATCCAAATTTGCTGATTCTCGACGAGCCGACAAACCACCTTGACATCTACACGAAGGATGTTCTGTATAAGGCGCTTGCAGATTATGAGGGAAGCCTCATCGCGGTATCGCATGACAGATACCTCATTGAGATTTTGGGAGGCAAGATACTGCTTCTCAAAGATGGCGGGTCATACGATATTTTCGAAAATTATGAAAATTACAAGAACGGAGTTCCGATGAGCGAGGAGGATTTGAATCTTCCGGAACCGGAAAAAGAGGAAAACAGACAGAAAATCGCTGTTGAGGAAGCTGACAGCGCTGTGAATCAAAAGGAGCTCAGGCGCCAAAGAGCACAGGAGCGCGAGCGCAAAAGCCACGTTGAAAACGAGCTGCAGCGGCTGGAAGCGGAAGTTGCGAGCACAGAGTGCCTGATAAACGACAGCGAAATTGCGACGGACCACGAAAAGCTCTCGCAGCTCTGCGAAAAGCTGGAGGAGGACAAAGCGCAGCTCTCTCTTCTCTTTGACGAGTGGGTTGAGAAATTTTCATCTTAAAGGATTATGGTCAAAATTGCAAATCCACAGCTTTGCGCACTGAGTGTTAAAGCAAACGCCGCCCTGTCGACAGAAAAGTCGGCGGGGCGGCGTTTTGTTGTGTTTAGCATCAGCTTCGAAATAATAAAGCGCGTTTTGTTATCGGCAAAGGCAAGCTTTTTGGGACAGCATATTATGGTCTGAAAGATTCGCCGAAATCCGGGATGTCCGTCACGGACGCCTGCTCTTCCTTTGACATTTTGCTGTAGTTGTCAAGCCATTCGAGATTTTCCTTTGAAAGCTTCGACTTTATATATGTGTCTGCGCCAAATCTGACTAAATCCATCTCCTGGCCCGCGATGTCAACAACAATTTTGCCGCTTTTTGAGCTTTCATACAGCTCAAGAGGAGTTTTGGCATCATTTGCATACGTCACTTTTCTGTACTCGTCGTTCAACAATATGAGACTTGTGTCGTTGCAGTTGAAGAAGTATTCAGCTATGATTTTCTCATCTTTGTACAACAAATAGCGGCTTGAAAAGCCGATTTTCACGTCTTTGTCTTTTGCCTTTTGACCGAGGATGCCGCCGTTAAAAGTATCTAAAAAATCCGCAACTTCTTTTTTATCAGTGATTATTTTGCTCTCGGCGCCGTATGCGGGATTCCCCATGGAATTGATGACCTGAATTTTGTCAACGTCCTCGTGTTTGAAATTTGAAATGCTCTCTTTTTTTGAACCACAGGCAAAAAACAACACCGCAAAGCAGCAGAGCATCAAAACCGTCGATATGAACTTTTTCATCTTTGCACCTCCAAAGTAGTTTCGTTAAAAGAAAAAAAGCTTATAAATAATGATGACGCACAATTCGAAGAAAGCAGCATAATTAACATAGTCACTTTCCGAACAGTATGAGATGTTTGATTTCTGCCTCTGTTTTCGGCATATCATAATCCCCGACCAGCTGCCCGTCATAATGATAGACAACCCCGGCGGCTTCGTTTTTTTCCAGAGCGTCCATCAGCCGTTCTTTTCCATACTCGGCGATGAATTTTGCAAAGGTACGGACACGCAGCTTGTCGAGCATCTGATTGGAGCAGGGAAAATCGCTGCATTCCCAGCAGCCGTTTAGACCCTTTTTCTTACAGCAGCTAAAGGATTTGCACACTTCCTTGTCCTTGCAGTCCTCGTTTTGGCATCCGGCACAAGTCGCGTTTTCACTGCATACACAGCAGGCCAGACCACAGTAGGCCACACCTTTTTTTCTGTCCATCGCTGCCTCCAATATGTAAAATACCAGCTTTTGCGATTCTCAAAAGCTTGAGAACATATGATAATCATAAATAGCCTTAAGAACATATTTCGCGAGAAAGATTGAAGCGCGCCGCAAGCCACTCGAAAAGTGCCGTAAAATATGTTAAACCCGGCATGTCAAAAAAACGGACGAATTTGCGAAAACAATGTTGAGACAAATGCATCAGACCCCGGAGGTCTTGGGGCTTAGAACAACTCGGGAAAGATTTTGGCAGTGATGCGCTTTGCGGTAGGCGTGGCGGCAATACCTCCGAGCGATGTCTCGCGCAGCTCGTGGGGCAGCGAGCACCCGACCCTGTACATGCTCTCTATGACCTCATCGGCGGGTATTGGGCAAGTCTGCCCGGCGAGAGCCATGTCTGCGCTTATCATGGCATTTACGGATTGGCTGGCATTTCTGAAGCTGCAAGGGAGCTGCACAAGTCCGGCTACCGGATCGCAGATAAGACCCATGCAGTTTATCAGTGCGAGTGATACTGCCTGTGCGCACATTAGGGCGGTGCCCTTTGCGAGATATACGGCAGCGGCGGCGGCCATTGCAGCCGCAACACCGCACTCCGCCTGGCAACCGCCCTTGGCGCCGCTGACTGTGGCGTTTCTTGTGATTATCGCACCAAAGCCTCCTGCGACGGCCAGAGCCTCCAGCGTTTCGCGCTCTGTCGATTGAAGCCCTGCCGAGACTTCAATCAGCACAGCAGGCAGAATGCCGCATGCTCCCGCTGTCGGTGCGGCGCAAATAAGCCCCATGGAGGCGTTGACCTCGCTGCATGAAAGCGCGCGCGCCATCACGTCATTCAAAAATGAGCCGACGAGCTTCCCGCCGTGCAGGTGTTGAAGCCGGCTCTGTCCTGAGATGAGGTTGCCGACCATGGAATGCGGGGAGTCAAGCGCGCTCTCGGCGCATTTTGTCATCACTGTATAGCGATTCTTGAGCATGCCGAGAAGCTGATTCTCGTCGGAACCCAAAAGAGCAATTTCATCTGCGAGCACCGCTTTGTAGATTGAGCCCATTGCGGCAGCTTGTTCGAGAAGGGAAGCGACATCCTTGTACATCATGGCCTCCTGTATGCGTTAATAACGCGCGCGTCAATTACATTTTCGCATTTCATGAGCGAGCTTTCGAGACTGTCGGGCAGCTCGTCGTCTGTCTCAATGACGGTAGTCGCGATGTCGCCCTTTTGCTCGCGCCAAAGCCGCATTACGGCGATGTTGATATCATTTTCCGCAAGCACCGCGGCAATAGAGGCGATTACGCCCTTGCGGTCATTTTGTCTGATTATTATTGTCGGCTGCTCTGCGAATATGTTTGTCTCTGTTCCGTCTATTGCCGTGATAACAATCCGCCCGCCGCCGACACTGCTTCCGCTGATTGTCGACACCGAGCCATCGAGATGTGAAAATACTATTTTACAGGAATTCTCATGGACGTCGCCGAGATCCGCTTGCGCGAATTTGTATGAGATATTTTTGCTGTCTGCCAGCTCATAGGCACTGTTCATATTTTCATCGTCTTCGTATATGCCCAGCACACCGGCGAGGAGCGCCATCGGCGTGCCGTGCCCCACACCTGTTTTTGCAAAGCTTCCATGCAGATAAAAGCACACGGCGTTAAAGGGCTTTTTGGCGATGATCGCAGCTACGCGACCCAGACGAGCTGCGCCGGCTGTATGACTGCTGCTGGGACCCACCATCACGGGGCCTAGGACATCGAGTATGCTGATGTTCATATTGTCACCTTCAAAGACCGAGCTTTGCAATTGATGTGTCGGTGGTTATGCTCTCAAAGCTGTATAATACAAGAATATCAGAGAAACGATCATCGAAAAATTCTTTGAAGTCTCCGCTGTAGTAGCGCGGGTCGACAACGACAATTGTGTTGTAATTGTTCAGAAGAAATGGAATCATGCTGTTTGCAAAAGAGTCCTTTATGACGAGAATAGATTCTTTTTTTGAGTCACTCGGGGGCGATTTTATTGTGGAGTAGCCGTTGTTGCCGCGAAGAAAAGCTCCATATTTGTCCCGCGAGGAGAGCTTATCGGTGTCGTATATCGAGTCATAGGTTTGGTCGCCGATTGTCATAGTTCCCTTGAAGTCAAAGTACTCAAGCGTGTCCGGTTTTGCGTTGAACGCCTTGCTTTTTGAATAGGAGGTGCCGAAAAATTCGGGCACCTTTATCGGCACTGAACCGTTATATTCGAATGGTGTAAACCCTGCGGTCGCGGCAAACTGCGTATACGCAAGCCACGCGCCATATGTTGTCCAGTGGTGATCGGTGCGGTAATATATATAATTATTTGCATTGACGGACAAAATATCCTTGGCATTGACAGGCAGACACACATCGGCGAGATAATTGTAGCTGGATTTAATAAAAAAGCTCTGATCCACAATAGGAAGCCCTGCCGGAACTTTGTCGACGAGCGGATAGTACGATGAGGGCACAATCATGAGTGAGACATTGCTGTACGCCCTCGCGGAGAAGGTGCCGATAGCGTCGAGGTTCTTTATCAGCGTCGATTTGTCAAATTTGTAGAAGCGCGGGAACATATAACCGTCCTTGCCGTAAACTACGCCGTTGTTTTCTGTTTTCAGAAGGGCAAATTCACACAGCGACTTCGCGGTTATCCAGCCGTCGCGAAAGAGCATCTGATCCGATACATATTCCTCGTATTTTGTTGCAAAGGAACCGTTTACAAGCCCACGCCATGAGATTTGCGGAAACTTTGCCAGATACTTGTTCTCATTTTCGGAAAATGATTTGTCCGGCAAAAACAAGCAGGTGAGGGAATATATCACGATAAAACCGAACACAATTAGAAAAAGAGGAAAACGCTTTATATTTTTCATTTTTCTTCCCCCTAAAATCTGAAATACAAAAATGGGTTATATGTTGAATCCACAAGATATGCTATACACAAGAAGAAAAGCAACGTGAGCGCTACCAGACGAAGCGCAGTGTTTTTCCGAAACTTTGCATACAGCTTTGTGGGCAATGCGGTCGAGAAAAACACCCCGACGGCCAGAATGACGGCATAGTTTCTAAGATAGTATTCCAAGCCCACGGTTGACGCATTGGCCGAGAAATATGTCGGCACAAACATGCGCGAAAGGTATTCGAAAAGCATGGAAAAGTCGGTTATTGCAAACAGTGTCCAGCCGAGAAGCAGAGCAAAGACCATGTAAAAATGCGAAAAAATGCGGTGCTTGTTGAGCACGCTGATAAAGCCGCTCTTTTCAATCACAAGCAGCGCGAAGAAGTACAGTCCCCATATGACAAAGTTCCACGAGGCACCGTGCCAAAAACCTGTGAGCGCCCAGACTATGAACAAGTTTAAAGTGTTGCGCCATGCCGAGCAGCGGGAGCCGCCGAGCGGAAAATAGACATACTCGCGAAACCACATGCCGAGGGTGATGTGCCAGCGCCTCCAAAAATCGGACACGCTTCGAGCAGTATAGGGGTCATCGAAGTTTTTCGGAAAATTGAAGCCGAGCATCTTGCCTAGCCCCACCGCCATCTGGGAATAGCCGGAGAAGTCAAAATATATCTGTAAAGAAAAAGCGAGGATTCCAACCCATGCGAGGCCTGTGGATATTGTGCCAAAGCCAATGCTCTCAACCTCGGCCCAAAGTGCTCCGACACTGTTGGCAATCAGAACCTTTCTCGCAAGCCCGATTATAAAGTCCTCCATGCCGCTTTCTAGCTGTTCGAAAGTTATCGTGCGATCTCTCATCTCGTTTTGAACGTCGGTGTACCGCACAATCGGCCCTGCGATAAGCTGCGGGAAAAGGGAAACATAGGCCGCGACATTTATATAATTCTTTTCCGCATCCACTTTTCCGCGGTAAACGTCAATCGTATAAGACAGCGTCTGGAAAGTATAGAAGCTTATTCCGAGCGGCAGCGTGAGATTGAGCAGCGGAATGGTGGCGCAAAAGACAGCGTTGATGTTTTCAATGAAGAAGTTGCTGTACTTGAATACAAGCAAAAAGCCGAGGCTTATCACGAGAGAAGCAATAAGACACCAGCGCTTTTTTTTCAAATTATCTCGGTAGCGCGCTATGCCGAGCGCACAGAGATAGTTGACGGTCACAGTCGCTATCATAATGGGGAAAAATCTCATTTCACCCCATGAATAGAAAACCAGACTGAGGATTAGGAGAGCAAAATTCTTTGCTTTTTTGGGGCATATATAGTAAAGTATAAGAGCACAGGGAAGAAATTGAAAAATAAAAAGTATGCTGCTGAAAACCATAGGTAAGTACCTCAAAAAAGTATTCCGATAGCGTGTTGATATCTTTGTCCAGTATACTACATTATCGCGCATTGGTAAATCTATTGATTAACAAAAGAAAAAGGACGGCAAAAGCCGTCCTTTATGTGACAAAACTCAACTTCTTTTGACGACGACCGTTTCGGTGTTGCCCGAGATTACCGCTTTTTCCAGCGCTTTTATCAGGGAGATAAAGCTGTTGGAGGATTCGGTGGCTCCCGCGATGACGTCCAGATTGTCTGATTTGGCCTTTTCAATATACTGATTGATCAAGTCCTTGTAATACTTCTCCGGGTATGTGCCGGAAATGGGCTCCATGGCATCGCGAAACTTTGCCGACGATGATTTGAGCGAGCCGTCCTCACCGCTTACTGCGTCCGCAACTACCGATTCAACTTTGTTGTCCTTGAAAGTTACTTCGACGAAGTCCTTATATCCGTGCTGGTCATAATCCGAGTATTCTGCGCGATAAATGCCGTCCTTTATTTTCACCTCTCCGTTACATGAGGCGAACAAAAGCAACAGCGCCATCGCAAGTGAAAGTACGATTACAAATTTTTTCATAACGCTTGCCTCCTATAGGGAACACAGACATTATATTCGAACCGAGGTCGATTGTCAAATGCAACGCAAAAGCCGAAAGAGCAATATTACGCGCAAAAACCATAAAATATTGTCATTTATCACAGTATTTGGTATAATAGTCATACTAAATGCGTGCCAAACGCGTGATAAACCGGAAAACAATGGTGAATTTGTAAATACTACGTATCATATGAGCACGTTTGTGGCATACCAGCTTTACGGAGACGAAGCCAAGGAGACATGCACAGCGATTGACGCTATGCTTACTGATTTTGAGGCCTCCACAAGCATGTACAAACAGGGCTCCTGCATAGACAACATAAACCGCAATGCCGGCGGCAATTCTGTGGAAATTGATGACGCGACATACGATGTGCTCGCAAGAAGTCTGGAAATCAGCGGCCTGCACGAGGGAGTGTTTGACATAACTGTCGGTGCGCTCACAAAGCTCTGGAACATCAATTCCGATGAGCCGCATGTTCCGAAAGATGACGATATCAAATCTGCAAAAGCTCTTGTGGACTGCTCCGGCTTCGAGCTGCGCGACGAGCAGGGCACGCATACGGCGCGTCTTTCAAAAGAGGGGCAGGCCATCGATTTAGGCGGAGTTGCAAAAGGCTATGCGCTCGATTTGTGCAAGGAGCAGCTGGAGAAATCAAATGTGGACTATGGCCTTATTTCAATAGGCGGCAACGTCTGCGTATATGGTGACAAGGGCGGGGAGAAGTTCACCGTCGGAATAAGGGTGCCAAAAAACGACTCGGAGGATTACTACTGTGCCGTCAAACTGGCCGATGCGATAGTCTCTACCACGGGCGCTTATGAGCGATATTTCGTCGAGAACGGTGTAAAATATCACCATATCATAGATATCAACACCGGCTATCCAGCCGTCAGCGATGTTGTCTCTGTGACAGTGATAGGGCAAAACGGCGCTCTTGCGGACTATTACTCGACCTACTGCTTTATTTCCGGACTTGAAAAAACGCTCGAAATGATGGCTGACGGCGAGGTGACGGCCATTGTGATGGACACTCACAGCAACGTGTTTGTCTCAAAGAGCCTAGAAAGCCAGCTGGTGCTTGAGCTTTGCGACACGGGTAATTACAATTTTCAGTTCAGATAAGCAGTATGTTTGTATCTCAATTAGCCGTGACAAATGCGGAGGCATTCGGGAAGTCAAGGTTGACGGCGAAGAGTGCGTCATAGTCCGCCAGTCCGATATGCTTGCATAGTATATGTGCGCGAGCGCACCGCGAAAGAGCAGACGTCAAGCAAAAATAAAGCGCAGAGGCTGCGGCTAATTCCTGCTCTGCGCATCGCCGCCAATAAATGATTTCAGTTAGGCGTGACAAATGCGGCGGCATTCGGGAAGTCAAGGTTGACGGCGAAGAGTGCGTCATAGTCCGCCAGTCCGATATGCTTGCATTAGTATATGTGCGCGAGCGCACCGCGAAAGAGCATTCGTCAAGCAAAAAAACAAAGCGCAGAGGATGCGGCTAATCCCGGCTCTGCGCATCGTCACCAATAAATGATTTCAGAGGTATTGCAGTGCAACGAGGAAAAGCTGCGCAAAAGGCCGCGATGATGGGAATGCTGTTTGCGCTCGCAATAGCGCTGTCCTATCTCGAAAATATGTTGCCTCCAATTGCCGGTGCGGTGCCGGGAATAAAGCTCGGACTCTCAAACATTGTGACGATGTACTGCCTTTTCATTGAGGGGCCGGTATCGGCGCTTCTGTTGGCCGTGCTAAAGGGTGGCGCCGTCACGGTGACGAGAGGCCTTGCGGGAGGAGCGCTCAGTCTCTGTGGGGGGCTGTGCTCTGTCGCCGTTATGCTGCTCTGTAATAGGCTAAAATCCAAAAATATGTTCACGAGCGTTATGGGCGCGGTAGCACACAATATAGGTCAGCTTGTGGCGGCATCTCTTTTGGTGTCATCTGCTTTTGCTCTTTACTACATCCCGGTTTTGGTTATCAGCGGTGTGGCAATGGGAATAATCACATCACTTATATATAAAGCGATATCCCCCGCATTGGAAAAACTCAATTCTCAAAAAAAAAATGAAAGCTGGGACGACAAGTGAAATACGTGTTTATTGTTAACCCAAAGTCAGGCAAAAAGGAAGCTTCCGGCTATGTTATTCCGCTCATAGAGGCGTATTTCAAAGGCAAAAACCTGGATTATGAGATAAAAATAACGCAATATGCCAAACACGCCACACAGCTGGCCCGCGAGGCTGCGAGCGAAAATGAACAGGTGAGAATCTGCTCTTGCGGCGGTGACGGAACACTGAGCGAGGTTGCTGCGGGACTTGTGGGATTTGACAATGCCGAGTTTGCCTGCTTCCCATGCGGCAGCGGAAACGATTACATAAAATACTTTGGAACGGCAAATGATTTTTCAAATATAGAACAGGTTGTTTTGGGAAAATCGAAAGTGGTGGACATTCTGCGAATCAACGATACATATTGTCTGAATCTGCTGTCTGTCGGAATAGACGCTGATGTCGCCAGCTACATCCCGCGCATTCGAAGAATGCCGCTGGTCAACGGGCCGATGGCGTACAATGCGGCGCTTGTCTACTGCCTGCTTAAAAAAATCGGAAAACATCTGACTGTCAGAGTCGACGAGGCCGAGATGAGCGGAAAATTTATGTTGGCAGCCGTTGGAAACGGCAGGGTTTACGGAGGCGGATTCTATGCGACGCCGGAGGCAATTTTGGATGACGGACTGCTGGATGTGGTCGCCGTCAATAAAATATCGCGCTTTAGAATAGCCAAGGTGGTTTCAAAGTACAAAAATGGCGAACATCTAAAAAATGGGGAAGCAATCGACGAGCTAAAGGACTGCCTTACCTTTTTCAGAGGAAAAAAGGCAGAGATCGTGTCCGACAAAGAATTTGCGCTTAATATAGACGGAGAAATGTCCGCTACCAATCATATAAATATCGAGATTATTCCGGCTGCACTTAAGTTTATTATCCCACTGACGGCCAAAATCACTGTATAAATTTGTGCAATATGCCAAAAATGAAATTGTTTATGCAGAACACTTGAATTTTCAAAAAAATATATTACAATTACTATTAGCACTCGAATAAACAGAGTGCTAATATGATTAATACGGAGGATTGAATTTATGAAACTGAAACCTCTTGCTGACAGGGTTGTCCTAAAAATGACCGAGGCAGAAGAAACAACCAAGAGCGGGATAATTTTGACCGCTGGAGCAAAGGAAAAGCCGCAGATTGCAGAAGTCGTGGCAGTTGGTCCGGGAGGCCTTGTTGAAGGCAAAGAAGTAGAGATGAATGTCAAAGCCGGCGACAAAGTCATAATCAGCAAATACTCGGGCACAGAAGTCAAGGTTGACGGCGAAGAGTGCGTCATAGTCCGCCAGTCCGATATACTTGCAATAGTATTATAATCTGTTAAATTATTAGGAGTGATTAAAATGGCAAAAGAACTCAAATATTCGGAGGAGGCCAGAAAAGGCCTCAAAACAGGCATTGACAAGCTCGCCGACACAGTGAGAATAACGCTGGGACCCAAGGGAAGAAACGTGGTTCTCGACAAAAAGTTTGGCGCGCCGCTCATCACCAACGACGGTGTCACGATAGCAAAGGAAATTGAGCTTGAGGACAAATTCGAAAACATGGGTGCCCAGATGATCAAGGAAGCCGCGATGAAGACAAACGACGCTGCCGGAGACGGAACGACAACGGCGACGCTGTTCACACAAGCAATGGTTCACGAGGGCATGAAGAATGTCTCTGCCGGCGCGAACCCGATGATACTCAAAAAAGGCATCGAGAAGGCTGTCAAGGCTGCTGTTGCCAGCATTGTCGGCAGCTCCAAGCAGGTTTCGGGCTCAGGCGACATCGCGCGCGTGGCGACGATTTCGGCCGGAGATGAATTCATAGGAAACCTCATTGCCGAGGCGATGGAAAAGGTCACACATGATGGAGTCATCACGATAGAGGAATCAAAGACGGCCGACACATTCACCGAAGTTGTTGAGGGGATGCAGTTTGACCGCGGATATATCACCCCGTATCTTGTGACCGATACAGAAAAGATGGAGGCCGTTCTCGACAATGCCTCTATTCTGATTACAGACAAAAAAATCAGCAATATACAGGAAATTCTGCCTCTGCTTGAGCAAATTGTCCAGACAGGCAAAAAGCTGCTCATCATCGCCGAGGATGTAGAGGGCGATGCGCTGGCAAACCTGATAGTCAACAAGCTTCGCGGAACGTTTGTATGCGTTGCCGTAAAAGCGCCCGGATTTGGTGATCGCCGCAAGGAGATGCTGCAGGACATTGCCACACTTACCGGCGGCCGCGTCATCAGCGAGGAGCTGGGACTGACATTGCAGGATGCAAAGATTGAGGACCTCGGCTCTGCTTCAAAGGTGCAAGTTAAGAAAGAAAACACCATCATAATGGGCGGCAGCGGCGACAAGACCGAAATCGACGCGAGAATCGCGCAGATTCGCGCTCAAATTGAGGCTTCAACCTCTGACTTCGACCGCGAGAAGCTCCAAGAACGTCTCGCAAAGCTGGCGGGCGGCGTTGCTGTTATACGCGTCGGCGCAGCGACTGAGATGGAGATGAAGGAGAAAAAGCTCCGCATCGAGGATGCCCTTTCCGCGACAAAGGCTGCTGTTGAGGAAGGCATTGTGGCCGGCGGCGGAGTTGTGTTTATAAACGCTATTCCGGCTGTTGAAAAGGTTATCGAGTCTATCACCAACAGCGATGACGAGAAGACCGGTGCTCGAATCGTCTTAAAAGCGCTTGAAACTCCTGTGCGCCAGATTGCGCTCAACGCAGGTCTTGATGGTGCGGTGATTATAAATAAGATTCACGAGAGCAAAAAAGTCGGCTATGGCATGGATGTCACAAAGGAATGCTACTGTGACATGATAGCTTCCGGAATCGTTGACCCGACAAAGGTTTCGCGCAGCGCGCTGCAAAATGCGGCTTCGGTTGCGGCGATGATACTCACGACAGAGGCTGTTGTGGCCGATATCCCCGAGGAAAACCCCGCTCCCATGGGCGGCAACCCCGGCATGGGCGGAATGTATTAATCGATAATTAAGAATAAATCACCCTGTATATGCCCAGCATATACAGGGTGATTTTTATGACAAGAAAGCGACTTTTTATCTTATTTGTAATGTTTGCCATTATGGCGAATCTGCTGATGCTCAGACTTTTTATCATCATTACCGATGGCGAATATGCAAAGGCTGCGGCTGAACAGGGCTCATATACCGCAGAGGTGTCACGGATCAGACCGAATTTCAAAGACTGCAACGGCATTTCATTTACCGGACACGGAATGTCCTATAAAGCCTTTGTTATTCCATCTAAAACGGACTGTGACAGCCTAAAGAGCCATATCCCGAAAGCGGATTTGGAATACTTCGAAAAATGCCTTTCAAACGGGCGCCCTTTTCTGATTGACCTTAAGAATGAAAGGGATTCGCTCACCGTGCCGGAGGTTATTTTGTGCCGTCAAAGATATGAGGAAAACACCGTCGCCAGTCATCTCTTAGGTTATCTCGACTATGACGGGCACGGAATATCGGGGCTTGAGCGAGTGTTTGAGGACTACCTCTTGAAAAACACAATCAGGGAAACCGTGAGCGTGCCCGTGAATGCGCGCGGAATCGCTCTGGGCGGTGCGCAATCGGTACGGCGCCAAACAGAAGGCGGATCCGGCGACATCACGCTGACAGTCGATATCGAAATGCAAAAGACGGCCGAAAAAATCGCAGGTCAGCTTATGAAAAGCGGTGCTGTCGTCGTCACGGATTTACAGACGAGCGCGATTAAAGCTATGGTGAGCCTGCCGGACTTCGATCAAAATGATATTGCGAGTGCGATAGCCGCAGACAATACTGCGCTGATGAACAAGGCACTTGAAGCATATAATGTGGGATCGGTGTACAAAATTGTCATAGCGGCGGCCGCGCTTGAGGCGAGCGATGGAAATTTCGAGAGGACATGCACAGGAAGCATTGATATTGGCGGAGTGACTTACACCTGCAATGATTTTGCCGCTCACGGCGATATGACACTCGAAAAAGCGCTTGAGCACTCCTGCAACACCTACTTTATTGCGCTCGGTAACGAAATCGGAGCCGAGGCGATTCACAATATGGCTTTGTCAATGGGACTGGGCAAAAGTGCAGAGCTGTGCGCGGGATACTCGACAAAAACAGGAAATATCCCGAGTTTGACGGAGCTTGACCGCAGCTCGGAGCTGTGCAACAACTGCTTTGGACAGGGCGCGCTTTTGACCACGCCGATTCACATCGCGCAGTATACGGCGTGCGTCGCAAATGACGGAGTGTTTACGCCGTTTTCGATTGTCAAGTCAGTCGGAGAGCAAAAAATCGAGAAAATACCGTCCTCGAAACCGATGAGCACAAAGACAGCGCAGTTTATCAAAAACAGCCTGGCACTCGCGGTTGAAAAGGGAACGGGAACGAAGGCAAAGCCGCAGTTTGTCAGCGCGGCCGGGAAAACGGGAACGGCGCAGACCGGTTCATACAACGAGGACGGCTCGGAAAAACTTGTCGGGTGGTTTACCGGATATTTTCCGGCGGAGAATCCGCGCTATCAAATAACGGTAATGACGGTCAACGAGGGATATGGATATATGAGTGCGGCCCCTATTTTCGCGCGGCTTGCGGATGCAATTTGGCTGGGGTTTTGTTCCTGAGATATTACTTCGTGCTTGACAAAAATTCAACAGTTTCCTATAATTGAACTGATATAAAATATATAATAAAAGCAGTGACAAGGACCTGAGGCATCATGTGAGCGCATAAGAGAACGGAATCCCAAGGCTGAGAGGTTCCCGCGCAGACAACTTGCCCGTGCCATCCTTTGAGCTTTGCGAAAACGCAACGAAACGGCCGCGTTAAGGCCTGTTTGAGCGGCGCACTTGTGCGCAATGTGGGTGGTACCGCGGATGCTTTTTTGGCCTTCGTCCCAATTTTGGGGCAAAGGTCTATTATTTTGTAAAAATATATGTTGAGGTTACAGACTATGGAATGGACCGGCTTAAACGAACTCAGAGAAATGTTTCTTTCTTTTTTTCAGGAAAAGGGACACTGCAGGATGGAGAGCTTTCCGCTCATCCCGCAGGATGACAAAAGCCTTTTGCTGATAAACTCGGGTATGGCACCGCTGAAAAAGTACTTTCTGGGTCAGGCAAAGGTGCCGGGTAACCGAGCCACAACCTGTCAGAAATGCATCAGAACGCCGGATATTGAAAGGGTGGGCAAAACCTCGCGTCACGGCACGTTTTTTGAAATGCTCGGGAACTTTTCATTTGGCGATTACTTTAAGCACGATGCCACTCGCTGGGCGTGGGAGTTCATGACGGAAGTTGTGAAGATGCCGATTGACAGGCTCTACGTTTCGGTTTTTCAAGACGATGACGAGGCCTATGATATTTGGACAAAGGAAATCGGAGTCGACCCCGACCATATGGTCAGGCTGGGGCGTGAGGACAACTTTTGGGAGATAGGCTCAGGGCCGTGCGGACCCTGCTCTGAGATATACTTTGACCGCGGGGAACAGTACGGCTGCAAAAAGCCGACCTGTGCCGTGGGCTGCGATTGTGACAGATATGTGGAATTTTGGAATCTTGTGTTCACGCAATTTATATCTGACGGCAATGGCACCTATAAAAAGATGGAGCACGGAAACATAGACACAGGGATGGGACTGGAGCGCCTTGCGTGCATATGCCAGGGAGTAGACAATCTCTTTGAGGTCGACACCGTGCGCAAAATCATGAAGCACATTGAGACAATCACCGGGGTCACATACCATGAAAGCGAAAGGATAGATGTCTCCTTGCGCGTCATCACGGATCACATAAGAAGCACGGTATTCATGGTCGGAGACGGAGTCGGTCCTTCGAACGAGGGACGTGGATATGTTTTGCGCAGACTCCTGCGCCGCGCGGCGAGACACGGTCGTCTTCTCGGCGTCAAGAAACCGTTTCTGTTTGAGGTATGCGACACTGTAATTGACGAGAACAAAAGAGCATATCCGAATCTTGATGAAAACAGAGACTATATAAAACGTGTCATAAAGGCAGAGGAAGAGCGCTTTGCAAAGACGGTTGAACAGGGCTTTGAGATGCTGGGAAATATTCTCGCGGAAATGGAGCAAAAAGGCGAGAAGATACTCACCGGAGATGTAGCCTTTTTGCTAAACGATACTTTTGGATTCCCGATTGACCTGACAATGGAAATTGTCGAGGAGCGCGGTGTGACGGTCGATGAGGCCGGGTTCAAAAAGCTGATGACGCAGCAGAAGACGAGAGCACGCGAGGACGCCAAGAAAAAGGACGTCAGCTGGGAAGCGGATTTGTTCAAGGGTGTGACGATTGCCCCCACAAAATTTGTCGGGTACAGCGAGCTATCGGCAAAATCCAAAATTCTGTTTATTGTAGCTGACGGCGCAGCAGTTGAGACGGCGTCGGAGGGCGATGAAGTCAGCCTCGTGCTAGATGCTACCCCGTTTTATGCGCAGAGCGGCGGTCAGGTCGGGGACAGCGGTGTGATATCGGCAGGAAAAGCAGTGGTGCGCATTGACGACTGCCAAAAATCCCACGAGGGTTATTTTATCCACAAGGGCGTGGTCACCTCGGGCGCGATAGCCGTCGGCGACGAAGTTATGTCAAAGGTAGATGTGCTCTTGCGCCGCTCAATTATGCGCAACCACACCTCCGCACATCTGCTTCAAAAAGCGCTCATTGAGGTTCTGGGCGACCATGTGCATCAGGCAGGCTCTTATGTGGACCCGACACGCGTGCGCTTTGACTTTACTCATTTTGAAGCCATGAATCCACAAGAGCTGGAAAGAGTCGAGAAAATCGTCAATGAAAAGATTTTGGAAGCCATAGACGTCACAGTGAAAGAAATGCCTATAGGTGAAGCCAAAAAGGTTGGTGCAACCGCGCTGTTCGGCGAGAAATACGGAGATGTGGTCAGGGTTGTCGACGTCCACGGATTTTCTGTAGAATTTTGCGGCGGCACGCATGTCAGCAATACGGCGCAGCTCGGACTGTTCAAAATAATATCCGAGTCCTCTGTTGCTGCCGGTGTACGCAGAATAGAGGGCACCACGGGAAGCGGAGTGCTGGCGATTATCGACGAGCAAAGAAATCTGCTGGCTGACACCGCGGCGGTGTTCAGACTTGCAAATGAGTCCGAGTTGCCGCAAAAAGCGGCCTCAATCGCACAAAAGCTGCGCGGCGCAGAGCACGAGCTTGAAAGGCTTGAGGCGAAGTTGGCGCAGAGCCTCGTGGGGGAAGTTCTTGATGCGAAGTTGTCAGTTGGAGTCGTTTCGGTCTATGCCAAAAAATTGACTGAGATCAAAACCGATGCGATGAGGAATATAGCCGAAAATATTGCGCAAAGGGATGAATGCTCGGTGACTGTTCTGGCGGCTGACGGGGGCGACAAGGCTTCAATCTGTGTTGCCTGTTCGAAAAAGGCAATCGAATGCGGAATAAAAGCCGGCGAGGTTGTCAAGGCGGTTGCTGCTGTCGTGGGAGGCTCAGGAGGCGGAAAACCGGATTTTGCGATGGCGGGCGGCAAGGATACGGCAAAGCTCGATGAGGCAATATTTGCAGCTGCAAGCATTATCGAAACAATAATCGGGAGGTGAGTGAAACGGAGGATTGTCTTTTTTGTAAAATAGCAAGCGGAGAGATTCAAAGCAGCAAGATATATGAGGATGATGAGGTGCTCGCGTTCAACGATATTTCCCCCGTCGCGCCTGTTCACTTTCTCGTAATACCAAAGGAGCACATAGGCAGCTGTGCCGAAATAGACAAGGATAACAGCGCGATTGTAGCGCATATATTTGAAGTCATTTCGCTGCTCGCAAAGCAGCTCGAGCTTGACGAGGGATTTAGGGTTGTGTCAAACTGTGGTGTGAAAGCCGGACAGAGCGTCATGCACCTGCATTTTCATGTCATGGCAAAGAGAACATTTGAATGGCCTGCGGGCTAAACTTAAATAAATTTGGAGAATAAAAATGGAAAAAACATACGAACTCAAAGTAGCCGGTCTGACAAGACAGCTTCCAATCTGCAAAGTCAACGATGAACTCTCAATCGCAGCATTCATAATGCTCTCAGACGTGGAAATCACGATTGCCTGCGCCGCCGAACTGCTCAAGATAGTGCCCGAATTTGACGTTATTGTCACAGCGGAGGCAAAGGGAATTCCTCTTGCATACGAGATGGCGCGCCAAAGCGGCAAGAACTACGTCGCGGCCAGAAAAATGAGCAAACTTTACATGAGCAACCCTATTGAGGTCGAGGTTCAATCTATAACGACCTCGCGCAAGCAAACGCTTTTTCTCGACGAGCACGAGATGGAGTATTTGAATGGAAAAAAGATACTGATTGTAGATGATGTTATCAGCACGGGCGGCTCGCTCTATGCGCTGGAGGTCATGGTGAACCGCGCAGGCGGCATAATTGTTGGAAAATCTGCCGTTTTGGCCGAAGGTGTTGCGGCGGAGCGCGACGATATAATATACCTTGAAAAGCTTCCCATATTCGAAGGAAAATAGGATTTCTATCGACGGGTGGAGGTATAGGACATGAAAAGACCACTGGCGAAAGCGGGACTCTGTCTCCTCTTTTCGCTTTTGGTTTTTTCTTTTTGCAGTGTTTTTATTATTCTGGCAGGCGGTGTGCTTGCGGGGTCACTTATATTGCTTCGCGGACATCTCAAAAGCACATTGCAGAGAAAATACTTGCTGCTTGCCTGCATCTCGGTTTTGGTGGGCGGCGCTTTATCCGCATCGGCTTTGGCTGTTGAACACAGCTTGACAGAGGCTTATTGTGGCAAAAGTGTAACCGCAAAAATGACAGCAATTTCAAAGAGAAAGACAGTCGACGGATATGCAGTATGTGTGTCGGTTGAGGAGATTGACGGCCGCAGTATACGAAAATTCAAGGCCGAAATCTACCCGGAGGACACCGTCGAAGAGGGGGACTGTTTTCTTGCAAAAACAACCTTTGGCGAAAAAAACAAAATGAAGAGAATCAACGGCGAGCCGGTGCTCACTGCAAGGGAAACTGTGATAGAGAGCTTCTTTTTGCGTGAACAAAACATATATGCGGTTCTCAAAAAGTGCAGGGACGCCCTGAGCGGCAGCATTTTTGCGTTTCTCTCAGGCGAGGAAGGCGGACTTGTCTGTTCTGTTATGACGGGCGACAAGGACTTTTTGAAATATGAGACAAAGGACAACTTTGCCAGAAGCGGGATTTCACATATACTCGCGGTTTCAGGACTGCACATAACTGTCATTATCGGGGCTTTATGGAAGCTGATAAAAAGGTTCAGGCCGCGGTGGCTTGCTTTTTTACTCCTACTCGCCGTGTGTTGCGCACTGACCTTGTTTTATTCAGGCGCGTTGACGGTGATGAGGTCGGCGGTGATGTGTCTTTTTGCCTTTGGGGCACAGCTTGCCATGCGCAAGTCAGATGCTGCGACCTCGCTCGCCGCGGCAGTGATTTTTTTGAGCTTGCTGTCACCTCGCTGTGTGCTGGATGTGTCGTTTTGGCTCTCGTTTTCAAGCTGCTTTGCGCTGACAGTGGCATACCCGTGGTATGAGAAGAGGCGCGAGAGCGAAAGCCTCAAAAAGCAAAACTTCATATTGCAGCAAGCTCAAAAAATACTCATGCCCGCTGTATTTATCAGCGCTTTAAGTCTGCCGGTGCTGCTGTTTGCAGGCATGCCGCTGTCCGTGATTGCGCCGTTGACAAATCTGTTCGTCATACCGCTTGTGCCGTGGCTGATTATACCGGGCTTCATGACGGCAATCTGCTATGCTCTGCCGTTTTTATTTGAAATTGCAAAGCTTACAGCGCTTATCAGCGGATTGGCCGCGAAAATCATACTGCTTATTTCAGAGCTTTTTGCATCGTTTTCGCTGTCTGCCGTGTGTGCAAATGCGCCATATCTCAAAATATGGATTATTTTTGCAATATTGCTTGTGACCCTTTATCTTCTGTTCGCACGCGACAAGCTGCCGCGCGGGCTTGTGGCATACTGCGTTTGCTTTATGCTGCTTTTTGGCATTGGCTCGCGCGTTGCGGTGACGCTCGACACACCATCGATTACCCGCTATTACTACGACAGCTGCATCTTCGAGGACAAAGGCACAAGCGCCGTGCTGCTCGGAGATTTTTCGCGCAAAAAGTATGAGAGGGTATTGTCATTTCTGCGATATCGGTTTATTGACAAGCCCGATTATGTTATAATTATAAAAACTCCATCATCGGAGCAGCAAGCTTATCTGAGGGGGATTTTCGGCAATTCTGAAATTGTCATCTTGGAGAATTCGAGCAGATGCATAAGTGTCGGTAACTTTACGCTCTGTGGCATTGGGAAAAAAGCACACATTAAATTCGGCGAAAAAGAGATTGAACTAAAAGCAATCGACGAGATATTCTACGGCAACGGCGCCGCAACAAGTTTTCTTTTTCACGATGACGGAACATATAAGGCGGTTATTGGCTGATGATAAATCTAACGGACAATACGATTAAAAATTCGCTGAAGTCGGATGGCTTACAGCGGCTGTACCTCGTCGCAGGGAATGATGAGTTTTTGGTTGACGCCTGCATTGCAATGGTCATCCGAAGCGCAGTGGGAACGGATAGAAATGCCATTTTGCGCTATGACGCCCAAAAGGAAGACGGCGCGACGTTTGAGGAGATATTCTCCAATTACTCGCTTATGGGCAACACCCGTGTTCTTTTGCTCGAAAATTTTTCTGTGGGCAGCTTCACGCAGGAACGTTTGGGACTGTTTGAGTCGTTGTTTGCAGATGTTCCATGCGATTTGGTTGTTGTCGCAAGACAGGTATCCGACGATAAGAGGTTTTCTGTTTCCAAAAAAGCCTCACTGCTGGCGGCTGTCTGCTCAAAAAGCGCTGTGGTTGCCGTGACTTCAAAATCAGGCGGCGAGCTTTTCAGATATGTAAAGCAGCTGGCCGATAAAAACAAGTGCGATATAGACGACAAGGCCGTTTCGGAGATCATTGCGCGCTGCGGAGACGACCTGCTCACCATCAACAATGAGATGACAAAGCTCGCAGCCCTGTGCAACTATAAAACGATTGTCACAGACGATGTGAAGAAGCTCTGCATCAGAACGCCGGATGCCGGTGTCTACGATATGATCAACGCAATAGAGCGCTCCAACACCCGTCAGGCGCTCGCCACGCTCACCGACATGCTAAGCGAAAACATGGACCCGTATTTGATTGCTGCGTCACTTGAAACAGCGTTTGTAAACACATATCGCGCGCGGCTGGCTAAGGAAAAGGGACTCGGCGAGAAGTATCTTTTTGACAACTTCGACTACAAAAAAGGTGACAGAAAGGTTTCTATAGCGCTTGAAAAGTGCTCGAAATATTCGATTAAAGCGGTGGAAAGCATAATTTACTTGCTTTTTGAGCTTGATGTCAGAATGAAATCCTCCGCTATTGACAAAAAATGCGTGCTCGAGGAATACGTGGTCCGCATAGCGGCAGCTGTCGGAGACAGACGATGATAAGACTAAAAGAGGCTATCATAGTCGAGGGCAGATATGACGAGTCGCGGCTGTGTGCTGTTGCCGATGCGCTGATTGTCACCACGGGAGGCTTTAATATTTTCAGAGACACGCAAAAACAGGAGCTTATAAAAAGGCTTGCGCTTGAAAATGGGATAATTGTATTTACAGACAGCGATGACGCGGGCTTTAAAATCAGAAAATTCATCAATGACATCGCCGCAAAGGGCGATGTGAAAAATGCATATTTGCCGGAGGTAAAAGGCAAGGAAAGCCGAAAACAAAAGCCCGGCAGCGCCGGACTTCTCGGCGTTGAGGGAGTGAGCTGTGAGCTGCTCGAAAAGGCACTTCTTGATGCGAGTACGCAGATTTGCGAGCAGGGCAGCGCGGAGCTTCAAATAACAGCCGCAACACTTTTTGAGGATGGCATGACCGGTACAAAAAATGCGCAGAGCCGGAGGATGATGCTTTTGCGCGCGGTCGGATTTCCGACCAGGCTCTCAACGGGTGCGATGATAAAACTGCTCAATCGACTTGTCGGGTACCGAAAGTACAAGGAGCTTGTGGGCTTGATAGACGATTAGCAGCAACACGTTTTGATGATGCAGTGAAAAAGAATTATACGAAGCCATATGCAAAAAAATGTGGTTTTGGCTTTTGCGGGGGAATAATGAATAGACTTTGGACAAGAGATTTTACTATAATTACACTCGGGTCGGTGGTTTCAATGCTCGGCAACGCCATAGCGGGCTTTGCCATCGGACTGCTTGTGCTCGATTTTACCGAATCAACTTTTCTGTACGCTCTTTTTTCAGTGGCGTATATGTCGCCAAAAGTGATAATGCCGGCAATCGCAGGCCCATATCTCGACAATTTCTCGAGAAAAAAAGTTATATATGTACTTGATTTTATCAGCGCTGCTTTTTTCATATCGTTTTATTTTGTTTTGAGCACAGGCTTTTTCAACTACACGCTGCTTTTGCTGCTGTCGATATTTTTGGGCTCTGTGGACAGCATATATACAGTCGCATATGACAGCCTTTATCCAAATTTGGTTTCAGAGGGAAACTTCACAAAAGCGTATTCGATTTCCAGCATGATTTACCCTCTGGCAGCCGTCATGGTGCCTGTTTCGGCTTACCTCTATGAGCGAATTGGCCTTGCTCCGCTATTTCTTTTCAATGGCGTGACCTTTCTTATTGCCGCAATATTTGAGACGAGAATCGGCTACGTCGAAACGCACATGAAGCCGCGGGAAAAAAAGATGGTGCTCAAAAAATACAAAGAGGAATTTAAAAGCGGGCTTAGCTACATCTCCGGAGAAAAAGGCCTTGCGGTGATAACGGCATATTTCACGTTCACGGCTTTTTGCGATGCGGCGCTCAGCACGCTCGGAATGCCGTATTTCAGATCCAATGCAATGCTCGGTGTTCAGCTTTTTACCTTTGCGATGGGTGCGGGTGTCGTCGGACGGTTCATTGGCGGTATGGTTCACTATAAATTCAAATACCCGGTGGAGAAAAAGTTTGATATCGCGATGGTGGTCTATGTCTCGGTTTCACTCTTGTCGGCAGTGTTTTTATTTCTTCCGTTTCCGCTTATGCTCGTGTGTCAGTTTGTCACAGGAATAATGGGCGTCACCTCGTTTAATATCAGGATTTCTGCGACGCAAAGCTATATTCCGGACAGCCACAGAGCTCGCTTTAACGGTGTGTTTTCGATGTTTATGACTATAGGCATGATTTTGGGACAGCTTGTTTCGGGCTGGCTAGGTGGGTTTGTTTCGACTAGAATTATTGTCGCCGTTTTCATGGGACTCAATTTAATCGGCTCATTTTTGATAATGGCGCGAAACAAATCGTCAGTCGGCAAAATCTATAACAGAGCGTCCTGAAAATCGCCAAATAAAAAGCTCTCTATATACAAAAAAATTACCAAAGGGATGCGGCCTGAAAATGGCCGTGTCCTTTTGTCTAGGCAGCATTTGCTTGGTAGAAGACGGTTAAGGCAAAGTGGTTTGGGCAAAAAAATTATAAACTTGCGTTTATTTGAATAAAAAATGCCATACGCGCGCTGATTGACAGGCGGCGTATGGCAAAATCAAAACAAGGAATTTCTCTAAATTGCTTTTTGACGGTATTTATTTAAAATATCTTCCGAGAAGACCGACAAAGCCTTTTCCGTGGCGCGCTTCGTCCTTGGCCATCTCATGGACAGTGTCGTGAATCGCGTCATAGCCCAGCTCTTTGGCTCGTTTGGCGAGATCCATTTTACCAGCACACGCGCCGCACTCCGCGTCAGCACGCATTTCGAGATTCTTCTTTGTGCTGTCGGTGAGAACATCTCCGAGCAGCTCTGCAAATTTTGCGGCATGCTCTGCTTCCTCAAAGGCATATCTCTTGTAGGCCTCTGCGATTTCGGGATAACCCTCGCGGTCGGCGACACGGCTCATTGCCAGATACATTCCGACCTCACTGCATTCGCCGTTGAAGTTAGCGACGAGCATTTCGCGGACGTCCTTGTCGACATCCTTGGCGATGCCCACAACATGCTCTGTGACGAAGGTCATTTTGTCCTCGGCAACTTCATTGAACTTGGACGCGGGAGCTTTGCACTGGGGGCAGAACTCCGGAGGGGTGTCACCGTAATGAACATAGCCGCAGACTGAGCATACAAATTTTTTCATGGATAAATCTCCTTCTCAAAATAAATTTATTATCAAATCGGGTTGGCTACCGTTTAATACAGTTGGGACAAAGCCCATAGAGGCTCAGGTTATAGCTGGTTATTGTGCACTGTGCCTCGGCTGCGCATTCGTTTATGAAGCCTGCAGGTATGTCGCTGTCGAGGTCCAGCACACGTTCACAATCGGTGCATATAAAGTGCGTGTGCGGCTCTGTTGTCGCGTCAAACCTATCCTCGCCGTTGACGTTGGCCACAACACAGGCGCTGCCTTGCTCTATAAAATAGTTGAGGTTGCGGTATACTGTGGCAAGAGACAAGTCCTTTATGACGGGCTTAAGCTGCTCATAAAGCGAATAGGCGGAGGGATGGCTTTTTGTGGAGCACAAGGCTCTGTATATTTCCTCGCGCTTTTTGCTGTGTCTGGTTGTCGTTGACATATGAACCTCCAAACAGTAATAATAATCATTGTTATTAGTATACAATATGTAGACTGCTTTGTAAAGAGGAAAAGCACAATTTGTACCTCCAAAAAATCAAACAAGTTTGGATGAAAATTTGACACATATAACAAAGAACCGAGCTTAAAAAAATATGTTCGGTGTGCAGGAGCTTGTCGGGTGCTTTTTTTGGCAGGTTTGATTGCAAAATGAAAAAAGGCTTCGGCGAATTAAATCGCCGAAGCCTTTTTGTGAAACTATTTTATGCTTTTCCGTTGCTTCCGAGGACGTCTGTGATTTTGTGTGCAACCATGTCCTTGATCGCTGTGCGCGCGGGAGCGAGGTATTGGCGCGGGTCAAAGTGTGACGGATTTTCCGCAAAATACTTGCGGATTGAGGCCGTCATCGCGAGGCGCAGGTCAGAGTCGATATTGATTTTGCAGACTGCCATTTTTGCTGCCTGACGGAGCATATCCTCAGGAATGCCTATGGCGTCGGGCATTGCACCGCCAAATTCATTGATTGTTCTGACGAATTCAGGGATGACAGAAGAAGCGCCGTGAAGGACGATGGGGAAGCCGGGAAGTCTCTTCTCGACCTCTTCGAGAATGTCAAAGCGCAGCTGGGGCTTCTGACCGGGCTTAAACTTATAAGCACCGTGGCTTGTTCCGATTGCAATTGCGAGGGAGTCAACGCCTGTCTTTGTGACAAACTCCTCGACCTCCTCAGGACGCGTATAAGAGGCGTCTGCGGCATTGACATTTACAGCGTCTTCTATACCGGCAAGACGGCCAAGCTCGCCTTCGACGACGACACCGCGCTCGTGCGCATATGCGACGACCTGCTTTGTCAACTCGATATTTTCTGCAAAGCTGTGGTGGCTTCCGTCAATCATGACGGAGGAGAATCCACCGTCTATGCAGCTCTTGCACAGCTCAAACGTATCGCCGTGGTCAAGATGAAGCGCGATTGGAAGATCTGTGTCGATAATGGCAGCTTCGACGAGCTTTGTGAGATAGACATGCTTTGCATATTTGCGGGCGCCCGAAGAAACCTGAAGAATCAACGGAGATTTGAGCTCCGCTGCGGCCTCGGTTATCCCTTGGATAATCTCCATGTTGTTGACGTTGAAAGCGCCGATGGCGTATCCGCCGTCATAAGCTTTCTTGAACATTTCAGTAGTTGTTACTAGTGGCATATATGTTACCTCTTTCCCAAAATTATCTACTCTAGTAATTGTAGCATAATATTAGTTTAAATCAAGAGCCATATGTGTTTTTCATCTTGAAATCGGCTCTCCGATAAGATATAGTACAATAAAGAAGAGCGGAGGGCTTAAAAATGAAAGAACTTAAAGGTGCATGTATAATAGGACAGTCCGGCGGTCCGACTGCCGTAATCAACGCGAGTGTGTGCGGCGCGATTGCCACAGCGCTGAAGAACCCATCGATTACACAGGTGCTGGCGGCAAAAAATGGGATTAAAGGCATACTTGAGGACAATTTGTTTGACTGCGGCAAAGAGGCAGAGAGCGAGCTTGCACTGCTGCCCAATACACCTGCTGCGGCTCTCGGCTCATGCAGATACAAGCTAAAGGACAGCGCAGAGGACGACACGGACTATAAAAGAATTGTCGAGGTTTTCAAAAAACACGATGTCAGATATTTTTTCTACAACGGCGGCAACGACTCTATGGATACCTGCAACAAAGTCTCCAAGTACATGCGCGACGTCGGATATGACTGCCGAGTCATCGGCATACCGAAAACCATAGACAATGATTTGGCCGCAACGGATCACTGCCCCGGCTATGCGAGCGCGGCAAAATATATTGCAACGTCGACAGCGGAGATATCGCTTGACAACAAAGTCTACGGAAAGGGCGCCGTCATTATTTTGGAAATTATGGGGCGAAACGCCGGCTGGTTGACTGCGGCGGCCGCTTTGGCAAATGAAATAGGTGAGGGTCCGGATCTCGTATATCTGCCTGAGGTGGCGTTTGACGTGGAGAAATTTCTCTCTGATGTCGAGAGTGTATACAAAGAAAAGGGCGTCTGTATCGTCGCGGTCTCAGAGGGAATACGCGACAAGGACGGCAAATTTATATCAGAATACGGCTCAAACGGCGAAAAAACAAAGGATGCATTCGGTCATACACAGATGGGCGGGCTTGCCTCGACACTGGTTTCTCTAGTCAAGGCGCGCACCGGCGCAAAAATGCGTGGAATAGAGTTTTCGCTGCTCCAAAGATGCGCCGCACACTGTGCCTCAAAGACGGATATTGTTGAGGCCTATATGGCCGGCGCGGCAGCAGTCGCAAACGCGGCGCTCGGAAGAACAGACATGATGGTCGGCCTGAAAAGAGCGGCGGGAGAAAATTACAAATGCGACATCGTTATGGTTCCGCTTGAAGAAGTGGCAAACGAGGAGAAAAAAGTGCCGCGCGCGTGGATAAACGAAGAGGGCAACAATATGAATCAGGAATTCATAGACTATGCTCTTCCTCTGATAGCGGGCGAGCCTGACAGAGTTGTGGAGAACGGGCTTCCACGCTTCGCACATCTAAAAATGGAAAAAGTGCAGTGAAGCCAAAGCACTGACATATAGCCTAAAAGAGCTGCCACGCTGAATTCATCAGCGCGGCAGCTCTTTTTATCAAAAGCAGCGAAATGGAACAATTCACAAAACAATAAGGTAGAACATCTCGCTGGTCACATCGCAAAAGATATCCTTGTCAGTCGTCCATTCACGGGAAAAACAGTATCCGAAACCCAGCCTTTCAAGAAGAGCGCGGGAGCGCAGATTGCAGTCAAAGACGCCTGCTAGGACTGCGTCGAGCAAAAGTGCTTTCTTTGCGACTTCGAGTACCTTGAACGCTGCTTCCGTCATAAAACCGCAGTGCCAAAACTCGGGGTTGAGAGCATAGCCGATTTCGCGCGTGCGCAGCGCGCCGGTGCCCTTTGTGAGCGATGTGGAATACAGGCCGATATTTCCTATTACCTTTTTGCTGCTCTTGAGCACAATTGCAAATGCGCAGTCCTTTCGGCGCAGCCTGTCGAAATAGTTCTTAGCCTCAGCTCTGCTTTTGTGAGGTTTCCACCCTGCCATGAGGCCGACAAGGGGGTTGGCCGAATACTCAAAGTATTCTCCAAAATCCGACTCGCGCCAAGGCCTTATTATAAGTCTTTTTGTTTCAAGAGCATCCATACCACGCACCGTTTATTGTTTTTCACAAGTATACCACAGTGTGGCAGGATATAAAAGTCGATGTGAAGAGTCAAAAAAAAGCGAAGCATCAGACCGCACAAGTGAAAGGCAAAAGGAGTTCATCTTGCTTTATTTAGAAATCCACGTTGTCGCCGCGATAAATGCACTCAAACAGACGCTTCATCTCGGGAACATCAATTTCACGAGGGTTGCTTCCTGTGCAAGCGTCTTCGACGGCTCGCTTTGCTATCAAATCAATTTTTTGCGCAAACTCCTTTTCGTCCACGCCAAAATCGCGCATTGTTTTCGGAATGCCGAAGGTTTTATTGAGCTCATCGATTTTATCGACCAGTGAAGCAGCCATTGCAGCGTCATTTTTGCCGGTAATTCCCAGCGCCCGTGCAATGTCGGCATATCTGGCAGGGCAGGTTTTGGCATTGAATTTGATGACATATGGGAGATACATGGCATTTGCACAGCCGTGTGGAATATGACCTGTTTCAAAGGCTGCGCCGGTCTTGTGTGCCATGGAATGCACTATTCCGAGAAGTGCGTTTGAAAAAGCCATGCCTGCCAGACATTGCGCATAGTGCATCTGCTCTCGTGCGCTCATATCTCCTTTGAAGGAGGAGGGCAGGTACTTGACCACCATCTGTATTGCCTTTATTGCCAGCGGGTCTGTAAATGGCGAGTGCAGTGTGGAGACATACGCCTCAATAGCGTGAGTAAGCGCATCCATGCCCGTATGAGCGACGAGATGAGAGGGCATAGTCTCTGCGAGCGAAGGGTCGACGATGGCGATATCGGGGGTGATATTAAAGTCTGCCAATGGGTATTTGACACCTGTTGCGTAGTCGGTTATAACTGAAAATGCCGTGACCTCGGTTGCCGTGCCGGAGGTGGAGGGAATTGCGATGAAGCGAGCCTTTTGCCGAAGCTTTGGAAAACTGAAGGGCACGCACAAATCCTCAAAGGAAGTGTCGGGGTATTCGTAAAATGTCCACATCGCCTTGGCCGCGTCAATGGGAGATCCTCCGCCGACCGATACAATCCAGTCAGGCCGGAATTTGCACATTGCCTCTGCACCGCGCATAACCGTTTCAACAGATGGGTCAGGCTCAACATCCTCAAACAAAGACACCTCAAGGCCGGCCGATTCCAGATTCTTCACAACCTTGTCGAGAAAGCCGAATTTTTTCATTGAGCCGCCGCCAATTACGACGATTGCGCGGCTGCCCTCGATGTTTTTTAAATTTTCGAGTGCACCCTTTCCATAGTAGATGTCGCGTGGCACTGTAAATCTTGGCATAATTGCCTCCTTATTATATTATTAATTCTATTTTTTACAAAACAGCTGTCGTATATACAAAAATCATAAAAAACAAGGCTCTCCGTGACCGCAAAGTCCGAAAGAGCCTTGTTTCTTATATAATCATGCCTGCAAATATGGGCGTTCATCACGCGCCGCAATTTTCAAAGCACGAGAGGGACTGTCACAATGAATGCTTTATTCTGTCCTTTTCTTCGGATGATTTCGCGTTGTTCCAGCGGTCCATCGTGCCGACAAGATACCCTGTGATGCGTCTGATGCGGGCAAAAGGCATTGATTCCAGCTCATAGTTGAGATCGACAAAATCGCCGTCGAGAGTAATTGCAAGTGATTTTATCACCTTTCCCGGATTTTGGTTGCTTATATAATCCACATATGCTTGTCTTTCGGAATTTGAAATTTCACCGTTTCTAATATCAATCGTCATTTGTAAATCACTCCTTATCCATATATATTGTATAATGCTATATCGAAAAAGTCAATATGTAGTGTAAATGATTTTTTTAAAGCCCGCCTTGAATTGAATTCAAGGCGGGCTTTAGGCTGCACGAGAGTGCTATTTTAAAACTGCGGAAAGGAAGCTGGTGCCGGCAATATCGGCGCTTACATCGAGATAATCGCACACGGTTGCGGCGATATCCGCAAAGGAATCGCGCGTCTTGAGGTCTACCCCGGACTTTATCTTGTCGCCGCAAATAAGCATGGGGACGTATTCGCGCGAGTGGTCTGTCGTTTTTGTATATCCCGGGTCACAGCCGTGGTCGGCCGTGATAATCAGCACATCGTCGGGGCGCAGCTTCGGCAGAAACTGTGCGAGCTGCACATCGAATTCGGTCGATGCTGCAGCGTAGCCGTCGACATTGTTTCGGTGGCCGTACTTCATGTCAAAGTCGACAAGATTTACAAAGCACAGTCCGTCAAAATCGCGGTCGGCAAGCTCCATGGTGACTTCCATGCCGTTGGAGTTGCTTTTGGTGCGAAACTTTTCGCTGACTCCGACTCCGTCAAAAATGTCGAAGATTTTCCCGACTCCGATTGTGTCTTTTTTGGCATCTAAGAGATAGTCGAGCATCGTTTTCTTCGGCGGCTTTAGAGAATAGTCGTGCCTGTTCGGGGTGCGCTCAAAATTCGTCTTGTCAGTGCCGATAAAGGGGCGGGCGATGACGCGGCCAACAGCGTGAACCCCGCTCTCTGTCAGCATGTCGCGGGTTTTTTGACAGATATCATAAAGCTCCGGGATTGAGACGATGTCCTCGTGTGCCGCTATCTGAAAGACGCTGTCAGCCGAGGTATAGACGATGAGATCGCCTGTTTTAAGGTGATGCTCGCCGTAATCCTGAAGAACTGTTGTGCCTGAATATGGCATATTGCAGACAGCCTTGTGATCCGATAGTGCCTCGAATTTTTTGATTATATCATCGGGAAATCCGTTTGGGTAGGTGGGAAGAGCGGTGGGCGAGATGATGCCCGCTATCTCCCAATGACCTATGGTGGTGTCTTTGCCCATGGATTGCTCGCGAAGTCTGGCAAAGCTCGCGACGGGGTTTGATACAGGAGGCTTGCAGGTTACACCGTCGATGTTGAAAAGACCGAGATTTGTGAGGTTTGGACAATCGAACTTATCTGACTTTACTATTGAGGCGAGAGTGTTTGCGCCAACATCGCCAAAAGCGGCAGCATCCGGCTCATATCCTATGCCGTAGCTGTCCAAAACAATTATAAAAACTCTTTTTGCCATATTTGTTCCCTTTCCGATTGCATTCTTATATTATTTTACCACGGCACAGCCGAAAAATAAAGAGCGGGCGCTCATGAGGTCAAAATAGAGTTTGCTGTGGCGGTCTATTTTGTTTGGTAATATTCCCCGCATGTTTTCGTATTCTCAAAATGCGCGGCAGGGACCTCCAACGCCACAAAGCGGCAATAGTTAAAAGACATATAAAGTGATAAAACGCGGTGAATATTTTAAAGAGCAGGGAGCAGCAAAGTGTTGACACAGGGGCGCTCTTGCTCTAAAATAAACAGGTCAAGTGTGTTGTGTGCGGTTTGACGAAAAAGGAGAACAAGCGCAAGAGATTTTCGCACAGCAGCAAGTGACAAAATGCCGCCATGGTGGAATTGGCAGACACAAGGGACTTAAAATCCCTCGCCCTTAAAAGCGTACCGGTTCGACCCCGGTTGGCGGCACCAGATAGGCTGACAAATTTCAGAGATGAAAGTTGTCAGCCTTTTCTTTTTAGCTTATAATGGTGGTCTGCATATGATTTCTGTTTTGCGTAAAGCGGTGACGCTGAATCAACTTAGATGGAGGACCGGAAATGTATTGGTCGATTTGTGGTGGGGTTGTAATTATTGTATTAGGGATTTTTGTTTATCT
>JAVVTQ010000009.1:0-58701 GCA_036653595.1 Oscillospiraceae bacterium
AAATCGAAAAAGAGCAAGAGGAAGCAATAAAAGCGCAAAAGAATAAGCCATCTCAAACAAAGCCGAGAAAACGAGCGTCCACTTCATAGAGAAAGCACCCGCTCTTTTCGGGTGTGAGGTTGCGCTGCAATGGGTTGTGCTGCGCATAATTGTGTTTCATTGCAGGTGCATATTGCCGACTGGCGCAGCTGTACATTGTGCAGACATACAAATATTTCCACTTTTCGCAGATTTGCATTGAAACTCTTAAATGCCGATGATAACATCATGGTATATAAGATTTACAATAAACGGTAGTTGTGCACAATCAAAAGGGAAGGGTAGTTGTGTTTTATTTGGTGTCACCGTCGATTTCATCGCGGGAAAAGCAGACAAGCCCCCGCACGAGGCGAGGGCTTGTCTGTATTGCAGAGGCACGCTATTGATTCGTTATACATCCAAACAATTCACCGTTTATCCAACTTGCGCCGTACATGCGCGCCGGTCGACAATAGAGCTGTTTTTTGTGTCAATAACCGCGAAAGCGGCATGTGGAGGTATCTTATGGTAAGCGTTATTTTTTGCATTGTGGTGTTCTTTTTTACGGTTTCAAGGTGGTATAAAATTGCATCGGCGCTTTTAATTGGCAGGAGAATGATTCGAACTCTTGAAACAAATGGTGCGGTGTTGAACGATGGCGTAAGATTCAAGCTGACGACCGGATGTATCATTGTCAACGCGCTGTTCTTGGGTGTCTATTTGGCAATATATTTAATTTGGTTTCGTCCTTATATGACAGCATTTTATATAGCAAATGCAATATCTGTCTTGCTGTCATTGATTCTTGTATTAGGAGCCATTGAGGAAAATGTTTATGATTTTTGCTGCAAATACTGTATTGATGATTATTTAATAACAGATGATGGCCGTAGCTTTGAGGAAGTGTCCGAAGCGTTGAACGAAAAGCAAGCACAAGCTTTCTATAAGCATTAATGCAAATTACGTGTAAGGAGTGAAGAAGTGGACAAATTTACGGTTGAAGAATATTACAAATTTTTGGAAACAGAGCGAGCCAATGCCCGTAGAATCGACGAATTAGAGCGGAGAAATGAATTGCTTGAAAGAGAAAATGCGTCTGCATTGGTAGCTATCGAAAACCTCCGTAAAGCAGAAGTTGATCGCTCCTCCCGCAATGTATTAAAAGTAACAAGCTTTGCAGTTCTCATCATTATTATTTTTACCCTGATTATAGCGTATTGTGCCCCATATATTCCTCCGTTATTGGTTGATTTATTTAGAATGCTTATGATGGTAACCATCATTTCATTGGTTTTGCTGTTGACTTTTGTGCTCTTCTCTATAGTTACTTCCTTCATCAAACGCATTTGGAATGCCTCCAGCAAAGGTCAGGACATCGTTATAATTGTAGGCCTTGTCGTTGTGCCTCTTATAATTGCTCTTTTTCTCCAGTACACGGTATTCTTTGACAGAGGAAACTGATAGATTAATCGCCCCGGTGGGACTTTTAAAGCAGGCGGTCGCGACGGGTCGACCTGCCTGTTTTTTAGAGTACGTCGCGCTTTAAGAAGTGGAGGATAAATCAAACATGGCCGATAAATTACCCAGTGGAAACTATCGAACTCGCGTTACATACACAGATGAGCTCGGCAAGAGAAAAAGCGAATCGTTTACGGCGGAATCTCCCGAAGAGGCGAATTACATGGCCGCCGAATTCAAATTTAAGCATAAGCGAGAAACCCGAGCTGAAAACATAACCCTCGACAAGGCGTTTGACAGATATATCGACAGCAGAAAGGATATTGTGTCCCCGGCCACCGTCCGGTCATACAAGCAGATTAAGAGAACGCTATTTCAAACACTTATGCAGACCCCTGTGCGCAAGCTCACACAGCCCAAACTTCAGGTTGCCGTAAACTCGGAATCATCTCACCTTTCTCCAAAAACTGTGATAAACGCATATCATATTGTGTTGTCCGTGATGAAATATTGCGGATGTAATACAAATTACAACATAAAGCTTCCAACCAAAGTTCCAAGCGGGATGCTCATACCCACGCCCACACAAGCGCAAGAGCTGATTAAAAAAATTGCGGGAACTGATATGGAAATCCCAGTATTGCTCTCGGTGTGCTTCGGTATGCGGCGTGGTGAGGTCTGTGCGCTGCAATGGAAAGACTACGACAAAGAAAACGGCACAATTACAGTCAGCCACGCAAAAGCTATTGATGAGTTTGGTATTTATCATGACAAGTCGACAAAAAATTCAACACGACGTGTCTTGACCGTACCAAAAATATTAATCGATCGCTTGATTGTCGGTGCGCCTGATGAATATATTGTAAATCTAGCCCCAAATGTTGTAACAAAAGGCTTTAGAAAGCTCAGGGATGAGCTGGGACTGCCCGGAATCAGATTTCACGACCTTAGACATTTCAACGCTTCCATTATGTCGCGGTTGAACATTCCCGACAAATATCAGCAAGAACGTGGGGGATGGAAGACAAAGGAAGTGCTAAACCGCGTGTATCAGCACACCTTCAACGACAAGCGTATCGAGGTTGATCAGACCATAAACACCTATTTGGATGAACTTCTGAAATAGCACCGTGCCACGAAATGTGCCACGAAATAAAAAGAGCACCGATAAATCGGTGCTCTTTTGGTGCGAGTGACGAGACTTGAACTCGTACGCCATAAGACACACGCCCCTCAAACGTGCCTGTCTGCCAATTCCAGCACACTCGCAAGCTATATGCCGCGAGTTGTATTATATCATTGGCTTCTAATGTTGTCAACCTTTTTGGCCGTCATTTCCGCCAGAAAATTATCCACCGCATCGTAAATATGGCTTGGCTCGAGTTTGAACCTGTTGAACAATTTTATCTCACGCAAAAGCGCCTTTTTGTCAAATGTAATATCGTCGATGATTAAACTTCCATATCTGATTCCATAGACCGTGCATCTGCATTTATTAGTATCGACGGCTGTCCTCGTCAGCAGGTATCTGTTCATACCACATCCCTCCCGCATTAACATAGCATATGCGAAAGACGCATCGTGTCGAATTATGTCGAAATTTAAACATCCTTAGCTTCGCTTATCGGGCCTATGAGGCTTTCACCCGACAGTGTGGACACTTCCTTGAGCTTTTTTTGTATTTGCCTCGTTCTCACACCCACCAGCTTTTCAAGATCGTCGTTTGCCATTGTCAGCCGCTGTCTCGCAGTCGCCAAAACTTGTGCGAATGTATCGAATTCTGTTTTGACTGCGCCCAGAACCTCCCACACCTCGCCGGAACGCTTTTGGATTGCCAGCGTCTTAAATCCCATCTGAAGACTGTTCAGAAGTGCGGACATAGTCGTCGGACCTGCGATGACAACCTTATAGTCGCGCTGCAATTTTTCGATCAATCCCCTGCGCACCACCTCAGCGTACATTCCCTCCACGGGCAAGAACATAATGGCAAAATCAGTCGTATACGGCGGGTCAATATATTTGTCACGAATGTCCTTGGCTTCGGATTTTATTCTCTGTTCGAGCTGCTTTGCCGCAGCCTCGACAATCGACGCATCCGCTTGGTCATAGGCATCGACAAGCGCGCTGTAAGCGTCCATGGGAAACTTTGCGTCAATCGGCAAATATACGTTTCCGCTGTCCTCGTTGGGAAGTTTCACCGCAAACTCAACAGGATCTCTACTGCCGTGTTTTGTGACCACGTTTTCCTCATATTGATCCTTTGACATCATCTGCTCGAGAATGGCTCCCAGCTGAATCTCTCCGAAAATGCCGCGCGTTTTGACATTGCTCAGAACTTTTTTCAGATCACCGACACCTGCGGCCAGCGTCTGCATCTCTCCGAGTCCCTTGTAGACCTGCTCCAACCGCTCGCTGACAATTTTAAATGAGTTGCCGATTTTGTCCTCGAGCGTTTTTTGCAGCTTCTCATCGACCGTCGCACGCATCTCCTCTAGGCGCTTGTTGTTGTCATCTTGTATAGAGGATAGGCGCGCCTCCATGGTTGTGCGCATGTTGTCGAGCTTCTGCTCGCTCTGCACTGTAAAGCTCTGCAGCCTTATGTCAACGCTTCGCAGTCGCTCGTCGACGCTGGAGCTGAGCTTTGTCATCGCAGCGTCCTGACGTCCGAAGGCGTTGTTCTGTGAAAGCATCAGCGTGTCCGACATTGACTTTATCAAATTCACCGTGTCGCGGCGCGACTCGCGCTGTTCGGACAGCGTATCTTTGCCTATTCGCTGCAAAACCTCATCATTTTGCTTTCTTCCTGACGACAGCTTCGACATCGCGACAAAAAGCGCAATAACGCAAATTGCCATAATTACAGATGCTGCTATCATTAAAATCTCTGCCAACTGCATTAAGTTACCTCTCTACTATTGCGCACGCGCTCATTAACCCCGCTCTTCGGGCTTAAGCCGCCCCAAAGAGCAAGATTATATAAGCTCTATAACGTGGACTTCGTGTGAGTATTCTATCGCCGTTCACTTTTTCAGTTCAATTTTCAATCAAAAGGGGATTTCGGTTTCGCTCAAAGAAGCTTCGAATCCGAAATCCCATCTGTGATTGTATTTGCATTCATCGCTTTTGCGAAATACGCGCAGCTAAATGCCAAGAGCCGACTTGAATACATTTGTGATTATTTTCATGACCTCGGGATGAGCGTTGGGGTTGAACATCGCCGCTATATATTCAAAGAGTCCGTGTCCTGTCGAGCTTATAAGCATAAAGTGGCAGACAATCATCGCAATAACTGCAATTGCAAGACACACGAGCATCAAAATCAAAGCAGAGCGCGCCAGGTTGCGCTTGTTGTACTTCTTGCAGCCGCCACATGCCCAAATTATCAAAAGCAGCAGATTGACAACAGGAATCAACAGCAAAAGGCAAATCCCTATGTAGCCGCCCGTCGTGATTATTCCATATTTATCCTTTGGTGCATCAATATCCTCTTTTGTGCCCTTTTTCAATGGTCTGTCCTTTGGAGCGGCCTCTTCCTCTTCGATTACGGCAGGTGTGCGGTGCATAGGCTCATGTATGAATGGCGTCACTGGCGGTGCAGCAGCAGGCTCAAAGGTCTGCTCTATCTCGTTGCTTGCCTCAACGGCTTTTTCCAAAACCGGAGTCTGCTCAGGCTCTGCGCCCAGTGCAGCCTTTATTTCTTCTGCCTTCGTTTCTGCCGATCTCTTTTTGGAGGCCTTCGGAGCATTTGTATTTTTTTTGCTCTTTTCTTCTTCCACCTTTATCTCGGCGGGCTTTTCCACGTCTTTTACTATTGCCTCAGGTGTTGTTATATCCAAAAATTCGGCAACTTCTTTTTCAGCCTCGATGAGAATTTTCTCATTCACCGGCGTGCCGCAGTCGGTGCAAAAGCGCATGCCTTCCTCGATTTGCTTGCCGCAGTTGGTGCAAAATATCTTTGCCATATAAGCCACTCCTTTATTTGAATTCAAATTCGCTTCGTCTGCACATGCCAATTCAGCTAAAATTTCGGCCACTGTGCCGCTCAGCAGCGCATGCATATTCACCTGTCTTTTTTATTATAGAGGTTTTAAACCGATTTGTAAATCATCGCCATTGCCGCGCTTCTGATTTTGCTTGCTTTTTTCGCATTACTGCTTATTGATGGAGAATTTTTTCTCCGTTCCGGCCTTTAATCGCACAATATTGGCTCTGTGCATTAAAAACGCCATTGCACAGGCCGCCAATGCGAAAATCGTGGAGAAAACAGCTTCCGTAGACCTCGCACAATTAAGAATTAGGCTGACTATTGGAAGAAAAGCAGCCGTGACAAGCGATGACAGAGAAATTATACGACTGATTAAAAACGTTATTAAAAATACTATAAGTAATATTCCTAGAAGTGCCGGGTCCAGTACGAGCAAAATTCCCGCAGTCGTCATAATGCCCTTACCGCCGCGAAATCCAAAATACAGCGGAAAAAGATGCCCCACCAGCACAAATACGGCCGCCACATATGATCCAATTTGAATATCAAGTCCCGCCAGAGAAAAAAGGTATCTCGCAAGAAAAATCGCCGCGGCGCCCTTGGCAAAATCTCCGATTCCCGTGAGAATCCCAGGTACGAGCCCCGCACTTCGAAGTGCATTGGTCATACCTGCATTGCCGCTTCCCATAGAGCGGATGTCCTTGTTCTTTAAAATCCGCGTCACGATAATGGCAAAGCTCAAAGAGCCCAGAAGATATCCCGACAGCACTGTTAGGATTATGGCAAGAGAAGAACTCACTTTTCTTCTCCCCTTTCCCTTACAATCATTCTAATAGGCGTGCCTTCGAGGCCGAAGGTTTCGCGTATTTGGTTTTCAATATATCTCTGATATGAAAAATGGAAGAGATCTGCCCTGTTGACAAAAGTCACAAACGTGGGAGGACGCGTTGAGGGCTGTGTTATATAGAATATTTTAAGTCGTTTGCCCTTGTCGGAGGGAGGCTGCACACGCGCCGTCGCTCGGGCAAGCAGCTCGTTTAGCATACCTGTGGTTATGCGCATTGCATTTTGCGCGTCGACAAAGGTTATCAGCTCAAAAAGCTTGTCCATGCGCTGGCCGGTCTTTGCCGAGATGAATATTATCGGGGCATAGGACATAAAGCTGAAATTGTTCGCATACTCCTTGCGCTGCTTTTCCATGGTCTTGTCGTCTTTTTCTATGAGATCCCACTTGTTCACGGCGATTATGCAGGCCTTTCCCTGCTCATGCGCAAAGCCCGAAACCTTGGAGTCCTGCTCCGTAAAGCCCTGCGTGGCGTCAATCATTATGACGCAGACATTTGCGCGCTCCACAGCCGCCAAAGCCCGAATCACACTGTAGCGCTCGATGCTCTCGCTGATGTTGCCTTTTTTGCGCATCCCGGCCGTGTCGATGAATGTAAATTTTCCATATTTGTTTTCAACCGCGACATCTATAGAGTCGCGCGTGGTTCCTGCGACATCGGAGACTATAACCCTGTTTTCACCGATAATTTTATTTATCAGCGACGATTTTCCGACGTTCGGTTTTCCGATAACGGCGATCTTGATATCGTCTGATTCCTCGCCCTCCTCTCCAACCGGCTCCAGATAACCGCAAATGGCGTCTAGCATGTCCCCGGTGCCATGTCCGTGCACGGATGAAACCGAGTATGGATCTCCCAGACCCAGAGAGTAGAAGTCATAGAAATCAGGCGGCACATCGCCAACCTGGTCACACTTGTTGACACAGAGAATCACATGCTTGCCACTTGCGAGAAGCATCTGTGCTATCTCCCTGTCGTTTGCGGTGACGCCCGCTCTGATATCCGTGACCATGATTATCACGTCTGCGGTGTCTATTGCAAGCCTCGCCTGTTCTTTTATGTGCAGAAGTATTTCGTCACCGCCCATAGGCTCTATTCCGCCCGTGTCGATAAGCGTAAATTTATAGCTCTGCCACTCGCACTCGCCATACACGCGGTCACGCGTCACACCGGGCTTGTCGTCGACAATCGAGCGTCTTTCCCCTATAAGCTTGTTAAACAGCGTCGACTTGCCGACATTCGGTCTGCCAACCACTGCCACGATTTGTTTTGTCATCTTTTCACCTGCCGAGAATCGCGTCGATGAGGTCAGCTCCATCGCTGACAACGCGTATTCTCTTATTCAAAGTTTTGCCCAGCGCTTCTATCGTTATACTGTCCAAAAACATATCTCCCTCACGCCGCAACATGTTGGCCGGTATAAGCAGCCTTTCGGCTCTTATCTCGCGGCCTGCGAGCTGCTTTGCGATATCGGTCGCCGTAACCAGCCCCGAAACCGATATGTTTCCTCCAAAATAGTTATTCTTTATCGCCGTGACCTCGCAGTCGAGTGACGAAAACCGCACCCTTGCCTGCGCTATCAGCTCTTCGATGCTTTTTTTTGCGGCCTCGCCGGTCACTATATGAGCCACAATTTTTCTGTCGCTTCTTTTTTCCACGGACAGCGCTTCGCAAAATTCTCTCTTCAAAACAGCGAGCATTCCCACGCCATTCTCCAGCTGCAAAAGCTCGTCATAAGCGCTTTCCTGCGGGATTTCGCGCCCCGCCAGCAAATAGAACTCGTCGGCCGCGTAGACGAGGCCAAGGCCGTTTTTTTTGCGCATTTCGCTCTGCTTTGCCTCAATTATTTCCAGTGTTTCCAGCGCCGCTTGCCTGTCAAAGGGGGAAAGCTCACACAGCCCCTCACGATGGCCGGAAAGTCCCACAGGCACACACGCTATGCTGTGAACCGACGGATACAGCCGCGTCAACACCTCAAGGCTCTTTTCCAGCTCCTCGCCGTCATTGTAGCCTCTGCAAAGCACCAGCTGACAGTTTATTTCCACGCCGCTCTTTGCAAGCTTGTAGAGATATTCCAGCTTGTCTCCGGCAAAGCGGTTGTTCATCATTTTGCAGCGCAGCTGTGGGTTTACAGTGTGAACCGAGATATTGACAGGCGAGATTTTCATCTCGATGATTCTGTCAATCTCCGCGTCGCCGAGGTTTGTCAGCGTGATATAGTTCCCAAATAAAAACGACATGCGCTCATCGTCGTCCTTAAAGTACAGCGTCTCCCGCATTCCCTTAGGAAGCTGATCTATAAAACAGAAAATGCAGTTATTCTGGCAGCGGTGCTGACTGTCCATGAGAAAGCTCTTCGACTCTATGCCCAGCTGCTCATTCTCGCCTTTTTTTACGAAATAGCTTCTTTCCATTCCGTCTTTTGTGCAGACAAGCAGTGTCAACTCGCGCTCGGCTGAGTAAAACCCATAGTCGAGAACATCGTTCACCTGTTTGCCGTTGATAGAGACAAGCTCTGAGCCGGCGCATATCCCAAGCTTTTGTGCAATGCTGTTCTTTTCTGTCCCCTCGATGATAACCGCCATTTTACACCTTCACCATTACAAAAAAGACGAGGATAACTCCTCGCCTTTGCTTTGTTCAGCTTACGCTTCCTTGTTGATAACTTCTCTGCCTTTGTAAAAGCCGCAATTGCCGCAAACTCTGTGCGAAACCATGAGTTCACCACACTGTGAGCATCTTGCAAACGCGGGGGTGGGGAGCTTCCACACCGAGGAGCGTCTTTTATCACGACGGGTCTTAGAAATTCTTCTCTTTGGTACTGCCACTTTTAGCACCTCCTCAAAATGTGAAAAAATAATGTGAGCAGCCACATAAATGTCTTCATATGCACTAATGCGTGCTTTGATATTATAGCATATTTCGCATTGAAGTCAATACTTATTTCTTTATTTGAGATATTTTTTGACAGACTCTGTCAAATTCTCAAGGTCTGTCGATACAGTGACAACAACCTTGAGGCTGTCCTTTGCCACTTCCGAAATTCTGTCAAGAAGCAAGCCAAGCGCATCGACATCTCCGCCGCCGATTTTGAGGACACCGTCTATATAGACCTCTTCAATATCATAATCCCCCGCAAGCACTCCGGAAAAAAAGCCGTAAAACATCTCGTAGCCCTTGATGGCATAATCATCCGTGTCTATGAGCCGCACCGAGGATTTGATGTTGTATGTTGATTTCATTCCTTTTTCGATGCAGACGATTCTGCCCGATATGCTCTCTGCGGACTTGTTGATCATGTCTATCATCGCTTTTGTCTTGCCGGATCCCTTGTCTCCAACGATTAGTTCAATCATGCGGACCTCCGTGTCAATTTATTTTTTTTAGAAGTGCTTCGCGTTCCTGTTCATAGCCATGCTTGCCAAGAAGCGCAAACATGTTCTTTTTGTAGCTTTCCACCCCGGGCTGGTTAAATGGGTTTACGCCGAGCATATAGCCTGAAACTGCGCACGCGCGCTCAAAGAAAAAAATCAACTCGCCCAAATTGTACTCGTCTACTCTGTCGACCTCTATGATTAAACACGGCACCCCGCCCTCGCAGTGCGCGAGCAGCGTCCCATTCATAGCCTGATCATTGATGTATGACATCTCGCAGTCTGCAAGGTAATTCAAACCATCGAAGTCCTCGCTCTCCTTCGCGACGCAATAGTCACTCTTAGGCGATGCAAACTTCACAAATGTTTCAAAAATCATTCTCTGCCCGTCTTGAATGTACTGACCCATTGAGTGCAAATCCATGGAGAAAATGACCGATGTAGGCAAAATGCCCTTTTTGTCCTTGCCCTCGCTCTCACCGAAAAGCTGCTTGTACCACTCGTTCATCATCGCGAATGATGGCTCAAAGCTGGCCAGAATCTCAACCTTTTTCCCTTTGCTGTAAAGCAAATTGCGAAGCAGCGCATATCTGTTGCAGGGATTGTTTGAGCTGTCATTGTCGTATTCTTCCGACGCCGCCTCGGCGCCCTCCACAAGCTTGTCTATGTCAAAGCCCGCACTTGCTATCGGCAAAAGTCCGACAGCCGTCAGCACCGAATAGCGGCCTCCCACGTCGTCCGGAATTACAAAACACTCATAGCCCTCTTTTTCGGCAAGCTTTTTGAGCGTGCCGCGAGCCTTATCCGTCGTGGCAAAAATCCGCGATGCGGCTTCTTTTTTGCCGTATCTTGTTTCGAGAAGATTTTTGAAAACCCTAAAAGCGATAGCAGACTCCGTGGTGGTGCCCGACTTTGAGACGACGTTCACACACACCCGTTTTCCCTCACAGAGCTTGAGTATGTTATTTAGATAGTCACCGCTTATATTATTTCCTGCAAAGTATATTTTCAGCGGCGAAAAATCGTTGAAATACTGTGACCCCAGCAGCTCTATGACAGCGCGTGAGCCAAGGTAAGAGCCGCCTATTCCTATGACCACAAGCACGTCGCTCATCTCGCGTATGCGCTTTGCAGCGTCTTTGATGCGCAGAAACTCCGCCCTGTCGCTGACCTTTGGCAGATCGAGCCAGCCCAGATAATCGTTCCCGGCCCCGTCGCGCGCCTTAAGGCTGCGGCACGCGTCTTTCATGCTCTGTATAAGCGGCGCCGCCGCTTCGTCGGCGACAAAGCCGCCCAGAAATTTATCGTTTAGTTTAATCGGCATTTTACACCTCTGAAGTCCGCAAATTACAGAAAAATAAAATCAAAACGCGCATTGTTTTTCTATATGTATGATAACTTAAGAGGTGTAAAGTGTCAAGGTTTAGCACAGTTTATTTACATTTCACACAAAGCCCTAAAGAGCATTCCAAGACCGCTGAAAAAGCCGATTTTGTCAATTGCCTCACATGATGTTATGGGATATTCTCCTATCATTTCGCCCGAGGAATATATCTTTATAACGCCCACCGTCTGCCCTTTTTCCACAGGTGCGCTTATCGTTTCGGCTATTTCGGCCTCATAGCTCACGCTGTCTCGCTTTCCCTTTGACACAACGATGCTTTTGGGGATACTGTATATGTACTCACAGTAGTCCTTTTCCCCGAGTTTAACGCGGATTTGATTGAGGTCGGACGGCTTGATATCAATCTTTGCCAGTTCGTAATAAGCAAACCCATAATTTAGAATCTCCGTAGCTGCGGCAAATCTGCTTTTTGAGTCAGATGAGCCCAGAACAACCGCTATCAGTTCCATGCCGTCGCGCAGTGCAGATGCACTGACACACACCCCCGCCTTGTCTGTCGTACCTGTCTTTATTCCTGTTATTCCATTAAATGATTTGAGCATTTTGTTTGTATTTGTAAGCTGCGTCTCACCGCCGCGAAGCTCATCCATCCAAACCGTGACATAATTTCTGACAAGCTCATGCCGCAAAACCTCACGCGACATGGCGGCGACGTCGCGCGCACAGGAAATATGCCCCTCCTCGTCTAGACCGTTTGCGTTTTTAAAGACGGTACCTGTCATTCCAAGTGCCGCGGCCTTTTCGTTCATTTGCACGACAAAGCTCTCCTCGCTGCCGCCCACAAATTCGGCCAGCGCCACAGCCGCATCGTTTGCCGAAACGACCGCAACCGCGCGAAGCAGCTCGTCAACCGTCATTTTCTCACCCGGCTCCAGCCAAATCTGCGAGCCGCCCATGGAGTACGCGTGCTCGCTCGTCGTGACCTCGTCCTCCAGCTTTATGACTCCGTTTTCCACTGCCTCCATGACGAGTATCAGCGTCATTATTTTTGTAATTGAGGCGATGGCGCGCGGTTCATCGCTGTTTTTCTCATAGAGAACCTCTCCTGTTTCTCTTTCCACAAGAATCGCTGATTGAGCATCAAGCTCGAACTGCGGCTTTGATGCCGTCCTTGCCTCTGCGACAGGTGTACCGATTCCGATACCTGTCAACACGGCGAACTCATCCCCTGCATCGACTTGATATGCGCCGACTGCAGGCGAAAAACTCAGGCATAACACAATTATAATACACGCAATTTTTTTTGCCATAATTTACAACCCTCCACATCATAATTAAGATTATGCTCGAAGTCGTTGAATTTTCCCTCATTTGCAATTTAATTGTATTTTTGAGCTTGTTTTAATATAATAATATCAACGCAACCAGGAGGAATACTCAATTGAAGGTGTATTTGTACAGCTTTGGCTGCAAGGTGAACAGCTATGAAACTGAGGCAATGGCCAGCGCTCTCGTAAAGTCAGACTTTGTAATCTCGGATGACATGGAGGACGCTGACGCTATCGTCGTGAATTCCTGCACTGTGACAGCAAAAGGCGACAAGCGTGTCAGGCAATTTATTCACAAGGTAAAACGCGATAATCCAAATGCCACACTCGTACTGACGGGCTGCTTTCCGCAGGCTTTTCCCGAACTTGCAAAAGAAATATCCGAAGCTGACATAATCATGGGCACGGGCAACCGCCTCTCACTGCCCGGACTTCTTCTGCAATATGAGCAGACGCATAAAAGAATCGTCTTAATAGAGGACAACAAGGCCAAAGCCTTTGAGCCGCTCACGGTGGATATTCACAGAAGTCACACGCGCGCTTTCATGAAAATCGAAGACGGCTGTGACAGGTACTGCTCGTACTGCATAATTCCCTTTGCGCGCGGGCCTGTGCGTTCAATGAGCCTGTCTGCAATAGCACAGCAAGCGAAGGTGCTCGCCGCAAACGGTTATCGCGAGCTTGTGCTTTCAGGCATCAACCTCTCGTACTGCGGCCGCGAAGAGGGCTATAATCTTGCCGACGCAGTTGACGTCATCTCCGATATAGACGACTTTCTGCGCATTCGGCTGGGATCTCTCGAGCCTGACTTGCTGGATGTCGATTTGCTTCGGCGTCTTTCTTGCAACAAAAAACTCTGCGCACAATTTCACCTCGCGCTGCAAAGCGGCTGCGACAGAACTCTCTTTCGCATGAACAGACACTACACCACTCTCGAGTATATGCAGACGGCCGAGAAAATACGCTCTCTTTTTTCCCATCCCACTTTTACCACTGACATCATGGTTGGTTTTCCCGGTGAAACCGAAGAAGACTTTGCAGAAAGTGTTTCCTTTGTTGAGAGCTTTGGATTCGCGCGCTGCCACGTGTTTCCCTATTCCGTGCGTCCGGGAACAGCGGCCTCTCTGCTGCCCGGGAGGCTGGACAGTTCCATAAAAGACAGGCGCGCAGCCGAGATGGCCGATGCCGCTGTGCAAGCCGGCAAAAGAGTTATGGAGACATATGTCGGGTGCACTGCACGCGTTATTTTGGAGCAGCCGCACGAGGACGGCTCTTTTGCCGGCTATACCGACAGGTATCTGCCTGCTCGTGTTTACGGAGGCAATCTCGCCACCAACTGCGCAATCAGCGGAACTATATCGAAAATTGAGAACGGACATGCGATTATTGTCAATGCATGCAAGCAGTAGGCACATTTATAAGCACAAAAAAGCGTCTCTGTATAGCAGAGACGCTTTTTTTGTAATATTAAGATTCTACATTGTGCAGGTAAATTTCTTCGAGTCAAATCACAAAGCCGCATTCTGTCTTTTTGTAAAAATTCGGCTCAAACGCACAATCTTTTCGGCTCACACTAGAACACAATAAAGTAAAACGCAACCAGCACGCCGATGAACACAAGAACATACGGCAAAACCACTGAGTACGCTGCAAAAACAAGTGCAATAAAATCTTTTGCACCTATTTTCCCGTTTTCCTCGATTCGTTTTCGCTGCTGTTCCTCGGCAAGCCGCTCAGCCTCGGCCTTTTCGGGCGTGAGGTTAGCCTTGCGTATTCTCTCCAGATCTTCCTCTACTCTATGCTTTCCAAACAGCATTTGCTATATCCTAAAAATTGCCGTTGACCATGTGGCATTGGACGAAATGTCCCGGTGTAACCTCGGTTGTGGCCGGGATTTCACTCTTGCAGATATCCTTGCAGAACGGGCACCGCGTGTGAAAGCGGCAGCCTGACGGTGGATTAGCGGGAGATGGAATGTCGCCCTGCAACAGTATGCGGTTGTTGCTTTTGCGCTTTGTGGGATCAAAGGACGGCGCCGCAGAGAGCAAGGCCTCGGTATAGGGATGCCTTGGATTGTCGAAAATATCATTTTTGGATCCGTACTCGACAAGCTGCCCCAGATACATTACGCCGACATCGTCGCTGATAAATTTGACCACCGACAAGTCGTGCGATATAAACAAATACGTAAGGTTAAAGTCATCTTGCAAATCCTTGAGCAGGTTTATTATCTGTGACTGAATGGAGACGTCTAGTGCCGACACAGCCTCGTCGCAGACTATAAATTTTGGATTGACGGCCAGTGCGCGCGCAATGCAGATTCTCTGGCGCTGACCGCCGGAAAACTGGTGCGGGTACCGCTGCGCCTGCTCGGGGAACAGGCCGCATTTGCCTATTATCTCAATGACCTTTTCGTTCATTTCTCTTTTGTTGGCAACTATCTTGTGCTGGAGCATCGCCTCTCCGACTATCTCGTAAACCGGAAGACGGGGGTTCAGCGAGCTGTATGGGTCCTGAAAAATTATCTGCATGTCGGTGCGCAGACTTTTCAATTCATTTTTGGGAAGGCTAAAAACGTCCTTGCCGTCAAACATGACCGAACCTGCGGTCGCTTTTAAGAGACGAAGCATTGTTCTGCCCGTCGTAGTCTTTCCGCAGCCGGATTCCCCAACAAGCCCCAACACCTTGCCGCGCTTGATGTTGAAGGAGACGTCGTCGACGGCCTTGACATATCCGACCGTTCTTTGCATAACGCCTTTTTTTATCGGGAAATACTGCTTGAGGTTTTTGACCTCTATCAGATTATCGGTGCTTATCACATTGCTCATTTCTCATACTCCCAGCAGCGGACTGCATGCTTCTCGCCCACTTTGATTTCATGCGGAAGCTCTCGTCTGCACCTTTCCGTAGCTTTGCTGCATCGCGGATTAAACGGACAGCCTGTGGGCATGTCGTTGAGATCCGGCACATTGCCCGGTATTACGTTGAGTCTGTTCGTATTGGTGTTCATGTCGGGGCGTGAATTTATCAGGCCAATCGTATATGGGTGCATGGGTCTTGCAAATATCTCCTCGACCGGCGCAACCTCGACAATTTTCCCGGCATACATAACCATAACCCTTTCGCACATTTCCGCAATTACTCCGAGGTCGTGTGTGATGAATATTATGGAAGAATTTATCTGTGTTTTCAAGTAGTTCATCAAGTCAAGAACCTGCGCTTGAATCGTGACGTCAAGAGCCGTCGTAGGCTCGTCGGCAATGAGCAGCTTAGGCTTGCAGGCCAGCGCCATGGCAATCATGACTCTCTGCCGCATTCCCCCCGAAAGTGCAAACGGATAATCGTTTACCACACGCTCCGGATTTGGAATTCGAACAAGATCCAGCATTTTGATGCTCTCTTCGAGAGCCTGCTTGGGTTTCATGCCCTGATGCAGGACAAGCGCCTCGCTTATCTGAGATCCGATTCTGAAAATCGGGTTAAGTGAGGTCATCGGTTCCTGAAAGATATAGGAAATATCATTTCCGCGTATTTTTCTCATTTCTGCGTCGGAAATTTTCAGCATATCCTTGCCGTCAAAAATTATCTCGCCGCCCTCGTATTTTCCGGGAGGCGTCTCAACCAGGCGCGCGATAGACATACATGAAATGCTCTTGCCGCAGCCTGACTCGCCGACTATGCCGAGCGTCTCGCCCTCTTCTACGTAGAAACTGACATCGTCCACAGCCTTGACTGTTCCATTTTCACTGTGAAAGTAGGTTTTTAGGTTTTTGACTTCGAGAATTTTTTCACTCATTATTCATTCACCTACTTCTGCAGCTTCGGGTCAATCGCGTCACGCAGACCGTCACCCAGTATATTAAAGCACATAACGGAAGCAAAAATGCAAACTCCGGGCGGTATCCAAAACCACCACTTATTTTGAAGCACCAAAAGGTCTCTTGCCTCCTGGATAAGGTTGCCCCATGTGGGAATTGGGGGCGAAACGCCCAGTCCGAGGAACGAGAGCGAAGTCTCTGTCAAAATGACTGAGGCCATGCCGAGTGTGCCGTAAACAATTACGTATGCAAGTACGTTTGGAAACAGGTGTTTGAACATTTGCTTTAAGTCGCTGATTCCGAGCGCTCTGCAAGCCTCCATGTATTCGAGGTCGCGCAGCGCAAGAATTTGTCCGCGCACTATACGTGCTATGCTCGGCCACGAGAGCAGCGCCAAAGTGAAAATCAGCGTCGGTATGCTGTTTCCAAAAACGGCCTGCAATGTGATACAGATGACGAGAAACGGAAAACAGAGAAATATCTCGCAAATTCGCATGATAATCGAGTCGACAATTCCGCCGAAATAACCGGCGACACTGCCCATTATTACGCCTATTACGCATTCTATCAGCGTGACCGCGAGCGCAACGCCCAAGGAAATTCTGCCCGCATAAAACAAGCGCGTAAATAAATCGCGGCCTATCTTGTCGGTTCCCAGCGGATATTGCGCATTTGGCGCCATGTTTTTCATGGCGGTATTGGTTTCGAACATTTCAATGCCCGTGAGCAGCGGCACGACGATACACGCGATTATTAGGAGCAGCAATATGACAAGGCTGCCCATAGCAAGCTTATTTTTTAATAGGCGATGAAAAACTCCGCCCCAATACGTGTGCTTATGGAGGCTTTCTGAACTTTTATTGTCTGCGCTTTTTTTCATTCTTCACCCTCCTAATCGTATTTTATTCTGGGGTCAGCCACTGCATACAGGATATCTGCAATGAGTGTAGCGACAAGCGTTGCTAGCGTGAGTATCGCGTTGACTCCGAGAATAAGCGGATAGTTTCTTGTCGAGACAGCCTCGACGCTCAGCTTGCCGACACCCGGCAGAGAGAAAATGTTCTCTGTCATAACGGCACCGGAAATCAGGCCCGGTATCGAAAATCCCAGCAGTGTGATTATAGGTATCATCGCGTTGCGAAATGCGTGGCGATAGATGACCGTCTTTTCTTTGAGCCCCTTTGCGCGCGCAGTTCTGATATAGTCACTGCGGATAACCTCGAGCATGCTCGAGCGTGTATATCGCATAAAAGTGGCCGTTTCTGCCAATCCCAAAACCACCGATGGCAGGAACAGATGCCACGCATAATCCCCAAGTTTTGCAAAAAATCCGGTATTCATCATCATCGGATTCTGCAAGCCGAAAATCGGGAACCATCCGAGATCAACTCCGAATATTTTTATCAGTATCAGTCCGAAAAAGAATGATGGGATACTCAGACCGATAAGCGAGAGCACCGTCAGCGAGTTGTCGACAAGTGTATACTGTTTCGTCGCACTGATGATTCCCGCCGGTATCCCTATGAGCATCGAGAGTACAAGCGCAATCGCAGCGAGGGCGATAGTCGGTCCGATATTGTCACCGATGACTTCCATTACCGGTTTATAGTGCTTTGTGGAATACCCAAAATTTCCCTGTGCTGCCTGTCCGACCCAGTTTATAAATTTTGTATAAAAGGGCAAATCGGGGTCTAGCTTTTCTGCCAATGCCGCTTTGAGCTCCGGTGTCATGCGGGGGTCCATCATGTTGCTCGTCACACCGCCCGGGGCCTTATCGAGTATAAAGAACAGTATAAAAAGTATACCGAGAAAAACAGGTATTATCTGAAGTATACGTCTGATAATGTAGTTTTTCAAAAGCCTTTGTCCCACCTTTCCATTAGTTATTATTTATCATTAAATGCTGTCTAAACAAACATATTATATACAATTTTAAAAAGCCGATTCGCAAAGACAAAATGCCCGACAATGTTAATCGGGCATTTTGCAATTTGCTAATTACTATTCGATGTTATTACTTTGCGGGAGCTTCAAGCGTAATCTTGCCAAGCTGTGTAACCCAATCTGAATATGTTCCGAGTTCCATGCCCTTAACTCTGTTGTTTACGCCCCAAATTTCATTTCTGTATGCAATGATGACGTGAGGGATAAGCTCATTTTGAAGTTTGCACCACTCTTTGTAAATGGCCGCTCTCTTCTCTGTGTCAAATTCCTTTTTGCCGTTTGCAATCAGCTCCTGTGATTTATCATCGCGGAAGCCGGAAGCGTTAAAGCCGCCCTCTACGAAAGCGTCTGCATCAAACAGTGCGCCTGTAGGATCGGGATCGACAGAAAGCTGGAAGCCCATCGTGTAGATATCAAAATCCTTTTCGCCGGGCTTTGCATCCATTGTTCTGGAAGCAACTGTGTCAAAGTCCATCTGCTCTACGTTCAGTTTGATTCCAAGCTTGCCCCAGCTGTCAAATGCCATGCCGGCAAGTGTTCCGGGCCATGTGGAGTCTGTGTATACAAGCCAGCTTATTTCAAACGGCTTGCCGTCTTTTTCTCTCTTGCCGTCGGCATTGAGTTTCCAGCCTGCCTCGTCGAGGAGCTTGCCGGCCTTCTCAAGGTCAAAAGCATAAGCGTTGAGCTCGCTCTTGTCGGGGAATGCCCATGATGTCGGGGACATCGGTGCAAGTCCGACTTCCGCAAGATCCTTTGAACCGTATTCGGCCTCGATGAACGAAGCTCTGTCAAGACCATACATGAGCGCCTGGCGCACACGGACGTCTGAAAGTATCGGGTTCAATGTGTTGAAGCACATAAATGTATATCCGTTTCCGATATACTTCTGGGTTGTGACGCCCTTCATCTCGCCCAGCGCCTTGACTGTGTCCGCTTTTGCAGCAGGCATTGCAAAGTCGATCTCGCCGGTCTGCAGTGCGGGAAGCAACGCATCGTCGGAAACTTCAAGCATCATAACGCCGTCGATTTTCGCTGCATTGGCTTTGTCCCAATAAGCGTCGTTCTTTACAACTTTAATAAACTGCTTTGCAGCCCAGCTGTCAAGCTTCATGATTCCTGTGCCGAGAGGTTTTTCATTGTATGCAATCAGCTCTTCCCATGTTGTAAACACATAATGAGCCTTGCTGAGAATGCCGTATGAGAAGCACTCTATGTTCGCAGGAGAGGCAACTTCAAATGTAAAAGAAATTTTCTTTTCATCGATGACCTTTATTCCCTCGAATGTCTGTGTTTTTCCGCTGTTATAATCCGCATAGCCTATCATGCCGGCAACAGCATAAGCGCGAGGTCCCTTATAATCGGGCATTCCCATCGCTTTAAAAGTAAACTCTACGTCAGCCGTGGTCATCGGTGAGCCGTCAGAGAACTTAACACCATCTTTGACTGTGAATGTATATGTCTTGTTTTCATTTGAAAGCTCCCAGCCCTCACAAATGTTTCCGGGAACATACTCGCCCTCCGGGGTGAGCTTAATAAGGCTCTCAAATATTGTGTCGCAGACATACTGGTCATAGGTATTGTCAGCAACGATTGGGTTGAACAGACCCGAGTAACCCGAGAAACCGAGTTTCAGGAAGTTATCGCCCTTTTTTTCGGCTTCGCCTGTACCGCCGCAAGCCACTAGTCCAAGTGCAAGAACCGCAACTATAAGCAGTGCGAGAAATTTTTTCATCATCTTTTCCTCCATTTTTTCATATAAACGCGCAGTTGAAGAACTTTTTCGCATTTTGCACAAGACAGCTACTTTCAACTTGAGCATTTTAAATATAATAGTCTACAGCTATTGCATTGTCAAGTTAAAGTGCTAAAATGCAGCCCTTTTTTCGTGTATTTCTGCCAAATAAACAAAGTTTCTCGGCCATACCAATACCACTATGTGGATAATTACAACAGATTGCCAAGCTTTGCTTTGAGGACACGTGTCTCTGTTTCGCGCACACCAAAGGGCAAATTTGTCCTTTTTGCTGCGTTCTTTTTGCATATTTGCAAAACTGTATTTTTAAAAAGTGTCTCTTCGCAGCTTCAAGCCGTGCAGGGCAGCGTCTTTGCTATCTGTCTTTCGTCAACTCCGCGAGCAGCTTCGCCGCCTCCGCGCGCTTTTTCTTTGTCTTTTTGGCGTCCGCAAAATATATGCCGTTCTCATCAAAAACGATTATCCCCTCGACGGGCTTGCGCGCAAAGCTCTTGACGCAAGCCTCGATGCATATGCCGTCCTCACCGCAGAGAATCACCGTGTCTCCCTCAATTCTATCAACCGAGTAAAACATAAATCAAGCCGCCTTTGAAAGATTATTGACGAGCGTTACAAGAGCTCCGTCCGAGGAGAAAGACACTCTGCCGTCCAAATCTGTTCTCTTCACAACAGCGCCTATTTTTGCGCATCTTTCGAGAACCTCTGCGTTTGGATATGAGAATTTATTGTCAAGCCCACAGGACATAACCACAAAATCGGGTGACGCATAATCGAGAAATGTCTCGCACGAGGAATATTTGGAGCCGTGGTGCGCAGCTTTGAGCACATTGCAGCCAAGCCTCGCTTTCTCGGACACAAGCCTTTTTTCAACTGACTCTCCGATGTCGCCGGCGAATAAAAATGATGTGTCCCCATAGTCGTATCTCAACACGAGCGAGCAATCGTTGAGATTGGCTGCGCCGCCCGAGGAGATGACCGTCAGCGCGCCCAAATTCAAATCTATCCTCTCGGGCGCACGCACTATTTCCACGCCGAGATTCTTCTGCTTTATCGCCAGCAGAAGATTTATATACGTGCTGTTGGTGGGGAAAAGCTCTTCGGGAATATCGGCAAAAAATATTGTGCCGATTTCATATTTTAAAATCACGGCCCTCATGCTGCCAATATGGTCCGCATGGGGATGCGTCGCGATGAGATAATCTATCTTTTCTATCTTTTTTTCGCTGAGAAAGGCGTCGATTTCATCCCACGAGTTGTACTCGCCGGCATCGATTACGACGACGGATTCGCCGGCCTCAATGACACAGCAATCCCCCTGCTCTGCTTCGAGAAAGGTCACCGACACAGGCTGTCCCGGTGCAAAATCGCCCGTCGTTTCACCGGGCTTTTCCTCGCTGACGGCCACCCCCGGCGTCAGTCCGAATGCTCCATACACATCCTCCCAGCCGATTGATTTCTGCACATAGACCTTGTAGCAGAGCCACATGAGGATGAGCACCGCGGAGAACAGCAGAATCGCGGTGAGCATTTTGAATATTTTGCTCAAAATTCCCTTTTTGCCCATTTATGCCTTTCTGTCAGTTTGTGTTATCCTTTTTCGAGAGCTTTCTCTCGAGAAACTGCTGCTTTGATATCAGGACATTTCGTGGCTTGCTTCCCTCGGAAGGTCCGATTATTCCCATTGATTCCATATCATCCATTATGCGCGCCGCTCGGGCATAGCCCAGCTTCAGCCTTCGCTGCAAAAGCGATGTGGATGCCTGCCCCGCCTCCACAACAACCTCGATGGCCTGCTCAAACAGTGGGTCGTCGCCGTCCTCCTGCTCAAAGCCTCCCCCGCTGTTTTTGCCCTTGACTGCTTGCCTGTCTATCTCGTCCATCACCTTTTCATTGTAGCGCGCGATGTAGTCCTGCTTGAGAAAGTCGACTATTTCATCAACCTCGCCCTGACTCACATAGCACCCCTGAATGCGCATTGGCTTTGGCTGACCGACAGGGAGATACAGCATGTCTCCGCGCCCAAGCAGCTTTTCTGCGCCTGCGCCGTCGAGAATAGTCCTGCTGTCAACCTGCGATGAAACCGCAAAAGCGATTCGCGAGGGTATATTGTTTTTTATAACGCCGGTTATAACGTCTACGGACGGACGCTGCGTTGCAAGAATCAGATGCATCCCTGCCGCGCGGGCCATCTGCGCCAAGCGCAGAATCGAATTTTCGACCTCATTTGGAGCGGCTATCATCAAATCCGCCAACTCGTCTATCACAATCACTATTCTCGGAAGCTTGCGCGGGGTTTCATCGTCGTCGTCCGCATAGACGTAGTCACCGTAGTCGCGGTCCACCATCGCATTGTATTCCTCGAGATTTCTCGAGCCTGATTCTGAAAATAGCTGGTATCTTTTGAGCATCTCACCGACTGCCCATCCGAGCGCCCCTGCCGCCTTTCGCGGATCCGTGACGACAGGTGTCAGCAGGTGCGGAATCCCGTTGTACGACTGAAATTCGACCATTTTGGGGTCTATCAAAACGAGCTGCAAATCCTTTGGAGCGCATTTGTACAGCATGCTCACAAGCATCGAATTTATGCAGACGGATTTTCCCATGCCCGTCGAGCCCGCGATGAGAAGATGAGGCATTTTCGCAATATCCCCCACCTGTACCGCGCCGCTTATGTCCTTGCCGAGCGCAAAGGTCAGCGGCTCCTTCGCATCTGTGAACACCGAGCTTTCTATAACCTCACGGAGATTTACAATATTGACTGTTTTATTCGGAACCTCGATGCCGACCGCTGCCTTTCCTGGTATCGGCGCTTCTATTCTCACGCCCGGTGCGGCAAGATTGAGCGCAAGATCGTCGCTCAGGCTGACAATCCTGCTCAACCTGACGCCAACCTCCGGTTGCAGCTCATAGCGCGTGACGGCGGGACCTCTCGAAATATCGACAACCTTTGTTTTGACGCCGAAGCTCTCGAGTGTCGAGACAAGCTTGTCCGCATTTGCGCGCAGCTCCGCTGTCACATTGCTCTGCGGCTTGGCGACAGCTTTTTTCAACATTCCTATCGGCGGAAATCTGTATTCCGTGTGCCTGCGCACAGGCTCTGCTTTTGCGGTCTGGGCGGAGATTGGCTGAGACGCTTTTTTCACAAGCTCGTCGAGCTTGTCGCCGGGCGCTTTTGCATATTCGTTTACACTCGTCTGCTGTGTGCTCTTTTCAAACTTTGCAAACAGCTTGTCCTCGAGCTCCGCCTCGCGCTGAGACTTTTCGAAAATTTCCTTGACCACCTGTGCGGCGGGGCCTGTGGGCTCCAGCTCGATGCTCCTCGGCACCGGGTCAAAGGTCGGGCCAAGCGGGACGTTGTAGGCGTTGTTTTCGTCTATTTTAATGTCCGTTCTCTTTGCTTTTGACAGTTCTCCGTCGATTGAAATGTCTATTTCGGCACTTTTTGAACGCTTTACAGGCGTGCGCGCTTTCAATTTTGCGGCGTTCTCATTCACCTGCTGCTCCACCTCGCGATAGTTTCGCTCCTGCTTTGCAACCGATTCCTCATCTTCCTCGTCGGCCTCCGCCGCAAGTCTTCCTTTTATGGAATCTATCGGGCGCTTTACTCCGTTTATTATATCGGCAACCGTTCTGCCCGCAAAAAGCATGATGAATACAAACATCAGCAGCGCAATCGTGATTTCAGCGCCGGGTGTTCCAAACCAGGCTCTGAGAGGAGCGCCTAATATCGCCGATGAAAGACCGCCGCCCGCCTTTGAAATTCCCGAAAAATAGAGGTTCTTCAGCTTCTCCCAAAAGCTCTCGCCCATCAGCTGCTGCTTTGTGAAAATGAAAAGCGCGCCGCTAAAAGATATCGCAAAAAGCGCGGACTCGATGATTTTGGCTGTGGAAACGGTTTTTTGATAGGCACACATAACCGCCAGCATCAGCACAAGCGGGCCGGTTATGTATGCGCATACGCCGAGAAGCCCAAACAGAAACCTGTGCAGATAATTCCACACGTTTTGTCCTTCTATAAAAGTTATTGCCAAAAGCATGAAACCCACAGCAAATAGAATCACCGAATAAAGCCCCGCGCGCTGCTTGCGCCTAGCCTCGCGGAGATCGCGGCTTTTTTTTGTAGCTGCCTGTTGTTTTGTCGGTCTGCCTCTTTTAGCCGTAGACTGTGCCATTTTTTGTCCCCTAATTTAGAAAATATTTCCTATAATATGAACTATATCGTTGCCTGCCAGCATCTCGATTACTCCAACTGCCAGCACCACAACGCCGAGTATCAAAGTGTAGTAAGCAAAAATTCCGAATTTATCTGTTTTGACCAGCCATCTTAGCAGCTGTATCGCGGCAAAGCCCACGACGGCGGCCGTCAGCATTCCGATAATCAGCGGAAGTGAAAAAGATATGCCCTCCTTGGTCGCGTCGAGAAATTCGAACAGGCTCGCGCCCATGATTGCGGGTATGCCCATTATAAATGAAAAGCTCACCATAAATTCCTTGGAAAATCCGCTTAGCAGTCCGATAGAAATTGTCGAGCCGGATCGCGAAACTCCCGGAAGAGCGGCCAATCCCTGAAAGAAGCCTATTCTCAGCGCTTCGCGCGGTTTCATGTCTATGGCTGTCTTCTTACCTTTTACACATTTATCCGCAAGGAAGAGCAGCGCGCCTGTAAAGAGGAAACAGCAGCCCTCAACAATTATGTCGCCATCCTCGGCGAGTGCGGAAAACCAATCCTTTACAAAGAAGAATGCGAGCAGCGGCACAAGTGACAGAAGAATCATTATAACGCCGCGGCGCGCTTCGTTGGCCTCGCTGTACTTAAATCGGCGGGTAAATATATCGCCAATCATGCGAAACGCCTCGACTATCATCTCCCAGATAGTTTTATAAAACGCGATAAACACAGCGAGCAGAGTGCCTACATGGAGCATGACCGTAAAGAACATCGCATTTTCGCCCGAAAGTCCGAAGAAATGCTGAAAAAGTGCCAGATGCCCATCGCTGGAAACCGGAAGAAACTCGGTAATTCCCTGTATAATGCCCTGTAAAAAGCCCTCTAGTATGCTCATATGTACCCTCTCGCGGACAGTGTATATGTATTTCGGAGCATATGCTCCGACAGAAAACACGCCCATAATTTATCTATGCTATCATACCATAAAATTTGTCTGTTTAAAACTATTTTTTGCGTCTCTTGATTTTTCTGTTGAGATAGTTCATTGCATCGCGCAGCGTTCCTATCTGGTCGATAAGCCCCTCCTTGACGGCCTGCTCGCCACCGAGAACCGTTCCCACATCCATGACCAGTTCCCCGGTTGTCATCAAAAGCTCCGAAAATCTCTTTGGGGTGATGTTGGAATGGTCGCTGATAAAGCCGGTTATCCTCTCCTGCATTCTGTCAAAATGCTTCATCGTCTGCGGCACTCCCAGCACCGTGCCGTTGTGCCGCACCGGATGCACCGTCATGGTGGCGGTCGGCACAATGAATGAGCGCCCCGCACTCACTGCCAGCGGAATCCCGATTGAATGGCCGCCGCCCAGCACAAGTGACGCTGTCGGCTTTCTCATTCCCGCTATCAGCTCGGCGATGGCAAGCCCCGCCTCCACATCTCCGCCCACGGTATTTAGTATGAGCAGAAGCCCTTCGATTTCGGGATCCTCCTCAATCGCGATAAGAAGCGGTATGACATGCTCATATTTCGTCGATTTTGTGTCAGAGGGCAGCGAGGTATGCCCCTCCACTTGTCCCACTATGGTCAAGCAGTGAATAGGATACCTTCCCTTGGTTTTTGCCACAGAGGAGGTTTCGAGCATCAGCTCTGTGTCGAGGATGTCGTCGCCATCGCCTCCACTCTGCTTTTTTTCTTCATTTGCCTCATCCTTTGGCGATTCGCCCTGCTTTTTTATTCTCTTTGTCTCTTTTTCCATTATAACCTCTCATTTGCCGCGCCGCCACCTTTGCCAAACCCGCGGTATTGGGTTTTGGCATGTTCACCGTGCGTTAATTCAGCCGAGAAAGCACTTTGCGCAATTGATAGCCCAAAAGCCTTTCGCGCAGCTGCATAGCCGTCTCTACCTAGTCTTTCTTAAAATCATAAAAATTATGCAAAAATCTGCGTTATATAATTGACATACTTGTACGATATTGTTAAAATGTTCAATAGGAAATTTTTCAGAGTAATGGGGGTTTTATAGTGGGGCTGACGGTAGCTCAAAAGATTTTGGCCGCCCATATTGTGGACGGCAAATTAGGCGAAACATCCGAATACGGTCTTAGAATCGATCAGACTCTGACACAAGACGCCACCGGCACGATGGCATACCTTGAGTTTGAGGCCATGGACATAAAAAGAGTCAAAACAGAGCTTTCGGTGGCGTATATCGACCACAACACGCTGCAATCGGGCTTTGAAAACGCCGATGACCACGCATTTATAAAAAGTGTGGCCAAAAAGCGGGGCATCAGGTTTTCAAGACCCGGAAACGGCATATGTCATCAGGTTCATCTCGAGCGCTTCGGCAAGCCGGGAAAGACGCTAATAGGCTCTGACAGCCACACCACAACGGGCGGCGGAATCGGAATGCTGGCGTTCGGTGCGGGCGGGATGGACGTCGCTGTGGCGATGGGAGGCGGGGCTTATTATATCGCCGCGCCCAAGATAACTTCGGTTCGCCTTTCAGGAAAGCTGGGAAGCGGCGTCGGCGCAAAGGATGTCATACTTGAAGTATTGCGCAGGCTGTCCGTAAAGGGCGGCGTGGGCAGAATAATGGAATATACGGGCGACGGCGTGAAGACGCTGTCAGTTCCGGAGCGCGCCACAATAACAAACATGGGCACGGAGCTGGGGGCCACGACAAGCGTCTTCCCGAGCGATGAGACGACGCGCGCTTTTCTCGCGGCTCAAGGACGCGAATGCGACTATATTGAGCTTTTTGCCGACGCTGACGCAGTGTACGATGAAAATGTGGATATCGACCTCTCTGCGCTTGTGCCGATGTGCGCATGTCCGCATATGCCCGACAAGGTAGTCCCTGTTTCAACGCTTGCCGGCCTCGCGGTAAATCAAATCTGCATCGGCTCTTGCACAAACTCATCGCTCTTCGACATGCTCAAGGTTGCTGAAATTCTAAAGGGCAAAACCGTCCGAGAGGGAGTGAGCCTCACTATTTCTCCCGGCTCGCGCCAGGTTTTAGACATGATGTCCCGGTGCGGCGCCCTCTCCTCAATTATAGGTGCTGGCGCGCGCATACTCGAATGTGCCTGCGGCCCCTGCATAGGCATGGGACAGGCTCCCGGCTCCGGCGCAATCAGTCTGCGCACCTTCAACAGAAACTTTGAGGGCAGAAGCGGCACAAAGGATGCGGGCGTATTTCTTGTCAGCCCCGAGACGGCCGCCGTCAGCGCTCTCACGGGCGTTCTCACCGACCCGACCGAATTCTGCCGCGGCCTGAGCGTGAAAATGCCGGAGGAATTTCTTATAAACGACAACATGATTGATCTGCCCGCTTTGGCCGAGGAGAGTGGCCGCGTTGAAATTGTGATGGGTCCAAACATAAAACCCGCACCGGCCGGAAAACCCGTCGGGGACAAGCTGGAGGCCGCCGTTGCTCTAAAGGTAGCGGACAACATAACCACAGACCACATCATGCCTGCCGGCGCCTCGCTTCTGCCATATCGCTCAAACATACCATATCTCTCAAACCACTGCTTTGTGCGCTGCGACGAGCAATTCCCCGCGCGGGCCAAGGCCGCGGGAGAGTGCATAATTGTCGGCGGCGAAAACTACGGTCAAGGCTCGTCGCGCGAACACGCTGCGCTCGTGCCGCTGTATCTGGGTGTAAAAGCCGTGCTCGCAAAGAGCTTTGCGAGAATACACAAGGACAATTTGGTTAACGCGGGAATAGTCCCGCTCGTTTTTGAGAATGTGTCGGATTATGATAAGATATCGCTCGGAGACACACTGTCCATAAGCGGCATTTTATCCTCCGAAAAAACAGGTTTTGTGTCGGTGACCAACGCCACAAAGGGTGAAAGCTATGGCGCAAAGCTCGAGCTTTCGGAGAGAAAATTCCGCGTTCTTATGTCCGGTGGACTGCTAATTTTCACTAGGGAAGGTAAGTAATACTATGAATGTAGATATCAGCTGCGCAAAAGATTTGTTCGAAAAGCTTGTCGAAAGCCAGCTTGCACGCTGCAAAAAAATGGCAGCCGACGGCGATTTCATCGATTACGGCAAGCTCGACAAACTGATTATCGGCGTTTGCGGCGGCGACGGAATCGGACCCACAATCACAGCCTCCGCAGAGACAGTGCTGCGCTCGCTGCTCCTCGACGAGGTCGTGGCCGGTAAGGTTGAGTTTCGCGAAATTGAGGGACTGACCATCGAAAATCGCATTGCCAAAGGAAAGGCAATTCCCGACGAAATATTGTGCGAGCTCAAAAAATGCCATGTGATATTGAAAGGACCTACCACGACACCGGATGCCGGTGATGGCGGTCCCAATGTGGGCAGCGCCAATGTCGCCATGCGCCGCGAGCTTGACCTTTTTGCAAACGTGCGCCCCGTAAAGCTTCCATCCGAGGGAATAGACTGGACATTTTTCCGTGAAAACACAGAGGGCGCTTATGCCGTCGGTGACCGCGGAATTGATATGGACGGTTTGAGCCTTGACTTTACGATAACGACTGACGAGGGCACAAAAAGAATCGCCCGCCTCGCCTATGAATACGCGCGCAATAACAAAAAGAAGCGCGTTTCCATCATCACAAAGGCAAATGTAATAAAAAAGACCGACGGAAAATTTCTGCGTCTCTGCAATGAAATCGGGCGCGAATACCCGGAAATAACAACGGATGACTGGTACGCCGACATCCTCACGGCAAAGCTCATAGACAATGCGCGCCGCACGATGTTTGAGGTGATTGTGCTGCCAAACCTGTACGGCGATATCATCACGGATGAGGCCGCGCAGATACAAGGCGGCGTCGGCACAGCCGGAAGCGCAAATATCGGCAAACACTATGCCATGTTTGAGGCAATCCACGGCTCTGCGCCGAGAATGGTTGAGGAAAACCGCACAGCCTATGCCGACCCCTGTTCTATGCTTCGCGCGACGGTGATGCTGCTCAACCATATAGGGCGTCCCGACAAGGCCGCAATTCTCGAGCGGGCGCTCGATATATGCATGTTTGAGGACAAAAAGATGGCCATAACAGGGCGCGACGACGGCTGCACCTGCGCTCAATTCACAGATTATGTTATCGGCACGATGAAGACACTTTAATCGGAGGTTCTACTTATGAAAGACAATGCACAAGTCTCTTCACAGGTGGTCAGGCGTCTGCCAAGATACTACCGCTTTCTCTGTGAGCTTCAAAAAAGCGGCATAGTCCGCATTTCCTCCAAGGAGCTTGCCCGCAGGATGAATCTCACCGCATCGCAGATTCGTCAGGATTTGAACTGCTTTGGAGGCTTTGGGCAGCAGGGCTATGGGTACAATGTCGATCAGCTGGCGACTGAAATAGAGAAAATCCTATGCCTCGACAGCAGACTCCCCGCCATTCTCATAGGCGTCGGAAATCTAGGCAGGGCACTCACCTCATACCTCGCCTATGAGGCAAAGGGCATCAATTTGATAGGTTTATTCGATAAGAATCCCCAAGCGGTTTTGGAGCACAGCCCCGATTTCAACGTCCTCGGCACATCGCGTCTTGAGGACTTTTGCAAGGAAAATAAACCCAAAATCGCGATTCTCTGCATTCCCGGAGAAAACGCGCAGGTCATGGCAGACAGACTCGTCGCGCTGGGAATAGTCGGATTTTGGAATTTCAGCCACATTGACCTGCGCCTTGACACCGCTGTGCAGGTAGAAAACGTCCATCTCGGTGACAGCCTGATGACACTCGGCTATAATGTAAAAGCGCCGCTTTCGGAGTAGGCCATGGCAAAGCTGTATTTTAGATATGGTGCGATGAATTCCGGAAAGACGACGTCTCTGATACAGGTCGCTTTCAATTACGAAGAGCGCGGGATGCATGTGCTTTTGATTAAGCCGAAGATTGACACAAAGGGCGACAATATGCTCGTCTGCCGCATCGGCGTCAAAAGAAAAGTGGATTTTCTCGCCGACAGCTCGCAAAATATATATGATTATGTCAATGCGCAGCACGAAAAAAGCGCTGTGCACTGTGTGCTCACCGACGAGTCTCAGTTTTTCTCGAGAGCGCAAATCGACGAGCTTTTTCATGTGGCGGTCGAGCTCAATATACCTGTAATTTGCTATGGTCTGCGCACGGATTTTCTCATGAATGGCTTTGAGGGCAGCGTCAGGCTGCTGGAAATTGCGCACACCGTCGAAGAGCTCAAAACCATATGCGAGTGCGGGAAAAAGGCCATGATAAACGCTCGCCAAGTGGATGGCAAATATGTCTTTTCAGGTGCGCAGGTGGCAATCGACAAGGTGGATAGGGTTGAATACCGCGCGCTTTGCCCGGAATGCTATTTCAGAATCAAAAACAAAACAGAAGGGAAATAAAAGTATGCTCACAAGAAAATTTGGCGATACAATTGCGCTTCGGCTTCTGCCGGGTGAGGATGTCGTGGAATGTGTAAAAAATACGGCTTCCGAATATAAAATCAGGCTCGGGGTCGTCACAGGCATAGGCGCGGCTGATTGCGCGGAGTTTGGAATATATTCCGTCGACGAGAAAAAGTACTATTCCAACAAAATAGAGTGCGAAGCCGAAATCACAAGCCTTGTCGGCAACATCACAGTTTCCGAAAACGGTGACCCATACATACACCTGCATGTGAACCTTGGCCTGAAAGACGGAAGCGTCGTCGGAGGTCACCTCAACAAATGTGTGATTTGTGCAACCTCCGAGATTTTCATCCGCGTTCTGGACGGTGAAATCACAAGAATCAAGGACGACTACACGGGACTAAACGTTCTCGACATCTGATTGTCAAGTCCTCCGGCATCTGCCAAAAAAGAGCTGTGAAATGCATGGTTTGCATTTCACAGCTCTTTTTATCTTCCGGCAATTTTCAATTCTTCGTTTATTTTTCGCAGCCTCTCGCAGTCAAGCTTAACCGTTCTCCTGTCATACGTGACGAGTCCGTTTAGCTCCTCCTCGACGTCGGAGAGCTGCGTGTACACCGCGGCGCTGAGGCCTTTTTTTGCGGCTGGGATAATCTGTTCGCGGTAAAGCCTCTCCCACGCCTGCACAAGCTCTTCGCCGGACTTAAACTTTCTATATCCAAAATCCCGCTCATTGAAGGAGTCGTCGTTTTTTTCGCGATAGCTAAACCCGCCAAACTCCGATAAAATCACGGCTCTTTTCAGCTTGTCTTTTTTGAAGCGGTACTTTTTAAAATATACATGGAGGCTCTTTATGTCTCCTATTTTCTGGTCATGCCATCCGCTGGCGTGGTCAATCGTCCTCGTTGCGTCCAAAGAGACAATTTTTTTCACGACCTTCTTTGAGTCAAACTGCCCCCAGCCCTCGTTGAACGGAACCCACATTGCCAGCGACACGCAGTTGTAAAGCTGCTCTATTGTCTCTAAAAGCTCGCGAATATACTGCGCGCGCCCCTCGGCGCTCTGTCTTGCAAAGCGCTTGTAATTTGTGTCATTAAAGTGGATTCCCGTCACAAGAGGTGACGATATTGTAAAAAAGCTGTAATCGCCGCCGCCGTTTACCATATCCTGCCAGACGAGCATTCCCAGCCTGTCACAGTGATAATACCAGCGCATTGTGTCTATCTTAATGTGCTTTCTGAGCATATTGAAACCGGCCTTTTTTGCCGTCTCTATGTCAAAAATCATCGCCTCATCAGAGGGTGGGGTGTACATTCCGTCGCTGTAGTAGCCCTGATCCAAAAGTCCTGTGTGAAAATACGGCTCATTGTTTAAAAACAGTCTTTTGCAGCCACTGCTGTCTGGTTTTACGGAAAACTTGCGCATACCAAAATAGCTTTCTATTTTATCCTCGCCAAACGTCACAAAAAAGCTGTAGAGAAATGGGTTTTCAGGCGTCCACGGCGTCATATTCTCCACAGGTATGCGCACCGATGTGTCAGAGTCAAAATACACTTCCTTGCCGCCCATGGAAAAGACACACATACCCTTAGTATTTGCATTTACCGTGAGCTCGACGGCGCTCTCATCAAATAGGGGCGTCGTTTTAAGAGCTTTGATGTAATCGCACGGCACGCATTCCAGCCAAACCGTCTGCCAGATTCCGCTCTGCGGGGTATACCATATCCCGCCGCGCTCTGTCTTTTGCTTGCCTCGCGAGTGATAGGAAGTGTCCGACGAATCCGTGACCTTTACCGTAAGTGTGTTTTCTGCCTTTGCCAGCGAGGTTATGTCGAGGGTAAAAGCCGTATATCCGCCCGTGTGCGAACCCGCCTCTTTTCCGTTTACATAAACGGTCGCAGCTTGGTCGACTGCACCGAAATTGAGCAATACCCTGTCGCTTTGCTTCTTTTTTTCCAGGCAAAAACTTCTCTCATACCAGAGCGTATCGGCGGGGCCTACGCTTCTCTTTACGCCGGACAGCTCGCATTCGGGTGAAAATGGGACTACTATTTCGCCGTCGAATGCGTCCGGATTTTCACCCTTGTCTGTTATTGCATATTTCCAGACGCCATTGAGATTTATATAGCTTTCGCGCACGAGCATCGGACGGGGGTATTCCTGCAAAACCTTGTTTTTGTCAAGCGCTTCACCCCACACTGTTTTCATTTTTTTCTCCTCGCCTCAGTTTGATTATAGGTACCGCCACAAGCATAAGCACGACTGCGGAGGCAAGAAAAATATATGGCGTGGGCACATTTTTGACAGCTCCCAATTCCTCATATGTGCTGCTTGAGCCCTTTATCACGGCAGACCCGATAAACGGACCGACAATCATCGGCAGCATCACGGCAAATATCATTCGTATACCCTGAAAATGTCCGACTTTGTCCAACGGTGTATAGTCGCGTATTGTGGCCGACAGTGCGGCTGTCACAAGCATGTATCCCGACATCATGATTATCCCCGCTATTATTACGGCCGCAAAGCCTCTGGCGAAAAACATCGCGACAAGGCCTGCGAACATCACCCCGCTGGCGGGAATAGCAAACCGCAGCTTTCCGACCTTGTCAATTTCTCTTCCGCCGATGACGCTGACAGCCGAAGCTGTTATGAGCACAACGCCGAGCACAATGGCATATGCGTCAATTTTGAGATAATATTGCATGTAGATGATGAGGTAAGGCATGAATACCTGCACCGCAATTGAAAAGACAAGAAATGCAAAGAGCGCCGTGTACAGTTTTTTATTGTTGTGCATCACGGAAAACCTGAAGCCATAGACGAGGTCGGAGAAGAAAGGCGTTTTCTTTTTCTGTACCGCGCTTTCCTTTAGCAGCCAAATTGAGGCAATCCCCGTCAGCGTCACGGCAATTCCGAATATGAGAAAAAATTCGCGCCACCTGCTTGCCTGCGTCATTTTGTCGAATGCCCCGAATATGACAAGCATTGACATAAGCGGAAGCACCGCGAGCACCGCCTCCACCTTTCCTCTGTTGCTCTTTGAGGTGGAATCGGTTACATAAGCGTTGAACGCCGCGTCGTTGGCGCTTGAGCCGAAAAATGTCATGACACAGTCCATGACAATCACCATCACCGCAGCGGCAGACACCGCGTTTGCTGTAGGAAACCACCTTCCGGCATTTTCCACGCTTATCATTCCAAATGCCATTGTTGAGAGGCCCCAGAGTATGTATCCGGCACATATAAATGGCTTGCGCCTTCCGATTCTGTCTGAGACGGCGCCCATGACGAGCGTTGTGAGCGTGGCAACAACTGCGCTGGCCGCCACCATAGACGCAATATATCCCGGCTCTGTGCTTATGGTCTTGTAGAGAAAAACATTGAAGTACATGTTCTCAATAGTCCATGCAAACTGACCCACAAGTCCGATAATAATGAAAGACAGCCACGACCTCTTTGTCAATTTATTCATACTCCACCCCACTGTTTTGCGCAATTTTAAAAGAACTTTTTCTTTTTAAACCACCATATGCAAAGCACCGCAACCGCAACACACATTATGCCGACGGAAATATATCCGAATTCCCATGAAAGCTCCGGCATGTGCTCGAAGTTCATGCCGTACCAGCCCGTTATAAGCGTCAGCGGCAAAAACACAGAGGTTACAACCGTAAAGGTTTTCATTATTTCATTTTCGCGCATATCAGTCTGCGCTTTGTACAGCTCTCTTACTTCTCTCGAATAGTCGCGCAGCGCGCGCAAATCTGACTGCGTCTGCGATATACGGCTTGCCAGCATTCTGAAATAGTAGAGGTTGTCGTCCTCAAAGAATCCGTTTTCGTTTTCCTCAAATTCCGAGACGACATGCAGCAGCTGGGAATAGAAGCCGTCAAATATCATAAGCATTCTCCTGCAATCCATAAGCTTTCGGTTGAAGCTGTTAAATTCCCCCGCAAAAACCGATTCCTCCAGATTTTCAAGCAGCTTTTCCAGCTCTGTCAAAAAAGACGGGTCCTCGGCCACAAGCATCTCGATAAAATCATAGATAAAACGCTCCAAGGATGGCTTTTTCCACCGTTTTGTGGCAATTATTTTATCGATAATTGATTTGGATTTGCCGGAATCATCCACTATAACGACACCGTTATCCTCAATCCACATGAAAAACCTGTCCGGCTGCCTGACATTTTGCTTTGTCGGTATTTTAAACTCCACCGACAGGCAGTCCCAGTGAACTTCTGCCTTACACGCGTTGATTTCGCCCATTGTGAAATCGATGCTTTCGCGCAGCCTCTCATACCGCTCGCAGCTCTCCCACTGCGCGACGCCGATTAGCGCAACCGTCTGCCCTGCGCGATCCTCGCCGTCGCATGGAGCAAGCCTGTCCGTTATTTTATAAATCATAAGCCTTGACCTCGTCTCTTTTCCCGATTCTGTTATTCTCTGAAGCAAAAATCCATCCCGCCACGGAAAACGCCGCAAACAGAATAGGGGCCACGGTCATGCGGAGAGGAGCTGTGCCGCCTTGAACCTCCGGCAAAAGAGCATTCCTTGTCACGATACAAAAAACGGCAAAGCTCAGAAAAAACGCGATGCCGGCAATTGCCGAGATGCGTCCCTTTGGAGCCGAACGGCGGCATCCCACCGCGCGTATTTCAAATAGCACAATAGACGACACCGCAAAAATAAACATAACTGCGGCGACGCAAAATGCGGCTATGACCCCGGCGCTTCTAATGTCCAGCTCACCGCTTATTACACGAATGCTCTTTGCAAGACCATATGCGCCCGAATCAACTTTGTCCGATTCCAGTCCCCAAAACACCGTCCAATTAAAAAACAAAGTCAAAAGCGCGGTTGCGTTGAGCGCGGCGGATACCCACAGATATTTGCTCTTTTTGACGGGCACCGCAGTGCTTCTTCTGTCGACGGCGAGCATTATTGCCGCACCGGCCACTCCGATGAGCACCGTGACCAATATCAGCGCAAGCTCCGCACCCGCTCTTGCATTTTGCGACAGAGCCATTTCAAATCCCTGCAATTTCATCGCTGCTCCTTCACTGTATTATCTTTTTCAATAATACCATTGACAGCGTTATTTTTCAATTCGCGCATACCAATCAGAACGAATGTGTGCATTTGTCGAGAAAATATGTTAAAATACTTTCGATATACTTTTGGAATATTTCTCCATCAATAATCACTTCATGAGGTGGCTTGATGAAAGTCAAAACAAAAATCAAATTGGGCATCGCTTCTGCCGCCGCTGCCGCAATCCTGCTGACGCCCGTATTTTCAGAATCGGCGCTGTCCCCCGAGTGCGATGCGCTTGACGCCCGCTGCTGCGCTCCCGCTTTGCGAGATGACAGCGCACAGTCAGAGCCCGGTTCACATGCCCGCGCACTTTCTGTCATGAAAAGCATAGTCTGCGCACTTTTGGCATTTGTCTCAAGCACTGCGCTGCACCTTTTGTCTGCAACCGTCAAAGGCTCCGCCTTCGCCGCCCAAAACCTGCTTGCCGCAACTTCGGCCGCGCTTGTGTCGGACGTGCTGGCCTGCTTTTTTGCGCTGTTCGTCATTTTCGCGCTGCTCTTTAAGGCGCTGCATCCCGACAAAAAAATCACAGAATTTCTGACCTTTCGCAACACCGCAATCATCCTCTTGTCTTCGCTTGCCCTCAACCTTTTTCTGCTCGCGCTGCGCGCCGTATTTGAAAAGTCCTATATCGTGGGCAGCTCGGCCAGAAGTGCCTTTGTATTATTTTCATTGCTGCTCACTGTGTCGCTGCTCTTCGGCGAAAAAAAGCCGCTCAAAACGCTGAGAGAAATCACCGGCGGCAAAAGAGGCGTCTTCCTCTGCATCACTGCCATGCTTTTGGCGCTTGTTCCCGCCGCAGCAAGGCTGATTGATTTTGGGATTTTCGGCGCCGAGCCTGTTCTTGAATCGGCCGTTCTCATACTGGCCGCATCCTCTGTCGGTGCCGCCGCTTATCTCTGTCTTCGACCCGTGACCAAGACATATTTTCTCGAAGCGCCTGGCTATCCCGAATACTGTGCGCCATCGACGACCCTGCGCTGATTCGGTCTGAATTTAAGCACATGAAAAAATGACAGGTGCCAAATCCATTTTGGATAAGCCCCTGTCATTTTCTATTGCAGATTGCGCCTCGCCAGCTTGTGCATTTGAAAGCATCACGCCCTGCAAAGCGGCTTTGTTTGCGCAGCATATCAGCCGGCATACTCCAGATTAAATGAAAAGTTGGGGTTTTCCAGCTCGGCGTCCGCAAAGACGCAATAGATGCGCTCGAGATATTCACATATCGGAGAGCTTCCCTTTGGCGGGCAGATAATAAATGCGTGTGTCGGCTGCTCTATTGAGGTCAACTCGTCATAGAGCGCGTCCAGATTTTTACCATAGTATGCGGAAAAAGTCATTGTCTCCATCAGGTATTCATGCAGAGCCTCAACAGTCAAAAATTCTCTCATGTCCAGATATATCGCTATCATTGTTCCTCACCGTACAGCAGCAAAAAGGTTTTATAGTGATCCTCGGTGTAGTAAATCAACCCATCGTTCGAGTAGACAATGCGCTTTGCGTTTCTGTAGCCCTCTTTGTAGCCTACGTCGCATTCGCGCCACTCGCGCCCTTTTTTGTTTGGAAGTAAACCCTCATAGTTGCCAAATCGGCCCCCGCCAATACTTTTTTTGGGCGCAACATCCGCCAGATTGCCCTGTTTATCTTCCCAGCCCATGGCCTCGGCCTCATTTTTTGTTATGAAATTGGTCGGAAGATGCCCAAACTCATGTATATAGGCTGCAAGTTCTTCTTTTGAGGTGTATTCCTCATCCTCAAAAACCGTCTTTTTATCTGCCTGCTCCTGGTGCAGAGATGAGTTTTCCTGTCCACCCGCCGCAGGCGGCTCATCCGTAAATATTCTGTCCCTGAACTGAAAAAATGCTAATACAATAAGTATAAGTATCGCGATAATTTGCAAAACAGTGCGCAGCTTCTTATTCATTTCATTCTCCGGCATCTCTTTATTTGTCTTAGGCAAGCACTTCCCGCACAAAAAACACAATATGCGCGCAATTTCACTGGGCTAAAAGCTCGTCGAGCGCATCCTTGAGCACATCGGCCGGAATCGCCTGCTGGATATATCCCATCACATTTCCGTTCGAATCGATGATAAACGTGGTCGGAATGCCACTGATGCTGTACTTTTGCGCGCCCTCACCGTTTGAATCGAAATATATCGGAAAAGTATAGCCCATTTCATTTATGAGCGCACTCGCGCTCTCAACCGTCTCGCGCGAGCCATCCGTGAGGTTGAGCATTACAAAGTTCACCTTGTCTTTATACTCGTCGTATACATTCTGAAAATCAGGCATCTCGCCCTTGCAAGGGCCGCACCAGCTTGCCCAAAAGTTCAGCACAACGGGTTTTCCCTGCAAGGAGGAGAGTTTGGTTTCATTTCCATCTGCGTCAATGAGGACTATATCCGGTGCTTTCGTCTTCTCCGCCTCGCTCTCTGAGGGCAAAGAATCTTTGTCATCTTGCGCAGCGGGCGGCGCAAGGTCTACCTCAGGCTTATACTTGCCCTTGAGCGCCGAATATCCGAAAAACGCGAGCGCCAAAACAAGCGCCAGAGCAACTGCATATATAATTGTTTTTTTCATGTTTTATCCCCTCAAACAGTCAGCTTTGCGAGCAGCGCGCCCATTTTCCCCGTCATCATAAGCACTCCGACGGCGATGAGCAGCAGTCCGCAAACCAAGTTAATTGTCTTATAGTGGCGCTTTATAAAGTCAAACGCGCCCTTAAGCCTGTCAATCAGCACCGCGCTGAGCGCAAAAGGTATTCCAAGCCCCAAAGAGTAGAGTGTCAGCATAAAAACTCCTGCAAGCCAAGAGCCCTGCTGGGATGCAAGCAGCAGCGCTGAGCCGAGAAACGCGCCCACGCAAGGCGTCCAGCCCACCGCAAAAACCATGCCAAAAACAATCGCCGAAAAAAAGCCGAGAGGCTTTGAGCTGCTCTTTGCTCTGTGTGTCCCATTCAGAAGCTTTAAGTTGAAAAGCCCCGTAAAATTCAGTCCGAATATCACGACGACAAGCCCCGATATGACGTTAACCGCCGTCTGATGCTGCTTCAAAAGCGAGCCGATTGACGCGGCAAACGCGCCCATCAGAACAAACACAATCGTGAAGCCCAAAATAAATCCCAGTGAATTCACCAGCGTTTTCTTCTTTTTTCCGTCTCCCGGTGCGTCAGCGGCGAAGTAGACGAGATATATGGGAAGCATTGGGAGCAGACAAGGAGAAATAAATGTGATTATTCCCTCCAAAAATGCTATCAGGTATTGCAACTTATCACTTCCTTTACTTATTTCGGTTCAAACGGCTCTGTGGTCTGTTGCAGCTGAAGCTTTGCTTTGTAATTTTCACGGCAGTTTTCTGACAAGGCGCGCAAATATTTCTTCGACTCTTTTTGCTTCCCGATGCCTCCAGACTATCCTTATCCCTGTTTTCTGTCATTCGCTCTTTTTTTGCTGTTTCATCGTCTTTATAGTGTCGCCGAGAATGAGCGACGTCAAAATCACAAGCCCGGCATATATAAGCAAGCTGACATACGGCGACAGCATGCAGGAAAAGCATGTATCACGCGCCATGACCGCGATGTATATCAAAACCACCAACACCGCCACAGCCGTCAGCAGGTTGACCAAAATCCCTTTTTTCCGCGTTTTGAAGAAAGCCATGACACTTGCGACAAGCAGACACGCAGAAACGGCAATTCCGGCGTAAATCAGCACTCTGGCAATTACATCAAGCATTTTTTTCTCCTTTTCCTGCGACTGTTTCATATGGCCATTCGTTTATGCCCCCGAAATCGCGCACATCCGTATAGCCGATGGAGACAAGCTTTTCGGCTGCCTGCTTGCTTCGCCTGCCCGAGCGGCAGTATACGAGTATCACATCGTCGAGATTCGGCAGCATCGCGGGCTTTTCGTCTTCTATTGTCTCGTTTGGAATAAGCACAGCATCCGGAATATGCACGTCCTCATACTCCTCGCGCGTGCGGACATCGACAATTATCGCTTCCTTATTTTCCTCCATCACGGCCTTTGCCTGCTCTGCCGTTATTTTGACATATTTGCCTTTTGCGGTTCTTTTATTCTCTTCTGTGCCGCTGTTTGAGCACGACACAACACAAAGACCCATCGCAAGAAGGCCCGCCGCAAATGCAAGTGCTTTAATTTTCAATTGAGTTTCTCCAAACTGTAAGTATTCTTGTTACAATTATTTTACTTGTGGCTGCTGTCACTGTCAATCTATTTTGAAAAGAGGCCCTGGCTTTGCGCGGTGCACAAAGCCAAAGCCTCATTGACACTATTCTTCGCAAGCTCCCACAAGCCCGCTCGCGTTAGCACCTTTTGTCCGTGTATTTTTCATATGCGGCTTTGAGCTCTTGTGCCTTTTGCTCGGGGCAATTCGGGTTGCACCAAGCCCCGGCTCCGCTCTCGGAGGAGGCCATAAACTGTTGGACAGAAGCAGAGCGCATGGGTGGCATGAATTCTATATGAAAATGATATGCATTTTCCACATCACTTATCCCGGTATTCACCGGGGCATTGTGCATGCACATCATATAGGGAAAGCAGGTGTCGAAAAGGCTGTCATACATCCCGTTGACGCTGCGCACAGTCTCGCCGAGTGAGTCAAGCTGCGAATTTGACATTTGTGACAAATCGGACACATGTTCGTTTGCACACACGTATACCCCGTATGTCAGCTGTGAGAAAAACGGCACATAAACCGTAAAATGCTCGTTTTCAAAAATTACTCTTCTGCCGTCTTTTTTTTCAGCCTCCAGCAGGTCGCAGAAAATACAGCTGTGCTTTTCACCATAGTATTCGACCGCGGACTCCAGCTCCTGCTCCAGCTTTTTGGGGACAAACGGATAACCGTATGCCTGACCGTGCGGATGCGGCATGGTCACGCCGACAACAGCGCCGCGATTCTCAAAAATATATGAATACTTGATTTTGGGGTCGCTCTTCATCTCGGAAAAGACATCGCGCCACATTCGCGCCAGCTTGTGGACATGCTCATCCGACAGCTTTGCCACAGTGCCATTATGCTCCGGCGAATAGAGCAGCACCTCACATTTTCCGTAAGACTCTGCGGTCAAAAACAGCTCATCGCTTGAGACGTCGTCGGGCATTGGCGGGTTCTCTGACAGCGCGGGAAAATCATTCGGATAACGATATACATCGTACGCTTCGGGCACTCTCCCGCTCCCCGGGCAAAATGGGCACCAATCTCGCGGCATCTGCGGGCGCGACTGCCTATTTCCGGCGACCATAACCCAGTCCTTTAAAATCGGATTCCATCTTAGCTCGGCCATATTCACATCTCCCCACTGAAATTTTCATATTAATTATATCTTTTTGCCACAGCGACTTCAAGAGCAATCTGAGCTCTGACTGCGAGTCTTATACGGACTCTGTGAAAGTATTTGCGCTTTTTTCACGATTTGTTCATCTGCTTTTGGTAAAATTATCTTTTATTAAGGAGATTGATATGCCTGAATCAACAATTACAAAAAAAGCTCTGTCCGACTCTCTCAAGCAGCTTCTCAAAAATCATCCGCTCGAAAAAATCAGCGTGGGAGAAATCTGCGAGGGCTGCGGGCTAAGCCGCAAAAGCTTTTACTATCACTTCAAAGACAAATATGACCTTGTCAATTGGATTTTTTATTATGAATTTATGCCGAGAGCCAAGGCGCGCTCCTACGAGAACGGTTGGGATTTTTTCGAAGACCTTTGCACTTACTTTCATGAGAACCGCGCTTTTTATATCAAGGCTTTCGCGTTGCAGGGTCAAAACTCTTTCACGGAATTTTTTGGCGAATTTTTGCAGCCGATAGCCTTCAATTATCTAAAACAGAGCTTTGCGGAAAATGAAAGCAACGAATTTTACGCCGATTTCTTCACCGACGCCTTCCGTGTTGCTATAATTCGGTGGCTTAAAGAGGATTCCGACATGTCTCCGGCGCAGATTGTCGGTCTTTTCAAGTTTGCGGCAGTCGGCGCTTCGAGCAGCATTATAAAAAAAGAGCCCTCACCTAATACCTGAGCTTTTCCAACGTCTCCGATAATGAGCCGCAAAGACTAATATCATCGTTGGCTATTGGCCACGAGAATATTTCCTTTCCGCAGCAAATTTCAAAAAACAGCGGCACACCCGTCATCTTCCTTGAAAGCCCCGCGATATCCCGCTGATACTCGAGCAACGCGCAGCCCGGACAGCCTTTTTCTCGCCGAGTGCCGACATATGCTCCGACTTTTGCAATGCTTTCTGCGCTGCATTCTTTTGCTGCGACCAACATAACCACATCGCTGTCTGCGGGCTTTTGCTTTGACGAGAATTTGCCCGCGGCAATCAGCTCTGCCTCCTTGTCATCATAGACAAAAAAGGCTCCCCACAATCTTCTTGAAGAGGTCAGCATTTTCACAGCTTCCTCATATTTTTCTTTGTCCGCTTCAATCATAAACATCGTGTTTTTTACATCGTCAAGCGACGTTGCCGCAAGGACCGTTTCCGGACGGCATAAAATAAAAAACGAACACTCCTCAAATTTTGACACCAGCGAAATAGGCGCCTCGATACCGCACTGCCAACTCGTGGCGTCGAGAACATAAGAGTATATGCCAAGCTCCACTCCTTCTTCTATCACTTTGCTTTGCCAGTCAAAAAGCTCATCTCCCGTACCGCTCTTTCCAAGCTCTAAAGTAATCGACCATGGGATATTTAGCCCGCGGTCTTTTTTTATTTCCCTTATTTTTCTCGCGCCCTTTGTCAGACCGTTGTACGCAAAGTCGGTGAAGAATTCATGCAATGTGCTTCGGTCAACGCTTTTGCAGATATGCCCCGCAAGCTTTCCGTAGCCCTTGCTGTCTCTTTCCAACACTTTTTTCGCCCTGACAATCAACTCGTGCTGATAGCTGTTTATCGTCATAAGCTCGCCGATTTCAAGCAGCTTTCTCACCGCACGCAGCGTATCATTTTCTATATCATCCATCCATTTGTCAGCAGAGGACAACACCGCCCTCTCAAACAGCTCCTGCATCGCACTTACCCCTTATTTTGTAAATATAGCGCTTACTGATTGAAATTATCGATTTTTAAAGCTCTGGCAGTCAACCCCTCGCGCCTCGAGCCGCTGTCATAAATTTCTCACTTATTTTCATCAATTATAAATGTCTTTTTGCGCATATTCCACCGCCATTATTTTTTAGTGTCCAAAAAGGTAACACTTTTCCGCAAATGAGAAGACGGCTCTTTCCCGACCGGATAATTTGCCCCTTTTCTTTTACAATAAAGTTATGTCTGATTAAGTATAAAAAAATAAGCCGCAGCCTGCAAATAAATGCTGGTCTGCTGCTTATTTTCATGCTGCGCGGCATTCATCAAATGAGAATCCTCAAACACAGCAAATCTGTTTTATCGAGCATCAGTCGCTCCAAAGAGCAGATGTCCCGCCTACTTAAATCCTCAACATGTCTCGTCGTCGGATTTGTCAATCTTTACAAGGCCACAGAGAATCTGCTCGGCATTGCTTGAAATCTTCTCCATGGAGGAGACGAATATGCTTTTTTCCTGCTCGGAAATTCCACGGGTTATCATATCCACAAAATGGATTTGAACCTGTCTCAATCTATCTGCCGGAAGCTGCGCCTTTGCTGTCAGCTTTAGCCTTTGCAGACGCCTGTCCACCTTGTCTGTGACAACGGTTATCAGACTCTTTTGAAGCAAATGATCCACAGCCTTTGAGACGTACGCCTTGGAAAGTCCTCGGTATTTTGCGATATCCCGCGCTGTGTCAAAGTCCGGATTGTTCTTTAGAAAAATCAAAATCGCGGCCTCCGGCTTGGTCAGCTTATGCTCCTCGGCGGCTGCGTCCAAAAGCTTTGAATAGAGCTCGCCCACACAAATTTGATAATTTAAATAGTCGCTTATATTTATCATTATTCCATCTCCGGTAAATAGTTGACTTTTTGACTGTTTCTGTGTAAACTATTGTACGATGACTTTGTATATATGTCAACAAATGTAAGGTAAAAATTTAAACCAACAGGAAGCGCAAATTTATGGAACAAAACAAGACAGAATCTCTGGGCACCGGGAGTGTCGGAAAGCTGCTGTTTAAGCTGGCAATGCCGGCGATTGCGGCGCAGATTATAAACCTGCTCTACAACCTCGTCGACAGAATGTATATAGGCCACATTGAGGGCGTCGGGAAGCTGGCTCTCACAGGTGTCGGTGTTTGTCTGCCTCTTATAATGATAATATCGGCTTTTGCGGCGCTTGTGAGCTTTGGCGGCGCGCCGCGAGCATCGACCTTTCTAGGCAAAGGCGACCACGAAAGCGCAGAAAGGACTTTGGGAAACTGCACCACAATGCTTGTCATAATCTCAGTGCTGCTCACCGCAGTCTTTCAGTTTTTCGCAAGTGACCTGCTGATGCTGTTTGGCGCCAGCGAGAACACGGTGGGCTATGCTCTCGAGTATATGAACATCTACAGCTTAGGCACAATTTTTGTACAGCTGACGCTCGGTCTGAATGTTTTCATCAGTGCTCAGGGCTTTGCCAAGACAAGTATGCTCACCGTGCTTATCGGAGCAATAACCAATATCATTCTCGACCCCATACTCATATTTGGCTTTGACATGGGCGTTGCCGGGGCAGCTCTCGCGACGATTATCTCACAGGCGATTTCAATGGTGTGGATTCTGCTCTTTCTCACCGGCAAAAAGACAACACTGCGCATCAGAAAAAAGAACCTGCGGCTGTCGGCAAATCTCGTTATGCCGTGTCTCGCGCTCGGCCTTTCACCTTTTATCATGCAGTCCACAGAGAGCCTAATCGCGCTGTGCTTCAACTCCTCACTGCTCAAATACGGCGGGGATGTCGCGGTCGGCGCCATGACAATTTTGACAAGCGTCATGCAGTTTTCAATGCTTCCTCTGATGGGTCTGACGCAAGGAGCGCAGCCCATTATCAGCTACAACTACGGCGCTCGCAATGCAGGGCGTGTAAAATCAGCTTTCAAGCTTCTTCTGATATGCTGTGTCAGTTTTTCAACACTTCTATGGGCCGCCGTTATGCTGTTTCCCCAAGCATTTGTGCTCATCTTCAACAGTGATGCAGAGCTTTTGGTTGTTGGTGCAAGGGCTCTTAGGATATATATGTGTGTCTCGTGTTTTTTCGGAATCCAGATTGCGTGCCAGCAGACCTTCATTGCGCTCGGCAACGCAAAGAGCTCACTTTTCCTCGCGCTTCTGCGCAAAATTTTCCTGCTGATTCCGCTCATCTATATTTTGCCTATGTTTATTGCAGACAAAACCTCAGCCGTATTTATGGCAGAGCCGGTCGCCGATCTCTTCGCTGTCGCGACGACGGCCATCATGTTTTTTGTTCAATTCAAAAAGGAAATGAAAAGGCTGGAGGAGCCTATAAGATGATGCACCCTTGAATGAAGGTGTGCTTTCATCGCGCAATCAAAATATAAATGTCCGAATTTCGGCAAGAGCGTGCCACTCGATACCTCCGAGCGGCCGCTCTTTTTTTTATAATTTGGCTTATACGTTTGTAAGCTCGATTGCACCCCACAGCTGGGCGTTGTTTTTGCCGTTTCTTTTGGCCTGCATGAGTAGCTCGTCCGCCATGGATGTCAGCGACGCGCAATCCTGACCGCGCTCGTATTTTGCAATTCCAAGGCTTATTGTAACCATGATGCTGCTGCTAAAGTCGGGTACTCTCAGCAGCTCGCCTGCCAGTGTTTTTATTTCATCGTCGGCCATGTTGAACAATATCACCATAAATTCATCGCCGCCATAGCGCCCGACAAACCCGCCGTTTCCCACAATCTGCGCAAGATAATTGGCCATGTGAACAATGACCTTGTCTCCGACTATGTGGCCATATGTGTCGTTTATCGCTTTGAACTCATCAATATCGAGCATTGCGACATAGATATCATTTATCTTTTCGTCACCGCAAAGCTGTGAGAGAAGCTCTTGAATTTTTCTTTTATTGTATATACTTGTCATTTCATCGGTAATTGCAAGCTTTTCCAGGCGCTCATTTAGAAGTCTCAAAAGCCCGTTCTGGCGCCGATATCTGCTTGTGTAAACCGAGATGGAGATAGTTATCAGCAAAAAGACAATCACAAGCTGCATAACACTGTCCGCGTAGATATTCTGTTCTTGCGTGCTCTGCACCCATTCCGGGTATCTGTATGAGATTGTCAGCAACAAGACACCAACACCGGATGAAACCACGGCAAAGGCGCATTTTAGAATGCTGCTCTCCAGCATGAGGAAAGCCTCCACCAGAATGAGCAATAAGTACAAGAGAGTGATTGTATTGTCGCCGCCGCCATAAAACCACGATGGAAGTATTATTAAAAATATCACTGCGGCAAAAATAAGCGCTTTGTACGCTTCAAGCAGCATGTCCTTCCACAGAAGAAAAAAGCCCATGGCACAAAGGAACAGTGAGAAAATCCACTTTATATTTGCCGACATGGGAAATTTCGTAATCAAGTTTCCTATGATACTGGCGAAGGATGCCAAAACCATAAGCGCCAAAAACAAGCTTAGGATATAATTGTTGAGCGACAAATTATTCTTCCAAACTGTGAACCGCTCTTTAAACGATGTTTTCATTTTTCTCCTCTGAAGCGCAATATCGCCCGGCCGAATTCGCGTGACGCGTTACCCTCACCTCGGCCGCGGAAAACTGATTTTTCTATTTATCAATCGGCACAAAACAAACCGAGCACCTGTAACATAGGCGCCGGTTTTGCGTAATAAAAACCCTGTATCTCATCACAGCCTATACTTTTTATAATTTCCATTTGACGCTCTGTTTCGACGCCCTCCGCTATTATAACCTTGCCCATACCCCTGAACATCTGCACAAGTGCTCCGGCAAATTTGCGGTTCTTTTCTATGTCATCCACGATGCTCTTGTCGAGCTTTACAATGTCAAAAGGCAGATTGAGCAAATAAGCGATATTCGAGTAACCTTGGCCATAGTCGTCGAGAGCAAATGAGATTCCAAACCGGTTTAGCGACGTCATCGCGCTTCTTATATCTGCAATCGAGTCCAATATGACGCTCTCTGTCACCTCAATCTTTACAAGAGACGGCGATATGTCATACTTATTTACAATATCAATTACTCTTTTCACCATGTCCTTTTGCGTGAACTGAATTGCGGAAAAATTCACGGAAATTGAGAAATCATCCCTCAACACGTGCCTGTTTTCGCTCAAAAATGAACAGACTCTGTCGAGCGTGTTATATGTTATTTCAATAATTGCACCTGTCTCCTCTGCTATTGGCACAAACTCTGCGGGGGAGATGAATCCGAGCTTTTCGTCATTTAGACGCAAAAGAGCCTCGGACCGCGAAAACGTCTTTTTGGACGTGTGGAATATCGGCTGGAGATAAACCTCAAATAGGCTTTTCTCCACGCCTCGGGCAATGGCTTCTGCAACATCGTGCTTTCGCTTGAGCTGCTCTATTATCCTCTCACTGTAATAGGCAATCCGCCCTTTTCCGCGCTGCTTTGCTTGAAATACCGCAAAGTCGAGAGCGGTTACAATCGAGTGATACTTATTCTCAGAAGAATGCGGATACTTTACAATTCCAATCGAAGCGGAAATGGAGCACCCGATGGCGGCTTGCATATTGAAGTTATTTTTGAAACCGCTCAGTATTTCATTTGCTAATTTTTCAACCTCATCAGCCGACGCTTCCTTAAGTATCAGCGTGAAAATGTCGCCGCCATAACGATAGCAGGTCTTTGACGGCGAGACGCCCACAAGATATTCGGCGACGTTTCTCAAAAGCTCATCGCCCTTTTCCTGACCGAAGGTCTGGTTGAAGAGCTTGAAATCATCTAAAGCGACCGCCGCGACATAGCCGCGCTCATTGCCACCCGCAGCCCTGTCCATGTCATCCGAAAATGCAAGCCTGTTGTACAAGCCCGTGAGGCTGTCGCGCGTTCTCCTCTTGTTTTGTAAAAATAGATATGAAATCAGCAGCACGAGTGAAAAAGCTGCGCCGGTGAAAAGGAACCCGACAAATATCTGTTGCAGGCACACACCAATTCCGACTATAATAGGAAAAGCGGTCAAGACAACTGCTGTGGTTCTCTCGGTCTTTTTGAAATTAATGCACGTGTATATAATTGTCGCCAGGGCATACCCATAAAAAATAATGAGCGCGAGATTAAAGAGCATACCTCTCGTATATTGGCCGGCGGCGCTCAAGTTGAAAATCCATCCCGTCACAGGGTTTGTGAGAACCAGAGCGGCGAATACCGCATAGGGAAACGCCGCCGCCAGCACCGGAAGCAGCTTTTTTCTCTGATTCTTTGCCAGCACCGAAACTGAATAGAAAAGCCACAGCACAGAGAGCAGGGGCGTTATCAAAAAATAGAGCACTAGGCTGATTTCGGTAAACCACCATGAAAAAAGGTCGGGCCTCGTAATCGCAAAGCTTGAAACTATATCGACTTGTATCGCTGCATACGTCGTTATCGCAACCAGCTTGAAAAGTCTGTCCTTCAAACTTATTGACGTGCTTGTCTTGCGCATGTCGACAACAATTACAGTCATGAACAGAAATGATATTATCTCAGCATCTATGTGCCACATATTTTCTCCTGCTATTCCTCTCACATTCTGCATTTTAACCACAAGCTGCCGCCGGCGATATTTTCGCATATCTCTCGAAAATGTCACTCCTGCATTGCCATTTCCGGGTTATTGGCCTGTAAAACTGTGGTCTTAAATGCCCATTCGAAAAATTGATGCATTATATTCAATCATCCAAAAAGAATAATAATCGAATGTCAATTGACAAAGATCTCTCGCATTACGCGTAATCCTGCCTCGGCTTTTTTGTGAGAATATACGTGCTTATTTTTAGATTTTATTTAATGCATAACCAAATATTCTCAGCGCAAATATTCGGATATTACCAGCTTGTAGAATTCCACGGCTTTGGGAAGTGCGGCAATTGAGATGTTCTCGTCAGCGCCGTGAACCGATTTCAGCTGCTTGTCGTCTATGTCAATGGGCGCAAATCTAATAACGGCGTCGCATATATCGCAAAACTGGCGCGCATCTGAGCCGGCAGGCAAAATGAATGGCGCGCAAGCAGCGTATGTAAAGCATTTTTCAACGCAGCTCTTTACATATTTATAGCCGCTTGAATTGAGGTTTGCAGCCTTGTGAAACTCATTTCCGCTCTTTGCATTTTCAACGCTTATTCCAAACTGCCCTGCCAGCTTTTTAATGGCAGCAATCTCTTTTTCGAGATCCTTGTCATCAATGCAGCGCAGAAACATTTTTGCGCGGCAATCGCCGGCGACCTTGTCCGTTTCAAGATCCGTAAAAGTGTAGGTTGTCCCCAGCATCGAGCCTGCCTGCCTGTTCAGCTTCGGTATCAGGTTTTTTAAAAGCGGCGCAAAAAAGCCGACATTTGCAAAGATAAACCTCAGCGGGTAGCGCATGTAAGGCGAAAGCTCCTTGAACATTGCCAGAACGGGCGGCGAGAAGCTGCGCTCGAACAGTTTTTCGCTTTCAATTTTCATCATGAACCGCGCCATCAGCAGGGACGGTGTGTCATGATTTGCCAAAAGGCCTGTGTGCTCCAATTCTTTTTTTGCGCACAGCTCGAGCGTGTGTCTTCCCTTCTCATGGACGGCGAGCATGGCGCACTTGCAGCTTATACCGCTGAGTGGTGCATCAATTACCGCGCCGCCCTCGTCGAGGACAAAATCAGGGCATATGTTATTGCTTTTGAAATACTCCTTTGTTTTGGGCATTCCGTCTCCGGTGTATTCCTCATTGTGCGATGACGCCAAATACACATTGCACGGAAACTGAAAACCCTCTTTGAGCAGCTGCTCCACTGCCTCAAACTCTGCAAAAAGAGGTGTTTTTGTGTCAACGCAGCCGCGCCCCCATATTCTGCCATCTGCAATTTCTCCCGAAAAAGCAGGATGCGTCCACTGTCCGACGGCAGGCACCACATCGTGATGCGACATCAAAACTATGCAGTGAGCCTTATCTCTCCCGCTTATTTTATATAACCAGCAGTCGTCGCTAAACGTCATTTTTTCTGCACTTGCGTGTATCAGCGGAAAAAGCTCGCACATAACGCCGCGCAGCTTCTCAAATTCTCTGTCGTCGTGCCCCTCTTTTTTTGAAACAGTAGCACACTCAATCATCTTTTGAAGTCTGTTTGCAAGGTAAATCTGCTCTTGTTGCGTGTTGTCGGAAGCTTTTGGTGACAATTTTCTGTTTTTCATCTCATTTTCCTCATCTTGCGGCTTTGCGCACATTCATTTATTGTATGATATTATAACTTATATTTGCGCCGATTCATAGACATTTGGAAGCATTTCAGCGGCTTTGCCCACAAAAGCGTCGCGGTCACATTTGTCTAAAATCCAATTTGAGCAAAAAAAGAGGAGACAAACTTGAAAAGGTTTGGCTCTCCTTTTTTTAATGCCGCGTCACCAACAGACACTTTTGAATTCAGCGATATCTATTTGTAGTGACGCTTGCACTTCGTGTGTCTGTATCCTCTTATGAACATAATTGAAGCCACTGCGGAAATTGATGCAAGACACGCCCACATCCAAAGCTGCGAGTTGTCGCCGGTTTTTGGCGAGGCCTTTGGCCCGCTTGCAAAGTTCACGACCGCATTGCCGCCATAATCCTTGAGCAAGCCCTCCTCAGAGCGCGTGCCCTTCGTAATCAACGCTTTACCCACATCAGCCTGCTCAACACGAAATCGCGTGTCAACGGGGACATTCGTAACTCTTATTGTACCGCTTCCGACAATGTCAAGAACAAAGTTGCTGCCTTGCGCCACAGGCACGGCAACACCGTCTATATGACATTGGAACGGTTCCAGCACATATTTAAATGAGACGAAATGCTTGAATGTCTGGCTGCTTGTGGAGGTGTTGTTTATTGTGATTGTGCCCAGCGCAACCGGACTATACGTATTTGTCACAGTCGCCCTAACACTGTCGGATGTGCCGAAATCAATAGCTCCGGTGCTGTTTGCAGCACCGCCGTAGGCAATTGAATATCTCTTTCCCGCAGGTGCCTGAGTTATTGAATAACTTATCTCTTCTCCATTATAGTATCTGGGCAATATTGCCCACGTGTAAGTATTGTCAAATCCCACAGCCTTGTCCTGCGCGCCGCCGGCCGCACGGTTTATATAAATGTCTGTATGGATATTTGACGGCATAGGTATTTTCACATTTGCGCCGGGAGGCGGGTTTGGCGGATTCGGCGGGTTTGGCAGGGTTGACGGGTTCGGTGCCTGCGCAGCGCGGTCGGGCGGCGCCATCATACGTCCGCCGGCTGCTGCCTTCTTGGCAAGCTGCGCCTCTAAGGTCACCGAGACACCGGCGGGCCTGTTTGCATCTGTGCCGACCCATATTATATCAAGCTTTATTATTCTCCCTGTGGGCGCCCCCGTATATGTGTTGGTTATTTTTGCAGATGCCTTAGCAGCTGTGTCAAAGGTTATTTCACCGTTTGCATTTGCCGCATCGCTATAGGCCGCAGTAAACCCGGCAGGCAGCGGATTTTCCGAAATTGCATACACTATCGGCTTTCCGGCATAGTGCTTTGGAAGATTTGACCATGTATATGTGCCGTTATAGCCGTCATCGGGTGTCGGGACTTTGTTTTCTCCGTGTATGTTTACCGCAGTTTTGACTGTGGTCGGCAGCATGCTTGTCACATCCGCGCCTCCGGCCGAAGCCGTGAGTACAACATTGACGAATGACGGAAGTGTCGGCGAAAATCCGCTCCACTGCTTGGTCACAGTAAGGCTTGTATAATATTCCACCGTGCTGCTATATGTGTTGGTTATGTTCGCCGCGGCACTGCCTCCGACAAAGGAAATCGTTCCGCTCGTGTCGGCGCTGCCGCTATATGATGTAACATAATCGGCAATGGGTGTTTCTGAGATTTTATATGATATCAAGCTGCCATTAAAGTACATCGGCAGCCGGGGCCACACATATGTGTCGCCGTAGCCGACATCTGCTGTTTGTGTTCCTTTTGCACCATTGATGACGACCGCCGTCGAGATGCTTTTGGGCAGGCTCGCCGTTATGTCGGTGTTGTTTGCTATAGCGCTTAGTCCCACAGTGACAGAACCGGGCAAGACAGATGTGTATCCGCCCCACAATTTGTTGATTGTGAGTGACAGACCCGCGTCTGCTCCGCTATAGGTATTTGTCACAGTGGCAGACGCTGTGTCGCCTGCTCCAAATTTAATTATGCCGGAATTGGTGTCGATATCGCCGGAATATGTGGTGGAAAATCCCGCCTGCGGAAGCTCTTCAATAGCATATGTCACATTTTCGCCCTTGTGGAATTTAGGCAGATTTGACCATGCGTATGTGTTGTTGTATCCGACTGCTCCGGCTTGAATACCGCCCTCTCTTTTGAGTGTGACTACAAAATCCATGCCCGTCATCAATGTGGCTGTGACATCATTGCCGCTCGCTGTCGAGGCTTTTAGCTTGATTGTAACGGCGTCTGGCAGAGATGGTGAAAATCCGCTCCAAACCTTTGTGACCCCGAGCCGCGAATAAAAGGCGCCTGCTGCCACAAATGTATTCGTCACCGTTGCATTTGCCGTAAAGTCCACCGTTGGGCTTGGTCCAAATGTAATTTCTCCGCCGGGTCCGGCAGCTCCTCCATAGGCAACCATGTAGCCCGCAGGAGTTTTCTGCTCGATTCGATACGAAATCGGCTGTTCGCCATAATATCCGGGCAGCTTTTCCCACTTATATGCATTCCCGAATCCGATATCGTTGGCCTGAGTTCCTGCGGCCACGTTGACGAGTACATTAGTGTGCACATTATTTGGGAGAAGCTTCGTTATATCCGCCCCGCCTGCAGTCGCTGTGAGTGACATAGAGACGCCTGTAGGAGGAGCACTGTTGACATCTCCTGCCCAGATTACGTTGACCCCAAGCTCTCCTCCGGCAGCGCCGGTATATTTGTTTGTGATAACACCTGTCGCGGTGTTTGTGTTGAATGAGATTTCGCCCGTTGCGGCCGCGCTGCCGCTGTAAGAGACAGAAAAATCGGGGTTCAAAGGGGTTTCCTCTATGCTGTAAATAATCGGGCTGCCTTTATAGTTTTTGGGGAGATTATTCCATATGAAAGTATTTCCGAACCCATTGTCCGAAGTCGGGGTGCCGCTTTTTCTGAATATTTTGACAGTAGATGCGATTTCCGGCGGCAAATTTGACGTGATATCCACCCCGTTGGACTTTGCGCTGAGCTTTACAGAGATGCTTTCCGGCAATGTCGGCGCGAAGCCGCTCCAAATTTTGTTTGCCGTAAGTGAAACTTTTTCTGTTGCGCCATTATATGTATTCAATATTCTGACATCTGCGATGCCTGAAATAAATGTAATGGGAACTGCCGCCGACGTTGCGGAGCCTGAGTAAGAGGTCGTATAGTTGGGCGCCGTCTCCTCCAGCGTATAGGAAATTACATTTCTGTTGACATCGTAAATCGGCAGGTTGTCCCATGTATATTTTCCGTTGTATCCTTCTGCACCCGCTTGGGTTCCCGCGCTTGAGTGGATATTGACCTGCGTGCTTATGCCAGTGAGCTGTGCAGTGACATCGCCCGATGAGGACACAGCCTTGAGCTTGACTACGGCGCTTTCCGGGCGCTGTGTCGCCGCAAACTCGTCCCCGCCCCAGCTCTTTGTGACGGTCAGCTTTTGCACGACACGCGCAGAGGTGGACACAGTGTTGGAGACTCGCGCATACTTTGTATCTCCGTTTGCGCTTATCAATTGAGCAGTATTGCTGAAAGTGCTGTTTACGGACAGATTTGCCGGAACATCAGCTGTGAAGGTGACCTTTGCCACGCCATATGGCGCTATGCTCGGGATTGTCCATTCCAGCGTTCCGCTGCTGTTGCTGCCGCCGTCGTTTACCGCAATGTTTACAAGTCCTGCCGGCACGACGTCGCGCACAACCAAATTTTTCATCTCAGACAGTGATGCATTTTCGAGATATATGCTGTATGTCAGCCTTTCGCCGCAAAAAGCGGTCGTCTTGTCAACGGTTTTCGTCACTCCCGGGGGATTTCCGACGACAACCGTCGTCACCTCTCGAGAGGTCGTGTCATTTCCATTCGCTGTCAAAATTGCTTTGTTTCTTATTATTGCATCGTCAGGCAGAGTGCTGTCCACAATGGCATTCACCGTGAATACCATGGATTTACCGACTTCAAGTGTCGGTATTGTCCATGTCACCTTTCGTGACACACCGTCATAGTTTCCGCCTCCTGTAGCCGAGACAAAGGTAAGCCCCGCGTCCATGATATCCGAAACTGACGCCGCTGTAATTGTGGCACCCGTGTTATTTGTAACTGTTATGCGGTAGGCAATCTGTGTTCCCAGGCCTTGCTCCACGGCCGCTTTGTCTACCTCTTTAAAAATCAAGTCGGAGGCGCTGAGTGTGATTTTTCCGTTGTTTCCCAGCCGCACACTCATATCGCCCAGATTAAATGTACCCGTGTAGTAATTCGGCTCGGAGCCTGTGTCATTGCTCAGCTTTTGCTGCGTCACACTTTTATAAGAGGAATAACCGCTGGCAAACGCAACGTTTTCGCCCGCCACGACAGCCGCCGAACTCTTTTGAACGCATCCTGAAATTGAATCCACCATATCAGCTGTTATCAAAACTGCATCTTTCAGTGAGCCGACATCGCCGGAGTCATAGTTGAGCGCTGCTGAATCTGCCATTTTTCTTGTCACATACACACCGTTGAGCGTCTGGCCTACTTGTGCATTTGTAACTGCTGTGCCGACAAAATATGTCTTGTGCGCCTCCAGCTTTGCGCGGCTTATGTCGCTGATATTCATCACAACACTGCCTGAGGATGGGTCGGTGATATAGTAATAGGGATTGTCCTTTGTCGGCGTAAACACAGCTTTTGAGGACGAGACTGCTGCCGCTGCACTGCCTGTGAACAAATTGGCATAATAGACATCTGACATGAGCTTTTCCGCGTCAAGCGCCTTTTGCGAAAGCCCGACCTGATACACAATTCTTATCGGAAGCGCGGAATTGTATAGAAGCGACGGATTATTTATGTCCTTAAACTCAAAAAGAGGGAGCAGGTTGTTTGGAATATCCCATTCAACCGTCTGTTCACCGCCGGCGGCAGTCCTCACCACTGCGGTCAGTCCCTTGAAGTCTTTATATGAATATGTGAGAACATCTTGACCGCCGGACTGCGTCTTTACGGGGGCCTCCGGCAGATAGTTTACGCCGGTAATTTGCAGCAGCGGATCACTTTTAATCTCAATCCCATGTCCCAGCACGTCTGTGAATTTAACCGCGTACCCTCCCACGGCCAAAACAGGAGATGCCACGGCTTTTGTCGCGGTGGCCACTTCAATTGCAAGTGTGTCAAACGCACTTTTTAGCTCATCAGTGGTTTTTGCGAAATAGCAGTAGGCGTCGGCATATGTGAAATCATTCGCATATGAAGCATATTCCGGCGGAGCGGCGGCGACAGAATTCACTATCTGGTCGTGCACAGAAGTGGCATAGGCATTTCCATTTGTGGCATAATTTGCCACCCATGAGGGCTTTAGCAGCGCCTTTGCAAGGCCGTTTTTCGCAATTGTATCGTCAAGAGAGTCAATTCCCAGTCCTATATTAAAGAATTTTGTGACCGTTTTTCCCGTGTTGTATTTCGTATAGGCCGCATCCAGTCTGTTCTTCTGGTACATCGCGGTCAGTATTGTAAGCGCAGTGTACTGCTCTGTTCCGTCGTTGCCATATGCCAGCCTGTCCGCAGGAAGCGCCAGATCTTGCTGTGTTCCGTACCATTTTGTGCTTACTCCGGCAGCAGCGCCATCAGTCAGAAGAAGGACAAACGGCTGACGCTCTCCTCCTGTGGCCGCCGACTCAGCGGCGATGTTTTTCACAAGCAAATCTATGCCGTATTGTATGCCTTCCTGAGAGTTTGTTCCCCCATCGACATCCACTGACACAGACGGCGATATAACCCCGTCCGCCGTTTTGACGGTTGCACTGTTGTACACAAGGTACTTACCGTTGGCAATCCCCGGATATGAGCCCAGAGGAAGCAGCACTGACGAATTATTACTCCAGCCCTTTTTTTCAGTCCCCAAAGAATTGCTTGTCGTGAAAGTTGTGACGGCTACGCGGTTTCCCGGGTTTGCATCCATAATAACCTTGATCGCGTCGTTTGCCGCATTGACCATCGCCTGTGTGCGGGTCATGCTGCCCGTCACTCCGGCTGTTGATATCTTATTGCTCTCCATAGAGCCGGTGACGTCGAGAATGAGCACCACGTCTGCCGCTGTATTGTAGGATACCGAGGTTGTGGTAGTGATATATTGCTGTGCGAGAGCAGAGAGCATAATATTGAAATTTCCTTTTTTCGGCGCCGGAATCAGCATTTCGACTCCGCTGCCCAAAAGCGCACTTGTAGAGACGGACTTATCGGTCCAAACCTTTCCGTCGTCTGATGACGCTCCAAAGTGGCCGATGCCGGGTGCAGTCTCGGAAATATTGTACGTCGTGGGGTCATGTGTGAGTGCAGCAGTATAAGAACCGAGACTTGCCAGAACCGTGCTTGTGGCGGCATTTACCTCCGTCAAGGGGAGCATCACAAGTGTCAGTATTGCCACAATAGCGGCAATACACCTTATGCCTGCGCTCTTATTTTTCATTCGCATGCGGCCCCTTTCGCGAGAGCATATTTTAATAATCGTAACACATGTATATATCCCCTACGCATTCAAAGCTGGGATATTGAAGCACTTTTACCAATATTTTGAAATATTTACTTGTAGTTATTATATATTAATGGCAATTTGTTATCAAGTGTTTTGGTGCGAAGTTTCAACATGGGACTATTTTTGCTTCTACTCACATACCGGAAATACTTTCATTGATAATGTGCATTTTAGGAAAACAGCCGCGCGATACACACAAGCCTTATATAAGACGCCTCTCGCTTCGCTTCTTCGCCTAGCTTCGCGCTTTGAGGAAATGTGCTATAGCAGCCCCGAAGCTGCGCTTCGAGAACGTTTTCCTGCAATTTGCCTAAGCTTCGCTTCGTCTCGCATCTTTGACAACGACTATCGCTTCGCGGTAGAAATTGTGCTATAATAACTGCATTGGAAAATTTCTTGTGTTTTGCAGATTTTGCAATTACTTTTATAAAATTATGGAGGAATCGTCTAAGATGGACTATTTTGATCTGCTGATTGCCCTCAGCCTGCTTTATTTTGGAGTCAATGCCTTGATGGCTTGTGCCAAGCTAAACAAGACAGGTGTTCTTTTCGAAAACAAAATGCTATATCCAACCGACTGCGATTACACGAAATGCAAGGACCCCGCCGCTTTTATCAAGTTTATGTCTCCGCGCATGGTCGTGTTCGGGGTGATTGCACTTTTGGAGGCGGGCATAGGCATTCTCAACATGTACTACCCATCTGTGCAGTACATCTATTTTGCAGTCATGGGTTTATTTCTCTGCGTGCTTATCTGGTTTGGGATTTCGACGCGTCAGGCATCGCAGAAGTTTTGGTGATTAGTCCGGCCGCAATTGACTGTGCTTTTCACTTCTCAATATAAGACCGCCTGCGTGTAGCGTGCGCCGGTGGTTTTTTTGAGGATAAATGACATAGGAATTGAGGGATTGAGTTCGTTTGCGTTCTGATTCGTTCAAGCGCGCACACCCTTTCCATTTGCGATTTGATAAGGTGTTGGCATAAGATTGCTCGCAAATATAGAGCAGCGAAATCACCGTTGTCTGGGAGATAGCTGCAAATACAGTTGTGTGAAATATGAAGGTATTGCAGCAGAATCGCACCGCAAGAAATTAGCGGGACTGTTGGTGAGGCTTTTAGGAAAATTTATAATTTGTGAGGTGATAATGTGAAAAATGCCATTATTCAACAATGGGATAATGCTGCTGAAAATTATACTTTATCACAAGAACAATCAGGATTTGTTGAAATAAACAAGAAGTTAGTTTGTGACAGATTCAAAAAATTCAACGATCAAACCATTTTGGATTTAGGGTGTGGGTATGGTTGGTATACAAATTATCTTTCTTCAATTGGGGGTAATGTTATAGGTTGTGATGGCTCTTCAAAAATGATTGGCATAGCCAATAACAAATACCCTAAATGTAGGTTTGATACAGTTGATATCGAAAAAACACTACCCTATGTAAATAGTTATTTTGATATTGTGTTTTCCAATCAGGTGTTAATGGATATTTGCAATTTTAGTGGTGTCATTGATGAATCACATCGAATATTGAAAAATGGTGGCCTTTTTTATTTTTCTATAGTTCATCCTACTTTTTATGATTGCCATTGGGAACTGGACGAAAACGGTTTTAGAAAAAACAAAATAATGTCAAGGTATTTATCGAAATACAGTTTTGAAAATGAATTTTGGGGCACAACAACACATTACCATAGAACTATAAGTGATTATTTAAACACAGCAATAGAAAAAGGGTTCATTCTAAAAAAACTTTGCGAGCCTATTTCTTACGATGGCGTTACAAAATCTAAAGAATTTCCTTTGTTTTTATTTGTAGAATTACTTAAACAAAGCTAATGAAAATAAGCTTTATAAAGTGCAAAAAGAGCTGCTAGATTACAAAAATCTAATAGCTCTTTTCTTTTGAATAATATCCAAATGCTGTCAATACGTTGTCACGCACTACTTTTCACTCAAAAAAGTTAGTGTTCATGCGGGTTTGTGGTCTTGATTTTAGGTTAAATTTTTATTCCCACTCGGCAAATCTGTTCTTGTAACGTGATATTTGAGGTATTTTAGGCGGCTTTTTGTGCAGATATTCCTGTATTTCCACCTCGTATTTGGAGTGTTCAAGTTTTCAGTATCAAAATAGTAGCACAAGTAAAATCTCAAATTAAAGGCACCCCAAGTTTTTACGCTTTTTGACTAGAGAATATAAATACTTCCGTCAACTTATTAAATATTGCATTTTCTAATTTTGTTTTTAAAATACGGATATTGTCATATCTATTGGCATTATCCTTAAACCATAACAAAATATCACTTTGCTTGATGACCTCAATTTCCTCATCTTTCAAATTTTTAAGAATATTATCATACCAGTTTTC
>JAVVTQ010000010.1:0-51696 GCA_036653595.1 Oscillospiraceae bacterium
GTCAAGGCCACCTGCACCACGGCCGGCAAGCGCAACCACACGTGCTCTGTGTGCAAAATTAACGCAGAAGAGGAAATCTTGGCGCTCGGCCATACTTGGGGCGCGTGGACGGAGACTGTCAAGGCCACCTGCACCACGGCCGGCAAGCGCAACCACACGTGCTCTGTGTGCAAAATTAACGCAGAAGAGGAAATCTTGGCGCTCGGCCATACTTGGGGCGCGTGGACGGAGACTGTCAAGGCCACCTGCACCACGGCCGGCAAGCGCAACCACACGTGCTCTGTGTGCAAAATTAACGCAGAAGAGGAAATTTTGGCACTCGGCCATACTTGGGGCGCGTGGACGGAGACGTTAAAGCCGAGCTGTACCGCGGTCGGCAAGCACAATCACACGTGCTCTGTCTGCAAGGTTAAGGTAGAAGAGGACATTCCCGCACTCGGGCATATGTGGGGTGAGTGGGTCGAGACTTTGCCCCCGGCTGTGGGAGTTGCGGGACAGAAAAAACGCACTTGCTCAGTCTGCGGCCTGGAGGAAGTTCAGGAAATTCCGATGCTCTAGACTAAAACCCGTGCACAGACCTCGGCAAAGAGCTATAAATGAAAATTCAAAATCCCATAGGCATCGCAAACAAAAAGAAGTGCCCGCCAATTGGTGGGCACTTCTTATATTTTCAATAAATTACAGGCTTAGAAGCTGTTTTGCAAAATCCTCGATTCGCTCGTCCGAAACCGTCATGGTGCTTTGAAGGGGGTCTTTGGATTTTATTTTCAGCACCATTTTGAGGACGAATTTGTCAAGATCGGTTTGTTTTTCGATGTCCATGTCTCCGCCAAAGCCGGAAACTGCGACAGCGCTGTCAAAAAGCGGCTGCGGAATCGAATTTTTGAGATACTCGGCAGCCCTTGCATCAAAGCCGCAACAACAGAAGAACGCGCATTTGTGCTCCGAGAGCAAATCGCTGTTTTGCGCGATGTATCTGCTCGCGGCATGGTGCAGACGCCCATATCGAACAGAACCACCAATGACAATGACGTCATAGGCAGTCGTGTCCGGAATAGCCTTCTGCAAGTCGAAAAGCTGCGCTCCTCCGAGCTTCTCTGCGAGGAGCATTGCGCATTTTTCGGTGGTTTTTGATTTAGAGGCATAAGCGATTAGAAATCTCATGCTATTTTGCCTCGAACAGCGCTCTCTCCAGCCAAATTGCACCGATGTCGAGAGCGCTGTAAAGACCCGTCTTGTCGCTCTGCTTTAGTATGCGCGCATTTGGCCCGAGCGAGCGGTCATTTGACAAGAGCTGCACGTGAAGCTTGTTTGCTATCTGCACGCCGTCTTTTTCCGTGCTGGACAAGATTTGGATGAAAACCACATGACTGTCTTTCGGACTGCCATAGTAAATCTCATTGCCACAGCGCACGAGGGGGTGGCCTTTGTATATAAGCTGTTCTTTTTCCGCCATATTGTTCCTTTCAGGGCACGGCTTTACAAGCCGCAGGTTTATTTTGCTGTCATTCGGACAAAAAAGCGCGGGTCATGGCCTGCAAAACGTCGTCGCGATCGAGCTGGCGCATGAGCGCGCGCGCGTTGTTGTGCGTGGTGATGTATGTGGGGTCTTCGGAGAGAATGTAGCCCACAATTTGGTTTACAGGATTGTAGCCCTTTTCTTTCAACGCGTTGTAGATGACGAGCAGCGTGCTTCGCAGCTGATTGTCGCGCTCATTCTCAACGGAAAAGGTCACTGTCGGTTCAAGCATGGATATTCGCCCCTTTCACTTACCAATATAAAAAGAATACAACAAATTGAGCTAACTTTCAAGCGCACCGCGTCGATTTGGGGCTGTTTGTTGCAAGAGATGTTCACAATGGGTATAATTATCAAAAAGAGGTGTGGCTTTTGATTGTTGGAATAGGGTGCGACATGGTCGAAATTGACAGAATGCAAAGAAGTATTTCGAGCAGAAGATTCTGCGAAAAGTGCTTCTCAAAAAAAGAGCTTGAGGCTTTTGAAGGCAACGCCTCAAAGCTTGCGGGCTGCTTTGCCGCAAAGGAAGCTCTGGGCAAGGCGCTGACCAGCGGGATTTTTTCCATTGAGCTGAGTGAGATATCGGTGCTCAGGGGCCAACGGGGGGAGCCGTATTTTGAGTTTTGCGGAGATATAAAAAATAAAATAGAAGCGTGTATGCAGACAGCTCTTGTATCAATCACAAACACAAAGAGCATGGCGGTGGCATTTGTCGTGCTGGAGGCAAAAAAATGAGAGTTTTGCTAGCCGAAGAACAAAGAGAGCTTGAACGCGCCGCCTGCAAGGAACCAAAAAACACATATTTCATGGAAAGAGCCGGGTTGGCGGTCTACACATATATTGCAGAGCACAATAAAACAGAGGGAATGGCGGTCTGCGTCCTCTGCGGCAGCGGAGGTAATGCAGGGGACGGCTTTGTCACAGCGCGGCATTTGAGAGAAAACGGCGCAAAAGTCACAGCTGTGCTTTGCTGCGGTAATCCGAGAACCGCGGCTGCCCAAATCACCCTAGAGCTTGCAAAAAAAGCGGGTGTCCCCGTGATAGATGCAGAAAGCTGCCGCGAAGCTGCGCTGGAAGAAATAGCGCGCGCGGTTTTGGTGGTGGATGCTGTCTTCGGAATAGGCTTTGCCGGCGATCTTCCAAAGTGCGTCAGGGAGCTGACGACCGCGGTGAATGCGTCTGATGCCGAGGTAATTGCGCTGGATGTTCCCAGCGGAGTGTCAGCTGACACGGGCGCAGCACAGAGGGATGCAGTTAGGGCGGATATCACGCTCTGTTTTGTGGGAATGAAGCCGGCCAACGTGCTTAAAACCGCGCGTGAACATTGCGGGAAAAGTGTGCTGTTGGAGGTCGGAATCGCGGCAAAGCAAAACGTCGGGGATACTCGCGGGCTTTATACGCTGACAAGAGATATCGCAAGCGGGCTGCTTCCCGCAAGAAGTGCGCTAGGTCACAAGGGCACCTTTGGCAGACTCCTTGTCTGTGCGGGAAGCGAGAGATACCGCGGAGCGGCAGTGCTTGCCGCGTCGGGTGCATATGTCTGCGGCGCCGGGCTTGTCACGGTGGCTTCGTGTGAAAAGGTGCTCGATGCGGTTTCCGCCTCTGTTTTGGAGGCGGTACTGCTTGACACATCAAAAAACAAAAACGAGGCGGAGTTTAAAAGCACCTTGATGGCCGCGTCGGCATGTCTTATCGGCTGTGGGCTTTCCAGATCAAAGGAAGCGCGGGCGATGGTTGAATTTGCCGTCAAAAACTGCACTTGCCCGCTTATTATTGATGCTGACGGAATAAATATACTGGCCGACGACATAAGTATACTCAAAGACTGTAAATGCGCGGTCATAATGACACCGCATCTCGGTGAGTTTGCGAGACTGTGTCATTTGAGCGTTGAAGAGGCTCGCCTCAACCGGCTGGCACTCGCACGTGAATTTGCCGAAAGACATGGCATTGTGCTTGTGCAAAAGAGTGAAAACACAATCATTGCCTGCGGCGGCAAGGCGACGCATATCAATACCACGGGAAACAGCGGGCTTGCCAAAGCCGGCAGCGGCGACCTTCTGGCAGGGATGATTTCTTCATTTTGCGCGCAGGGGACGACGGCTCAAAATGCCGCATTGCTCGGAGTGTGGCTGCATTCGCGCGCAGCCGACATGTGCAGCGGCGCCATAAACGAATACTCGATGTGCGCTTCGGATGTGCGGGACTTTGTGCCGCGTGCAATCGGTGAGCTAGTCGGCAAAGAGGTGTTGTGATTGTCAAAAAGGTTTCTTGCTGTTTTGCTGCTTGTGCTTGCGCTGCTTGTGTCGTGCTCTGAAAAAGAGACGATGACACCCGAGAGCATCGCAGAGTATGCGGCGCCGCCGTTTGTGATGACGACGGATTTTGAAATCAACGGAATCAAAGGCGCTGCCAGCTTTCGCTGCAATGGAATCGGAGATTGCGAGCTTTTATATCTTGCGCCTGAAAATGTATCTCAGCTCAGGATAAAGAAAAGCGGCGATGTTGTGACCGAGGAGTACGCGGGGCTGAAAACAGAGAGTGAATATGCGGCGCTCAAGGACGAAAACCCGATAGTCGTGCTCGAAACGCTTTTTTCCCACATGATAACCGACACTGTCGAGGTTAGTGCATCTGACAGTGAGGTTACGGCGTCTGCGAACGATGGAAGAATAAAGGCAATTTTCGCAAACGGTGCTCTAAAACGCGTGGAGGCGCCCTTTGCAAAGCTTGTCATGCGTGTTTCCGGGTTCGAGCACCTGCAAGAAAAGACAAAAAATTAAGAGCGGGCGGCAAGCCTCTTTTTGCTTCATGCAAAAAGCACAGGAAAGCAGATTGAAGTCATTATTTCAGACAAAAAACGAAGACGGTATCTCGCTTTGGAAAAAAGCGAAATGGCCGTCTTCCTGACTTGCATGACTGCTGTGAAAATTGCTGCAATTGGGAAAATTCAAATCAAGGTTAGAAATAAAAGAGAAACACAAAAGCTGCCTTGAGCAAAAAACTATGCGGGCTTGGCTTCCTTTTTGAAGCCGAAAAGATACAGCGCATAGACAATCACAAGTGCCGCGACGGGTATGAACATAGCCGTTTTGTAGCTCAGAGTGTCTGCCACAAAATTTATGAGCGGGTTTGCTATCATGCTTCCGAGGGCGGTTGCTATAGCGGTGATGGCCGTGACAGTGGAGGAAAAGCGCGGATATTCCTCGCAGGCCAAAACAAACTTTGCCGTGTAATTGGCGCCGCTGACCAGTCCGATGAGAAAAGCCACGACAAACCAATAGTAGAGATTGCTCACGATGAGGCCGCTGGCCGCCACTGCAGCGGTTATGATGGCCTGATACTGGAGATATGTCGCCGCGCGCAGCTTTTTTGAAAGCCCGGCGTAGGAGAGACGGCTGATTATCATGCCCACAGAGTACATGGTTATGATATAGGCGGTGATGTCGGTGGTGTATATCGCAGGGTTGTCCATTTTAAGGTACGTGGGCAGCCACGAGGTGAAGTACATGAAAAACGAGAGCAGCACATTGGCAAAGCATAGTACAGCTACATTTCGGTTTTTGAGCATTTCAAGATAAGGCGGCTTTATTTTAAGCCCGGCAGAATCGCCGTCGACAACGGCCGAATCCGGCTTGCGGATGACGGCAAAAACAATCAAAAATGCAAGCCCCGAGGCCAGCACAACAGAGCCGAGCGCGACATAAGTGTCCTGCCACACAAAACCGTTTTCGAGAAGATATGCGGCAAAGAGCGGGCCGACCAGCGAGCCGACTCCGAACAGCGAGTGAAGAATTGAAAGAGTCTGAGCGCGGTTTTCTCCTGTGATATCGGAGATATAGGCCGCTGTGAGATTGTCGCAGACGGAGCTTGTCATGCCGAGTGCGACGCGCATGAGCAAAAACACAAAGAAGCTCGGCGCTTTTCCCGAAAAAATGAGGACAAGCCCGAAAAGGGTCACAATTGCGCCCAGGAGCTTATTCTTGTTCACCCTGTCGGCAAAAAGCATCGTCAGAAACATTATCACGATGTGACCGAGGCTTTCGCTGACATTGAAAAGCGAGGCCGTTGTGAGGTCGGTTTTGTAAAAATCTATGATAGACGGCAAAATTGTGCTGTACATAGCAAAGGATATGGCGTAGGATGCCATAAAGACAAAGCAAAACCCGGTTGCGATGCGCACTCGCGATTTATTCTTAATTTTCTTCATTTATTTACCCCTGACACATCGGGCCGTTATTGGCACAGAGTGTCGTTTAATTATACAGAAAACAGCGCTCTATTTCAACACACCGTCAGCGATTTTGAAAAAATTGCATTTTGTGTTTATTTTATCTGCAAAAAGCAATATAATTATACCAATACAAATGCGGAGGACACTCAATTGAATACAAACGTGAGCGAGATCCTAAAAAACAGCAGGAGAATCCACTTTGTCGGAATCGGCGGCTCGGGAATGTTTCCGCTGGTGGAGATTCTGCACGGGGATGGCTTTGTCATAACCGGCAGCGACGTAAATGCCGGCAGCATAATAGACGCCGAAAAAGCGTTGGGCATAGAAGTCAAAATGGGGCACGATGCAAAAAATGTCGATGGAGCCGACGCTCTCGTCGTCACGGCTGCGCTTCTCGAGGGAAACCCGGAGGTGGCCCGTGCGCACGTGCTTGGAATTCCGGTGATAGACCGCGCGGATATGCTCGGCTATGTCACGCAGAGATACAGCCGGAATTACTGCATCTGCGGCACGCACGGCAAAACCACAACAACGGCTATGCTGACTTCGATTTTCATGCTTGCGGGGCTTGACACCGCCGCCGTGATAGGAGGAAAGCTTCCCCTTATAAACGGATACGGAAGGCGCGGCTCCGGGGATACACTCGTCTGTGAGGCATGTGAGTTTAAGGACACCTTTTTGCACCTTTCACCCGCCTACGCAGTCTTGCTCAACGTCGACGCAGACCATCTGGATTATTTCAAGACGCTGTCAGGAGTGATCGACTCTTTTTCACGCTTTTGCAATAAGGCAACGCGCGGCGTCATAGCAAACGGCGACGACAAGAACACCATGGAAGCGCTCAAATCGGTAAAAGGCAAGATAGTTCTCTTCGGAGAAGACAAAGGATGCGACTATATAATCTCCGATATAGAAAATTATTCACGCGCATTTTATTCGTTTACGCTGTCAGACAAGGAAAAAGAAATAGGAAAATTTTCACTGAAGGTGCCGGGACTTCAAAATGTCCACAATGCCGCCGCCGCCGCCGTGGCAGCACTGAGCGCAGGCTTGACGGCGAAAGATATTCAGACGGGTCTGGACAGCTTTTTTGGCGCTGCGCGGCGCTTTGAAATGCTGGGCAAGGTCAAAGGAGCGACAATTGCGGATGACTACGCACATCACCCGACAGAGCTTGCCGTGACGCTGGATGCGGCGCTCAAAATGGGCTATGACAGAGTCATCGCGGTTTTTCAGCCGTTTACGTATACGAGAACGAAGCTGCTTCTTGACGATTTTGCGCGCGTGCTAAAAAAGGCCGACGCCGTGGTGATGACCGAGATTATGGGCTCCAGAGAGGTCAACACCTGCAAAATCAGCACGGCTGACCTGGCGGCGAAAATAGACGGCAGCGTGTGGTTTAAAACGTTTGAGGAAGTGAGCGATTACTGCCTCGCAATCGCGAGGGAGGGAGATCTCATAATAACGCTCGGCTGCGGAGATATCTATAAGGCGGCGAACATGATGCTGGAACGAGGTGCCAAAAGTGAATGAGATTTTCATGCGCAGGAGCGTGCGCGAGTATTCCGATGAGCCGGTTTCCGAGCAGGAGCTTTTGTCTATTGTGCGCGCCGGTATGCAGGCGCCCTCCGCACACAATGAAAGGCCGTGGGAGTTTATCACGGTGACAGACCGCCGGGAGCTTTTCAAGCTGGGCGAGCTGGGGAAATACACAAAAATGGTGCCGCAGGCCGGCGCGGCGATTGTGCTTCTTGCCAGAGAAGAGATGTCGGAGTTTTGGCAGCAGGACATGGGCGCGTGCACCCAAAATATGCTGCTTGAGGCCGCGTCTTTGGGGCTTGGGGCATGCTGGCTCGGAGTGTACCCCAGCGAGGAAAGACAGCTCTTTTTGAGACGTCAATTTTCAATACCGAGCGGGCTTCGACCATTTTGTGTGATTTCACTAGGACACGTTGAAGAAAACAAAAACGTCTTTGTCGACAGGTTTGAGCCGCAAAGACTGCACAAAGAGAAGTACTAAAATCAGCCTTAAAATAAAAAAAGCTCACGAGAAAATCGACCGACAAATTGACGGTCGGCGCGCAGGTGCTCTTCAAGACCGCGTCGCATAAGACTTTTTCGAGAGAATTAATATGTTGCACAAATAGCAGCGGCTTTTGACATATGTCATGTCAAAAGCCGCTGCTATTATAAATTTGGGGGTTTGCAAAGCCTCAAAAAGTGTCGCCCAGTCCAAAACTGATTTGAAGAGCATGGTCTATCTCCTGCATCGCGCGCTCATCGACGGCGCCGGTGCGCTCGCGCAGGCGGCGCTTATCAATTGTGCGAACCTGCTCGAGCAAAACGATGCTGTCCTTTTGCAGGCCACAGGAGCTGCCCTCGATGCCGATATGGGTCGGAAGCTTGCTTTTGTCCTGCTGGCTGGTGATTGCCGCCGCTATAACCGTTGGGCTGTGCTTGTTCCCGACATCGTTTTGGACGATAAGTACGGGCCGCACACCGCCCTGCTCAGAACCGATGACCGGGCTCAAATCGGCGTAGAAAACCTCTCCGCGCCTAATATCCATATTAATCACTCCGTTTGTTGTTTGTAATTCCAAATAAAGCAGGCAATGGGGTAAAGCTGACGGAAAAGCGCGCGCAAAGTGAATCAAGCTTTCGCCTATCATCCGTCGCAATTATTATTGACCGAAATCTTTCGTTTAAACAGCGCCTTGCTTGCAAAAAGCCGTCCACTACAATGTATTTTTTTTTTGCGGGTAAGGTTACAGTATTATAGAAATTTGAGCGTAACAAAAAAGCGTCGAGCTCATAGAATATCAGCAGAGACTGCAATATGCGTTAAGGGAGAAGAGGCGGTGCTGTGGGTGACTTTACTTTTGCGGTGATAGGCGGGGACAAACGCTCTGCATATCTTGCCGCGCAGCTCGACAGGGAGGGCTGTTTGGTGGAGACTGTTGGGCTGGAGCTTTCGGGGATTGTGCCGACGCGGTCGATTATCACGCTTGAGGGGGTGCTTCCGAAGGCGGACTGCATCATTTTGCCGCTTCCGTTGCTCGGAGAAAACGGAAAGCTGCTTCAGCCCTTTTCCAGCGCGCGTCTCGATATATATTCGGTCATCGAGGGGGCAAAGAAGGGCGCAGTCATTTTTGCGGGCGTCATTCCCCCGACAGTCGCCGAATATGCGGCAAGATGCGGCGTGAGCATGTATGACTATTATCTGCGCGAGGATTTGAGAATCAAAAATGCCGTGCCGACGGCGGAGGGCGCCGCCGAAATACTCATGCAGCAGCTGCCAATTACGATTTTCGGTTCAAGGCTGCTGGTCATCGGGTTTGGAAAGACGGCAAAAAGGCTCTGTTTCCTGCTCGCTGCAATGGGCGCCCAAATCACGGTGTCCGCGCGAAGAACGGAGGACACGGCGTATGCGGAGAGCTTGGGCTACAATGCGCAAAAAACGGCGCGTCTCGGCGAGAAAAAGCTCAGATATGACGCGATAGTCAACACCGTCCCCGCGTTGCTATTCACCCCCGACGTGATAGATGCGGTGGAGCCGGGAACTCTCATAGTCGACCTCGCCTCAAAGCCGGGCGGCGTGGACGGAGAATATGCAAAATCAAGCGGGATGAACTACATATGGGCACTTTCGCTGCCGGGCAAGGTTGCGCCGAAAACAGCGGGACAAATAATCAAGGAGACGATTGAAAATATGCTTGCTGAAAGGGGCTGTGGGGTATGAAAAGTGTTTCTGTCGGATTTGCGATGTGCGGATCGTTTTGCACATTTGAAAAAGTGCTAAAACAGATGAAACTGCTCATCGCGGAGGGCGCGGAGATTGTCCCGATAATGTCGCACTCTGCGTCCACGCTTGACACGCGTTTTGGGACAGCGCGCGATTTTGTGGCGCGCGTAGAGGGAATAAGCGGCAAGAAAGTCATCGGCTCAATAAAAGAGGCCGAGCCTATTGGACCGCAAAAAATGTGCGATGTCCTCGTCGTCGCGCCGTGCACGGGAAACACCCTCGCAAAGCTTGCCTGCGGGATAGTGGACACCACGGTCACGATGGCGGTTAAGTCCCATCTCAGAAACGGCGGGCCTGTTGTCATAGGAGTGTCGACAAACGACGGGCTTGCCGCGGCACTGCGCAATATAGCAGAGCTTGTAAACAGAAAAAACTATTTCTTTGTCCCGTTTTGCCAGGACGATTTCGAGCGCAAACCGACCTCCCTGGTGGCGGATTTTTCTCTAATCGGCGAGACTGCGCGCTTGGCACTTGCCGGAAAGCAGATACAGCCGATGATAAAAGAGATATAAATCGCGGCCTTTTGCGGCAATTGGCGGCCGAATATGATAAAATAATGCGCCTGTGAATGCGTTTCACAGGCGCATCCTTTTGCTCGGGCGCGGTGCCGCACGCTGCTTTGAGGCGGCGCAGTTCATTTTATAAGAGCATGCACGGGATGTTTTTTATTTTACAAATTGTATAAGAAATAAGCGCCGAAATAATGTATAATAGTCAAATACAGTTTTAGGCGCTTGTCATGACTGCAAAAGTGCCCCGGATGACTTTTTATTTTTACCGTGAGCCTTGAGACGCGATTTCGCGCAAGAAGCGGCGGATAATCGCGATATGCCGTGCCGCCGCACCTCAAATAAAGCCGCATATTGCATGAAAAGGTTAAGTCTTTTTCTGCTTGATGTTTTGCACATAGATATACAAATAATGGTGTTAAGGTGATATAATGACAGAAAACGACAGGTTGGAAGGCAAATATGACGTCGCTGTTATCGGCGGAGGTCCGGCCGGTCTTTTTGCGGGGATATTTGCCGCAAAAAGGGGCCTGTCTGTGCTTGTGCTCGAAAAAGAGCGAATTCTCCTCAAAAAGCTGCTGATAACCGGAAAAGGCCGCTGCAACGTGACCAATGCCTGCGACAAGGAGACTTTTTTTGCAAATCTAAGGTGCGGAGAGCGCTTTATGCAGAGCGCGTACAGCTCTTTTGGAACGGCGGAGATAATGGAATTTTTCGAAAACGCCGGAGTTGAGCTTGTCACTGAGCGGGGAAACCGCGTTTTTCCGAAAAGCGGCAATTCACAGGATATTGCCGACGCGCTTTTAAAGGCGGCGCGCGATGCGGGCTGTAGGATAGAAAACAAAACGGCTGTGTCAATAGAAACAGAGAACGGCGAGGTCACGGGAGTCGGGTTCGCTGACAGGACACATGTGTGCTGCCGCGCGGCAGTGATAGCGACAGGCGGTTTATCCTACCCGCGCACCGGTAGCACCGGAGACGGCTACGCGATGGCAAAAAAACTCGGAATAAACGTGACGGCGACGGCTCCTTCGCTTGTGCCGATTGAGTGCGATGGCCCCGACTGCCGCGAAATGATGGGGCTTTCGCTCAAAAACGTCAGGCTGTCTGCCGAATATCGGGGCAAAAAGATATACTCGGACATAGGCGAGATGCTCTTTGCGCATTTTGGAATATCGGGTCCGCTGGTGCTGTCCATGAGCGGTATGCTCGTGGGCAAGGATATCCACGAGGTGCACGCAGAAATTGACCTCAAGCCGGCGCTCGACGAGCAGACACTCGACAGGAGACTTCTGCGCGATTTTCAAAAAAATACAAACAGAGAATTTAAAAACAGCTTGGGCGAGCTTCTGCCGCAAAAAATGATTCCAATCATCGTGAGAAGAAGCGAAATAGCACCCGAGCAGAAAATAAACTCGATCACGGTAAAGCAGCGCGCGGCACTTGCCGCCGCCATGAAGCACTTTGCGCTTACAATGAAAAAGACAAGGCCCATAGACGAGGCCGTTGTGACGGCTGGCGGTGTCGACTGCAAGGAGCTTGACCCAAAAACAATGATGTCGAAAAAAATCAAAAACCTTCACTTTGCAGGCGAGGTAATGGATGTGGACGGGTATACGGGCGGCTTTAATCTGACGGTGGCTTTTTCCACAGGATATGCCGTGGGAAAAAGCATATTGGGAGGAAAATAAAATGATATCAATAACAATCGACGGCCCGGCGGGAGCCGGGAAAAGCACGATATCGCGCAGACTTGCGAGCGAGCTTGGCTTTATTTACGTTGATACCGGCGCCCTTTACAGGGCAATCGGGTATTTTGTGCTCTCGCGCGGAATTGCGGTGAACGACGAACCGTCCATAGCCGGGCTTTTGGCGGGAGTGAATATTGAAATCAGATATGTGGACACGGAGCAGAGGGTTTTCCTAAACGATTCCGACGTGACAAGCCTTATTCGGACAGAGGCCGTTTCGATGGCCGCATCCGCCGTTTCATCGCTGCCGATAGTGCGCGATTTTCTGTTGGAGCTGCAGCGCGATATGGCGCGCAGCAACAATGTGGTTATGGATGGGCGCGACATCGGCACGGTGGTTCTGCCACAGGCTCAGATCAAAATTTTTCTCACGGCCTCGCCTGAGGACAGAGCGCGCAGACGCTATGACCAGCTGGTGGAAAAGGGCGTCAGCGCTGATTTTGAGGCTGTGCTGGCAGATCTCAAAAAACGCGACTACGACGACAGCCACAGGCAGATTGCCCCGCTAAAGCCCGCAAGCGACGCCATAATAGTCGACACCACAGGCAATGAGCTGACGGAATCGATAAAACTGCTGACAAAGCTGGTAAAGGAAAAACTTTAAAATGATATTTTTTAATGTTGCGCGCGTCATACTCTGGCCGTTTGCAAAAATTCTTTATGGGCTGAGGACGACGGGATTAGACAATATACCCAAAAAAGGCAGGGTCATCCTTGTCTCCAACCACGTGCATCTAATAGATCCCGGTCTGCACGCGATGTGCATTCCGCGGTCCTTTCGCGCAATGGCAAAGGAAGAACTGTTCAAGAACAGGATTGTCGGCTTTTTCATGTGGCTGCTCGGCGCGTTCCCCGTAAAGCGCGGCAGAGCCGACAAATCCGGAATCGAATATGCGGCACAGATTTTAAACGATGAAAAAATGCTCATGATTTTCCCTGAGGGCACGCGCTCAAAAACAGGAAAGCTCGCGGAATTCAAAGGCGGTGTCGCCATCCTCAACCGAATGACGGGCGCGCCGATTGTGCCGGCCGCCATCATCGCGCCGCGCGGGGTCAAGCCATTTCATTACATCCGAATTAAGTACGGCAAACCGATTTCGCACGACGAGCTGTGGACGGGCACAAAGGATCTCGATGTCGTCGCAGGGCGTGTGCGCAGGAGAGTTGCGGAGCTGATGGAAGAGGCAAACAATGGCGACTGTTAGGCTGGCAAAAACGGCCGGATTTTGCTTTGGCGTGGACAGAGCTGTCAGGATGTGCGAAAATCTCCTTGCACAGGGAAAGAACGTTGTGACACTGGGACCCATAATTCACAATGACGGCGTTGTCGCAGATTTGGCGCGGCGCGGAGTGAAAATAGCACAAAAGCCCTCGGACACAGAAGACAAGGCCGTGCTTGTCATCAGAAGCCACGGAGTGGGGCGCGAGGTGTACGAGGAGTGCGCGGCGCGGGGCATTGATTTTTCGGATGCCACATGCCCATTTGTTGCAAAAATACACGGAATTGTCGAAAAAGAGAGTTCAGACGGGAAAACTGTGTTTATTGCAGGCGACAAAAACCATCCTGAAGTGCAGGGAATTGTCGGACATTGCCTCAACAAAACGGTGATTTTTGCCGATGAAGAGGAAATGAGAGAGAACTTTTCGAATATTTTGCCGAATGAAGAGTGTGTTATGGTTGCACAAACCACATTCAATATGATAAAATATAATGAATGTGCGAATCAGGCAAAAAAACTGTGTACAAAACTTATTGTATTTGATACAATATGTAATGCAACTCGGGCACGACAGGAAGAGGCGATGGAAATTGCCTCGAACAGCGATGTCTGCGTTGTTATTGGGGGACGGCACAGTTCTAACACTAAAAAGCTGTACGATGTTTGCTTCCGCCACACAAGGACTTATCTGATAGAAAACAGTGCCGAGCTTGTCTTTGATATGCTCGACGGTGCGAAACGAATCGGAGTCACTGCGGGCGCATCGACGCCGTTCGCCGTAATCGAGGAGGTGCTCACGAAAATGAGCGACATTATCAAAGAGGAAGAATTCAATTTTGAAGAGGCTTTGGAGGATTCTCTAAAGCTCGTTCACCGCGGACAGAGAATTGAAGGCGTTGTTACGTCGATAAGACCAAATGAAGTCGTTGTGGATATTGGCACAAAGCACACGGGCTTTATTCCGCTTGACGAGCTTTCAGATGACCCGTTGGCCAAGGTCGAGGACATAATCAAGATAGGTGACAAGCTGACACTTTTGGTGACAAAGGTTCAGGATCTCGAGGGCTTTGTGACACTGTCGAAAAAACGCGTGGATTCCGAAAAGGGTCTTGACGACATCGTCAAGGGCGCAGAGGAAGGCACTGTTTTTGACGCATACATCACAGAGGCCGTCAACAAAGGCATAGTTGCCAATGTTAAGGGTGTGCGCGTGTTTATTCCGGCATCGCAGGCGACACTTCGCCGCGGCGAGCCGTATGAGCAGCTTGTTCACACACACCAGAAAATACAGATCATTGAGGCAAATGCCCAGCGCCGCCGCGCAATCGGTTCCATACGCGCCGTCCTTGACGTCGAAAATGGAGTGAAGCGCGACAAATTCTGGGAAGATGCCGAAGTCGGCAAGCAGTACACGGGCACTGTCAAGTCACTGACAAGCTACGGCGCGTTTGTGGATTTGGGCGGAGTGGACGGAATGATTCATATTTCCGAGCTTTCATGGGGCAGAGTCAAGTCTCCCTCCGATGTTCTAAAGGCCGGAGATTTGGTGGACGTCTATATTAAAGATTTGAACCCCGAAACCAAAAAGGTTTCGCTGGGCTATCGCAAGGAAGAGGACAATCCATGGAATGCCCTCAAGGACGTCGCTATCGGCACCGAGTTTACGGGACCTGTCGTCTCCGTTACGGCATTTGGGGCGTTTGTTCGCATAATGCCCGGGATAGACGGTCTTGTGCACATCTCTGAGATGAGCGTTTCGCGCGTCGAGAGTGCTGCCAGCGTCGTCAAGGTCGGCGACAATGTCAAGGTGCGCCTTATCGGTGTTGATTTTGACAAGAAGCGTGTGTCACTTTCGATGAAGCCACAGGAAGCCGAGGCAGAAACAGAAGAGCGCACGGAAGAGTAAAATATCACATGTCTCAAAAACAATGTCATCCCATTTCAGTGGGGTGACATTTTTATTTTCGCAAAATCATAATCCTGTTGTAAAGCACAAATAAAGAGAGGACAGAGATTTTGCAAAATCCAAGAAATGGGCTGACACAAAAGCAGGCTGCACAGAAATTGATCGAATGTGGGGAAAACACTCTAAGAGAGAAAAAGCAAAGAGGTGCGGCCGCGATATTTTTCTCTCAATTCAACGATGTGCTCATTTTGATACTCGCGCTTGCTTCGCTGTTCTCCGTCGTTGTCGGGCAGATGACGGAAGCCATCACAATCATCAGCATTATGATACTCAACGCCGCGATGGGCTTTGTTCAGGAATACAAGACGGAAAGAACCATCAAATCACTCGCGGAAATGACATCGCCTGTCGCTCGTGTGATACGCTCGGGGAGACGCGAATCGCTCAGGGCGTCAAAAATTGTGCCGGGAGACTTGATAGTTCTCAAAGCAGGCGACAGAATACCCGCAGATGCGCGTCTGATTGAGGCTGTCGGATTTTCTTCGGATGAATCCATGCTCACCGGCGAGTCGAAGCCTGTAAAAAAGGATGACAGCTCTGTGGCTGCGAGCACCGTTTTTATGGGAACAAGCGTGCTGACGGGTCACGGCCTGGCTGTGGTGGAAAAGACCGGAATGAAAACGGAGATGGGCACCATCGCCGACATGCTCGGCTCGGTTGAGGAAAAGGCGACCCCACTGGAAAAAAGGCTTGCGACATTGGGCAAATTCATCGCGGTGGCATGTCTCTTTGTGTGTGGTGCTGTGGTGGCAATAGGCGCACTGCGCGGCGAGCCATTGCTGGAAATGATGCTCACGGGAATATCTCTCGCGGTCGCCGCCATTCCGGAGGGACTTCCGGCGATTGTGACAATAGTTCTCGCGCTTAGCGTAAACAGGATACTTGCGCGCGGCGCTGTCATCCGCAAGCTGCACGCCGTTGAAACGCTCGGAAGCGCCACCGTCATATGCTCGGACAAGACGGGGACAATCACGGAAAATAAAATGACGGCCACAAATATGTACTTCGACTTCAGACGCTATGAAATTTCAGGCACAGGATCTTCACAGACCGGAGGCCTTGTGTATTTAAAAAATGCTGTGGACTGCTCGCTTTTGCCCACTGCGAAGCTTGCCTTTCACTGCGCTGTGCTGTGCTCGGATTCCGCAGTTGAGCCGGACGGTTCGGGAAAGCTGAGGGCGTCTGGAAATCCGACGGAGACGGCGCTGATGACCGCCGCGTGGAAATGCCGGATAAAGCGTGCGGATTTGCTGCAAACTTGCAGAATAACGGATGAAAAGCCGTTTGATTCAACGAGAAAAATGATGTCAGTCGTCGCCAAAAGCGGGGGAAAATCAGTCCTTTTTGCAAAGGGAGCGCCCGATATTCTGCTCAAATGCTGTGAGCGCATACACACGTCCGCCGGAGTGCGCATTATCACAGCAAATGACAGAAGCGCGATTGCAAAGGAATGTGCCAAAATGTCACAGGATGCGCTAAGAGTGATAGCGATGGCATATAAAGAGGGAGAAGACGGCGAGAACCGGCTTGTTTTTCTCGCTCTGTTCGGGCTTGCCGACCCGCCCAGAAGGGAGGTAGCGGACGCTGTCAGACAGTGCAGGCGCGCGGGCATAAGGCCTATTATGATAACGGGCGATTCGCAGGCCACGGCGCTCGCCGTCGCGAAGCAGGTAGGGATTGGCAAAGGCGACAGAGCTGTTCAAGGCTCGGAGCTTGACGGGCTTTGTGAAGCAGAGCTGCGCGCGCTTGTCGACAGAACCGACGTCTTTGCGCGGGTTACGCCAAAGCACAAGCTCGCAATCGTCAAGGCTCTTAAAGCGAACAAAAACATCGTCGCTATGACGGGGGACGGTGTCAATGATGCACCCGCTCTCAAGGAGGCCGACATAGGCGTCGCAATGGGCCTGTCAGGCACGGATGTGGCAAAGGAGGCCTCGGATGTGGTCGTGCTCGACGACAGCTTTGCCACAATTGTCGCCGCTGTAGAAGAGGGCAGAATAATATATCAAAACATCCGTCTTTTTATCAGATTTCTGCTCACCTCGAATCTCGGAGAGGTTCTGACTGTACTGCTCGCCATGCTGCTCGGAATGCCCGCGATATTTTTGCCGATTCAGCTTTTGCTGATAAACCTGCTCACGGACGGTCTGCCTGCCGTGGCGCTCGGAATGGAGCCGGCAAGGAGGAACATAATGGAAAGGCCGCCGCGCCCCGCAAATGAAAGTCTTTTTGCCGGTGGACTGACGTCTGTGATACTTTTCAGAGGGACGATATTGGGGCTTTGCAATCTTTTGAGCTTTGTAGTGGTTCTGCGGATGTCGGGGGATCTCACTATGAGCCGTTCGGCGGCATATCTCACGCTTGTGATTGCACAGATGGTGCATGTGTTTGAGTGCAGGGTGTCCGCATCGGGTGGGTTGAGGAATATGAAGTTTTTTGCCAACAAAACGCTGCTGGCCGCATGTCTTTGCTCAATCGGCGTGACGATTGCCGTCGTCTATATCCCGTTTTTGCAGAAAATTTTCATGACAAGCAGCGTGACGGGGATATATCTGCTGGTTGTGGTGGGAACTATAATCCTAAGTCCATTAATGGGGCTGCTGTTTGAGCTTGCATTTCGGGAAAAAACAAAAAAATAGCCGGTTGGAGGCTAAAACGACATAATTCACGCGCTCACTGTCAACAATAGGAATTGACGACAAAAGTGGAGGCGTGATTTTTTGAAAAATGGAATCAGGTTTATAGGAGCGGTATTTTTCAGTGTTTGGATAATTTTCTCAGCATGGCTTGTGGTGGACGAAAATTGTCTTCCGGACAAAATATATATGCGAGAGAACGAAAAATTCTGTTTTGCACAGGGTTTGCTCACAATAAAAGCCGAGAAAAAGGAGCTTACGGAGGTTTCGACAAGCGCCGGAGGCTCATATAATGCGACGCTGTGGCTGCTCGATATGATACCGCTCAAAACGGTGCGGGTTTCCACAATCGGAGAGATGCGCGTCATTCCGGGCGGGATGCCGTTTGGAATAAAGATGTTTACCAGGGGCGTAGTGGTTGTGGGGTTTGGAGAAATTTACACGGCCGCCGGTGCCCAGTGCCCGGCTAGGGACGCGGGGCTGGAGCTGGGGGACATTATCATAACGGTGGGCGGAAAAAATGTCAGCGGCAACGATGACCTGTATTCCGTTGTTTCGGCATCAAAGGGGCGGACGCTTGAGATTCTTTACAGAAGAGGCGGTGTGGAGAAGAAAGCATTTTTGAATCCGCTTATGGCGCGCGACAATTCCGGCTATAAGGCGGGTATGTGGGTTCGCGATTCGACAGCCGGAATTGGCACGGTGACTTATATAAACGAGCGAACCCACGTCGTTGCGGGGCTGGGTCACGGCGTCACCGACGTCGATACCGGCGTCATTATGCCCGTGGATTCGGGCGAGCTTGTCAGCGTGCAGATAAGCGGAGCCGTCAAAGGACAAGCAGGCGCGCCCGGCGAGCTTTCCGGGATGTTTGTGGTCAACCGCCCAATAGCGACGCTGGAGCGCAACTGCGAGACAGGGGTTTATGGAAAACTGCTCATGAATTTTTACAGCGGCGATGCACTGCTTGTCGGACTAAAACAGGAGATTCACGAGGGACCCGCCTTTGTGCTCGTCACGGTCGACGGAAACGGGCCGAGATACTACGACGCCAATATCGAGAGAATCAACATATCGGACGGCGCGCCGACGAAAAACCTCGTGATTAAAATCACCGACGACGCTCTCATTCAGAGGACCGGCGGAATAGTGCAGGGCATGAGCGGAAGCCCCATTATTCAAAACGGAAAAATTATCGGCGCAATAACCCACGTTTTTGTCAATGAACCGACAAAAGGTTACGGGATTTTCATCGAAAACATGTTGGCCAACGAGCAATATATAAACTCGACAAAAAGTTATGACAAAGCCTCATAATAAATGTGAAAAATGTGTTGCAACGTATGGTAATTTATGGTAACATACAAATCACGGAAGCCGGCTACAATAATTTGAGGGAGTTTTGTAGAGGTATGGAGAACAAGCTGACAGTTTTGGTCGCCGACAACAGCACGGAGTTTTCAAAGGTCTGTATGGTGGAGCTGACCAAAAAGGGATTCAAGGTCATCGAATGCGAAAAGGACGGAGGAGTTGTCGAGGAAAAGGTGCGCAATGAGAAACCGGATGTCGTAATACTCGACATGTTTTTGCCCGGCAAGGACGCGATTGGCATAATAGGAGATGTCAACGCCGACGGCACACTTGGAAAACCGGCATTTATCGTACTTTCGGGATTTGACAATCCCATCATGGAACGAGAGGTAATAAAGGCCGGAGCCGCTTATTACATCCTCAAGCCATTTGACATATCACTGCTCATCTCGCGCGTGGAGATGTTTTCGGGAAAGCGCATAGAAAAGGAGATTGCTCCGGTAAACAAGATTGACCTTGAGGTGATGGTGACTGATATCATTCACCAAATCGGAGTACCTGCACACATTAAGGGATACCATTATCTTCGCGATGCTATCATAATGTCCATCGAGGACACGGAGATGATCAATGCGGTCACAAAAAGACTTTATCCGTCTATAGCAAAGAGGTTTAAAACGACGTCGTCGCGCGTTGAACGCGCAATAAGACATGCGATTGAGGTTGCATGGGACAGAGGAGACGTCGATGTACTCAACTCGTATTTCGGATATACGATTCACAGTCTGCGCGGCAAGCCAACAAACAGCGAGTTTATCGCGATGATAAGCGACAAGGTTAGACTCACCGTAAAAAGAACCGGCACGTACAGCTGAGAGCATGATTCAGCAAAGGGTTGCTGTAGCAGCAATTGCAAATAAAATATGCACAATAAAATACCTTTAAAATCAAAGAAAACCGCTCGATAAAACGGCGATGCCGTTATATTTGGGCGATTTTTTGTGTAAACTTTTCGGCGGTGCGCAGTGTCAACGGCGCTTTGCTTTCTGCGGCAAATAAAAGCAAGGGAAAAAGAATTTAAGAATAGCACAGCTTATTCAAGATAAGAAAAGCCAAATGCCGCGCTGCAATCAAAGCGGAGCTTGGGCGATGCGGCGGTGTAAATTAAACTAAAAGCCAATTTAAATGCCCGAACATGAACTGCCGCAGAAAAACATGACGGACGGCGCTCTCTTGTTTATTTGCGCAATAATTGTATTGACAGTTCAATGATGCTAAAATGAAGACAAAGAAGCTGCAAGCGGGGTGATAGGTTTGAAAGTGTGTGCGGTAATCGTGGGCGGCGGCTCGTCGACGCGAATGCAAGGAACGGACAAGCTCTTTGTGGAGATTGGCGGAATGACCGTGTTTGAACGCTCGATAAAGGCTTTTGACGCAAGCGACGATATTTCGGAAATTGTCGCGGTGACGAGGCCTGACAGGGTGGCCTTTGTGGAGAACATCTGCAAAAAATACCGAAAGGTCAAAGCGGTTGCAGAGGGCGGGGCAAACCGTTTTCAATCCGTTCAAAAGGGAATTGCAGCCGCTTCGGCCGACGCCGAATACTACGCGATTCACGACGCGGCGCGCCCCTTTGTCACAGGTGAGCTCATTTCGCGCATCGCAGCTGCCGCCGCGCGCTTTGGTGCAGCGGCTCCGGGCGTTTTGGTGACAGACACAATAAAAGTCGTGGACTCGAAAATGATGGTGACGGATACCCCAAACAGGGCTTCGCTCGTCGCAATAGCCACGCCGCAGATTTTCGAAGCCGTGCTCTACAGAAGTGTCTCAAAGCACGAGAGTGACTCGCTCGACGATTGCCAGCTGTGCGAGCGGCATGGAAGAAAAGTACAGGTTGTCGAAGGTGACGCGAACAATTTTAAAATAACAACAAAAGAGGATTTGAAGCGTGCAAGAGCAATGCTGGGAGGCAATACTATGAGAGTGGGGCACGGCTATGATGTGCACAGACTTGTGGCGGGCAGAAAGCTTATTCTGGGAGGTGTTTCCATAGAGTACGAGACAGGATTACTCGGGCACTCGGATGCCGATGTCCTGACACATGCCGTAATGGACGCAATGCTCGGAGCTGCCGCACGGGGTGATATAGGCAAGCATTTTCCCGACACTTCTGAGCGCTACAGCGGTGCAAACAGCCTCGAGCTTTTGCGCGATGTGGCGCGTCTCATAGGCGAAAAGGGGTTGTGTGTTTCCAATATAGATGCCACAGTGGTGTGTCAATCGCCGAAGCTCGCCGCGTATATAGATGCAATGCGCGCAAATCTCGCTCTGTGTGCCGGCTGCGACAAAGAGCTTGTCAGCGTCAAGGCAACTTCAGAGGAGGGTCTGGGCTTTACCGGAGAGGGGCGCGCAATCGCCGCCCATGCCGTAGCTCTTCTCAAAGATTTGGAGTAAAGTCGGGCAAACCAAACTTGAACCTGTGAATATTTTCGGCGAAATGATAAAAAATTTGTATGTTTTATGTGAATTTTGTTCTTGCTGCGCCGTCACGGGCTCTTGCTCTTTAATTTATCTTTTATTTACAAGTAAAATATGATAAAATTAATTATTAATAGCCATGTATAAAGGGCAAACTCGTCCATATCCGCAATTTGCCCAAAAGCCAAGCATTGAGTAGACCGCCTTTCGCGAATAAGCAGCATATTTTTGTGCATTGCGCAAAAAGACGGGGCGTTTTGCGGGACAGATACGCTACTGCAGGCCGCGCACATTTTGTGTTAAAAGAGCAGGGCAAAGAAAAAAAGTAAAGGAACCTGATTGTATGACGGAGTTTTTCTCTTCTATAGGAAATTCGTTTAATGTGCTGTACAACACGATATCGTGGGTTGACCTGCTTGATGTCGCGCTTGTCGCGTATGTGATATATCAGGTTATTTCGCTGGTCAGACAAACGCGTGCGGCATCGCTTGCACGCGGAATTGTCGTGCTGCTTGTCGGATATTTTCTCTCTATTCAGCTGGGACTCAAAACGATGAAGTTCCTTCTCGACACCGTGCTGCAATTCGGGCTGATTCTCCTCGTCGTCGTTTTTCAGCCGGAGCTTCGCAGTGCGCTCGAAAAGGTCGGGAGAAAGAGCTTCGGCCGTTTTTCCTTTTTGACTTCAAAAATATCCTCGGAGGAAAAAGCGCGTTGGAACGATGCGATTGTCAGAATTTGCGACAGCGCGGAGAAGATGTCGCGCACGAGAACCGGCGCACTGATAGTCATAGAGCGGACGACGGCGCTCGGGGACACACTGAGCACGGGCACGGCGATGGACTGCATTGTCACCAGCGAGGCGCTTGAAACGATATTTTATGAGGGCTCTCCGCTGCACGACGGCGCCGTAGTGATACGAGATGCGCGCATCGCTGCAGCAGGCTGCCTTTTGCCCATATCGCAGAATTCCACCATCAGCAAGGACATGGGCACGCGCCACAGGGCTGCAATTGGCATAAGCGAAGGCTCAGATGCCGTCACGGTGGTTGTTTCGGAGGAGACAGGGATCATTTCCATAGCGCAAAACGGGATGATACTGCGGAAACTTGACAGGCCAAATATATACAGAATTCTCACAAATGAGATAATACCCGACAACATCAACTCACAGAGCGACAAATCGCTTTTCGGGAGGATTTTCAAAAATGAAAAAAAATAGCAAAAAATCCTCGGTTTTCGAAAACAAAACCTTTTTGATAGTTCTGTCCATAGCCTGCGCTATCGTGACTTGGGCGGCGGTTGTTTTCACAATAAGCCCCGAAGCCACGCGTGTGATTCAAGGGGTTCCGGTCACCATACCCACCTCAGGTGCGCCATTTCAGAGCAAGGGCCTAGGAATTATGGAGGTGAAGGACTACACGGTCGATGTCACGGTGAAGGGTGCCCGAAATATAATCGGCTCGCTCACGCCGGAAAGCCTTGCGGTCACGCCGTCATTTGGCGCCATCACGGAGGCCGGAGTGTACGGACTGCCGCTTGTCGCGACAAAGACAAACCAGTTGGCCAGCTTTTCAATAGTCTCGGTCTATCCAAAGATACTGACGTTGACGTTTGACACGGCGATAACAAAGAAATTTCAGATTGAGACTGACATAATAGGGCTGTCGGCGGAAAAGGGCTATATTCTCGAAAACTTTTCACTTTCGCAAAGCGAGGTGACATTGTCCGGCTCCGAAAAGATAGTCAATCTCGTCAACCATGTCTCAGCTGTGTACACCCTAAACGAGGTGCTCACGGAGACGAAGACGATAAAGGCGGCGCTCAAGCTCTATGATGCAAACGGAACTGAGATACCGACCGATTCCTTGCGCATGGACGCCAAAGAGGTCGATATCACGATTCCCGTATATGTGCGCGGGGAGCTGCCGCTCGGAATAGAATTTATAAATGTGCCCGAAGGCTTTGACATCACAACGCTTTCATATGTCATGTCGCGGGATAAAATAAACATCGCGTCCAGCAAGGCAAATATCGACAGTATAAAAAAGAAAACCATCGGTTATATAGACCTCGCAAGCTTTAAAATCGGGGAGACTTACACTTTTTCCGTCTCTCTGGGTGCGGGGTACGCAAACATTGACAATGTCCAGAGCGTGACCGTCACATTCCCCAAAGAGAACATTTCGAGCAAGAAGCTCAATGTCAGCGACATCAGAATAGTCAATAAGCCCGCAAACTTTGACGTTGAGCTTATGACAAAGCGAATAAACGATGTCACGGTTTTGGGGCAAAGGGACGACGTCGAAGCACTCGCCGCGGGCGGAGTTGTCGCGATACTTGATTTTAACGATTTCAGCGCAGAAAAAGGAAACTACAGCTTGCCGGTCAGCTTCAAAATACCGAGCAGTAACTCGGTGTGGGTGGCTGGCAGCTATACGGTAGTCATAGAGGTTACCCCAAAATAATGATTATTATATCCGGAATCAGAATACCGCTGGGCGCCGAGGTCGGCGAGGCAGAGAGTGCGGCTTTAAGGATGCTGGGAGCTGCCAAAGGCTCTGTCTTGGAAAAGCATGTCAGAAGAGTATCGTTCGACGCGCGTCACGGCGGTATTTCGCAGGTGTGCTCTGTGTCGGTGACGTTGAACGACAGTGAGGCGGAAAAGCGCCTTTCAGAAGCAAATCCATCGTTTTCACTGGCGGAAAAAATGGTATATGAGCCTATCATAGGCTCGCAAAAATTAAATAGCAGGCCTGTTGTAATAGGCTTTGGCCCGGCGGGCATATTTGCGGCATATCTCTTGGCGAAAAACGGCTACCGTCCGATTGTGTTGGAACGCGGTGCGGATATGGAAAAGAGAGTGCGCGCAGTTGAGGGCTTTTTTTCCGGCGGCGAATTTTCGCAGATATCGAATGTCCAGTTCGGAGAGGGCGGTGCGGGCACTTTTTCAGACGGCAAACTTACGACGCGCATAAACGACCCGCGCTGTGATTTTGTTTTGGATACCTTTGTCAAATTCGGTGCGCCGGAAGAGATTTTGATTCGTCAGAAGCCGCACATCGGAACGGACAGGCTTCGTGGAATAGTATCCAATATCCGCACTTATATCGAGAGCTGCGGGGGTGAGATACACTTTGAGAGCTGTGTGGACGACATAGTCTGCCAAAACGGACGCGTCACGGCACTCGAGTGCGGCGGCGAGAGATTTGAGGCCGAAGCGGCCGTTCTCGCATGCGGGCACAGCGCGCGCGACACATTTACAATGCTGTCCGACAAGCCTGTCATCCTGACGGCAAAGCCTTTTTCAGTGGGACTTAGAGTAGAGCATCTTCAAAGCGACATCGACAGAGCGCTGTATGGCCGATTTGCAGGCGATGCGCGACTGCCGCACGGCGAGTATGCGCTTTCCGCAAAAGTAGGCGGGCGCGGGGTGTACACGTTTTGCATGTGTCCGGGAGGAAGCGTTGTCGCGGCCTCTTCGGAGGATGGCGGCATAGTCACAAACGGTATGAGCAATTCTCTTCGCGACAAGAAAAATGCGAACAGTGCGGTTGCCGTTTCTGTTGACAGCCGCGATTTTGGATATAATCCCTTTAAGGCAATAGACATGCAGCGCTCAATAGAGAGGTCTGCATATGCGGCGGCGGGCGGAGGCTTCACAGCTCCCGCACAGGATATGAGATCATTTTTGAGCGGCGCGGCGGCAGCACTTGAAATAGATAGGATTGAACCGACGTATCAGCGCAAAGTAGCCGTCTACAAATTGGAAAAACTGTTTGGAAATGAGATAGGCGCGGCGCTTAAAACCGGCATGACCCTTTTTACAAGGAAAATCGGCTGCTTTACTTGCGGCGATGCTATTTTGACAGGCCCTGAAACGCGCACCTCATCTCCTCTTCGCATAGAGCGCGACGAGATTTGCCGCGAGGCTGTCGGAGTCGGTGGGCTGTACCCTTGCGGAGAAGGCGCCGGATATTCGGGCGGTATAATGAGCTCGGCCGTGGACGGACTTAAAACGGCAGAGACAATAATGGAAAAATACAAACCTTTTTAGCGGAGAAAATAATGGCATTCAAGCGGTGGAAAATTTCGCAATATGACAAGCGGTCGGCTCAGGAGCTTTCGCAAAAACTCGGCGTGCCGCCTCTTTTGTGCGGAGTTTTGGCCGCACGCGGCATAGTTGACGCAGAGCAGGCGAGAGAGTTTCTCGAGGCGCGTTATGAGCTTGAGGATCCTTTTTGCATCAAGGACATGGACAAGGCTGTGAGTCGGATTACAGAGGCTGTTGGCAGCGAGGAGAGAATAGCGATATTCGGAGACTACGATGTCGACGGACTGACGGCCACGGCCATGATATACAGGTATCTTGAGAGCATAGGAGCCGATGTTATATGTATGCTTCCAATGCGCGAGGCAACGGGTTACGGAATATCTGCGGGAGCAATCGACAAGATTAACAAGGAGGGCGCTTCGCTCATCATAACGGTGGATAATGGAATATCGGCGCGCAGTGAAGTCGAATATGCAAAATCACTCGGCATTGATATTGTCATCTGTGACCATCATCTCCCCCCCGAAGTGCTGCCGGATGCCGCCGCTGTCGTCGACCCGCTTCGAAAGGACGACACAAGCACTTTCAAGGAGCTTGCGGGTGTCGGCGTTGCGCTCAAGCTTGCCGCTGCCGTCGAGGGCTGCACAGCGGAGGAGATGCTGGAGCTGTACGGGATGTATGCGGCGGTGGGCACCGTGAGCGATATAATGCCCCTGAAGGGCGAAAACAGGAGAATCGTCAAGGAAGGCCTTTTACAGTTTTCACAGTGTGAAATACCGGGATTTTCCGCGCTTTGTGAAAAGGCTGGGATAAACCTTGAAAAAATAGACGCGGGAGATGTGGCTTTTTCGCTGGCACCGCGCCTCAACGCCGCGGGAAGAATGGGCAACGCAGACCTCGCGCTCTGCCTGCTCATAAGCGACGATGAGGAGGAGACGGCCGAGCTTGCCCAGAGACTTGATGCGCTCAACAAGGAGCGCCAATGCGCCGAGCAGGAAATGTCCGAGCAAATTTCGGCGCTTATAGACAGAAACCCGGAGCTTACAAAAAAACAGGTTATAGTCGTTGCGGCACAGAACCTCCATTCGGGAGTGTCCGGCATAGCCTGCTCACGGCTTGTGGAAAAATACGGCAAGCCCACAATCATAATTTCTATAGACAAGAACAGCGCCAAGGGCAGCGGCAGAAGCATCGCCGGATTTTCTCTTTATGACGCGATAAGCTCTTGTGCCGAGATTCTGCAAAAATTCGGAGGTCATGAAATGGCCGCCGGATTTACTCTGGAAACGGGGCGAATTGAGGAATTCCGAGCCGAAATAGACAAGTATTGCGCGAGCCTCAAGGAAGCGGTGCCGGTGCCGGCGCTTGCGGTGGACTGTGAAATATCACCCGAAGAGCTGACTGATGAGGCGGTGGCGGGACTCGAAAAGCTAAAGCCCTTCGGCAGCAAGAACAGAGAACCTGTTTTCTGCATGAGAAACGCCATTTTTCAAAGTGCTGCGCAGGTGGGGGAAAAGCACTGCAAGGTGACTGTCGTATGCCAAAACAGGACGCTGTCGGGAGTCATGTTCGGCGTGACACCCGAAAAGATATTGTTTAAAAACGGAGATAAGGTGGATGCGGCGTTTTGCGCTTCAATCTACAGCCCAAATGGGCGCGATATTATTTCGATAAACATGCGCGACATGCGCCTTTCCTCGACAGACGAGAACGCGTATGATTCAATAGATGCCTTTCGGGCGTTTAGCGGCGGCCTAGAGCTTGAGCCGCGCCAGAGGGAGCTTCTGTGCATAGCCCGTGAGGATGTGGCGGCGGTATATCGCCAAATTCTCAAAAAGCCCGCAGTCCGCGACGACCTTGCCTGCGTGGCCTATGAATTTAATGAGCAGAGCAACACCGGACGCGTGCTCGCAGTGTTTGAGGTGCTCGAGCAGCTAGGGCTTGCAAAAACAGAGTCGGTTGGCGGAGTGAGACGAATATCAGGCCAAAAAAGCGATCAGAAAAGAGAGCTGCTCGATTCAAATACATACAAAATACTTTCAAAGGCAAATGAAAATGATTAGTTATGGGGATTTGTGCGCCCAAATAGAAAAAAGCGGGCGCCAGTACGACATGGCGCTCATAGAAAAAGCATATCTTCTCGCTGAAAAAAGCCACAAGGACCAGCTGCGCGAATCGGGAGAGCCGTATATCATGCACCCGCTCAATGTGGCGCTGCTTCTCATTGAGCTGGGGCTGGACAGCGAGAGTGTTTGTGCTGCGCTTTTGCACGATGTGGTGGAGGACACCGAGGTAAAAATCGAGCAAATAGAGAAGGATTTCGGCGAGGACATCGCGATGCTCGTCGACGGAGTCACAAAGCTCGGCAACATACCGTTTTCGTCGGTGGAGGAGCAGCAGGCGGAAAATATCCGAAAGATGCTGCTCGCCATGAGCCGCGATATACGCGTTATGCTCGTGAAGCTGTGCGACAGAATGCACAATATGCGCACGCTCGACGCGCGCCCGGCGCAAAAGCAGCGCGACGTCTCGCTTGAGACGATGGAGGTCTATGCTCCGATTGCCCACAGACTGGGAATGAGCAACTTCAAAGAAGAGCTTGAGGATTTGGCGCTCAAATACCTCGACCCCGTGGGATATGACGATATAATCAACACACTAAAGGAAAATGACAAGGACGAGAGCTTTGTCGAAAATATTGCAAAAAATATAGAGCAGCGCATAAAGGAAAATGGAATTGAGTGCGCCGAGATACAAAACCGCGTAAAATCAGTCTACGGCATATACAGAAAAATGTTCATTCAAAACCGCTCTTTCGAGGCGATTTATGACATCTATGCCGTGAGAGTGATTGTGCGCAACGTCACGGAATGCTACAACGTGCTGGGAATTCTCCACGATATGTACAGGCCGATACCAAACCGTTTCAAGGACTATATCTCCACACCGAAGCCGAATATGTATCAGTCACTTCACACCACGGTAATCGGCAAGGAGGGCATACCCTTTGAGGTGCAGATACGCACCTTTGACATGCATCAGACGGCCGAATACGGCATCGCCGCCCACTGGAAGTACAAGGCGGGCATAAGCGGAAAGGACAAGCTCGACGAGAGGCTCGAGTGGGTGCGCCAGCTGCTCGAGAGTCAAAAGGAGTCCGAGGACGCAGTCGATATTCTGCGCAACATAAAAAGCGACCTGCTGCCGGAAGAGGTGTATGTCTTTACCCCTAAAGGCGATGTTATAAATCTCCCTGTCGGTGCGACTGTAATAGATTTTGCATATGCCATACACTCGGCCGTCGGGCACAGAATGACCGGCGCAAAGGTCAACGGCAAGATTGTCCCGCTCACATATACGGTCAAAACGGGCGAAATTGTCGAAATTTTGGCAGGGGCAAGGGACAAGGGCCCCAGCCGCGACTGGCTGACCATAGTAAAGACAAGCGAGGCAAAAAATAAAATACGAGGCTGGTTCAAGCGCGAACGGCGCGATGAAAACGTGGTCGAGGGCAAGCGCGCCTTTGAACGCGAGCTGAGAAGATATCTCATAAGCGTTTTGCCGGAGGATTACGAGGAATTTCTCGACGAAATTGTCAAGCGCCAGAAAATGAACACCGTCGAGGAACTTTATGCAGCTATCGGATATGGCGGGCTGCTCATGTCGCGCCTTATGCCAAAAATCAAAGAACAGTATGAGAAGCTCATAAAGAAGCGCAACCCCGTGGAGACGTTCGAGGTTCCCATTTCAAAGCACAAGTCCTCCGGCGGCGTCATAGTCGAGGGTCTTGACAACTGTCTTGTGAAATTTGCCCACTGCTGCAACCCGCTGCCCGGAGACGGTATAGTCGGGTTTATAACGCGCGGTCACGGCGTGTCAATACACAAGAGCGACTGCATGAACGTGACGGCGGCAAAATTCCTCGATGAGAATTCACTGCGCTGGATAAATGTCACTTGGGCGGACGATGTGCGGGACAGCTTTAAATCCATACTTGAGATTTCCTGCGTCGACCGCACGGGGCTGCTGGCCGATATAAGTACACTGCTCTCGGCGATGCATATCCCCATATACTCGGTCACAACGCACTTTGACGGCAACGGCTATGTCACGCTCGGCATAACCATCGGCGTCAACGGCAAGGAGCATCTGGACACTGTGGTGTCCAGACTGCGCAAAATAAAGGATATTGAGGATATCGTGCGCTCGGCGCGATAAATGTCGAAAAGAGTATTATATGAAAGTGATTATACAAAGAGTAAACGAGTGCTCTGTCGTTATCGACAAAGGCGAGACAAGGAGCATCGGTGCAGGGCTGCTGGCGCTTTTTGGAGCGGGTGACGGCGATGTCCTTAGCGATGCTCTTCTGCTTGCAAAGAAAACGGCAAAGCTCAGGATTTTTTCCGACAGCGACGGCAAGCTCAATTTGTCGGCACAGGATCTGGGTTTGTCGGTTATGGCGGTGTCGAATTTCACGCTTTTTGCGGATTCGCAAAAGGGAAACAGGCCGTCATTTGCAAAAGCGGCAAAGCACGATTTTGCGGCGGAAGCCTATGATATCTTTGTAGAAGAACTCAAAAAACAAGGGCTCGGTGACGTTCAGACAGGCAAATTCGGTGCAGACATGCAAATATCTCTCGTCAACGACGGACCGGTGACAATAATACTTGACACAGAGGAGTGGCGAAAATGAACATTGAGACAATACCTGTTGGTTTTTTGCAGACAAACTGCTATATAGTGGATGACGGCAAATACGCTGCGGTCATCGACCCGGGTGACGACGCCAAAAAGCTGTTGGATTATATTGAAAAAAAAGGACTAATCTGCGAGAGAATATTGCTGACACATGGGCATTACGACCACATCGGCGCAGTTTTTGCACTGAAGCAAAAGACGGGTGCGAAGGTGCTTATAAATGAAAAGGACAAAATCTCGCTGCGCTTTGAGCCGGACGAAACGGTGAGCGACGGAGATGTAATAAAGGCAGGACAACTGGAGTTTGCCTGCATGGAAACGCCGGGTCACTCCGAGGGCTCGGTCTGCTATATATGCGGTGACTGTCTTTTTTCGGGAGATACACTTTTTTTAGAGAGCGTTGGGCGCACGGACCTTCCGGGCGGCGACTTTGAAACACTGAGACATTCTCTCGAAAAAATCAATGCACTTCCCGAGAAAGACATGCGCGTTTTTCCGGGACATGCTGCGCCGACAACGCTGGCGCATGAAAGGCGCTGCAACATGTTTATGCGGATTGTGTAAATCGAAAATTGGCGGGAATAGAGATAAAAAATGAAACTGTTTCTCAAGGGGCACGACTTTCGCTATGAGCTCGAAAATGTCATAAGGCTGTTTTTTGACAAGGTAGAGGTTTTGCAGGGCGCACCTATGGAAAAGGACAAGAAAGAGGACTATTGCTTTCTCAGACGCAGCAAGCTTAAGGAAAAATACAAGCTTGTGTGCGTGGTATTTGTCAGAGGCGGAATGTCGGGAAAGACCGCCGAACTCGACGTTGCCGACGGCGAAAAGGAATGCGAACTGCGCTTTGCAAGAATCCTGTACGAGGTGCTGATGACGGTTATGGACAAGTATCCGCCTTGGGGGATAATGACCGGCATACGCCCCGCAAAATTTGTCGAAGGATTTCTCAAAAAGGGGATGTCGGCTCAAGACGTGCGCGAAATGATGTGTTCGCGCTATCTTGTTTCACAGCAAAAGGCCGAGCTTTGCGTAAAAACGGCATTGTGCGGCATGAAAACAGAAAGCGGTTCGACAAAAAGCTATTCGCTTTATGTTTCTATACCCTTTTGCCCTTCCAGATGCAGCTACTGTTCCTTTGTGTCGAAGTCGGTGGAGCGCAGCGGCGCATTGATTGAGCCATATCTCACGGCGCTGTACGAAGAGCTGCGCGCGGTTGCGAAAATTGCGCGTGAGCTGTCCTTGAAATTGGAGACGGTGTATATCGGCGGGGGCACGCCGACAGTGCTGAGCGCGCTGCAGCTGGGAGAATTGACGGGCGTTATTGCCGAGAATTTTCCAATTGATGATGTGCGCGAGTATTCTGCGGAGGCGGGACGACCCGACACAATAACCAAAGAGAAGCTGGCGGTGCTCAAAAATGCCAAAATAACGCGCCTTTCGATTAATCCGCAGACGGGAAACGACGAGGTGCTTCGCAGAATCGGCAGACGCCACACGGTGAAGAATATAGACGATTGCTTTGCACAGGCGAGATCTTTGGGGTTTTCAAACATAAACGCGGATCTCATCGCTGGGCTTGACGGAGACAGTCTTTTGAGCTTTAAAGAAAGTCTCGAGTGGCTGCTCTCGCTTTCACCCGAAAATATAACCGTACATGCACTGACGCAAAAGCGCGCGTCGCAGATTAGGGAATGCGGCTCTTGGAGCGGCGTTGATGCATCCGCGATGGTCGACTATGCCGGCGGACGCCTCACACAGGCAGGATACGCCCCCTATTACATGTACAAGCAAAAGGCAACCGTGGACAACCTTGAAAACACCGGATTTACAAAGCCCGGGTTTGAGGGGTTGTACAATATATTTACAATGGACGAGCGCCACACAATAATCGCCGCGGGTGCGGGCGCGGTATCTAAGCTTAAAAATCAGATAAGCGGTGATATCGAGAGAATTTACAACTACAAATACCCGGCGGAATATATTGATGGCTTTTCGACTATTCTTAAGAGAAAGGAAGAAATAAGAAATTTTTATGAAAACATTGTTCCCAAAAAAGAAACTGTTTGAAATTGACGAAATAAACAAAAGCGCGGGTGACGAGGATTTCGTCGCGCGATGCGAAAAGAGCTACCAACACAATATAGACGAGGTGGCAGACAGGATAATTTCCGACAATCGCACAATTGCCATGGTTTCCGGGCCATCTGCCAGCGGAAAGACGACCTCAGCGCAAAAAATCGCAAAGAGCATCACGGACCGCGGAGGCTATGCGGTGGTTGTGTCGCTGGATGATTTTTTCAAAAATATCGCGGATTACCCGGAGACAAAGGATGGAAAAAAGGATTTTGAGAGCGTGTATGCGGTTGACATAGACAGAGTAAACTGCTGCCTTGCCCAGCTGATAGAAAACGGCGTCTCGGACTTGCCGACCTTCGATTTCATCAAACAGCAGAGAGCCTCCGAAATAAACCACATTGAGATAGACGAGGGAGAGGTAGTCATCATCGAGGGCATCCACGCCCTCAACCCGCTTATGTCACAGTCTATCCCGCAAGACAGGATAATCAAAATTTATGCAGGTCTGCGCGAGGAATACTGCGAAAACGGCAGGCGAACTCTTGCGACGCGCGACATTAGAATCACCAGGCGCCTCATCAGGGATTATTTGTTCCGCGGACATTCCGTCAGAAACACGCTGGAGCTTTGGGGGCGTCTTGTCGACGGCGAGGAGAAATGGATAAAACCCTTTAAGGACGATGCGGATGTTCTGCTGGACACATCGCTGACGTATGAACCGTGCGTTTTTGCGCCGATTATGAAGAAATTGACAGAGGATGAAACGCAAGGAGGGGATTTTCGGGAAACACTTCTCGAAATCGCAGGCCGATTTGACCCATTTTTGCCGATAATTGAGCAGAAAGTGCCCGCAAATTCACTCCTCAGAGAGTTTTTGGGCGGATTGACGCTGTAATAATTGACGCAGATGATGTATAATAATCATGTCTCTAGCTTTTACAAATATACGGAGGTGCGAATTTATGGACGACGCTTGGGAGAAAATCACGCAGAAGACAAAGGAAATTGCAAACTCTATAGGAAAGGCTACTGTCGATCTCGTCGACAAGGGCAAGGACAAGGCGCGCGAGATTAAGCTTCGCAGCGATCTTTCCGCCGCCTACAAGGACTTTGGCGAGCTTTGCTACCACGAGGCCAAGGGATGCAGCGACGAAAAAGCAAAAGCCGACATGGTGGCCGGAATAGACGCGATAATCAAGGAAATTGCGGAAACGCTCGAAGAGGATGAAGAGCCGGAAGCAAAGGCCGTCTGTCCGCAATGCAAGCAGGAAATTGCGCCGGATTCCGCTTTTTGCAAAAACTGCGGCGCAAAGCTCTGATATCTGGCCCGACAGGGAGCCGAACAATGTGACGGCTCCCTGTAAATACGAACTGCGGCAGGTTGAAAATTTGGCAAAGAAAAAGCAAAACCTCGTTGAGGGCTCAATGGTATTACTGTCGGCGGTAGTGGTTGTCAAGATTATTGGCGCCGCATACAAAATTCCGCTCGCCTCGGTCATCGGAGAAGATGGCCAGGGCTTTTATAATTGTGCCTACAACCTCTATAACGTCATCTATGCCATAGCGGTCACCGGTTTTCCCGTGGCAGTCAGCAAGATGGTGGCACAGTTCAACGCGGAGGGGCGATACCGCGACATAAAAAAAGTTGTACACCTGTCGACGTGGTTTTTTGCGCTTATAGGTGTTATAGGCTCGGCTGTTTTGATCCTCTTCGCAAAGCCGTATGTCGAGCTGTCAAATAACCCAAAGGCCTTTTGGTGCGTGGTGGCGATAGCCCCATCAATATTGTTTTGCTGCCTTATGTCCGCACACCGCGGATACAGCCAGGGCATGAGCAACATGATTCCCACGGCCGTCTCGCAGATTGTCGAGGTTATATTTAAGGCGCTCGGCGGCTTTGGCGGCGCGCTTCTGCTAAAGGGATATTTCTCGAAAGAGTATGCCGAGGCCGGCACAGTTTTCGGAAAGATAATGGACACTGCCAGCGAGGCAGAGGTCACAATCCTGTCGCTTGCGGCGGCAGGCGCAATTTTTGGCGTCACCATGTCGACCGTGTTTGGATATTTGTATCTCGCGGTGCGCAGCAAAAAAGACAACTATGGCATAGACATTGTAAAATTTGTCAAAAGCCCAAAAGCATACAGCAACAGGTATATTCTAAAACAGATAATAAGCATAGGACTGCCAATAGCACTGGGCGCGGCCACCGCGTATATCACAGGGCTTATAGATGGCATGTCTATATTTAACAGACTCACCTACGTCATCAACACCGACCTGGGTGCGCTGTACGCATCACACGGCGGAGTTCTCGAACAGGCAGGAAAAGAGCTGGGGGATCTCGCAAACTACCTTTACGGGGTCTACGGATACGGCATGAACCTGTTCAATCTCGTCCCTGCGCTGACGGGAGCATTCGGGATGAGCGCTCTCCCGCTTGTGACAAACTCATGGCTGATAAAGGACAGAATCGCCACGCGAAAGCACATGGAGTCTGTCATAAGGCTGACGATGTTAATCGCGGCGCCGGCCGGCTTCGGAATCGCCTTTTTGGCCGGTCCGATATCAAAGCTCATATACGCGTCGCGCCCAATCGGCTCTACGCTCATGATACCGATGCTGGCGATTCTCGGCATCGCCGCGATATTTGTCGCGATAACAGGACCTGTCAACGCCCTTTTGCAGGCTGTCGGCAGAGTTGACATTCCGGTTAAGCTCATGTTTTTGGGCGGAGCCGTAAAGCTCGCCGCAAACTATTTTCTCGTGGCTGTTCCGTCCCTAAACATCAAGGCTGCGCCCATCGGCAACCTGCTTTGCTATATTGTCATATCGGTGCTCAGTCTGCTGATTTTGTGTAAGTATACGGGAATTTCGCTGAGCTTCGGGAAAATAATATTCAAGCCGATGTTTGCCGGGCTTATCACAGGAGCCTTCGGATTGCTTTCATACAACCTTATCACTATGGTCATATCATCGACGAAAATAGCAACCGTGGCGGCGATTGGCGTTGCGATAATCGCATATGGCATCGCGCTCGGAATGCTGAAAATACTTGACAGGGAAGACGTGCTGGGAATGCCGGGCGGCAAAAAAATAGCCGCGGCACTTGAAAAGCTGCACATATTGGGGTAGTATATTAATAATGCAAAAATTTACAGTTAAAGAAAACTATACTTCAGAGGATTTGTTCTCGCTTGTGCGCGCTCTCAGGGATCCGCTTAATGGCTGTCCGTGGGACAAGGAGCAGACACACGAGTCTATCCGTCAGAACTTTATAGAAGAGACTTATGAGGCTTGTGAGGCAATAGACCTAAAGGATTCCGATTTGCTCAAAGAAGAGCTGGGGGATGTCCTGCTTCAGGTTGCGCTGCACGCCGAGATGGAGAGCGAAAAAGGCATATTTAACATTGACGACGTTGCGGACGGCATTTGCAAGAAGCTGGTTTTGCGCCATCCGCACGTTTTTGGCGACGTTGCCGCAGATTCGAGCGACAAGGTTCTCTTAAACTGGGAAGCTATCAAGCGCGACGAAAAAAAACAGCAGAGCGGCACCGATGCGATAGAAGCTGTGCCAAAATCACTTCCGGCGCTTATGCGCAGCCAGAAGGTTCAAAAGCGCGCAGCATATGTGGGATTTGATTACCCCGACACAGATAGCGCGTTTGAGGAACTAAAAAGTGAGCTGGAAGAGCTTCACGAGGCAATCGGGGAAAGCACGAACATCGAAGAGGAGCTCGGCGATTTGATTTTCGCGGCTGTCAATATTGCGAGATTTTGCAAAATCGATGCGGAGCGCGCGCTTGAAAAGGCGTGCGACAAGTTCGCAAGGAGATTTGCACTGGTTGAAATAATGGCAGCAGAAGAGAAAATCGATATGATAAAGAGTGACATGGACACGCTAAATGTGCTGTGGAACCGGGCAAAACAAAATACCGATTTATAAGAAATTGGAAGGAAGTAAAACAATGACAAAAGCAGAACTTATCACGGCAGTAGCTGAGGCTTCGGATCTTACCAAAAAGGACGCGGAGAAAGCAGTCGCGGCCACACTTGACACAATTACAGAGGCAATGAAGAACGGCGAAAAAGTTCAGCTCGTCGGCTTTGGCACATTCGAGGGCAAGGACCGCCCGGAGCGCACCTGCATGAATCCCGCGACAAAACAGAAAATCACAGTCAAGGCAACGCGCGTACCCACCTTTAAGGCAGGCAAGGCACTCAAAGAAGTTATCGCAAAATAATTTGAGAGAGAATCCGAAGCCGACAAGGCTTCGGATTTTTCATTGACAAGCGGCGGGTGTCGCACCGACACATACACAGAGGAATGAATTTATGAGACTTGATAAATTTCTAAAAGTCAGCAGAATAATAAAAAGGCGCACCGTGGCAAACGAGGTATGTGACGCCGCGCGCGTCTGTGTCAACGGAAGACAGGCGAGAGCCTCATACCCCGTAAAAGAGGGCGACATCATCGAGCTGACGATGGGCACGCGACCCATAAAAGCGCGTGTGCTGTCGGTGGAGGACAACGTCAAAAAGGACGCTTCCCGCGAGATGTACGAGGTTATAGGCGAATAGGCTTTTTTATGAAACGGACAGAATACCTCAAAGCCCATTTGCGCTGTCGCGCTTTTAGGCAACTATTCTCGAAACGCACCGTTATAGCGAGCTGCTGCGAAAAGACATATTTTCGCAGCGCTTTTTTTTACATGACCGCGGCTTCGCTCAGGGCAAAATTTACATGCTGTGTAATTTGCGGTAAAAACTCGGCATATCCTTTAATGTCAGCGCAAAAAAGTACACTTCATGAAAGGGTGAGAGAATATGGCGGAGCAGACGGCGAACCTGAATCGCAAGAACCATATCCTCAATATTGAAAACAGGGGAAAGCTAACTATAGACGGCATAGGTGAGGTGAAGAGCTACGATTCCACAGCGGTTTTGCTCGGAAGCGATTGGGGAGATATTGTAATCAGGGGAGAAAATCTGCACATAATAACCTTTGACAGAGCGGGTGGCAAGCTGCTGTGCGAGGGCACAGTAGATTCAATATCATATCTTGAAGTGCAAAAAAGCGGAGAATCGTTCTTTTCGAGGCTTCTCAAATGATTGTGCCGGCATCTGCCGAAAATGCCATATATGAGATGCTGCTGGCCGCCGGGCTGTCGCTGTGGCTGGCTTTTTTGTACCATGTCATATGTGAGCTTTTCCCTCCAAAAAGATATATATGTGCGCTTGTTTTCAATGTGATTTTCTTTGCGTCCGCCGGGTTTCTGATGTTTTTGTTTATACTCGGAGAGACATACGCGCGCATCCCGCGGCTTCACCTGTTTGCCGGCGCGGTATTTGGAGCGGTGATATACAAGCTTGTGCCGGCTCGCTATGTGGCAAAGATTATCAGGTGCAGCAAAAAAATCGCTAAGCGTATATTTACGTTTTTTACTGCGCCAATAAAAAAGCTGGCGCATGGTCTTATAAATAAATCGAGCACACTGCTGCGGCGCTTGAAATGCAAGCTTGCGCTGATGTATAATGACAAAAAGAAGAGGACGGCACAAAGAAAGAGGAAAACCGAGAATGGCGACAAAAAGAGAAATGGCAGCAGAAAAGAAAAAGTCAAGATTGAAACGCAGACGTAAGCTCGTATCCTGTGCTGCTTTTTTTGTCTGTGTCTATCTGGTTATATCCATAGTGTCGGTTCAAATAAGCATCTACAAAGAAAAACAGACGCTCGCGGCGCTGCAGCAAAAAATCGAGCAGCGTCAAATGGAAAATGACGAGCTTAACCGAGTTGTGAGCGATGGCGAGGGTCAGTATATTGAGCGCATCGCCCGCGAAAAGCTCGGTTATGCCGCTGTTGACGAGCGCGTTTTTGTCGATTTGGCGGGAGCGTAATGTATGCAGATTAATGTCGGAGATGTTCTCAAAGGCAAGGTCACGGCGATAAAAAACTTTGGAGCCTTTGTCGCCCTCGGCGACGGGATGACGGGTCTTGTCCATATTTCGGAGATAGCGCACGCATATGTCAAAGAGGTGTCAGAGGTGCTTTCCGTCGGCGATGAGGTGGAGGTGAAGGTGCTGTCCGCAGCGGATGGCAAGCTTTCACTTTCAATCAAGCAGGCAAAGCCCGATGAGAGAGTGCAGAAGCGCGCACCCGAAAAAGCGCCGCAGAACAGCTTTGAGGATATGCTCTCTGACTTCAAGAAGACAAGCGACGAAAAGATACTGGCTATGAAGACAAACCGCAATCCCAGAAAAAACGGCGGTTATTCGCGCCGAAAAGATTGATTTGCTTTTGAAGAACTGCTCTGTTAAATTCAGTGATGCAGATATATTTCTATAAGCGCTTTTTCGCCTTTTGGCAAAAGGGCGCTTTTGTTTTTGAAGTGCAAACGGCAGAATAAAAAAAGGCCGCCTGTTTAAAGGCGGCGGGGAAATGAAATCAGGTTACAGAGGGAATGCAACTGTAGCTTATCACCGTTAACAAAAAAAAAAAGCAATATTTTGACGAAGTGCCGAAATTGATTTTTTCCGCTTTATTTTTTGTTACCGTTATGTTACGCTTTAACTGGGCAAAGGCCCGAATAACCACAAGGGAGGCACTATCATGAAAGTCAAAACAATCGGACGCAAAGTCACCCTTAAGCAAAACTTCATATCCATGGTCGAAAAGAGAATGGCGAAGTTTGACAGGTTTTTCGAGGAGGACGCGGAGACAACTGTCACCGTTACGGTAGAAAAGGAGCGGCAGACGGTTGAGGTAATGGTAAAAAGCAAAGGCTTTTACTACAGATCCGAGAGAACGGCGACGGATATGGAAACGGCTTTTTCCGAGGCAGCTGACATTATTTTCAAACAGATAGTCAAGAACAAAAGCAGGCTCGGCAGCCGCGTGAAAAAAGCGGAGCTTGACACGGTCACGGACTTCGGAGCTCAGGATGAGAGCATTTTTGAGGTGGTTCGCGAGAAGAGATTTGAGGTTGAGCCGATGACTGTCGAGGACGCCATATTGCAGATGAATATGCTCAATCACAGCTTTTTTGTTTTTCGCAACGCCGAAACCGACGAGATAAACATCGTCTATCGCAGACACGATGAGGCGTATGGGAAACTGATTCCTGAATTTTAGCGAACCGTTTTTATTATAGCAAATGGGGGGATTGGCCTTGCCGGGAAATGAGACAAGCTCATCTCCCCTTTGCCGATATTTATACATATTCACCGATGTCGCTTTGCGGCGGCTGATGTGATATACTAAAGAAAGATTTCGAGATAATTTGCAGCAGCAGATGCTGCGATAATTGCGTGCTATTCGCCGCGATGCCTTTGCGTGTCGCGGCATTTTGGGGAAAACAAGAGGTGTCTTTGTGAACTATAGGGCGGTTGCGACCTGCGGGTTCGGCCTGGAATCCGTGCTGTCTTTTGAATTGAAAAAAATCGGAGCCGCGGACGTTGACGTCCATGACGGAAGAATATATTTTAGCGGCACAGACAGAACAATCGCAGAGGCTAATGTGCGTCTGAGGACGGCGGAGCGTGTGCTTTTGGTGCTTGCGGAATATGAGGCAGTCACCTTTGACGAACTGTTTGACAAGGCACAGTCAGTCGATTGGGGCGCTATCATCGACAAGAGCGATGCTTTTCCGGTCAAAGGCTATACGATAGACAGCATGCTGTCGAGTGTGCCCGCATGTCAGTCAATAATAAAAAAATCAATAGTTGAGAGCCTAAAAAGGCATTATGCCTCGCCCTTTTTGCCAGAAAGCGGCGTTGTCAAGCGCGTGAGGTTTTCTATTGTCAAAAACAAATGCACGCTGATGCTTGACACCTCGGGCGATGGGCTTCACAAGCGCGGCTATCGTCCGCTGCTAAACGAAGCGCCTATCAAGGAGACAATCGCCGCCGGAATATGCGATTTTGCGCGGATATATCCCGAGAGCGAGGCGGCGGACACATTTTGCGGCTCGGGAACACTTCTCATCGAGGCGGCCATGCGTGCGCGCGGCATTGCTCCCGGTCTGAGGCGCATGTTTGCCGCACAGGAGTACTCATTTATTGAAAGTGGAATATTTGAAAAGGTAAAAAAGGAAGCCGAGCAGGAGATAAACCGCGATGTGGCATTCACTGCGAGAGGCTATGATATAGACGAGAGAGCGGTGGAGCTGGCGCGAATGAACGCAAAGCGCGCAGGCGTTTCGGACGCGATTACCTTTGCAGTTGGTGACGCGAGAAAGTTTAAGCCGCGAGAGAATGAGATTATACTGGCCAACCCGCCTTACGGCGAGCGGCTGATGACCGTGGAAGAGACAGAGGAGCTTTACCGCGACTTTGGCGCAAACCTAAAGGGCAAAACGTACAAGGGTCTTTATATTATCAGCAATCATCCGGAATTTGAAAAAATATTCGGACGGGTTGCCGACAAGCGCAGGAAGCTGTATAACGGGATGATAAATTGCCAGCTATTTATGTACGGCACAGGCAATAAAAAGACGCGGTGAGCTATTGTCAGTTTGAGCAAAAATGTGATATTCTGTCATTATAAATAAACGGGGTAAATGGATGAGTTATACGGGTGAAGATTTTTTTGTCAAAAGGGTAAACGAGAACGGATATATTGTCAGCGCAGCAAAAAAAGGAAAATACAAGGCTTTTTGGGCGGGTGTCGGGTTCGGGTTTTCGGACGACAACGAGCTGGGTGAATTTGAACAAGAGCTTGAGGTCACAAAGCCCGCCGGAGTGAAGCGCCTCTTTGTTCACATCATCGATGAAAACAAAAGATACTATGTCGCGTGCGAGAGGGTGCTGCGGCGCGGCGGGTTTACAAACCTGCGCGACTTGGGCGGCTATAACACCGCCGACAAAAAGTGCTTTGTCAAGCCGGGCGTCATATTTCGCAGCGATGCGCTGATTTATGGCGGAGAAGCAGGCATAGAATTTTTGCGCGATGTCGGCGTCAAATATGTGCTTGATTTTCGCGGAAAGCAGGAGGCGGAGCGCAAGCCGGATCTGCCTGTGCACGGCGCGCACTATGACCTGGCGCCGGCCGCGACGCTTCGCCAGACAGACAAGGGTTTTACCATGGAAGAATTTTTCGCACAATCGTCAGAGGAGTTTTGGCAAAAGCAGAACATGTTTAACGACAGCTATGCCGATATGCCTTTCGCATCTGCGGCATACAAAAAGATGTTTCGAGCACTGTTGGAAGAGAGGGTGCCGATGCTGTTCCACTGCACTGCGGGAAAGGATCGCACAGGAATCGGGGCGGCACTGATACTGATGGTGCTAGGGGTGCCCAGAGAGACAATCATAGCTGATTACATGCTGTCTGTCTCTGCAAGGGAGCAGTCAAACAAAGAGCTGTTTGCAAAATACAACGAGTATCTGACCGACGACGACATCAAGGAACGCTATTGGGAGATACTCAACGTAAGGCAGGTGTTTATTGAAACGTCGATGACCGCAATAGACCAAAGATACCCCAATCCACAGGACTATTTCGAGCAAGAGCTGGAGCTTGACGCAGCCGACATTGAAAAACTCAAACGTATATATTTAATAGAACACTAAAACCGAAAGGATAACAAGCATGAAAATTCTCAACATAGGATCTCTCAACCTTGACTTTGTCTATGCGGTCGACCACTTTGTCCGTCCCGGTGAGACAATTGCCGCAAAGCAGTTTGACAAGCACAGCGGCGGCAAGGGCCTCAATCAGTCCATAGCGCTCGCTAAGGCAAAGGCACAGGTATTCCATGCCGGCAAAGTCGGCGCGGACGGCAGGGGCCTTATAGAGCTGCTCGGGGAAACCGGCGCAAACACGGAGCTTGTGGAAATTGTAAAGGACAAGCCCACGGGACACGCCATAATTCAAGTTGATGAAAAAGGGCAGAACTGCATAATCATATTCGGCGGAGCAAATCAGGACATATCGAAGAGCGATATTGACGGCATGCTCGAAAAATTCGAAAAGGGTGACATTCTCCTATTGCAAAACGAGGCCAGCAATGCCGGCTATGCGATAGAGCAAGCGTATAAAAAGGGAATGCTGGTGGCGCTAAACCCCTCGCCGATAGACGACTGCCTCAAAAAATCGCCCGCGCTCAAATATGTGCACTGGTTTATATTAAATGAAATCGAGGGCTTTGAGATTTCACAAAAGAGAGAGCCTGACGAAATTCTCAGGGAGATGAAGCGCCTTTTCCCGGAGTGCATTGTTGTCTTGACGCTCGGCAAAGACGGGGTGGTCTATTTCGACGGAGAGCAGAAGGCCACACATGGAATCTATGAGGTTCCCGTGGCCGACACAACGGCGGCAGGAGATACCTTTGCGGGCTATTTTTTGGCAGGTACTGCGCGCGGTCTGCCCGTCCCAAAATGCCTTGAGCTTGCAAGCAAGGCGTCGTCGCTTGCTGTCAGCAGACCCGGATCGGGCGATTCGATACCCACGCTCGCCGAGGTGGAAAGCACCGATATAAAGCTTGTAATAAGAAAATAAAAAACAGCGGCATTTTCCGATTACTTGCGGAAAATGCCGTTTTGCAACCGCAGGTTGCATATTTGCAAGGCAAAATGTATGGTGAAGAGTGTGAATTGCGGTTATAATTTAGCAGTCATCGGATGACAGAGATTGATATGCTCGAAACCAGGAGGAAAACAATGAATGTTGAAACTGCCAACAGATTGGTGCAGCTGCGCAAGGAGCGTGGCTTTTCGCAGGAGGAGCTTGCGGAAAAACTGCAAATAAGCCGACAGGCCGTCAGCAAATGGGAGCGTGCAGAGGCATCGCCTGACACAGATAATTTGATAATGCTCGCAAGGCTCTATGGCGTTTCGCTCGACGAGCTGCTCGGACACGAGGTGCCCGCCGACGGACAGAGGTGTGAGCAGAAAAGTGAGCCGCAAGAACCTGAGAGCGAGGATGTCGAGGGAGAAAAGCGCAAAAATACAAAGGTGGATATTGGGACTCACGGCATTCTGGTGGAGGACGGCAACGATGTCGTTCATATCGGATTTGACGGCATACGCGTAGATAAAAAACATGCCAGACATGCTTATGTCGGGAGGGAAAACGGGAAGGTCGAGGTTGTTGTAGCAGGCAAAAAGTATTCCGACAACAAGTGGCAGATGTTTCCCTTCGGCGCGATTGTAGCGATTGTCTTTGTATTGCTCGGAGCATTGAAGGGCGCGTGGCATCCCGCATGGCTTTTGTTTTTGACAATTCCGCTATATCATTCGCTGATAAGCGCGGTGCAAAAGCGCAGAGCAAGTGCATTTGCGTACCCGGTGCTCGCCATCTTGATTTTCCTTTGCGCAGGTATATTTTTTGAAATGTGGCATCCCGGGTGGGTTGTGTTTTTGACGATACCGATATATTATGCGATTTTCAAGTCACCGAAAAAATGTGACGAAAACAAGGAGTGCCTTGACTGCGACGGCTGCTGCACGGAATATGACTGTGACTCGGACGACAGCGAAATATAAGACACAAAACAAAACAGCGGGGCAAGTGCCTGATACCGACTCAAAATGAGCGGGAAAAGCACAGCGGCTTCGCTGCTTTTTTGTTTATCATAAAAAACAGATATTACAGCCTGCGCTCAAAATAAAGAGGCGTCAGGCAAGTTCAAAGATAAAGCTTCAGCTGCTCTTTGTTGCCCAGCAAAAATTTGTGCAGGCACTCTGCGAGGTTTTTTGCCTCTTCCGAGGCGTGGCCGCGCAGCTTTGGCAGAGCCTGCTCGATCTCCTCAATTCCCATGTCGGTGCCCTTCATGACCATCTCGGCGAGATGAGCGACGGAGGAATCGGTCATGGAATTAAGACCAATCATCACATTCCCCATCGTCTTTGAAACGGGTGAAACGCCGCTGTCATCGCCCCCGTCGGCTTTTAGAAGTGTGTCGGAGGCCATGAATATGCGGCTGTACTCGTCATGGCTGCTCTCGACAACGCCCTTGAATTTTGCATCGTCAATTATCGGAATCAACCGATGCAGGGTGTTTTTTCCCATCTCGGAAATTTTGTGAATGTGGACAAGAAGCTCTTCGTTGCAGTTCATCGCGGTATTTCCTTTCATGTGACTTTTGATTTATTGTTCGCCTAAAAGGTTTCAAAATACGTGAGCTTATGGTACAATAGCAGCAAATAACAAATTTATTTTGCGAGGTTGTTAAAATGAATTGGAGCTTTAAAGATTTAAAGTATGAGCGCGTCGAAATTAATCCAATACCACAAGAGATAGTCGAGCTTGCAAAGAAAATCAAAAACCCGGCAGATGCAAAAGAGCTTGCCGCCAACTATCGCGAATTCGACAAGTGGATGAATCACATGGAGACGATGGCGGTGCTCGGCGACATCCGGTTTACAATTGACACAGGAAACGAGTTTTACAAAGCTGAGCGCGAGTACTATGACATGTATTTACCGTCGGTGAGCGAGCTGGCTGTCTCGGTGGGAAATTCGCTGCTTGATTCGCCGTACCGCTCGGAGGTCGAGGAGCTTGTCGGCTCTGTGGCACTGCGCAACATGGAGCTTGAGCGCAAATCGATAAGTCCCGCAATTATCGCGGATATGCAGAGGGAAAACTCGCTTGCAAGCGAGTACCAAACGCTGACGGCCTCCGCAAAAATAAGCTTTGACGGCAAGGAACTGACTTTGCCGCAGCTCGAACCTTATAAGCTCTCCACAGACAGAGAGGTGCGCAGAGCCGCGGTTGAGGCTGAGGGAAAGTACTTTGCATCAATAGCCCCGCAGCTCGACAGGGTTTTTGACGATCTTGTAAAGGTGCGCACCGGCATGGCAAAAAAACTGGGATTTGAAACATACACCGATATGTCCTATTGCATGAGAAAGAGAAACTGCTTTTCAAAAGAGGATATCGCGGTGTTTCGCGACAACGTGGCCAAAAATGTGTCCCCGCTTGTCACAAAGCTGCTTTGTCGCCAATATGAGAGAACTGGAATCGATGACCCGAAGGTTTGGGATCGTCCGCTTGTCTTTACAGACGGCAACCCAAAGCCCCACGGCACACCGGAAGAGATATTTGCAAACGGCAAGAAAATGTACCACGAGCTGTCAAAAGAGACGGGCGAATTCATGGACTTTATGCTTGAGCACGATCTCTTCGATGTGCTCTCAAAGCCCGGCAAGGCCAACGGAGGCTACTGCACCGGGCTCGCCGACTTCAAAGCGCCGTTTGTTTTTGCAAACTTCAACGGCACACAGGGCGACATCGAGGTGTTGACGCATGAGTGCGGCCACGCATTCGAGGGTTATACGGGCGCGCGTCTTTACGACATTGGCGCAAAGAGGGAGTACACAAGCGAAATTGCGGAGATTCACTCAATGGGAATGGAGTTTTTCACATACCCGTGGATGAAGCTGTTCTTTGAGGAGGACACGGACAAGTTCTACTACTCACACATGTTCGGCGACCTTAAATTCTGGCCATACGGCTGCATGATTGACCACTTCCAGCACTCTGTCTATGACAACCCCGAATGGACGCCGGCAGAGCGCAATGAGGAATGGAGCCGCATCGAAAAGCTGTACCGCCCGGACATCGACAACGCTGATGTGCCGCACTATGCAAACGGAGGAATGTGGCAGTACAAGCTGCACGTTTACCTGTATCCGTTTTATTACATCGACTACTGCCTCGCGCAGTTCGGCGCGGCAAGCTTTTGGAAGCTTATGAGAGATGACCGCGAGCTTGCCTGGAGCAAATACTATGAGCTGGTCAAGGCAGGCGGTACAAAGGACTATGTGACGCTTCTGACGGAGGCCGGGTTTGAGTCCCCGTTTGAAGCCGACGCGCTCAAAAATATCGCAACGGCGATGTACGACTATCTTTGCTCACTTGATGTTCACTAATTTTATTTTTTGGAGGATATAAATATGAATGGAAATGCAATTGTAGGACAATCCGGAGGCCCGACCTCGGTTATCAACTCGAGCCTCGCCGGCGTGTTCAAAACCGCAAAGGATCTGGGAGTGAAAACTGTCTATGGCATGAGAAACGGCATCCAGGGACTTTTGGCAGAGCGATATGTCAAGCTCGAGGACTATATCCACAATGATGTTGATTTGGAGCTGCTCAAACGCACGCCATCGGCGTTTCTCGGCTCCTGCCGCTATAAGCTTCCGAAGATTGAGGGCAACGAAGCGACATATGACAAGCTGTTTAAAATACTCGACGAGCTTGGCATCAAGTTCTTTTTCTATATCGGCGGCAACGATTCTATGGACACAATTGCCACGCTTTCCTGCTATGCCGTTACAATCGGAAGCGATATCAAATTCATGGGTGTGCCTAAAACAATCGACAATGACCTGCCTGTGACGGATCACACACCCGGCTATGGCAGTGCTGCAAAATATGTTGCCACGGCGGTCAAAGAGCTGATACGCGACAACAAGGTCAACGACATGGACATCGTGACGGTCATCGAGGTCATGGGCAGAGACGCCGGCTGGCTGACGGGCGCAACGGCTCTTTCTGCGGGACCCGACTGCCCCGGACCCGACCTTATATACATGCCCGAGCTTTCCTTTGACGTCGACAAATTTGTCGCGCGCGTTTCACAGATTATGAAGGAGCGCCGTTCGGTGGTTGTCGCTGTATCAGAGGGAATTAAGCTGGAAGACGGCCGTTATGTATGCGAATACACAGACAATGCCGGCCGCACAACAGACTCCTTCGGACACAAGCAGCTCACAGGCACGGCGCGCGTGCTAGCAGAGGTTATAAAGATAAAGCTGGGCTGCAAGGTTCGCGCGGTTGAGTTTTCCTCATTGCAGCGCTGCGCAGCGCATATCCAATCCGAAACAGACGTATCCGAGGCCTTTTCAGTTGGCGCCGCAGCAGTGCGCGCCGCCTCCGAGGGAGAGACAGGAAAGGTTGCCATCATAGAGAGAGTGGCGCATAAGCCGTACCAGAGCACAATGGGTATCTGCGACGTCAAGCTTATCGCCAACCAGAAAAAGGATGTCCCGCGCGATTGGATAAACAAAGCAGGAGATCATGTCACAAAGGATTTTGTCGACTATGTGCGCCCACTGATACTCGGCGAGGTTTCTCCGATAATTGTGGATGGAATACCCAGACACATCGACTACATAAAGTAAACAACACATATCAAATTAAAGACGGTGCCGCAAAAGCGGCACCGTCTTTAACTGCAAAACAGCGATATTAGACACGAGGTGAGAGCTAAAATCATCATATTGTCCATATTTGGCAAAAGCGCGCCCCCAAAAAAGGAAAAAATTTGCTTTTTTGCAATTTACAATATAATGTTGACTGAAAGGTGCGGCGAATATATAATATAAAGAATGAATACGAATCCGAGAGAGGTTATTATGCGCCATCTAAAAAGAACATGGGTTGAAATTAACATAGACAATTTGCAGCATAATTACGAAGAAATAAAGAGAATAATCGGCGACAAGACCGCAGTTATGGGAATTGTCAAGGCTGACGCTTACAGCCATGGCTCAGTGCCCGTTGCGCTTGCATTGCAGGAGTTCGGCGTCGATTGGCTCGGCGTGTCCAACATAATCGAGGCGAAAATTCTTCGAAAGGCCGGAGTGGAAAAACCGATTTTGATTCTCGGATATACTCCCATTGAAAATGCGACAGAGCTTTTTGAGCTAAATGTCTCACAGACTGTCTTCGGAGCCGAATATGCCGAGAAGCTCTCGGCTGCCGCCGCTGCCGCAAATGTAAAAATAAATGTTCATGTGAAAATTGACACCGGCATGTCGAGGCTGGGTTTTGATTGTCATGATATAAAGAAAACTGTTTCGCAAATTGCGAAGATGGTCTATTTGCCGTATCTCAAGGTGACCGGGATATTCACCCATTTCTCGGTGGCCGACGAGCACACAGAGTCTGCATGTGAATTTACACAGATGCAGCATGACCGCTTTGCACAGGTGCTTGCAGAGCTGCATTCGCGTGGAATAGAGTTTGCTTATGTGCATTGCTGCAACAGTGCGGCGACGCTCTTCAACCCCGAATTCCACCACAACATGGTGAGGCCGGGAATCATTCTTTATGGTCTTTCCCCAAATGGAATGCCAATTGAGGGCATTGACCTCAGACCTGTAATGACTCTCAAATCTGTTGTTTCGCTTGTGAAAACAATAAATGCAGGTGACAGTGTGAGCTATGGCTGCACCTTCACGTCAGACCGAGAGATGAAAATCGCGACAGTTCCGATGGGCTATGCCGACGGCTATCCGCGCGCGATGAGCAATCGCGGCTTTGCGTGGGTAAACGAAACGGTGGTTCCGGTTGTCGGGGCCGTGTGCATGGATCAGCTCATGCTTGACGTGACGGACGTCGAGGTCAATGAGGGGGATGAGGTTATATTCTTCGGAGGGACATCGCCCATATCGCTCGACAACGTCGCCGTTATTGCAAAGACAATCAACTATGAGCTGATGTGTGGAATTTCGAGGCGCGTCGAGCGAGTTTATGTCAAGAACGGCGATATAAGCGAGGTTGTGGACTACACTTTGTAGCTTTCGTTGTTGACATTGTTTTGTTAATTTGATAAAATGAATTTTGCCGCGAACAAAATGGAGAGGTGGTCGAGCTGGTCTAAGGCACCGGTCTTGAAAACCGGCGAATGGCAACATTCCGTGGGTTCGAATCCCACCCTCTCCGCCACTTATATGACATTTTGCGTGGTTGTTCCTGCTTTTAGCGGTGCTGTCTGAAATGTAAAAGTCAGCAGCATAAGTGCAGACGGCGGTTTCGAATGTATCGGCGCAATTTTGTGCCGTCACAGATGAATAGTTTTTTTGACTTTGCAGCATGGAGAAGTACTCAAGCTGGCCGAAGAGGCGCCCCTGCTAAGGGCGTAGGGCGGGTGACCGTCGCGAGAGTTCAAATCTCTCCTTCTCCGCCATCGACAAAAGCCCCATATACAGGGATAAAACCCTATATATGGGGCTTTTTCGCGCTTTTTGTGCAATTGATAAGGAGGTTGCAGCGCCTAAAATATCTAAGGAGGCGCACAGCGAATGCAAAGATTTTGCGACTTTTCGCAATTAGCTATTCTCGTGAAGAGGCAAAAAAACGGGCAAAGCATGAGAAATTTGCAAGAAGACGCAGTATTATGGCCACAAGCGCCGATTGCAGTGCGATTGGAGGTCACACGTCAAAAGAGGCATGAATCAATACATTTTTGTGTCGATTTGCGCGTCGCCATTGCACTGAAGCACCACAGGGCTAATTAAGCTTCGAAAAGCAATCCCAAAGCCGTTCATCGGAGTTTTCGGACAATTCAAAGCGATTATCGGCATACACCCCGCCCATGCGCACGATATCCACCGTCGCAGGCAGAGACAGGCAGACGGTTTCCGCTATCCGTGAAAGCTCCAAAAGCCCGGTCGGGCCGATATTGGAAGAGAGCTGGTTGACGTTCTCGGAGTAGAGCTGTCTTATTTTCTTGCCAAAGTCATCGTCACAAAATTGCAGGAGAGCCGATTGCCACAGTTTCTCGCGAATCTGTGTTTTCTCGGCTCCCTCGTACAGCCCGTAAACCAGCAAATGAGCTACGTCATTTCCACAAAAAAGTGATGTGCCGGAATCCTTTTTGAAAACGACGTGACCGCTTTCATTTTTGACCTCAAGCTTCTTGTCTAGGGTATAGGAAAAACCGCCGAAGCCGTCGATTATTTTTGACAAAACATCGGTTTTAAGCAGAAGATAACCGGAAATGGGCACGGACAGCGTCTCCTCCACGGCGGCCTTGACGCCGCTTGCTTTGCGCTGGGCGTGAAGCTCATAAACCGACATGGGCGTCTTGCCGGAAAGCAGGACGGTGTTGCAGGGAAGCTCTGAAATCACAGCGCGCTGCAAATTTACGTCAAAGCGCACGATCGTGCAGGACACGAGAGACTCGGTTGCGCTGTCGCTTACCATCCAAAGCAGGTTGTAGGACTTTGTAGCCACGGGGACGGCCTTTGCGGGAAGCGCCGAGATTTCACTCAGCTTGTCGGCCGACTTTTCAAGCTGCCAGTAATAGACACCGACATAGACGGGCAGAATGATGACGAGGGTGATAAAAAAACCCTTGCAAAAGTCGATGAGCGCTTTTTTTCTATCAGCATTATTTTTCAAATATTTCACCTCGCGATAATATATTTTTGCCATATTTCGCAGCATTAATACAGATTGGTGCAAGGCACGAGAAGAATAATGCAAAAAACAAAAACGCAAAATGGGTGCAAAAAAAGAAGTCCTTGAGCATTGCGGTGTACACAAATCAAAGACTTCTTAATTATTTCAGTAAAACCTACGCGTTGGAATCGGTCAATTGCGCACTGTGTCGGCATAGAAATGCCGACATGACAGCCTTTTGAAAATTGCAATCAGAGAAAATTCAAAGCTAATCGGCGAGCAAATATGTATAAATAGCGTCCGCGACCCCGTCGTTGTCATTGCTTGAAATTATGAGGGAAGCGGCCCTCTTCGCAGCTTCGGTGCCGTTTTCCATGCAAAAGGACAAGCCCGCCGCAGCCAGCATGCTGACGTCGTTGTCATAGTCACCCGCAGCGCAGGTCTGCTCTGCGCTGATGCCGAGAAGCCCACAGAGGTTGATCATTCCGACACCCTTTGTAATTCCTTTTGGGGATATGTCAATAATCTGAGGGTCGGAGCGAACGTAGTCAAGCATGTCGCAGGATTCCAAAAAAGAGATAACGGGGTCAAAGCTGCCGGAGGCGTCGGGAAATACATAGGACTTGTATATGCGCTGGGAAAGAACCTCGCTGTAATCGTCTCCGATGAAAAGCTGCGGCATAGCCTTGCCTCCGCGCCGGATGCTGAACTCATCGTATGCTTTGCACTCATCCAGACGGTCTTGACTTGTCGAGGCGTATTTTCCTGAGGAGCCAAAGACGCAGCAGGCGATATTGTTTGCCCGCGAGTAGTCCAGAAGCTCTGTGACAGCATTTTTGTCCATGGGTGCGTCCCACATAACCTCCTGCGTCTTTGAGTCGACGATGCACGAGCCGTTGGCGGTGATGACAGGTACGTCAACGCCAAGCTCAAAAGCATAGAAATCGCTAACTGTAATCATGCGCCCCGTGCATATGGTGGCGATGATGCCGCGCTCGGAGAGACTTTGAAAGGCGCGAATGGTGTTTTTGGAGAGATCTTTGTCGGTGCTGAGAAGAGTGCCGTCGAGATCGCTGATGAACAGCTTGATGTTTTTGCCCTTTTCAATTGCAGTTGCTTTGTCCATTGGTACCTCCATGCAAAATATGTATTATTATAACACAATTTCTGTCGCAAAGCGACAGCCGCGACGCAGCCGCGGTTCAAAGCGCAGCTTTGAGGTTGTTATAACACTTTCCCCATAAAGCAAGCGACAGCCGCGGTTCAAAGCGCAGCTTTGAAAAATTGTGATTAAAACGTTCTCAAAGCGCAG
>JAVVTQ010000011.1:0-44436 GCA_036653595.1 Oscillospiraceae bacterium
ATGGTCACCGCGGTGAGCGAGGTGCATTCGATAAACGCACTGCGACCGATGCTTGTGACGGGCTGGTTTTCAATAATTGCCGGGATGTCAGCTTTGTTTTGATTGGCGCATGCGTCAAAGGCAGTGATGGAAACAGAGTCGGAATATACACTGTATCGAAATTGACCGTTGGAAGCGTTATACAGAAATACACTCTCTTTCTTTTTCATAAGAGAGAGCGAGAATGCAATAACCGCCAATACCAGCACACAGCCAATCAGCACCGCAGCTGCTTTCCCTTTTTTTCTGCCAAAGCCGGATGTGTGCCGGGCAGTTGAAACGAAAGTCTGCGTCGCAGCTTTTGGCGCCACCGGCACAGTTGGGACGAAAGGCTGCGGAGCAGCTTTTGGCATCACCGGCACAGGCGGGGCGATAGGCTGCGGAGCAGCTTTTGGCATCACCGGCACAGGCGGGGCGATAGGCTGACCGCATTTGATGCAAAATTTCGCTTGGGGCTGAAGTTCGTTTCCGCAATTTTGACAGTACATTTTCATATCTCCTTTTTTCTGAAATATTATTTTAGATTATGTTCAAATAGGTCATGATTTTTAAAAAGACTAAGTACAGCTCATGAATATGATTGTGTTTAATGAAAAATTGAAATTTGTAAAAATATTGCGCGCAATATTGAATGCGCGTACTGAACAGTAGCGAGTTGATACAAAATTCTCAACTGTTGTTCATCATAGGATTTATGGGAATGTTGAAGGACTGGACGATGATATGCTATTACAGACATGACCTTTGGGAAGAAAGCAAGGGACTGTGCCCACAATATATTAGTAAATCCACGCAAGCACAAATTGTTTATATTGAAGCTCATAATTAATTTTAAAGTGACAGCTCTGACTCGAATTTATATATTATTTGGCGAAGCCAACTGTTCAAACAAGCCCTAAAAGGCATTTTAAGGAAGTTGAAGAATTTAAAGACTCAAAGAAAGCTTGCATTTTTAAAAAAAAGTGTTGATTGCTTACATCGTTTCTGCTTGCAGCATTATTTTCATTCAAAGATAAGGATTTTGTGTTACAAAAAAATATATATAAGCATTTATTTATTACCAATATAATCCATATATGCATCAATAAAACAACATCTGATTTTTTGCCGCCTTGCTTTTTTGCAATCGCTGCCATGGTGTGAATCGTTTACACACCGAACCAATCTTAACACTCACAGATATTTCTTATGCTTTATAGCGCATCATTTCTCAAGAAGCTTTGAGACTGCGCTCTCGACGAGCAAAATTGTGCTCTCAAGGCCGTCCATGTCAAAGTTGTCGTATGTATCGGTCTTTTCGTGCATCTCGAGCGGTGTGGCCTGTCCGCCGGAAGCCGTCGCGCGCGGCGGGTCATATTCGCGCCAGGAGACGGTCACACCCGGAATTTTATAGTAATGGAAAGCCTGCAAATCTGTCTTCATATTGAATATCGGCGAGGCGTAGTTTGGTACATTCAAGCTCAGGGAAGAGAAGGATTCGTCAAAAACGTCAGAGACGAAGTTTGAACGCGGGTTATAGAGCGAAAAGTCGTGATACTCCCCATTTTTGTCGTCTCCACCCAGAGTGGTGACAGTCAGAGTGTTGGAAGCACGACCCTTTGCTCCTCCTGCCATGTCGATGTTGACGACGGCACAGATTCTGTCCCTCTCGGCGGCGTCAAGCGAGGCGAGGTAGTTGCATGCACCTATATACCCAAATTCCTCACCGGAAAAAAAGCAAAACCGCACTTCATATGCACTGTTTGCAGAGGCGGACATAAGATGACGCGACAGCTCCAGAAGCGCTGTGACTCCGGACGCATTGTCTATAGCTGCATCGCAGCTCATGCTGTCATAATGTGCGCTCAAAACAAGTATTTTTGAATCATTTGAGGAAGCAGGAATTCTCGCGATGATGTTCTCTGTCTTTTTATCCAGTGCGAGAAACGGCATGCGCGAAAGATTGTCTGCAACATAACCCGCTTCTTCAAGACACTTGTAAATGTAGTCGGCAGCTTCGCCGTTGCCCGAAGTGCCGATTAAACGAGAGCCTATGTCGTTTGTGAGAGTGGAGAGGTCACGCTTTGTCCTCTCCATGTCGACTGCATAGCAAAAATCCGCCACGGCCGAGGTTTTCTGGGGCGCGGACAAAAAAATGCGAGGCGGCTGTTCATCAAAATTTGCGGCAGAGCTTTTTTGTGTTTTTTCTGAGCAGCCCGAAAGTGCCAGAGAAATAATGAGAGAAAGCGCCAAAAGCTTGAAATATTTAAATAAAATCATAGGATACCTCAATTTACAATAAATTACAAAGTTCGACTATTAAAATTATACATTAGAGAGCCTTACACTTCAACAAATATCAGTCTGTCAATTTTTGTTGTGCAAAATATGCAATAATGCTATTATATGAAAAACAGGAGGGCATGAAAATGGGAAGAAAGAAAGTGGTGCTGCTGGTAGCGGTATCGGTTATCGCAGCGGCTCTTCTGGCAGCGGGCTTTTATTTGATTTTTAAACAAAACGCGGACTCTGTGCTTGCAGTGAAACCTGAGGAAGACAAGATTATAATTTCCGCATCAAGCCTTGGCAAAACCGAAATTTCCGTCGGAGACACGGTGAACCTGAGCTTTGAGTACAAGGGTGAAACGCTCGGCGGCAATGATGTAAAATACAGCATTACAGCGCCGCCTGACTGCCTCGAAGAAGTGGACGGAAAGCACATCATTGTTGGAGCGGGAGACATAGCCGTAGAGGCGTCACACGCAGAAAATCCAAAAATAAGCGGCAAGGCCATCATTTCGATATCCGAAGCTGTGGACGGTGGCGATGCGACAGCAGTTAAAAAGAGCGGCTTTACAAGCCCTATTGATTATGACTTTGAAGAGCAGCTGGACAAGTTTCCACAGGGATACAGGGTTTTTTTGAGAGAGCTGCACAGGCAATACCCCGAATGGAAGTTTGAGGCGCTTGTCATGGGAAAGGATTTCTTCGACGAAATTCAAGCCAAAAAAGAGAGCTTTGAACTGCCAAAAAGTTTAAGCAATGGAAAAGACCCCGCTCATGCACCGCTTTATGCAGTCGCCTACTTTATGGATCCCAGAAACTTTCTAAGTGAGCGCGCTGTATTTCAGTTCGAGCAGCTTCCCGAGGACGGCGCATTCAGCGGGCTGTCAGGTCTTAAAAGCACGCGTTATTTCAGATGCTTCTACGCTGACAACAAAAAATTGTACGAGGGCGCAAGCCAGGCATACGAAGCCTATGAAGCTTATAAAAAGAGCAGCTCGCTGGAAAATGCAAGAATCTTTGCAATTCCCGTCTTTGAAAATATGTCGGTGTATAAAAAATCAATCGTCGCCTTTTTCCCCAATGAGAAGCTGACTGCCTCCGCTTTTGCGCCTATATATATTAGAAAAGGCCCGGCCTCCTTTTATGCGCCTTTGAGCGGTCAGATTGGTGTTGGCACCGCACTGACATTGCTGAGCGCCGTTGGGACTGACGCCGAGAGATGGGATTTTTGGCTGAGAAATCCACATTGGTATGAGGTGGAAGCCGAGGTCATGGGCAAGACGGTCAGAGGCTATGTAAGCTCTGAATATGTTGAAATTGACTGTGCAAAAAAACTTTTGATCGGCGACACGTCACTTTGCGATGCAATCGCCAACCCCTCAAAGCACGAGGATATAATGCGCTACGAAAGCTCTGATGAGCGCGTGGCAGAGGTTTCGAAAAACGGCACGATAAAGGCAATCGGGGAGGGAAGCGCAAATATACTTGCCTATACCTCAACGGGAGCGTTCTTCCAATATAAAGTTCAGGTTGTCGCAAAGTGAGCAGAGCGCTCGCACTAACAGGAGGAAAAGGACATGAAAGTCACGGTTGTCGGATGTGGAAGATGGGGATCTTTTATTGCGTGGTACCTCGACAAAATCGGACATGAGGTGACGCTGTACGGGCGGGACGGTTCTGCGAATATGGAGAGGATAATTAAGGAGCGAAAAAACGAACTCGTCGAATTCTCAAAATCAATGCAATTGTCAACATCGCTAGGCTGTGTGGGCGGCGCTGATATTATTGTCATTTCGATAAACTCACAGAACCTGCGCTCTTTTTTGCTGCAGCTTAAAGAGCAAGATATACAAAACAAAACGATTGTGCTCTGCATGAAAGGGCTGGAGGTGGGAACCGGGCAAAGACTGTCACAGATTGCGCGCGACAATCTCTTTTTGTCCAACCCTGTGGCTGTCTGGCTAGGACCTGGACATGTGCAGGAGTTTTGTCGCGGCATCCCAAACTGCATGGTTATAGACAGTGATGACGGTGAGGCCAAGAAAAGACTTGTCGAAGCGTTTTCCAGTGAACTGATAAGATTTTATTACGGCACCGATTTAATCGGAAATGAGATAGGCGGCGCGTCAAAAAACGTTATAGGTGTAGCCGCAGGCATGCTGGATGGTCTGAATCTGTCTACGCTAAAAGGAGCACTCATGTCGCGCGGCACACGTGAGATAGCGAGGCTGATAAAGGCCATGGGCGGAAATGAGCTTTCGGCATATGGACTATGTCATTTGGGCGATTATGAGGCGACTGTATTTTCTCCTTTTAGCCATAACAGAAGTCTGGGCGAGGCATTTGTGAGAGGGGAAGAGTACGGCGCTCTCGCAGAGGGCTTTTATACTGCCAAATCGATGATGGTGCTAAAGGATAAATACAAAGAGGAGCTGCCCATATGCACGGCCGTGTATGAGACTCTCTACGAGAACAAAAACCCGCGCGAGGTACTAAGCTCGCTTTTTATGAGAAGCTTAAAAGACGAGATATAAAAGAAAAAGCACAAAAATGCCCGCCATAGCATTCGGCTCGATTTGCCGAATGCTATGGCGGGCATTTTTAAGCTGAAATGAAAGGCGGCAAGGATTATTTTTTCTTTTTGAAAAGCAAAGCAATGCCAACGAGCGCGGCGACAACGCCGATTACTATGAACATGGTTCCCGGGTCCACGGAGCCTGAGCTCAAAAAACTGCCGAGCTGAGCCTCAAGGCTGCTGTTTTGAACAATGCCGTATACGGCAAGACCGACGCCGCCCAAAAGAAGAACTATTCCAAAAATAAACATATGAAAGCACCTCCTTGATGTAAAAATAACAAAAACAGCAAATTTTGTCAATAAGACTTTATAGCAAATAGCTTAAACGTAAAATCTCTTGCGTATTTCGTCCTTCAAGTTCTCCTTGCGCCTCAAAAGCAGAGCTATTATTCCGAGCAACACGCAGGGAATAAGCGTAAATACTGACCACGAGAGACTGAGCTGCCCATCGACAAAAGAGTCTATGGCAATTTCAAGCACAACGACAAAAACGGAGACGGAAAATAGCACAAGGGCGGTTTTTAATAAAATCCCATGTATCCGAGGCCTTGAAAAAAGCCATGTCAGAAGGCTGGCCAAAGCTCCCAGCGAAGCGGCTATTGGGAGCCCCAGCCCCCAAAACCAGCTGCCGCCGGAAAGAAGACATATGACATAAAGATACCCGGCAAGAGCCAGGGCGTCGAGCAGAACGCACAATTCGGGTTTTGGATTTACAAAGAGCATTGGCACAAGACAAACTACAAACAAGAGCGCCATTGCACCGACAACATAAATAGACCAGCTGATTTCGCGCAAAATTATAAATTCGCACAGCACCGTGACAATTGAGGGAAGGAGCAGGACAACGCTGCCGATGAAGACAAAGAACTTCTTGTCAACCTTTTTATTCAGGGTTTCCACGCGCTTCGGATAGGGTCTGTCGCTTCTTTCGCGAAACGGATCCAATGGATTTAAAACCTCAAGCTTGCATAGCGGACAGCATTTTTCGCCCTTTGCAAGCTCAACTCCGCAATTAACACAATAAGACATCTAGTCACCTCTGATTACTTTCTATTAATACGGGGATACCGAGCTTTACGAGCGAGGTGAAAAACTCACGCTCGAGATCGGACTCTTTTATGGTGCGCGTGAAATTGAGATAAATCTTGCCGTTGTAGGTCAGCGCGGCGCATACGTCCTTGTTTCTGGAAAGCGGCCCCAGTATGAAGTCCATGCGCGTCACATACCTCGCCATCTCGTCGGGAAGGTGCACCACTCCCAAATTGGAGAGGCTGCTTGAGGTTTTCCTGTCACCGACAAGATTAAAGGCGAGCTTCATAGCGGCATTTTTGACAAATAGCGGCATGAAACGGAGCACGGGGTTCTCGGCTGTTTTTACATTTGTGGATATTTTTGCGTTGAGCATTTTTTGCGTCACTTCCATGCCCATGAAGTGGTGAACAATCAAAAGAATCTCATCGAGCGTATATTCTCCGTATTTAGATTCTATTCCGGGATTTGCATAGCTCGCAAAATTCCTCATGGTGTTTGTTTTGAAAAATCTCCGCAGATTTATGGGAACATTGATTTTCACCGGCTTCAGGTGTCGCTGATTTTTGCATTCCCTGCGCTGCATGCGGTCAATTGACGCAATCATAACCGAGGCGATAAATTCCGTCAGAGAGACGCGCTTTTCATGTGACAGCTCTAAAACTCTGTCGGCGTCCACTATTCCGGTGGTTATATTTACAAATCCGTTTTCCTCGTCGGTTCCCTGAATATAATAGGCGTTCGGCTCACTGCGCGAGCGTGAAAAGGAATTCGCATGCGGGATAAAGCTGTCCTCAGTCTCATCCTTTGTTGCGGGAGCAGAACAGTCCAATATGCACTTGCTGCGAGGGACGGCACCGCCATATCTCAAACGAATGTACTCGGCTACCAGTGTCTGCAAAAAACAAAGGCCACCAGTGCCGTCGGCGATGACATGGAATATCTCCACGGCTATCCGATTTTGGTAATATCTGACCCGAAAAAGAAAATCATTATTCTCCTTAAAGCGCATACGAACACAAGGGTTGCAGACATCCTCCTCAACGGCCGGGATTCCCTCATTGTGCTCTAGGTAATACCAGAACAGTCCGCGGCGAAGCCGGACGGAAAAGCTGGGAAATCTGCAAAGAGTGCTCGCAAGAGCTTTTTCAAGAATACCTTTGTCAATTGTCTCGGTCAGGGTCGCGGATACGCGGAAAAGCGCGTTCCAGTTTCGCCTCATCGACGCGGGATAAATTTTTGCGGCATTGTCGAGCTGCATCCACTGCTTTGACCTTTTTGTCATTTTGAGTTTTCCTTTATAAATTCATCAATTCTGCAAAGCGCTTCTGACGATTCGGGAGTTTTGAATATCACAAAAACGTGCCACATACCGTCCACTACGTGCAGCTCGCACTTATTTCCCATTGAAATGAGGCGCTCGGAGATTATGCGCGAATCATCGAGAAGAATTTCGTCGGAACCGACAAATATCAAGGTGGGCGGAAAATCTCTGAAAGTGCCGAATATCGGCGAGACGAGCGGGTCTGTCAGATTGTCGGGCGCATAGAGCGAGGCAAAATATTCGAGCATCTCTCTCGAAAGCGAGGGGTCGTGGCTTTCCATCTCCATACATGTTTCGCTTGTCATTGTGAGGTCGGTCCACGGGGAAAGGGCAATGAGAGTCTGGGGCATGGGCAGTCCCAACTGCATTAGCTTTTGCGCCAGACAAAAAATAAGTCCTCCGCCTGCAGATTCTCCCGCCAGGTGAATATCGGAATTCGGAATGCCAAGAGCCAAAAGGTAACGGTAAGCCTCCAGTGAATCGTCGAGTGCCGCGGGAAAACAGTTTTCGGGTGCGAGTCGGTATGCGACGCAAAAAACACGCGAATTGAGGCGGCTGGCCAAGATGCCGCCAAATCCCTTTGCGTAGTCGAGGTGTCCCGCCGTATAGCCACCGCCATGCAGGTACAAAATCACCTTATCGTTGTAGCGCTCCACGTTTTTGGGAATTGCCCAGCTTGTGTTAAAACGCTCAAATTCAACATCCTCAAAGTCAATCTTTGACGATGACATTTTTGCGCTGAGCTCGCCCACTTTATTTTGTGCCGTCCGTGCGTCAAATATCGAGGATTTATTCAAAATAGGCTTCAAAAACCTTATCTGTTCTCGCAGACATGTTGCAATTATGCTTGGCATAGAACCTCCGAAAGATATAATTTACTTTATTATACAACAATTGACAAGCAAACGTTTAACAGAAGATAAATTATTTATGGCAGAAAGCACAGTGATAATCAACATATCGAATGTTTTTCGCAAAAAGTTGAAAAAATTCACAAATAATGCTAAACTTGCAGTAAATACATAACTGAGGTGGATTATGGGTAAATTTGAAATCAAAACGGCAAAAAATGGCCAGTTTATGTTCAACCTGAAAGCCGGAAACGGTGAGATAATTGCGACTAGCGAGACATATTCCTCACTTGATTCCTGCAAAAACGGAATTGAAAGCGTCAGGAAGAATTGCGGCGCTCCCATCGAGGATCAGACAAAGGAAGAATTCGAAAAACTCAAAAACCCAAAGTATGAGATTTATGCCAGCAAGGACGAGTTCCGTTTCAGACTAAAGGCGGGCAACGGCGAGCCGATATGCCACGGAGAGGGCTATAAATCCAAGGACAGCTGCAAAAACGGAATCGCCTCAATCGGAAAGAATGCGCCGGACGCAGACGTTGTCAAAGAATAAAAAGTGACATTATAATGTGAAATGCAGGGCTTTTTTCTGTAGCTGTGCGCCGGACATCGGTGTGCGGCCAAAGACAAAGCTCGGTTGATATTTGCCCCTTTAACATATTGAAATAATCGGGTTCTATTTTTGGCCAAAAGAAAATGTGCATTTTGGGGAGATACGATGCTATTCAACTCGCTGCAATACGGTGTTTTTTTGCTATTGATAATAGCTGTATATTTTTTGTCCCCCGCAAGGTTTCGTTGGATGATTCTTTTGGCCTCCAGCTACTATTTTTACATGAGCTGGAATCCCAAGCTCGTGGTGCTGATTCTTTTTACAACCGTTGTTTCATATGTGAGTGCTTTAAAAATCGAAGAGGCCAAAAGTAAAAAGCAGGCGAAGCGGATACTCATCTTCGGAGTGTCTCTTTGTCTGCTTTGTTTGTTTTTCTTTAAGTACTTCAACTTTTTCAGCCTTTCGGTTATGGAGCTGCTTCGCTCACTATCTCTACCCGTCGGAGATTTTACAATAAAAGTCATGCTGCCGGTCGGGATAAGCTTTTATACCTTTCAGACGCTCAGCTATATAGTCGACGTCTATCGCAAGGACATGGAGGCGGAGAAGCATTTTGGATATTATGCGCTCTATGTCAGCTTTTTCCCGCAACTGGTCGCCGGCCCTATTGAGCGCGCCACAAGTCTGCTTCCGCAATTAAAGACAAAAAAGGCTTTTGACAGAACGTTGGCGGTCAGCGGAATGCGCCTTATTTGTTATGGACTCTTTAAAAAAATCGTGGTTGCCGACACCGTTGCCGCATATGTCAACCGTGTCTATAACAGTATCCATGAATTCGATTCGCTTGCGATTGTAATCGCAACCTTGTTTTTTGCAGTTCAAATCTACTGCGATTTTTCCGGATACTCGGACATTGCAATCGGCTCTGCGAGGATATTCGGCATCAAATTGATGACCAACTTCAACAGCCCATATTTTGCATGCTCTGTCAAGGATTTTTGGCGCAGGTGGCACATCAGCCTATCCGGATGGTTTTCGGACTATGTGTATGTCCCGCTGGGAGGAAGCAGAGCGGGAAGACCGCGCCATATACTCAATCTGCTGACAATCTTTCTTTTGAGCGGTCTGTGGCATGGTGCAAACTGGACCTTTGTTGTTTGGGGACTGTACCACGGCATATTGAGCGCTGTTGAGGTATTCACGCTGCCTATCACTGAAAAGCTATCGAAAAAAATCAGCGGCAGTGCGCCACACGCTGTCTTTACCGGCCTGCGTGTTGCTCTCGTCTTTGCGCTTGTGTGCTTTTCGTGGATAATGTTTCGCGCAAACAGTATTTCCGATATGAACTATGCCATAATGCAGCTTTTTTCCGGATCTGATCTCAGTTTTGAAAATATCACACAGAGTTTCAAGCTTATGGGAATAACAAGACTGGGTCTTTCACTGAATCTGCTTTCGATTATTGTCGTTGCCGCATGGGACTTCATCAATCTAAAAAAATCGCCGCTGGAGCTGCTGCAAAAAAAAGGAACTTTTGTCAACAATGCGGCCACATATTTCTTTGCATTTGCCGTATTGCTGCGCATTTTCACAAATTCGTCCATATCTGCGGCGGATTTCATATATTTTCAGTTTTGAACGGGGAACAGGATGAAAAAATTTTATCTGGGGCTGGCTGTTTTTCTGCTTTTACTGCTAGTGCCGTTTGCGGCTTATTTTGCATATATTCAGTCGATACCTCCTCAATTCACCAATACGCTTATGGGCACCGCGAGCTACAAGATGGAGCTTTTGAAGCAAAAGGATGAGCCTCGTATTATTTTTGCGGGAGGGTCGTCGGCGGCATACGGCGTGGATTGTGAGCGAATTCAAGGAGAGCTCGACGTGAAGTGCATCGATATCGGTGTGGTTTACGGAATCGGAATTGAGTTTTACGAGTCGCTGCTCATGGACGAGCTGCGCGAGGGCGACATTGTCTATTTTGCGCCCGAATACGGGATGTGGAATGACCAAATAGGCTATAACCTTGTGTGGTGCTGTTGCGAAAACTATGGGGAACTGCTCGCGAAAATACCATTGCAATATTGGCCCAAAATCATAGCGGGGCCATTTTTTACATATTCGAAAGAAAAACTTGCAATCTACAGGTCCGGCTCGTGCGACGGCTCTGCTTTTGTCGAGATGGGCGAGTGCGGCGACATGACCAATGTGCGAGAGAACATCATGGAGGACGGGTATCTAAAGGATGATCCAATAACAGTCAACACATCCTATATCAGCGAGAAGGCTGTAAAAGCGCTCAATCGACTTGACGAATACGCCAAAAGCGTGGGAGCAAAGCTGCTGGTCGGCTATCCTCCGGCGGTGCGCGAGGCACTTGTGTCCGACGCAAAAGAGCGTGCGCTTTTTGCAGAGGCTGTCGAGGAGCGACTCACGGCCACTGTGGTGGGCGATATAGAGGACTCGTTTATGAGTGCGCGGTATTTCTATGACACAAACTTTCATCTGAATACAAAGGGCGTCGCGCTCAGAAGCGAATATCTAATAGAGCTGCTAGAAGAATATGTTCGATGACAAAAACACGCGGTCTTCGCCCGCATTTGCGCGCGTAAAACCACGTGCTTTATTTTGAGACGATTTGTTCTAGAGCTGGGGGTAAAGCGAAGTGTTCAGATAGCGCTCGCTCGAGTCGTTTAGAAGTACGACTATTCGAAGCGTGGAGTCCGGCATTCTGTGCGCAAATTCCGTTGCTGCAAAAAGCGCGGCACCTCCGGTTACCCCGCACGGTATACCCTCTAAAAGAGCGACCGTCCTTGCTGCTTGCATTGCATCTCCGGTAGAGACGCGCGCGACCTCATCTACTATGTAGGGGTTGAAATTCTCCGGTATAAACCCGACCCCGATGCCGTCCATAGAGTGTGGAGCAGGCGAACCCCCGGACAAAACGGGCGATTCGGCAGGTTCTACGGCGATGATTTTGACCTCGGGAACCCATCCTTTTATAAATTCGCCGGCACCGCTCAACGTGGCGCCTGTTCCGACACAGCACACGAAGGCGTCCAGCTCATTGTCCAGGTCACCCAGAATTTCGGGACCGGTTGTTTTGCGATGCACCTCAACGGCGGCGTCATTTTCAAATTGGCGCGGCATATATGCATTCTTAATCTGACTCCAAAGCTGTTTGGCTTTTTCTATGGCACCGAAAATGCCCTGCTCGCGGTCAGAGAAAACCACCTGTGCGCCATATGCGCGCATTTGCCGTACTTTATATATATTTGCATTTTCCGGCACAACCAGCAGCACCTTGCAGCCAAACTGCATGCCCATAAAAGCGAGTGAAATTCCCATATTTCCCATGCAGGCCTCAATAACGCAGTCGCCCGGCTTTAGAATTCCACGCTCACGCGCGTCCTCAAGCAGCGCAAAGGCTGCGCGGTCGCAGCATGAACCGGTTGGATTAAAATACTCGAGCTTTGCACACATCTGCGATGAAAACCCAAGTGCAGCTCTGTACTTATTGAGACGGACAAGCGGCGTGCGACCTATGTATTCGGTCAAGTTTCTCCCAAGCGGCATATCGTTACCTCCGAATGACTTACTTCAATGTTATATTTACCACAAATAAATGTCAATCACATGTCGAGATTTGCAGCAGGGAAAATTATTGACTTTTTTTACAAAATGTTATATAATCAAATCGTTGTAAAGTAAATCTGCTTTACAAGCGGAGCTTGGAGTGATTAAATTGCCAAAGAATCTGGAGATATGTTATCTTATAGACACGTACTCTGCAGTTCTGACAGACAAACAGCGCGAGGTTATCGAGCTGTATTATTACGAGGACTTATCTCTCGCTGAGATTGCTCAAAACAGCAAAATTTCGCGCCAGGGAGTCCGAGACGCCATAAAAAGAGGCGAAGCAATAATAACAGAGCTTGAGGAAAAGCTGGGCTTTGCAAGGAAATACCGTGAAATTGAAAAACAATCAATCGAAATTAAAGAGAACGCACAGGAAATCCAGCTCTTCAACGGCCGATTTTCCTATTCCGAACAGATAAACGGATTTGTTGATAAAATAATCGAGTCCGCAAACAAATTGCTGACCGACGAATGATATGGTGAGAATATGGCATTTGATTCTTTGACATCTAAGCTGGGCGGGATATTTTCGCGGCTTCGCTCTCATGGCAAGCTGAGCGAAAAGGACATCGCTGATGCTATGCGCGAGGTAAGACTCGCACTTCTAGAGGCTGACGTAAACTATAAGGTAGCAAAAGAATTTGTGGCAGCCGTCACTGTGCGCGCCATGGGTGAAGAGGTTGCAAAGAGCCTCACACCTGCGCAGCAGGTTATTAAAATAGTAAACGAACAGCTGACGATGCTCATGGGAATGGGCGCGAGAACGATTAAGCTGAATTCAAAACCGCCCACGGTAATCATGATGTGCGGCTTGCAGGGCTCGGGAAAAACGACACATTGCGCTAAGCTTGCAAAGATGTACAAGGGACAGGGGCGTCGCCCGATGCTGGTGGCATGTGATATATACAGGCCTGCCGCAATAGACCAGCTTAGAATTGTCGGAGAACAGGCGGGGGCCGAGGTCTTTGAGCTCGGCACAGAAAAACCGACCAGAATCGTAAAAAAAGCCCTGTCACATGCAAAAGATTACGGTTTTGACATAGTGATAATCGATACAGCCGGGCGGCTTCAAATAGATGAAAAGCTCATGGATGAGCTAAAGGAAATCAAAGAAGCGGCCGGTGTCGATGAAACGCTGCTGGTTGTTGATTCAATGACAGGACAAGAAGCAGTCAACGTTGCGGCCGCGTTTAACAAGCAAATCGGAATCGACGGGGTCGTGCTGACAAAGCTTGACGGCGATACGCGCGGCGGTGCTGCGCTGTCAGTTCTGAGCGTCACCGGAAAACCGATAAAGTTTGCGGGCACTGGAGAAAAAATAGACGATCTTGAGGTTTTTCACCCGGAGCGCATGGCCTCACGCATACTTGGCATGGGCGATATGATGTCGCTGATTGAAAGCGCAGAGAAGTCATACGACGCTGAAAAAGCGATAAAAATGGCCAAAAAGCTCAAGACAAAAAAAGGCTTTGATATGGTGGATTTGTTGGAGCAGCTTGACCAGCTCAGAAACATGGGCGGAATGCAGAAGCTGCTGTCCATGATCCCGGGTGGCTCCAAAATTCCCGAGGAAGCGCTCGACGAGTCAGCTTTTAAACGCACCGAGGCGATGATATTGTCGATGACGGTTAAGGAACGCGAAAAGCCGGACATCATAAATCCACAGCGAAAGCGCAGAATTGCCGCAGGAAGCGGAACAAGGGTTGAAGACGTCAACAAGCTTCTCAAACAGTTTGACAACATGAACAAGATGATGAAGCAGATGACAAAAAAAGGAAAGCGCAGAGGCGCCATGGGCGCTATGGGCGGCATGGGCGGTATGCCGTTCTGAAATCAGGTTATTGACCGGTAAAACGGATAGATAATAAATCATAATATACAATACTTTTGGAGGACAAAAAATGTCAGTTAGAATTAGAATGCGCAGAATCGGCGCAAAGAAAACGCCTTTTTACAGAATAGTTGTCGCGGACAGCAGATTTCCGCGCGACGGCCGCTTTATCGAAGAGATAGGCTACTATGACCCGACCAAGGAGCCGGTTGTCGTAAAGATTGATGCAGAAAAAGCCAAGTCATGGATGGCAAACGGCGCTCTGCCGACAGAAACAGTGAAGAGTATTTTCAAGAAGAACGGAATTATCTGAGTAAGCGGAGGCATAAATGAAAGAATTATTGGAGTCGATTGCAAGAGGCCTTGTCGAGAACAAGGATGCTGTGCGCATCGTCGTCGACGAGCCAAACGATGAGGGTATAACCGTTTATCACCTCTCAGTGGCCGAGCCTGACATGGGGCGTGTAATCGGTAAGCAGGGCAGGATTGCAAAGGCAATCAGAACTGTCATGCGCGCGGCGGCCATACGCAAAAACGATCATATTACGGTCGAAATAGACGATTGATAATTTCAAGGACGAGGCAAACGCCTCGTCCTTTGTGAAAGCTGTGTATTTATGAAACAGTTTCTTGAAGTTGGAAAACCGGTGACAACGCACGGCGTTTTGGGCGAACTGAAGGTCTATCCTTGGTGTGACGACGCAAGCCTCTTGTGTAAGCAAAAGGTTTTGTTTCTCGACGGCGAGGGAAAACTGCCGCTCAGAATATTGTCCGCGCGCGAGCACGGCAAAATGGCGCTGGTTAAATTTGAAGGATATGAAACAATTGAAAAGGCACGCCTGCTCATAGATAAAACCTTGTGGGTAGACAGGGACAAGGTAGCTCTGCCTGAGGGTGCACATTTTATTGCGGATATAATAGGCCTTACAGCTATCAATCTGGAAACAGGCACAGCCTGCGGAAAGGTTGTCGACGTCACCGACAACGGAGCACACGACATTTATCACATAGTGCTTGAAAACGGCAAAACTGCGATGATTCCGGCAGTTAAAGAATTCATAAAAAAAGTTGACATCGAAAACGGAAGACTGGAAATTTCTCCGATAAAGGGCTTGCTTAACGATGAGGATTGATATATTGACGCTTTTCCCGGATATGTGCCGTGCATATTTAGGTGAGAGCATAATTGGAAGAGCGATAAAAAACGGCAAGGTTGATGTGCTCTGCCACAACATAAGGGACTACACTCTCAACAAGCAAAAACAGGTTGACGATGCCCCTTATGGCGGCGGTCACGGAATGATTATGAATGCGCAGCCAATCCATGACTGCTATGAGGCGGTGTGCACCATGACGGGTGTTCGCCCGCACCTCATATACATGTCACCGGCCGGCAAAACGCTGACCCAGCAACACATTGTTGAGCTGTCAAAGCTCGACAATATTGCGATTCTCTGCGGACATTATGAGGGCGTCGACGAGAGGGCTATTGAGGAGAGCGTCGATGAGGAAATTTCCGTCGGGGATTATGTCGTTACCGGCGGTGAGCTTCCTGCGCTGATATTGACAGATGGGATTTCGCGCATGTGTGAGGGCGTTCTCTCCGAAAAAGAGGGCTATGAGAATGAAAGCCACTTTAGCGGACTTCTTGAATACCCGCAGTACACGCGCCCTGATATATGGTGTGACAGGGAGGTGCCCGCGGTTCTGCGAAGCGGACATCACAAAAACATAGAAAAATGGAAGCTCGAGCTTTCGGAGGCACGAACGCGCGAGCGCAGACCCGACATGTGGGAAAAGTATATTAAGGACAAGAAAAAATGATAGGGACGCTTATAAATGCAGCCGGAATTATTATTGGCGGCGCAATAGGTCTTCTGCTCAAAAATGTTATACCAAAGCGCCTGGAAAGCCCGGTGATAGTCGCCGAGGGCGTCGGGCTTATGTTTATCACGGCAAGCGGAGTTCTGACGCGAATGCTGAGCTTTGACGGTGAAAAGCTCGTTTCCCAAGGTGAGCTGCTTTTGCTGATAAGTCTTGTTGTGGGCACGGTTATCGGAGAGCTGCTGAACATAGACAAGGGCTTGAACACGTGCGCGAATTGGCTTGAAAACAAGTTCAAGGTAAGCGGCTTCTCAAATGGTTTCATATCAGCCTCGCTCATTTTTTGTGTCGGAGCAATGACGATAATGGGCCCAATCAACGAGGTCGTCAATTCAGACATGTCGGTGCTGCAAATAAAAGCACTTCTCGACACGGTGACATCGATGCTGCTTGCGGTTACACTCGGATGGGGCGTGCTTTTCGCGGCGGTTCCTGTGCTTGCGATACAGGGCTTGGTGGCGCTTTTTGCAAACAGTCTTTGTGATATGCCGCAGCAGATGATGTCCGATATTGGCATGGTAGGCTACGCGATGATTGCTTGTATCGCCATAAACTTCATACTAAAAAAGGACATAAAAACTGCAAACATGCTTCCCGCACTTGTAATCCCGCTGATATACAATCTTATTAAATAATATTGTTGAAAATATTTCGGTCAAATTGCACAAATGTGAAGCATTTTTGGTCATAATATATATAAAACAAACTGAATTAGTAGATTTTCGGAATATTTTATTGACCGATTGCGAGCAGTTGATATAATATAAGATACAGAGAAATTTAAATTCAACAAAATTTTTGTAATGGAGAGTGCGCACATGTTTGTTAAAGATGTAATGGTCGAGAATCAAGTCGGTCTTCATGCGCGTCCCGCTACATTTTTTATTCAAAAGGCGAATGAGTATAAGTCATCCATTTGGGTAGAAAAGGAAGAGCGCAGAGTTAACGCAAAAAGTTTACTCGGAGTTCTTTCGCTCGGTATTGTGGGGGGCACGTCGATTCGCATTATCGCAGATGGAACAGATGAGCAGCAGGCGGTCGATGGACTTGTAAAGCTTATCAACTCCGGCTTTAACGAGTAAATATCGGATTCTTATGGCCGCCTTTCTACAGGCGGCTGTTTTTTCTATTTGAGGACAAAATGGATATCCTGAAGCTCTACGAAAAATCAAAATCGCTTCCGCTTTTGCCCGGTTGCTATATCATGCGCGACAAGTCGGGCAAAATCATTTATATCGGAAAGGCAAAGAAGCTCCGCACACGTGTGATGAGCTATTTTCGCGACAATTTGCAGCACACCGCCAAGGTTTCACGCATGGTTTCGCTTGTGGATGATTTTGATGTCATTGAGACAGACAGCGAATTTGAAGCGCTTGTGCTGGAGTGCTCGCTGATAAAGCAAAACACGCCCAAATACAACATCCTGCTTAAGGATGACAAGGGATTTTCATATATTAAGATATCGTCGGAACCGTTTCCGAGAATCACCGCGGAATTGCAGAAATATGATGACGGCGCAAAGTACATCGGGCCGTTTATGAGTTCATTCGGCGTCAAAAAGATGGTTGAAACAGCGGTGGGGGTGTTTAAGCTTCCGACCTGTCAAAAGGTGTTTCCTAGGGATTTCAAAAAGGAAAGGCCATGCTTGAATGCTCATATAGGGAAATGCATGGCGCTCTGCAAGGGTGAAGTGACGCAGAGAGAATACGGCGAGATTGTTGATGGAGCCGTCACGATGCTCACAAAGGGCACCGATGAAATACTCAATCAGCTTCGCAAAAACATGAGCGATGCCAGTGAGATGTTGGAGTTTGAGCGCGCTGCCAGACTTCGCGATTCGATAATAGCCATCGAGAAGTCCGAAAAGGGGCAAAAGGTTCTAAAGGACAGCGACGACGCAGATTCAGACGTATTTGCATTTGCGGCAAATGAAAACTGTGTGTGTGCTGTCGTGCTCAAATTCCGCGAGGGAAAACTGTGCGACAAGGACGAGCAGGTGCTCTACGATATGACGGATATCGACGAGGTGCGAGAAGAATTTGTTTCGCATTATTACATCAATATCAGCGACATTCCAAAAAAAATATACTGTGACAGCGCGTTTGATTCGCTCGACATAGTGATGGAAATGCTGTCCGCAAAAAAAGGACAGTCTGTCTCATTTTCCGTACCGCAGCGCGGCGAAAAGCGAGCACTTGTCCTGATGGCCTACAACAACGCCGCCGACAAACTGCGCAGAGCAGCCGGAAGAAAAAAGAAAGAGGAAGCGGCTCTGGGAGAGCTTGCAAACCTGCTGGGACTTGCTTCAATACCGGAATATATTGAGGCGTATGACATTTCAAATTACGGAGATGAAGCTGTCGCGGGGCTTGTTGTATTTCAAAACGGGTTTCCGAAAAAAAGCGAATATAAGCGCTTTATAATTAAAACCGTTTCAGGCGTCGACGACTATGCCTCTATGACCGAGGCGCTGACACGCCGCGTGAAAAGATTTGAAAAGGGAGACAACCGTTTTTTTTCAAAAAAGCCTGACATAATTTTGATCGACGGCGGAAAGGGTCACCTGTCAGTGGCGGCAGCGGCTCTTGCCGATACCGCGTTTGCCGACGTGCCGCTTTTCGGAATGGTCAAGGACGACAAGCACAGGACGAGGGGAATTGTGTCCAAGGACGGCGAGCTGAGCATCGCTCTCCACAAAGGCGCATTCTCGCTTATTACAAAGATACAGGACGAAACGCACAGATTTACAGTGGAATATCAGCGTCAGAGCCACAGCAGGAATTCACTGCGCTCTTCACTTCTGGACATTGAAGGTGTGGGCGAGGTGAGAGCAAAATGCCTTATGAAGCATTTCAAGACGATAAGCGCAATAAGTCTTGCGGAAATTGAACAGCTGAGTGAGGTCCCCGGAATAGGCAAATCGGCGGCAGAATCGATATATCGACACTACCACACTTGACAATTGAGTTCCAATAATTGATAATCAAGATAAAATAACGCTTTCGAAGGTTGGGTCAATGAGAGTAATAACAGGTTCGGCAAGAGGCAAGAATCTTGAGACGCTAAAGGGCGACGAAGTCGTCAGACCCACAGCAGAACGCGTTAAGGAAGCGCTTTTTTCCGCGGTTCAGTTCCACATACCCGGTGCGCAGACACTTGACCTTTTCGCCGGCAGCGGACAGCTTGGAATTGAGGCATTGTCGCGCGGCGCGGCGATGTGCGTTTTCATAGACCAAAGCCGCGATGCCTGCGATGTCGTAAAAAGAAACCTTAAACATACGGAGCTTTACCAAAATGCGCGCGTTGCGTCAAGTGACGCACTCATTTATCTCAAATACTGCAAGGACAAGTTTGACATTATCTTTGTCGACCCGCCATACAAAAACGGCACCGTGCAAAATCTGCTTCCTGAGCTGGGGCGTGTGTGTGCACAGGATGGCTTTGTTGTATGCGAGACAGAAAGAGATGCCGATTTGCCGGACACTTCGAATAATTTGACACTGAAAAAATCGTACAGGTACGGCCACACAAGAATCTGGCTTTATCAGAACGCATCGATTGCGTCTCAAGATGAAGGTGACAAGTCATGAAAATAGCAGTTTGCCCCGGCAGCTTTGACCCGATAACAAAGGGACACTTGGATATAATAGAGCGCTCTGCAAAGCTCTTTGACAAAGTAATAGTCGTGGTGCTGCAAAATCCGGAAAAAATGCCTTTTTTCACGGCGCAGCGAAGAGTCGAACTTATCTCAAAGTGCACAAAAAGACTGCAAAATGTTGAGGTCGACACCTTTACGGGGCTTCTTGCCGAATATGCGAGGCAGGTGCACGCCGACGCTATTGTAAAGGGGCTGAGGGCTGTCTCTGACTTTGAATATGAGTTTCAGATGTCGCTCATCAATAAACAGCTAAACCCGGAGCTTGAGACAATGTTTTTAAACACCAGCTCCGAATATTTGTACCTAAGCTCGAGCGTGGTGAAACAAATCGCGGCGTTTGGCGGCGATGTTTCGGAATTTCTTCCTGAGGAAATTAAAGACGAAATCATAGAGCAGCTTGAGAAAGGAGCAAAGTGAAAATGGCCATAGACAAGAATCTCGATAAACTCGATGATGTGCTCGAGGAGGCTTGGAACCTTCCCTTTACCGGGGGAAAGCGCATGATCGACATCGAAAAAGTGCGCACGATAATCGACGATATACGCATGCATCTTCCGCAGGAAATCAAAGAGGCAAAGTCGGTAGTCTCCGACCGCGAAGAGATAATAAGAGATGCAAAAAAAGAAGCCGAGGACATAATCACAAGGGCAGAGAACCGCGCCCGTCAGCTTGTATCCGAGCAGGAAGTGTTCAAAAGTGCGTCTGTCCGCTCAACCGAGATGGTAAATGACGCGCATGGCAAGTCAAAAGAAATGGAGCGCGCAGCTCTCAACTTCTCTGAAAATGCACTCAAAAAAAGCGAGGATGCGCTGCTCATGGCATTAAACGAGGTTAAGTCGACAAGGCTTGCGCTGCGCGGGAGAACGAAGCAGCAGGGCGGAATCTCACAAAAATAACAGCATCTAAATTATTGATTTCATATAAACTTGTAAAATTGACCGGCAAATTTGCCGGTCAATTTTTTTATTGCACAACCGCAATATCCGGCAATATCTAAAAAGTAAAGCGCGACGAGAATGCATACCAGAAAACGGAGGCTCGTGTATTCAGCACAAGTCTTCGTCTGCCATTTGGATTTTTATTGCAGAAGCTTTTTGCATTAAAACAGGCAGGAGTTTTATATATTTTCGCAAAAAAAGCTTCTCAGCCACACAATTTAGCATATTACGCAATTATTCTGTATTTTCTTTGGTAAAATCGCATATCAATCTCATGGGCGCAAGAACAATTGTTCAATGTGTACAAAAATGTTAGTATTTTTTATGAAAATTGCTTGATTTTGCTCATGGTTGTGTATATAATGGGGTAAAGTGGATTGAAATGGATAGAAGTGGAGAGAAAACCACTGAATTTAAGTAAAAACGCAAGGAGGCGACCTGATGCTCACCGGAGAGTTTTATCACAACATTGATGAAAAAGGAAGAATGTTCTTTCCGTCCAAACTTCGCGATGACCTCGGGGAGCGCTTTTACGTCACAAGGTGGCAGGAGGACTGCCTCGCCGTCTTTTCAGCGGAGGAATTCACTGCGCTCTACAACAAAATCAAACAGCTGCCCATAGGTCGCACCAGAGATGTTCAGCTTTACCTTTTTTCAAAAGCTGCTGAGGTCGAGACGGACAAGCAGGGCAGAATCCTGATTCCCGCAAATCTGCGCGAAGCCGCAAAAATCACAAAGGACGTGGCGGTGATTGGCGTGATGAGCAGAGCGGAAATTTGGGACAGGGAAAGATGGCAGAAAAAGAGTGAAAGCCTACAAAGCGAGATGTTCGACGAGACGCTTTTGGAGCTTGGAATATGAACACAAAAGGTGAATTTTCACATATCCCGGTGCTGCTCAGCGAGTGCCTTGAGGCGCTGTCGATAAAGCCGGAGGGAACGTATTTGGACGGCACTGTCGGAGGCGCGGGGCATTCTTCGGAGATAGCGAAGAGGCTCTGCGGCGGAAGGCTCTACTGCTTGGACAAGGACAGTGAAGCGGTTGCCGCCTCGTCACAAAAGCTGAAGCCATACGGGTGTGCAAGCGTAATTGAGGGAGATTTCAGGGATAGCGACGTGATTCTGGCAGGTGTAAGCCTTGACGGCGCGCTTCTTGATTTGGGGGTTTCCTCGCACCAGCTCGACACCGCCGAGCGCGGGTTTTCGTACAACGCGGACGGCGCGCTGGACATGCGGATGTCAAAAAACGGAATCACAGCAGCCGACCTCATAAACAGCATGTCGTGGCAGGAACTCGCAGACATTATAAGAAAATACGGCGAGGAGCCGAATGCGGCGCTGATAGCGAGAAAAATTGCAAAGGTGCGCGAGACGGCGCCCATTGAGACGACGATGCAGCTCACACAGGCAATTGTATCTGCACTTCCCGCAGCTGTGCGCCGTAAAGACAAGAATCCGGCAAGAAAAACATTTCAGGCGATAAGAATTGCCGTCAATGATGAGCTGGACACGCTCAGTGACGGCCTCGAAAAAATATTCGGGCTTTTAAAGCCGGGCGGAAGATTTGCGGTTATAACGTTTCACTCGCTCGAGGACAGAATTGTCAAGCAGTATTTTGCGAGCCTGCAAATTTCATGCACCTGTCCGCCGGAATATCCGATTTGCACATGTGGCGGAAAAGCTAAGGCGACAGCAATTACAAAGAAGCCTATCACCGCGACTGAAACGGAAAATGAAGAAAACCGAAGAGCGCGAAGCGCAAAATTGAGAGTTATTGAAAAAATATAACAGTGAGGGCAAAAAATGAGAAATTCAGCGGCATATGACCTTTCACAATTTTCTCCGGCGCCGCAAAAACCGCAGGTTCGCGTTGTTCGCACGGGGAGCGACGAAAAAAGAGCGCGTACAGTTTTTGGCCGCAAAATGGTTGCGTACTGTATTGTCATTACAATGCTTTTGACGTATACTGTATACAGCAAAATGGTGCTGACTGAGACAGTTTCGAAGATTGACACCGGCACAAAATCTCTCACTGTGCTGGAAAGCGAGAATGCGTATCTCAGCTGTCAGCTTGAAAGCATGGTATCACTGAAAAACGCGGAGGATTATGCCGTTTCACAGCTGGGCCTTGTTAAATTTGATTCAAGCCAGATTGAGTATGTGAATCTTCAAAACGATAATGCGATTACTTCGAGTGAAAAAACAAACTCGATAGCGTCGGGTTTTCAAAGCCTCGTCGATGATGTACTTGAATTGCTAAAAGGATAATACAATTTAAGTGAAGTTATGAGCGCCGGTGGGAGAACCCTATGAAAAAAAATAATACAGAAAGCAAGCTTTTGACAAGCAAAATAAGAAAGCGCATGACAATCGTCGTTGGGGTGATAGTCGTGTGCTTTTGTGTGGTTGTGGCAGTTGTGGCAAAGGTTGCGCTCTTGGATCACGAAAAATACAAGGAGCTGGCCATTGCACAGCAGCTGCGCGACACCAAATTGAGCGCAAAGCGCGGCACAATATATGACAGAAACATGAATATCCTCGCTCAGAGCGCCACGGTTTGGACAGTGGCGCTGTCGCCGATGGATTTAAAGGAAGAGGATTTTGAAATAGTTTCGCGCGGGCTTTCGGAAATATTGGGCGTCAGCTATGACACGGTGCTTGCAAAGTGCAGCGAGAAAAACTACTATTCGATTGTAAAGAGAAAAGTCGACCAGGTTGTGGTTGACAAAATCCGGGTGTTCATGAACGAAAACAAAATTAACGGCATCAGCTTTACGGAGGATTCCAAGCGCTATTATCCATACGGAAACTTTGCGGCACAGGTGCTGGGCTTTGTCGGAACGGATAATCAGGGATTGGCAGGGCTTGAATACTATTATGACAGCTACCTCTCAGGGACTGAGGGAAGACTGCTGACATTAAAAAACGCCGTCGGCAGCGATATGTATTATCAGTACGAGACGATTTACGAGGCAAAAGAGGGCTACAGTCTTGTGCTGACTATAGATGAGGTTATCCAGCACTATTTGGAAAAACACCTGGAGGCCGCATATAAAGAACACAATGTAAAAAACAGAGCCACCGGAATCGTCATGAATGTCAAAACAGGCGAAATTCTCGCGATGTGCACAAAGCCTGATTTTGACCCGAATGACCCACTCACTATATATGACCCGGACTCAGCCGCAGCTGTCGAGGCACTTGCGGGAACGGACGGCTATTATGCCGCGCTGGGAGAAGCGCAAAAGCTCCAATGGAACAACAAAGCTATCTCGGAAATATACGAGCCTGGCTCGGTGTTTAAAGTCGTGACGGCCTCTGCAGCGCTGGAGACAGGCGCAGTTGATTTGAACACAAGCTTCTACTGTAAGGGATATTATCAAGTGACACCGCAAGTTTCCATGAGCTGTGCCAGAACTTCAGGCCATGGCGCCGAAAGTTTTGTACAGGCGGTCATCAATTCCTGCAACCCGGCCTTTATCGATATAGGGATGAGGCTTGGAAAAGAGAACTTTGCAAACTACTTCAAAGCATTTGGCCTGATGGAAAAAACGGGCATCGACCTTCCCGGAGAGGCCATCAGCGAATTTTACACCGCCGACAGAATGAGCGTGGTAAACCTCGCGAGCTGTGCATTTGGACAGTCAAACGCGATAACGCCGATTCAGCTTATAACGGCTGTGTCGGCTGCTGTCAACGGCGGGTATCTCGTCAAACCATATATGGTCAAAGAGGTGCTCGACGGCGAGAGCAACATCGTAGAGCAGCACGATCCATTTGTAAAACGCCAGGTGATAAGCGCCGAAACCTCAAAGCTAATGGCCGATATTATGGAACAGGTCGTCATGAAGGCAAACGGACAAAATGCATATGTTGCCGGATTTAGAATCGGCGGCAAGAGCGGAACGTCTCAGAAGCTGGACCTCGGCGAGGGAAGCGGAAAGTATGTCGCTTCATTTTGCGCAATAGCGCCGGCCGATGACCCGGAAATTGCCGTAATAATAATACTAGACGAGCCAAACAGCAGGGTTTCGATATACGGAGGAGTCATTGCGGCGCCGGTCGCCGGTTCAATTATGGCAGATGTCCTGCCGTACATAGGCATAGAGCCTGTATACACCGACAGCGAGTCCGAGTTCGCCGATGTTTCGACGCCGGGTGTCGTCGGTCTGCCGCTGTCAAACGCATATGCGCAGCTGCAAATTGACTGGCTTACATACAACGTTGTCGGTTCAGGAGACACGGTTGTCTCACAGTATCCTCTCGCAGGACAATCGATTCCCAAAGGCTCAACGGTCGTGCTGTATACGGAAAGCGATGCCACAAGAACCGCGACGGTTCCGGACTTGGCAGGGCGCTCTATAGAATCCGCGCGCGCTGTCCTCAAGTCCATGGGTCTGAACCTAAAGGTGAGCGGAGCGATGACAGGCTCGGCAGTAGTGCTGTCACAGAGCTATTTGCCGGGCACAAGCGTTTCGGCGGGCACTGTTGTGACGGCAGAATGCATAAATAAGCAGTTGGATGAATAAAGACTATATTAAATAAACGAGGTGTATCCATTGAGACTCACCGAGCTGTTAAAGGGAATTGAGAATATCGGCACAGTCGAGGACAGGGAGATTGTCGACATCGTCTCCGACTCGCGCAAGGTGCGCAAGGGCTCGCTCTATGTCTGTATAAAGGGGCGAAAATTTGACGGACATACCGCTGCGAAAGCCGCACTGGAGAACGGGGCCGCCGCTGTCGTGGTTGAGCACAGCATGGGCCTTGACGGGGAAATTCTCGTGTGCAATGCGCGTGCATCGCTGGCAAAGCTGTGTCAAAACTTTTTTTGCAATCCGCAAGAGAAGCTGACGCTTATCGCGGTGACGGGAACAAACGGCAAGACCACGGTTTCGAGCACTGTCAAGCAGGCGCTTGAATCGCTGGGCTATAAGGCAGGACTCATCGGCACAATACGATGTGAAATTGGCGACATGATTATTCCCGCAAAATTCACCACACCGGAGCCTTGGGACATAAATGCACTTTTTGCGAGGATGGTTTCCGCCGGCTGTTCACACTGTGTACTCGAGGCGTCCTCGCAGGCGCTTGACCAGGGGCGCCTTCTCGGAATCGACTTTGCATGTGGGATATTTACCAATTTAACAGAGGATCACCTAGACTATCACGGCACGATGGAAGAATATTATGAGGCGAAAAAGCTTCTTTTTACAAGCTGCAAAAGCGCAGTGATAAATCTGGACGACGAATACGGAAAAAGACTTTTGAGCGAGTTGAAAATACCGACAGTGACTTTTTCTTCCCGCTCGGACACCGCGAGTTATACGGCAAAATCTGTGGAATTCTCGGCAGGCGGGGTGAAATTTGCGATAAACGGCGACGGCTTCCTCGCAAGATGCAGCTTTGCAATACCGGGAATGTATTCTGTAGACAATGCAATGGCGGCATTTTGTGCGCTTGTCTGTGTCGAAATTGACAAAGCAAAGGCATGTGAGGCGGTTTCTTCGGCAAAGGGTGTTATCGGTCGCTGTGAGGTGCTGTACAACGGGGATTTTACTATAATTTGCGACTACGCGCACACCGCCGATGGCCTTGACAAGCTTCTTTCCAGCCTCAAACCGTTCGTCAAGGGCAGACTGATAACACTTTTCGGATGTGCCGGCGACAGGGACCCAAAAAAGCGGCCTGCCATGGCACAGGCAGTGTGCAAATATTCGGACTTCGTTGTACTCAGCTCCGACAATCCTCGCTCTGAGGATCCGCTTAAAATAATCAATGAAATGCTCTCATATGTTGAGCAGAGCGGCGTGGCCTATACGGCGGTTCCCGACAGGTTCTATGCGATTCATTTTGCACTGGAGATGCTGGAAAAGGACGATGTCCTGGCACTTTGCGGAAAAGGCCATGAGGATTATCAGGTCATAGATGGATGCACGATATATCTCGACGAGCACAGGCTTGTCGCTGACTTTATTGATGAACACAATTTGTGATACGGGATGTGAGACGATGGAAGAGATATTACTGTGCGATTTGCTAAAAGGAATCGGTGTTTCTAAGTCACCGCTTGCAAAAATCAGCAAAATTTCCACAAACTCGCGTGAAACCGGGAAAGACAGCGTATTTGTAGCGGTGAGAGGCGACAAATTTGACGGCAACGATTTCGCCGAGCAGGCTCTTGACAACGGAGCGGCGGCGGCGATTGTAAGCCGTTCCTTGAGCGACGACTACAGAGACAGACAAATACTCGTGACAAACACCAAGGATGCGCTGATTGCGATGGCGGGAAATTATCGCGCCAGGTTTTCGCCGAGAACTCTCGCGGTAACGGGCAGTGTCGGAAAAACCACAACAAAGGAAATGACCGCCGCTATTTTGGAGCAGTTCGGCGAAACGCTCAAGACAAGAGGAAATCAAAACAACGAGATAGGTCTTCCGGCAACGCTCTTTGAGATGAACTCCAAAACAAAGTATGCAGTTTTGGAGATGGGAATGAACGGACTGGGTGACATCAGAAAATTGACAAATGCCGTCAGACCGCAGGCCGCTGCCATTACGGTAATCGGCGTGTCACACATGGAGCTGCTCGGAAGCCGCGAGAATATACTTCGCGCAAAGCTTGAGATAATCGAGGGTATGCCGAAAAACGGAATACTTGCTATAAACGGCGATGATGAGATGCTGCTGGCAGCCAGAGACAGCATACCGATGGAGACAGTGACCTTTGCGATAGACAACAGCGACAGCGATATTGTGGCAAAGGATCTCATGGTTCGCTCTCTCGAAACGGAATTTACAATAGAAGACAAGACAAATGGGACGTATGAAGCAAAAATACCGTGCGCGGGAAGACACAATGTCATGGACGCTCTCGCAGCCTATGCGATGACCACAAGAATTGGCCTGGATCCGCAAAAATGCGCACAGGGACTTGCAAATTACAGACCCACCGGTATGCGGCAGAGGTTTGCGGAGCACAACGGCGTCACCGTCATAGAGGACTGCTATAACGCAAGTCCCGATTCTATGTACGCGTCGCTTGACACTCTCTCAAAGCTTCCCGTAAGCGGACTTAAAATAGCGGTGCTGGGGGATATGCTGGAGCTCGGCAGCATATCGCAGGAAGCACACAAACGGCTCGGAATTGAGATGGCGGCGCTTGGAATTGACATTTTGCTCTGCATGGGAGATGAGATGCTAATATGCGCTGAGGCCGCAAAAGCGGCAGGACTTACCAGCGTGGAGCATTTCACGGACAAGAGAGAGCTTTCAAATTATCTCAAAAGGACTGTCCACAAGGGCGATGTTGTCATGTTCAAGGCGAGCAGGGCGATGACTTTTGAGAGAATAATTGAAATGTTTTATGAAGACTAAGAAATCGGGGAAATAGATAATGGAACGCACATCCATATTAATTATTGCGATAGTCAGCCTGCTCGTCACCGGAGTTTTGGGATTTTTCATGATTCCATGGCTTAAAAGACTGAAATACGGTCAGACTATAAAAGAAATAGGGCCGACATGGCACAAGAGCAAGGAGGGCACGCCGACAATGGGCGGGCTGATGTTCATCATCGGCTCGGTGGCGGGGCTGGCCGTTGGATATATTTCACTCGTATTGGAGGTTCCTCAGTTTCTCAATGTCCAATATGCGTCGGAAAATGTGCGGCTTTTCGCGGGACTCGGCGCGGCGCTGGGGTTTGGTGCAATCGGCTTTGCGGACGATTATATGAAAGTGGTACATCACCGAAATTTGGGGCTAAGAGCAAGATATAAAATAATATTTCAGGTACTCGTGTCGGCGGTCTACTTATACGTGATGTATGCTTTTGGAGAGATGAGCACAGTTTTGGACTTTCCTTTTATCGGCGGAGTCGATCTCGGAGTTTGGTTTTTTGTGTTCTCTATGCTCTTTATAATTTTTATGGTCAATGCCGTAAATCTGACAGACGGAATAGACGGATTGTGCTCCACTGTCATGTTCGTCGCGTGTCTGGGATTTATCGTTATTTCCTCGATTTTGGGCTATGTCGGAACCACAATGCTGTCCACAGCGATAGCTGCCGGGTGTATTGGCTTTATAATCTGGAATTTTTTCCCGGCCAAGGTATTTATGGGTGACACGGGATCTATGTTTCTCGGCGGGGCATTCATGGCGATGGCATATGGTGTGTCCTTTCCGATGCTCGCCATGCTTTGCGGCATAGTATTTGTATGCGAGGGCATGTCGGTCGTGATTCAAATGACATATTTCAGACTGTCACACGGCAAGCGGCTCTTCAAGATGACGCCCATACACCACCATTTTGAGCTGTGCGGTTTTACAGAGATAAAAATCGTTGTAACATTTGGCCTTGTGGCGCTGTTTGGCAGCATTTTGGCGGTTGGAGCGGCGTTTATTAGATAATCGGAGTGATTATGGCGAAAAAAACAAAGCAAATTAAAAATTCGGAACCAAAGCCGCACATGGACACTCAGCTTCTTGTAATTACGCTGATACTTGTTGTGTTTGGCCTTATCATGATGTTCTCCGCGAGCTATGCAAACGCCTATTATATGTACGACGACAGCTTCAGATACATCAAGAATCAGGCGGTGTATGCGGTCATCGGCGTGATAGCGATGCTTGTTATATCGCGCATAAACTACAGCATCCTGCACAAGTTTGCGTGGATAATCATGGCCGTGTCATATGCTCTGCTCGTCATTACGCTTTTCATGCCGGAACTAAACAATGCAAGGCGATGGATTTTCATCGGGTCCTTTACCTTTCAACCGTCAGAAATCGTAAAGTTTGCCGTCATTGTTCTGTTTTCGCATTTGATTTCGATCAGGCCCAACAAAATGGGCGAATTTAAATACGGATTTTTGCAATTCATGGTCATTCTCGGCATGATAGCCGCGATAATGATGCAGCAAACTCACCTCTCCGGAACGATAATAATAGGCCTCATCGGTTGCGTGATGATGTTTATCGGCGGCACGCGCGTCAAGTGGTTTGCACTTACCGCGGGAATTGCCGCTCCGCTCGGGGTAGCTCTCATATTGGTGACGGAGAAGATGGGTTATGCGATGGATCGCATAAATATTTGGCTGAATCCCATGACGGACATCACCGACAAGGGACATCAGACATATCAGTCACTGCTCGCAATCGGATCAGGTGGCCTCATGGGTCTCGGAATCGGAAATTCGCGCCAAAAGCACCTCTATGTGCCAGAACCGCAAAACGACTTTATATTTTCGATTATTTGTGAAGAGCTGGGATTTATCGGCGCACTCTTTGTCATAGCCCTGTTTATGATGTTTATATTCCGCGGCTTTTCAATCGCTCTCAATGCCCAAAATAAATTCGGTGCTATGCTCTCAATAGGTATAACGGCACAGGTTGGCTTGCAGGCTCTTCTGAACATAGCGGTTGTGTCAAACACTGTCCCAAACACCGGGATAAGCCTCCCGTTTTTCAGTCAGGGCGGAACCTCGCTTGTCATACTGCTCGCTCAGATTGGCGTCATGCTGTCGGTTTCTCGGTTTTCTTCGGTGCAAAAACTATGAGAGGGGTGTACTAATATGAGGGCGGTCATTGCTGCGGGTGGAACGGCCGGACATATAAACCCTGCGCTTGCAATTGCGCAGGAAATTGTAAAAAACGAGCCTCAATCGAAGATTATATTCATCGGTCGAGAGGACGGTATGGAAAAAAGACTCGTCGACCAGGCCGGGTTTGAGCTCTATCCCATCGAGATTCACGGCTTTTCGCGAAGCTTTAAGCCAAAGGAAATAATTTTTAACATAAAATCCGTTTACTGCGCGCTCAAGGGAAGTATTATTGCCGGAAAGCTATACAGAGAATTCAAGCCCGACATAGTCATCGGCTGTGGCGGATATGTCAGCGGTCCTGTTGTCCGCAAAGCTGCAAAAATGGGCATAAAAACCGCGATACACGAGCAGAATTCCTTTCCGGGTGTGACGACAAAGCTGCTGTCAAAATGTGCGGATATCATATTTGCACCGAATGAGGACGCGGCAAAGCTCATCGGAAAGCCGCAAAAGACGTATATCTGCGGAAATCCCGTCAGGGAAGCTCTTTTTACGGCAAACAGAGAGAGCCTGCGCCGAGAGTGGGGGATAAGCGACAAGCTTTGCGTCGTGTCATTTGGAGGCTCACTCGGTGCGCGTGCGATAAACAGAATATGTGCACAGCTAATGCGCAGCGAGCTTGACAGCGGCATAAGATTTCATCATATACATGCGACGGGTCAGTATGGCACAGAGCTTTTTTCCGAATTGATGGGCGAGATGCACATAGACAAGTCCAACCCCGACATTGAGGTTTATGAGTACATCAAAAATATGCCGGAATGTCTGGCAGTGGCAGATTTGGTTATTTCGCGCTCCGGTGCGATAACAATAAGCGAGCTGACAGCGTCGGGCTGCGCCTCTGTACTTATTCCGTCGCCGAATGTTGCGGAAAATCACCAGTACTACAATGCGCTTACTCTGAAAAATGCCGGCGCCGCTCTTTTGTTTGAGGAAAAGGACATCGACGAAAAAACGGTTTGCAGCGACATAATATCGCTTATGGCAAACAAAAAGAGACTGGCCATGATGGGAGTAAACGCGAGAACACTCGCGATTCCCGATTCTGCCGGGAGAATTTACGAGAGAATAAAAAAAATTATTCGTTAACACAAAACAAGCACCCTGCATATGATATGCTGTGATTTCATATGGCGGAGGGTGTATTGTGTGGAATATATATCTGTGCGTGGCGGAAGAAAGCTGCAAGGAGAAGTCAGCCTGTGTGGAGCGAAGAACAGCATACTGCCTCTTTTGTGTGCGACAATTCTCGTTGAAGGCAAAACGGTGTTTGACAATTGTCCAAACCTTTCCGACGTTCGGCTCTCCTGCAAAATCCTAAATACGCTGGGAGTGCAAGCACAGCTTTGCGGAAAAAAAATTACTTGTATAAACAAAGGAAGCATAAAAGGCGGCGTCTCGCACGAGATGATGAGCGGAATGCGAAGCTCAATCACATTTCTGGGCCCCCTGCTGGCTAAAAACGGCAGAGTGCGCATGTACTATCCGGGCGGCTGCAAGCTGGGAGAAAGACCTGTTGACATACATATTGAAATTATGAAGGCGCTCGGCGCAGTGTGTTCTTCAAACGGCGACGAGATTGAATTTGAGGCAGCCGACGGACTGCGCGGCGCTGATATCACGCTTAGATTTCCCTCGGTCGGTGCAACGGAAAACGCCATCATGGCGGCGTGCACCGCAAAGGGCAAAACAAAAATCATCGGTGCGGCCAGAGAGCCCGAAATTCGCGACCTTATAGATTATTTGTGCAAATGCGGCGCCGCAATACTGACAGAAGAAGACGGGACAATTTCAATCGACGGCGTAAAAGAGTTGAGAGGTACAAAGCACAGCGTAATTCCTGACCGCATACTTGCTGCGACTGTTATGTCCGCGGTATGTGTTGCGGGAGGCAGGGTGCATGTCAGGGGAGCTGTCTGCGGGGACATGGTTTCGATTTTCAAGCGCTTTAAAAAGGCGGGCGCGGAAATTGAAATTCAAGAAAACGGCTTTTGGATTTCGATGACAAAAACCCCGAGAAAAATATCGCAGACCATATGCGCACCGCACCCCTTTTTTCCGACAGATGCAGGACCGCTGCTGGCAGCGGTGCTTGCTTATTCCGATAAAAAAAGCGAGATATATGATTCTGTTTTCGAAAACCGTTTTTTCTTTGCAAAGGAATTGGAAAAGTTCGGATTTGTTGCAAAAAGCAACGGGAGAACGCTTTGCACGGCGCGCGGCGAGACGCTTGACTGCGCGCGGGTTATGGCAACCGATTTGCGAGCCGGGGCTGCGCTTGTGTGTGCGGCACTCGCAATAACCGGTCAGACTAAGGTGTTTGGGGCAGAGCACATTGACAGAGGATATGAAGCGCTAGAAGAGCTTCTGCGCTCGCTTGGCGCAGACACATGGAGACAAGAGGAATATGACGAGCGACTATCAAAATGAAAATGCCGCTCGCGCAAAAAAACGCGAGCTTGCAAGAAAAAAAAGACGAAGAAAAGCAATGGCAAAGTTGTTTGTGTTTGCCTCGCTCATAGTAGGACTCATATTGTCGCTGACCGTATTTTTCAAAATTGACGTTATCAATGTGACGGGAGAGTGTGATTTTTACACAAGAGATCAGATTATCGAAGCAACGGGAATAAAAATAAATGACAATCTGTTCAGATTTTCAGCCTCTAACAGGGAGAGAGATCTTTTTCGGAAATTGCCGTACATTGACAGCGTTGAGATTTCGAGGAAGCTTCCGGGAACGATAACTATAAATGTGACCCAGGCAAAGGATTATATTTCACTGCTGCACGATGGAAAATATATTATTTTGTCAAAAAACCTTAAAATACTAAATGTTGCACCGCAAAAGCCTCAAAATACAATTGAGGTCACAGGTGTTGTGCCAATTTCCACACAGAGCTCGGAGATGCTGTCCAGCGAAAATGAAAGCTCAATAGAAAATCTAAAGCTGCTTATCTCGGCGCTCAACGATGAGGGGCTATTTGAGCGAGTGATGCTCATCGATGTCTCGGACAAGCTCAACCTTTCCATCAAATTTGAGAGCAGATTTCTTGTGATGTACGGAACCTCCAGCTATATCGATTACAAGACCAAAATGCTCGCCGAGGTAGTCAACAATAAGCTGTCAGACACGGATGTCGGGAAAATTGATTTGTCCACCGCCGGAAAAGCTATTTTTTCTCCGCTTCCAAAAGAAACTGATGCGGAGCAGGCGAATTGAAAGGGCAGAATAAAAGCGAAGCAGACGTTAATCTTCCATTTACAAAATGAGATTGAAAAAACTCTATTTATATGTTAGATTAAAATATATATGATATAAAGAATGGCATTTTGCTGAGAAATGAAACATTTCCGATTTAAGGAGGAAAGTACTGTGAATTTTATGCTTGAGGAAGAGCCAGGTTACGGCACGGTTATAAAGGTTATCGGTGTCGGCGGTGGCGGCGGAAATGCGGTCAACAGAATGATACAATCGGAAATTAAGGGCGTCGAATTTGTCGCCATGAATACAGACAGCCATATTTTGAGATACAATAAAGCTACATATAAGCTCCAGCTGGGCGATAAGCTGACAAAAGGGCAGGGCGCAGGCGGTGATCCGGAAAAAGGCAGACAGGCTGCCGAAGAGAGCCGCGACGCAATTGCAAATGCACTCAAGGGCGCGGATATGGTGTTTATCACGGCGGGAATGGGCGGCGGAACAGGAACCGGTGCCGCGCCGATAGTCGCAGGTGTAGCCAAAGAGATGGGCATACTCACTGTTGGCATTGTCACAAAGCCCTTTAATTTTGAGGGCAAAAAAAAGATGGAGATTGCAGAGGCCGGCATTGCTGACTTGCGCGAGCACGTCGATTCCATTGTTGTAATTCCAAACGACAGGCTAAAGCAAATAAGCGAGGAACGCATAACGCTTGCAAATGCTTTTGAAATCGCCGACAGTGTTCTAAAACAGGGAGTTCAGAGCATATCAGAGCTTATAAACGTTCCCGGCTTTATAAATCTGGACTTTGCCGATGTGTGCTCTGTTATGCGCGATATGGGCTTTGCACATATGGGCGTCGGACGAGCTTCCGGCAGGGATAAAGCCGAGACAGCGGCTTCGATGGCGATTGCAAGTCCGCTTTTAGAGACGACAATTACAGGGGCGAAGGGCGTCATAATAAATATTACCTCCTCACCTGACATAGACCTCAACGATGTCGAACTTGCGGCAAGCATGATGACAGAGGCCGCCCATCCCGATGCGAATATAATCTGGGGCGTGGCTTTTGATGAGACAATCGACGACGAGATGATAATCACAGTCATCGCGACCGGCTTTGAGCGCACGCCGATGGTCGACGTCACAGGCGGCTATACATTTAAAAATAATGGTAGCGCGGTACCGGTGACAATGCAGCAAACTCCCGCAGCTCCGCAGACGGAAGCGACCGGAATCAGCAAGGAAGATTTTGACGACATTATGAAGCTGCTGAATGAACGCCAGTAAATAAAATACGCAGAGGTGACTGTTGTGAGTGAAAAACTGTATCATATCGGACTTTCAAAAGAGGATATAGAAGGCGCAAAATATGCAATTCTTCCCGGAGATCCGGGGCGGGTGCCGAAAATAGCACAGCTTCTCGAAAATTCCAAGGCGCTGACACAAAACAGGGAATACAATTCCTTTCTCGGAGAACTTGACGGAGAAAAGGTTGTTGTTATCAGCCACGGAATCGGTGGCCCGTCCACGGAGCTTCATGTTCTGGGAATAGAGAACTTTATTCGAATCGGCACATGCGGCGGCATGAACCTCGAGGTTCTTGCGGGAGACGTGGTGGTTGTCAACGGCGCAATCAGGGCTGAGGGCACTTCGCGCGAGTATCTGCCAATTGAATTTCCGGCAGTCGCCAATATAGACGCGACATGCGCATTGCGCGATGCCGCAAAATCACTCGGGTTCAGATACCACATCGGTATTGCACAATGCAAGGACTCCTTTTATGGCCAGCATGACCCCGAAAGGATGCCGGTTTCGTATGAGCTGCTCAACAAATGGCAGGCATGGATTAAGGGCGGTGCGCTGTGCTCTGAGATGGAGACTGCGGCACTTTTCACTGTCTGTTCGGTTTTGGGAGCAAGGGCGGGAGCCGTTATGCTCTGCGTGTGGAATCAGGAACGCGCCGCGGCAGGACTTCCTGTTGAAAATTGCCACGACACGCAAAAGGCCATCCGCGTCGCAGTCGAGGGCGTCAGAAACCTAATTAAGGGTTAGACAATTCTCAAGTTGGACGGAAAGGAGCGTGGGATATGGATGAGTATTATGACAGCTTAACAAAGAGAAAAACTCTTTCCAATCAATCGGAAACCGGAAAGAAATCGTTTAGAGCCTCGCTCTTTGGCTTTAACAGGGAATCGGTGATATATTATGTCGATACCCTGTGCAGAGACGCCGCCGAACAGGAAAGACGATTTGTAGACACAATAAAAAAACTCACAAACAAAAATGGCGAACTGACCAGAGCAATCAGCGAATATGAGCGGAAAATCACCCTGATTAAAGCAGAACTCGACAACCAAGTCGCGTACTGTGAGGATGTTGCGCGAAGAGAGGATTCCTTTAAACAGTCCGTCGGGATACTGCAATCTCAAGTAAACGAGCTGCAAAATAATCTCGCACGAGAGCGCGCGGACAAATTCGACGCAATTCAAAAAATGCAGTCTGCACAGGCTACCGCCCGCAAGTACATGGAGCAGGCGCAGTATCTTAACAATGAAATGGCGCGCAGAAACTCGATTTACATGCAAATGGGCGCCGAACTGAACAAGAAAAATACGGAAGCCAATGCCATGCGCTCGCAGCTTTCCATGCAAAACAATGCGCTTAATGCGCAAAATGCCGCTATAAAGGCCAGAGATTCCGCGATATATGAACTTCGCCAAAAGGTTGGCTACCTTGAACAGAAGATAACGGAAATCAACAACAGGCGTCTGACGCTCGAGACGATGCTCAGAGATACGACGCCGATGCAGTCCATGACCCCGCCCCGGCAAGCGGCTTTGCAGCCGGAGGAAAACGCAATATTTATCAATTTTGACCAGATTCACAACGAGACGGGCCAGATGGAAAAGGATTTGAACAGCATCGGAAGTGCGCTCAATGAATTCAACTCTGTTTTCGGCACAGCAAATCAGCAGATGAATTATGCTCAGCCGCCGATGCAAAGCGAAGATATTGGCTATTTCCAAAATGAGCGTCAGCCCGAGAGACAAAGCGGCGATTATTATCAAAATGCACATGATAATGCAAATTTCAGACAGGAATACAACCATGGCTTTGACTATGGCGGTGGACAATCTTTTCCCGATCAGAATTTTTTCGAGGGAGTTCCCGCACAAAGACAGGAAATGAGCCAAAACCCGCAACAACCGGGTGCAAATAAAAAAACAAGCTAGAATATTCACAGTCAATTAATAAAGACGCATTAAAAACACATTCGCCCGCTGAGGGTAAATGTGTTTTTTATATAGTATTGCAGCAAAAAAGTGCGCAGGGCTTCTGTAACGACTAAAATGAGAGGGCATTTTGCGGTTGCAATGGAAAAACGCGCCACAATATGATAAAATAACGATGAAAGACACGAGGTGAATTATGTCAGAGACAAATGAAAGAAAGCTTTCCGAGGCATCTATGCTTGCAATTCGGAAAATGCAGCAGAATGAAATAAATGAGTGCATGGTTTACGCCGCAATTGCAAGGCGCACAAAAGATGGGGAAAACAAAAGAATACTCGAAAGGCTGAGCGCAGAGGAAAAAAAGCACGCGCAAATATGGGAAAAATACACAGGCGTAAAACTAAAGCCGCAAAGGTTCAAGGTTGCGATAAAAAATCTCACTGCTATTATTTTGGGCTTTACTTTTGTCATTAAAAAGATGGAGAGCGGAGAGGAAAATGCGCAGGTCGAATATGAAAAGCTCTCGGATGAGGTGCCGGAAAGCAAAATTATCATGGCAGATGAGGAAGCGCACGAGCAAATATTGATGAAGATGCTCGACGAGGAGCGTTTGAGATATGTCGGTTCTATGGTGCTCGGCTTAAACGACGCGCTCGTGGAGCTGACCGGAACGCTTGCGGGTCTGACGATAGCGCTTAAAAACACAAAGCTAATAGCACTTTCAGGATTAATCACCGGAATTTCGGCAACACTCTCTATGGCATCGTCTGAATTTCTTTCCGCAAAGAGCGACGGCAGGAATGACGCGTTAAAATCGTGCGCATATACGGGAGTAGCATATGTCATCACAGTGGCACTGCTCATACTTCCATATCTGATTCTACCAAATGAAGCATATATGGCGGCGCTCGTGATAATGCTTGTCACAGTCGTTGTGATAATCGCCGTATTTAATTATTATATATCCATCGCAAAAGATTTGAAGTTCAGACAGAGATTTGCTGAAATGGCCGTCATCAGTCTCGGAGTTGCGGCGCTCTCCTTCTGCATAGGTCTTGTCGTTAAGAATGTTTTGGGAATTGATGTGTAAATCGCGTTGACAAAGGCCGCAAATTAAACGCAAAGCAGGCAATAAGCTCGAGACTGCGACAGTCACCGACGGCTTCAGCTCGTTCGATGGTGCACGTCACGGGCAAAGCGCCCACAGGCGAATAAACAGGGCTTAGATGAAATTGTGAGTTTGCTCAAGTCATACACAACAACAATGAGGTGTAATTTATGAAGCGTGTCGGTATACTCACCAGCGGAGGCGACTGTCCGGGTCTGAACGCCACCATACGCGGAGTGGCAAAAGCTCTCTATGAGCTTATTGACGATGTGGAGATAGTCGGAATATCAGACGGCTATCACGGGCTAATTACAAATGATGCGCGCGTCATGAACAGAAGTGAATTTTCCGGAATACTGACCACCGGCGGCACAATTCTCGGCACCTGCCGCACGCCTTACAGGCTTATGAAGGTCATCGGTGAGGACAATGTGGACAAGGTCAAGGCGATGAAAAAGACATACAGGGACTTGAAGCTCGATTGTCTTCTCACGCTTGGCGGAAACGGAACTCATAAAACAGCAAACATGCTGTCAGAGGAAGGCCTCAATATAATTGGCCTGCCAAAGACGATTGACAACGATATATGGGCAACGGATGTAACATTTGGATTTCACACGGCAGTCGACACCGCGACGGAGGTTATCGACAAAATACACACAACGGCCTCAAGCCACAAGCGTGTCATGGTCATAGAGCTGATGGGCAACAAGGTAGGCTGGCTGACGCTTTATTCGGGAATTGCAGGAGGCGCCGATATTATACTGATTCCCGAAATCCCATATGACATGAAATCGGTGTACGGTGCCATAGAAAAAAGAGCTGAGCGAAAAAATTCTTTTTCAATAATAGCCGTGGCGGAGGGTGCACTCAGTGCGGATGAAGCAAAGCTAAAAAAGAAAGAGCGCGCCGAGTACCGCGCGAAGCTCGGCGTGACCACGATGACGTCCACAATAGCAAATGATATTATTAAAAATACAGGCTGTGACACGCGTGTAGTCATTCCGGGTCACATTCAAAGAGGAGGTTCGCCCTCTGCATATGACAGGGTGCTAGCGACACGCTTTGGCGTCCATGCAGCGTACCTTGTCGACAAGGATATCTATGGGGTGAGCGTCGCCATGAGAGACGGCACTGTCACCGCAAATCCCCTCTGCGAGGTGGCGGGAAAGACAAAGTTCATTCCACAAGACGACCAGATTGTTCAGATTGCCAGAAGAATGGGCGTCTGCATGGGTGACTGACAACTTCCTGTTGACAAAAAACATGGCAGAGTCTATTATTATCATTAACAAATAAAAGGCTGGGATAAAGAGTTTGTATTCTATTTGCAGCAAAGAGAGCGGCGTGAGTGGTGAAAGCGCCGTGTGCAGAGGAATGTCATTGTCACTTTTGAGCTTGTGCGGTGAATTGTCAGCCGTATGCGTTTTCCGCGTTAAGGAAAAGTCGAGTGGTCTTTTATGAGACAACATGGGTGGTACCGCGGTAAGATTTATCGTCCCTGCATAAATTTGCAGGGATTTTTTAATTGGAGGAAAAAATGAAGGAACTCGAAAAGCTCTATAGCCCCAAACAGACTGAGGACACTGTCTACAAAATGTGGATGGACAACGGATATTTTCATGCCGTGCCGGACAAAAACAAAAAGCCGTACACAATCGTCATCCCGCCGCCAAACATCACCGGCCAGCTGCACATGGGACATGCGCTTGACGAGACGTTGCAGGACATCCTGATAAGAACGAAACGCATGCAGGGCTACTCTGCGCTGTGGCTTCCCGGAACAGACCACGCCTCGATAGCAACTGAGGCTAAAATAGTTGAGGCTATGAAAAAAGAGGGTCTGTCAAAGGACGATCTCGGCAGAGAGGGCTTTCTTGAGCGCGCATGGCAGTGGAAAGAGAAGTACGGCAACAGAATTATAGAGCAGCTCAAAAAACTAGGCTCATCTTGCGATTGGGAGCGCGAGCGCTTCACGATGGACGAGGGCTGCAACAAAGCTGTCAAAGAGGTTTTTGTAAACCTATACAACAAGGGCTTAATTTACAGGGGCGAGCGCATCATCAACTGGTGCCCGCACTGCGCCACATCAATTTCCGATGCAGAAGTCGAGTATGAGGATCAGGAGGGCTGTTTTTGGCATCTCAAATATCCCCTCACCGATGGCGGCGGGTATTTGGAGCTTGCGACAACAAGACCTGAGACTTTGCTCGGAGATACGGCCGTTGCTGTTCACCCCGACGATGAAAGATACAAAAAATATATCGGCAAAACAGTCACGCTGCCGCTTGTGGGGCGCGAAATTCCCGTCATTGCCGACAAATATGTTGAGATGGAGTTTGGGACGGGCGTGGTGAAGATAACCCCGGCTCACGACCCGAATGACTTTGAGGTCGGAGCGCGCCACGAGCTTCCGATAATCAACATATTCAATGAGGATGCAACAGTCAATGAAAACGGGGGCAAATATGCGGGACTTGAACGCTATGAGGCCAGAAAAGTGATTGTAGAAGACCTGGAAAAAGGCGGTTTTCTGGACGAAATAGAGAACATAAGCCACAATGTCGGCGCGTGCTACCGATGCAAAACAACGGTTGAGCCAAGGCTTTCAAAGCAGTGGTTTGTCAAGATGGACTCTCTCGCAAAGCCCGCAATTGAGAGCGTGGAATCAGGCGATATAAAATTCGTTCCGGAACGCTTTTCAAAGGTCTACTTTAACTGGATGAACAATATCAAGGACTGGTGTATTTCGCGTCAGTTGTGGTGGGGTCACAGAATTCCCGCATATTATTGCGATGCCTGCAATGAGGTTGTGGTTTCAAAGGAAGAGATAAAAGAGTGCCCGAAATGTCATGGAGCTGTGAGACAAGACGAGGACACACTCGACACATGGTTTTCCTCCGCGCTGTGGCCGTTTTCTACGCTGGGCTGGCCGGATAAAACGCCCGAGCTTGAATATTTTTATCCGACAAGCACCCTTGTAACAGGCTACGATATCATTTTTTTCTGGGTTGCACGCATGATATTTTCAGGTCTTGAGCATATGGGCGAAAAGCCGTTTGACACAGTGTTTATACACGGTATTGTGCGCGATGCTCAGGGCAAGAAAATGAGCAAGTCGCTCGGAAACGGAATAGATCCGCTGACAGTCATAGACGAATACGGTGCGGATGCACTTCGCTTTATGCTCGCAAACGGAACCTCTCCCGGAAATGACATGAGGTATTCGGAGGAAAAAATCACCGCCTACAGGAACTTTGCAAACAAGCTGTGGAATGCTGCTCGGTTTGTCACAATGAATGATGTGTCCGCTGTCAAACCAAATAAGCTGCCCGAATCTCTAAAAATCGAGGATAAATGGCTGCTTGATAAGCTAAATACACTTATACGTGAAGTCACGGAAAACGTTGACAAATTTGAGCTTGGCGTCGCTGCGGGCAAGCTGTATGATTTCACATGGGATGTGTTTTGCGATTGGTACATCGAAATTGCAAAGCTGCGCCTCAACGGCGACGATGAGAGCGAGAAAAACGACTGCAAGCAGGTTCTCGTCTGGGCAATGACCCAAATTCTAAAGCTGCTTCATCCGTTTATGCCCTTTATAACAGAGGAAATATACGGTTCAATACCCCACAGCTGTGACAGCATAATGATATCGGAGTACCCGGTGTTTGACGAAAAGCTTGTTTTTTCGAGCGAACAGGGAGATTTTACAAAGGTGATGGAGCTGATAAAGGCAGTGCGCGTGATGCGTGCCGGAATGAACGTACCGCCATCAAAGAAAACACATCTTTACATCGAGACTAAGTTTGTGCATGTCTTTGAGGGTTGCTCCGACATAATCTCACGCCTTGCAAATGCCGAAAAGGTCATCGTCGGAAGTGAATTTTCCTCCGAGGGAGCCGTGCAGGTCGCAACCGATGCCGCGCGTGCCCTTTTGCCGCTAAACGAGCTTGTCGACAAGGATAAGGAAGTTGCCAGACTCAACAAAGAGCTTGCTTCCTGTGAAAAGGATATCGCCGCACTTTCAAGCAGGCTGTCAAACGAGCAGTTCACCTCCAAAGCGCCGCCAGCTGTTATAGCGCAAGAGCGCGACAAGCTTGAAAAGGCAAATGAAAAGAAAAAGAATATAAATGAATCGCTCGCCGCATATAAATAATGAATTCCGACCATTACAGACATAATAATCACTTGAAATCCTCTATTCTGATTTTGAATAGAGGATTTTATTATTGGGGGGAAAAAAGTGGACACAATTTTTTGCGTTACAGGAGAAAAAATGACTGTATATTTGGAGCACGATATAGACCATCACAATTCACAGCAAATAAGGGCGCAGATAGACACCAAAATCAACGACATTCATCCGCACACACTTGTTTTGAACTTCGGAGGAGTGGAATTTATGGACAGCTCGGGGATAGGGCTGATTTTAGGAAGAAGTAAGCTTATGAGCGAAATCGGCGGTGAGGTTGTCATAGACGGTCTTACAGAAAATCTCAAAAAGCTGATAGACATTTCCGGACTTGCAAAAATCGTCTTGATTAATGAGGAGACAACAAAATGAAAAAAATGCTTAATGAAACACAAATAACAATGCTGAGCCGCTCGTGCAACGAGAGCTATGCAAGAATTGCAGTCGCGTCATTCATAGCGGTATTGGATCCGACTATTGATGAATTGACAGATATCAAGACAGCCGTGAGCGAGGCTGTGACAAATTGCATTGTACACGCATATCGTGAAAAAATCGGGAAAATATACATAACCGCGCGAATTTTTGACGACAGGCTTATTTCCATCAGCATTAGGGACAAAGGCTGCGGTATAGAGGATGTGAAAAAAGCGATGGAACCGACATACTCGACAATGAGCAGCGAGCTTGCAGGACTTGGGTTTTCTGTGATGAAAGCATTTATGGACAAGCTCACGGTTCGCTCACATACGGACAGGGGAACAAGCGTCACGATGGTGAAAAAATTAAAGCCGCAGGAGTGAGGTGCGCTCATGGTTTCGATGACGGAGTGCTCGAGGGAAGAGTTCATAGAGAAAAACATCGGACTCGTGCATGCCTGTGCACATAAATTCAAGGGGCGCGGTGTGGACTATGAGGATTTGTTCCAGACAGGCTGCATAGGCCTTGTAAAAGCGTATGATGGCTTTGACAGAACCCGCGGCGTGATGTTCTCGACATATGCCGTGCCGGTGATATTGGGGGAGATAAAGCGAATATTCCGCGAGGGCGGTTCTGTAAAGGTGAGCAGGCATTTAAAGGAGCTGTCGCTTAAAATCACAAGAATCAGAAATGACTATGCAGTGAGATGCGCGCGCGAGCCCAGTATTGAGGAGCTTGCAACAGAGCTTTGCTGCTCATGCGAGGACATAGTTGAGGCTGTCTGCGCGGCAAGACCGTCTATATCGCTCACAACAGAGGATGAAACAGAGATAAGCGAAATTGATATTCCCGTTGCTTGCGAGGAGGAGAACATTGCAAACAGAGTTTCGCTGCGAGATGAGATTATGAAGCTCGACTCGGATGAGCGCGCAATTTTAAACTACAGATATTTCTGCGAAAAAACACAACAGCAGACGGCCAGCCTTTTGGGCACAACACAGGTGCAGATATCGCGCCATGAGAGAAGAATTATCAAAAAGCTTCAGCAACTTATGACTTAGGCTGCGCTCATATTGCACTTTTGTCTGCGGTCAAATATGGCAGCGGATGCATGCGGATAATTTGCGCGTGGATTGAAGCAAAGCTTTATAGAAAAGATATGCGGAAATTATAAAACCGAAGCAGAGTATCCTTGCAAAAAGACGGTGGACGACTTGCACTATCATAGTGGCGTATTTTCTATTATTGAAGATATTAGAGCCAAGACCGCGCTTTAAAAAGCCAGTGCGAAACGGCAGCGGGAAAATGAACACTTGCAAAGCGGATTTTTATTGTAGCCACCAAATTTTATTTACCATTTAGCAGACTTGAAATACAGTCTGTTTTTGTTTTGCAAATAAATATATAAAACAATATCGACAAGTGAATTGTGCAATGCTAAGATAGCAATGACAGCAAAGCTTGTCTGATTCTCAAAGGAGCACAATGTCAATGATTTTTGAGTGGAAGCCCTCACTGCTATTATGGTAGTTGGTAAAATACTACATTATAACTGCCGAAGAAAACTTTTGCTAAGCGGAAGCTGAGAATTGAACGCTTGCAAAGCGAATTTATATTTGGCGAATAACAGATAAATCAAAGTTAGGAGGTTACAAGCATGAGAACGATTATTTCCATCGTTATAATTATCATTGCAGCTCTTATTGGATCTTTTATGGGAGCAGGCATGAATGAAGCTATGGGCGGTGCAACAGTATTTGCTACAATTGCTGGTTTTGCTTGCACAATACAGGCTATTGAAAGCAAGAAAAAATAATAAAATTCAGTTTACAAGGCAGCCAATGAGCAGTTTGCTCGCCTATGGTCGGCTCTGCTCGACGGAGATTATTTCAATGAAAACGCTGCCATTGTTTTCAGACAGTAGCGGCAACTTTATATAAAAGGAGCCAGTAATATGAAATTCATATCTAACCATAACATTAAACAACTATCTAATTTAGGTGTGGTATCAAAACAACTGTTAAATCCAGAGAATTCTAAAAGTACTCGTGTTGCGATAACCGAAGTTCATCTTGAAAAAGTCGCTTT
>JAVVTQ010000012.1:0-42071 GCA_036653595.1 Oscillospiraceae bacterium
GGGAGAAATGTGGACGAAGTCCGCAAGACGACCAAGGCCGCGAGTCGGCCGCCACGTAGGTTTAACCACCGCCACAGGTTAACGGCAAGAGTTTATTTGAGCAACTGATATTATACCGAATTGAATATGCCTACTTAGCTCAGTCGGTAGAGCATGCGGCTGTTAACCGCAGGGTCGTTGGTTCGAGTCCAACAGTGGGCGCCATGAAAAACCCCCGTAGATATCACTATCTACGGGGGTTTGTTTTTCAAACAGCTCGAGCATCCTGCGCAGGAAAATATATAGAGTATTATTGAAAAAGCAAATTTTAGATACTATTTTCAGCAAAATGACTTGAGGCGGCAATGGCTTTTATATGGTGGCTCGCACTTGTATTGAAATAAGTATCGAATTGATGTACAATAAACCGCGTGCCATAAAATGAGAAATGTCGAAAGGCGAATAATGCGATGAAGTACAACCGAAGCAGTCTGCTTCTCGAGGAGCCGAATATTTACAAGGCGTTTATAATAATGGCAACGCCCGTGTTCTTTTCCAACTTTCTGAAATCAATTCATGATGTCGTAGACACATTTTTTATAGGGCAGATGCCGGATTCTGTGGCGGGGCAGGCGGCGATATCGATGTCCTGGCCGCTGATGGATATACTTCTTTCCGTGAGCCTTGGTCTTGCTGTCGCAGGAGTTTCGATAATCAGCCAGCATCTCGGCGCGCGTGATGTGGAGACGGCAAAAAATTATGCGGGAATGCTTTTTGTGTTTTCTGCGGGTTTGGGCCTATTTCTGAACGCGGTACTATATATTTTTGCACCTACCGTAATGCGAATGCTGGGAACAGAGGGCTTGGTATTTGAAAATTCAGTGACCTACTTGCGGGTGCGCTCATTTGAAATTGTTTTTTTTATGATTTTCAACGCATTTCAGGCGATGAGGCAGGCTGCCGGTGACACGACAAGCCCTGTTATAATTTCGAGTATGGCGGTTATAACAAATATATTTTTGACGGCAATCTTTGTAAAAAGGCTCGGAATGGGCATTTATGGCGCAGCATTGGCAACATTGATAGCACAGGCCGCGATAGTCCCGCTGGCGCTGGTTCTCACATTCAACAAGAACAGTATAATATATTTGGAGCTGCGACACTTCAAAACTGTGTTTCAACGGCTCAAGCTTCTCGTGAAGGTGGCGATTCCGGCAGCACTGGGCCAGGCAATCAGCTCTCTGGGCTTCCTCGTGATAAATGCGCTTATACTCGACTATGGTCCTATTGTGGTGGCCGCGTTCAGCAATGGAAACAAAATTTCAAACCTGCTGCTCATGCCGGTTTTTGCAATCGGAAGCGTCCAGGCGGCTTATATCGGTCAAAACATCGGCGCCGCAAACAGTGCTAGAGCGATAAAGGCATATAAGGTCGGGCGAAACTTGGCACTGCTCATATCGATTGTCGGAAGCATAGCGCTTTTCCCATTGCGCCATGCTGCGGCAAGCATGCTGAGCAATAGTGCGGATGTCATTGAAGTCTGTGTCGAATACATGTTCTGGGTTCTGCTCATACAGCCGCTTATGGCGCTTTATCAAAACTATATGGGGACGTTTAACGGCACAGGAAAGACAAAGTATTCCATGATTTTGGGCAGTGCACGCCTCTGGTGTATTAGATTGCCGCTCATTATGTTTTTCAAAAATTTTACTTCCTTTGGCAGAAATGGCATCTGGTACGCTATGATGATAAGCAACATTTTGATTCTCATTGTCGGAGAGATTTTGCTTAGGAGAATTGATTTCTCCAAGATTGCGCTGACACGAAAACGCGCAGCTGAGACAAAGCAACCCTAATGCTGCATAAAAAAATGATGCGAAATATAAAAAAGCACCGGCATAAAACACCCTATGGACAAGGATTTTTTTGGCTTCCGCCTTTTTCTTTAAAAGGTTTTGGCAAACCTCCGAACATAAGTGTCAGTCGAGGACGCATCTTGTCACAGCAATTATCTATCATTCGTTATGATAGCGATGAACTGAACCATTTACATTTTGTTCGCCTTTGCTATTGGAGTTTGAGGGGTTGTCAGCATGAGAAAACGGTATATTTTAGGAATACCATTGGCAAATATTTCAATTATAATATGCTGGACAATTGCCCGGTATTTGGAAAAAACATCAGGATATTGGGATAATCCTGACGCTGCTCCAATATCAATTTTCACTGTCGTTGTTTTTTTCTTACTGTTTGGAGGCTTTGCATTAGTGGGGTTGCTGTGCGGAATGCAGTTTGTCAAAATAGCCGATAGTGCCACATGGAATATAATTTTCGGATATACAATTCTCACTTTCGTATTGGTTGAAATTCTATATATTCTGTTTTATTCTATATTGCTAAATGACCGTTCGAGCATTTTGAGGGATACCGCAATCATAACGCTGCAGCAAGGCGGTGGCTTTTTTGTCGGTTGCTGTATAAAAAAAGCAGTTATAAAGCTCACGCAGTAAAGGCGAAGATGTTTTTTCAAAGAAAAGCAGCATAACAAAAAAATTAGGGTATCACTGTTTTAAAAACGGTGATACCCTAAAATATTCTTATCGAGAAGACCGCAAATGCCGATTGATTTTTTGCAATATACAGCATTTTTAGGAAGCAAGCCTAAATATCGGGCTGCTCGTCGACAGAAAGGCGCAGCATCCGATATCCGATTCCAACATGCGTCTGTATGAGCTTTTGCCCGAGCGGTGCTTCGATTTTCCCGCGGAGAGTGGCCATATATACGCGCAACGACGGAGTATCTCCCGGCAGGGTGTTCTGCCACACTTCTTTTAGAAAGACGTTGTGCGTCAGCACCTTTCCGACATTGCGCGACATGAGGCACAAAAGCTTATATTCTATCGGCGTCAAGTGTACTTCCTCATCGGAAACAAAGACGCATCCTGCGGCATAATCGATGTGCAGAGCGCCGTTTACAAAGATGCTGGCCCCTGACGGCTCCTGCATATACTGGATTCTGCGCAGAGCCACGCGAAGCCTTGCCAGAAGCTCCTCAACGCTAAAAGGCTTAGTGAGATAATCGTCGGCGCCGGCATCCAAAGCCGAGATTTTGTCCTGATCGTCACTTCGTGAGCTGACGACAATTATCGGGAGATTCGACCAGGTGCGGACCTTTTCGATAACTTCAACGCCGTCCATATCGGGAAGACCCAAATCGAGAATGATTATATCGGGCTGATATGATGCAGCCTCCATAAGCGCCGTTGCGCCGTTCTCGGCAGTCTTGAATCTGTAATCCTGTGATTCGAGCGTCATGGATATGAGGTTGCGCACGGGCTTGTCGTCCTCAACCACCAGAATAAGCGGCTTAATCATCAGTTTTGGCCTCCTCTGCCTCAAGTGTAAAGCTGAAAATCGCGCCGCGTGGCACGTTGTCGGTCACGTAAATTGACCCGTTATGCGCGCTGACTATTGTGCGGCAAAGCGCAAGACCAAGTCCCAGCCCACGCCTGCCGTCACAGCGCATGTTTTTGCCTGTGTAGAACATGTCAAATATCTTTTCCTTGCTCTCATCAGGGATACCCTCGCCCTCGTCGGCCACCGAGATGACGATGGTGCTGCCGCGCCTTAAAGCGGATACGGTTATCGTGGAGCCGGGCGCGGTGTATTTTGCGGCATTGTCAATCAGGTTGACCAGCACCTGCACGATGAGCCGTGCATCCATGCGTGCCAGAAGAAGTGATTTCGGCATCTCGGCGACAATGTGATGCTCCTTGCAGCTGCGCCTTACATGTGTGAGAGCCTCTTCAATGACGTCGAATACAAGTTCCGGACACTTGTTGAGTGCGAGGTTCTTGTCGTCAAGGCGCGTAATCGAGAGTAGGTTCTCCACGAGATTTATGAGCCAAACCGAGTCGTCGTAAATATCGGCATAGAGCTGCATTTTTTTGTCGTCTTCAATGCCATTGCTGTTGGTGAGAAGCATATTTGCGTTGCCGGATATGCTAGTCAGCGGTGTGCGCAAATCGTGAGAGATTGCGCGAAGCAGGTTAGAGCGCAACTGTTCCTGATCTGCCTTAACGGCCAGCGCGCGTTTTGTTTCATCCAAACGCTCTTTTTCAAGCGCAAGACCGCATTCGCCCAGCATTGCCAACAGCAGGTTTTTATCAAAGGCATCGAGCGTGTCGCCGGGATCCATTATGACTCCTGCAACGGCGTACACGCTGTATCTGCCCCTGACAGCGAGATATAAGCAGCATGCATCGGGAAAGGTTTTTGTCGTTGCGCCGGCGTGCTTGTTATTTGCAAAGGCCCATTCTGCGACAGCGCGCTCTTTTGGGTCGGTGATGCGGGAGGGGAGAATTTTGCCCGTGTTGTACTCGGTCAGAATGATAGGCTCAAGCAGCATATTGCCGCGCGCCGGATAAAGCGCGATAGAGCGGCAAAGCAGCTTTTGCATTTGAAGTGCCGTTTCCTGCAAGATATTCTGCTCGTCCTCGGCCATCTGTAATTTCCTGTTTGCAGAGAGCAGCACCTCTGTTCGATATGCATTCCTGGCATGTTTTTGCGCCTGCCGCCTTGCTTGAGCCGTGAGAGAGCTTGTCAAAAAGGCTGCGGCAAACATTACAATAAAAGTGACGGGATAGCCGGTACCGTAGGCCTGCAAGGTGAAGCGCGGCTCGGTGAATAGAAAGTTAAACACGAGAACGCTGACAATTGACACCAAAAGTCCAAAGACGTGTCCCTCAGTCCAAAAAGCCGAAAAAAGAACACCCAAAATATACACTGTGATAATTGTGGCCTCGCTGAAGCCCAACGAGCGAAACCAAAGCCCGATTAGGGTAGAAGCGCTCAAGAGTGCCAGAGAAATCAATATATTTTTCAAGATACTGTGCAGCTGCTGTGCGCTTCGGCGCCGTTTCTCGCGGTATGGGGGCGAATCATCGGGGATGATGTATATCTCGGTGTCCGGAATGAGCTGTATCACTCGGTCTACGAGGCTTTGACGACCCATGCGCCCGCGACGGTGATTTGTGCGCCCGATGACCAGCTTTGTCACGCCGCTTGCCTTGGCGTATTCCGCAATCTGCGAGGCGATGTCGTCGCCATATGCCATTGAGATACCGGCTTGACATTTCTCGGCGAGCTTGATGTTTGCGGCGAGAGATTTTCGCTCATCATCTGAAAAATCGAGAGACGAATCGGTTTCCACGTATATTGCCGTGAAATCGGCAAAAAAAGCCTTCGCCAGGCACGCGGCTGACTCGACTACCTTTTTGCAGGAGGGTGACTGCGAAATGCAGACCAGCACCCTTTGCTTCTCTGAGTCCGAAATTTTCAAATTTCCCGGTTCAAAACTCATAAACAACCTCCATTGTGCCCGAGCAAAGCTTGTGTCAACTCGAATGAGACAAAACACACCCGCATATTGAAATTATTCGATAGAATTTCCAAAGCGCATTCATTTTGAAATAGCGCGCATAGCTATGAAAAGAAGCCTGTTTATACAAGTAGTATATCATAAGTTCAGCTGTCAAGCTAGAGAAATAGCGCAAATATCTCACGCTATTATGGGGTCAAAGCCTCTAATTATACAGAGCGACGGCTGTTTGCAAACGTATTTGCTAAAAGTAATTGTGTGAAAAAATAGGCGGCACTTTTAAAAAAGCACCGCCCGAAGATATGCAGAGTCAGTTTTTCCTAAAGGCTGCGAACACCGCGGTGCCCGCGAAAATCGCAACGCAGCACGACGCGGCAATCAGCCAACCGGGAACGGGTTTTTCAACGCGATGTCCCACTTCGTCAACCACAAGCTCGTCAGCGTGGATATCAAGATCCCCGCCATGTTGAGCACAGGCACGGTAGAATGTTCCTTTGACGGTTACTTTGTCACCCACAGTGAGGTAATCGCCATAATACTCAATCTTCGCTGCAAGCTCTTTGTCGATGTAGATGCCGAGGCTGCTGTTATTGCTGTCACAAGAGGACAGCCACACGTATTCGCCGCGGGGAAGCGCATCTCCTACGACTTCTCCGGTGTAGATTACCTCCGTGTTGTCGTAATCCTTTGCGCAAACAATCAGCTCCTCACTGTTGGCGCGCGTTGCGGCATTGAGGCTCGCCGGAAAGAAAATCAGAGCTGCCGCTAGTATTAGCACTGTCAGTGTGTTTCGCATTTTGATTTTACCCTCCCTACGATATAAGCTCCCAGAGCGAGAACAGACATAAACTCAAGTCTCGCGAGCCACATAATAACTATATAGACAACTTTCAAAAATGACGGCATCGTCGCGGACGTGATACCTATGCTCAGCCCGACATTTCCCGTGACGGATGCTGACTCAAAGGCTGCCATAGCAAACGGAAAGCCGGCGAACATCCCGGCGAGTGTGCCGATTGAAAAGGTCACAATATAAGCAAATACTATCAGGAATGCGCTGCGCACGGCGGCTTCACTCAGCACGACGTCTCTTATATGGTGGATTTTTTGCTCGCTCACGCGCGACTCGGGCAGCATCATGCGCTTTATCTCGGTTTTTAGGGTATTGAATATTATTCCGGTGCGAAGCCCTTTAAATCCGCCGGCCGTCGAGCAGGCGCTTCCGCCAAAAAGCATTGCGATGATAATTGCAAAAAGCGCTATCTCGCCCCATTCTGTATAAAACTGCTTTGCATAAACGGACATAAAACCGGTGGTTGTGTGTCCGGAAATCAGCTGATAGAAGCCTTTGCGAAACAGAGCCGCGATGTCCGGATACACATTGGCGCGCATCAGTCCCAGGCATGCCAGCAGTGTCGTAATGGTCATTGTGACAGAAAATGTCACCGTCTCGATATTTCTTCGAATTTCATGCTTTTTGCCTGAAAGGACGGCATAATGAAGCGCAAAGTTAAACGAGCCGACTATAAAGAACACCATTGAGGCAATTTCGTAAAAGGCACTGTGATAATACAAAATATTTTGAGACATCGGCGCGAAGCCGCCCGTGCTCCACGCGGACATATAAATCCACACGCCATGCAAAAAAGCTTTTCCTGTGGGAAGCCCTGCGACCAGACCGGCAATGAACATCACCGCCGAGCCGATTGCAAGATACAAAAGGCTTATGTACCAGATACTGCGCGCAGTGCTCGTTGCGTTTGGGCGGATGCGCTCATCCTTGGCCTCACCGACATACATTTTGTAGGTGTCGCTCGAGTTTTTTGTCAAAAATGTCAGCGCCAAAACAACCATTCCCTGACCGCCGATGAAGGTCAGAAGAAACCTCCACATATTGATGCCGTTTGACAGGTGATCCATATCCTGTATCAAAATAACGCCGGTGGTGGTCAGACCACTCATGACGTCAAAGCACGCATCGAGATACGACAAGTAGTGTCCGCTGAGATAATAAGGGAGTGCACACAGCAGCATCCCAATCAGCCAAGAGCTTGAGGCTACAATCATGCCCTCGCACCAGGAAATCGTGGTGGAGCGGTACTTTTTGCCCACAGCCATCAAAACGGCTCCGATTCCGGCAATTAGGGAAGCTGTGAAAATAAAAATGAAAGCCACATGCCATTCCCCGCTCGCAAGGGAGGTGACGACGGGAATAAACTGCGCCGCACCGAGTGCGAGAAGGACAGCACCGATATAATAGCCTATCGGTAGTATTTTATTGACGGGTTTCTCCAGCATGGCGTTCACTCACGATAAAGCGATAAGGGAAAAGAGCAGCCCCATGAGCATGATAGCGCAGACGAGCGCCATCTCGGACAGGATTCCCTTAATCGTTGATAAAATTTTGTTTTTCATATGTACCTCACGCTATATTAATAAATTTTGCAGTGACATCAGATGTGCTCTCGACACCGGCGAGCACGATTATTTCATCGAAGGCATTGATAACAGTTGCTCCGTTTGGAACGATTGCATCATTTTCACGGATGACGGAAACGAGAATGGCGCCTTTTGGAAGTCCCAGTTCACTGACATGCTTGCCGTCGGCATAGGAGCCCTTTTCAACGGTTACCATGTTCATGCGCATCTGCGTTCCTTTTTTGGCCATAATTCTGTTCACATCAGGCCATTCAAGCTCCTGCTCGATTATCGCTGCAATCCTCGCCGTGCTGCTTATGACAGCGTCGACGCCCAGCCTTTCAAAAACGCGTATGTTTTTTGGATTGTTGACGCGCGATATTGTCTTTTTGACGCCGAAGTAGCCCTTTGCAAGCTGGCAGGCAACCAAGTTGTTCTGGTCACGCCCGGTCACGGCAATGAGCACATCCGATTCCTCTATTTTGGAATCGCGCAGACAGTTTACATCTGTGGCGTCGCCGTTGGTTATCTCCACGCGCGGTCCGCCAAAGGACTCGGCGATTTGTTCGCAGCGCTCGCGGTCATTTTCGATGAGCATAATGCGGTGCTTTTCTCCGGCCAGTGTCTTTACCAGATAGTATCCGACATTTCCGCCTCCGACAATCGTAATCTTCATATGTGGCTGGCCCCCTTAAGTATCTTTTCCTCAAACAAATCCACGGCGAGACGCGTCGGGCAGACTGTCTCATAGCCGAGCTTTGCCAGAACATCCTCACGCTCGGGCGTGTCTGCGCGCATGACAACTACGCCCACCTTGTAGAGCTTGCGCGCGATTTCGGAAATCATTATATTCATATTGTCGTCCGAAGTCATGGCTGCAAGCGCATCGGCGTTTTCGATGCCCGCTTCCTTTAGCACGTCCTCATCTATGGGAACCCCGACAACGGTCAGACCGTTGAAACCGTGACCCAGCAGATCGAAGCTTTTGCTGGTTCTGTCTATCACAGCAATGTCGTGCCCCTCGCGTGAAAGGCGAAGAGCGAGACTTGCGCCCGTTTGTCCACAGCCCGCAATAATTATGTACAAGTCAATGCACCTCCTGTGCTTTTCTTTTTTTAGGTACAGCGTTTATTGAAACGCAATCGTTTTCATCGTAAAAGTACACTTTTTCAGAAAATATCTGACCAAAGGCTTCGAGATTCTTGACAGCAGGCACATACGTCGGGTCAAGGCTCCACGCGGCTCTGAAATGCTTCATCGCTGTCAGATGATCGCATTTTTTCTCGCAGAGAAGTCCCATCAGATTGTGCGGCGCCGCCTCATGAGGAAAGTCACCCATCGTTTGTCTCAGCAGCTTCTCACACTTTTTGAACTCGCCCTTTATTATGTATTCCTTTGCCTGTGCTATTGATTCCATAAGCTTTTTGTCCATTCGGTTACCACTCCGTTTCTGTTATCATAGTATTCCGTTCTATGCAAGAACACCGTTAGAGTTTGAGCGGCAATGTTAAAAGCGTGTTAAGAGACAAAAAGGCTGCAAAGGCTGCGAATCGGTTTGATCCTGCTTCAAATTAAACTGCTGCCGTCTGTTTTCAAACCTCCTGCACTTTCCTTTATGGTGTGCCCGAAACCTTAAAAAGAGCGCATTGTAAGCCAAAAAGGGTAAAAGAAGATGCGTTTCGAAAAAAGTGAAAAGAGTCCGAGTGTCAAAGAAAATGCAGCGCTGTGATTAGATGAAAGATACTGAATATGGAAAATTGCGCAGCGCTGTGGTATAATATCAAAGGTGATGCGGTTATGCACAGTGTGCAGAATTTCAGAGCAAAAAGACAACGCGTTTTTTTGGTTGGAGACGCGCTTTTTTCATTCGCTATTTTCGTCGGAGCGGGTGCTCTGTGCTTTGTTATCGGCATTTTTGACGAGGACAAGAATTATGTTTCGATGATTTTTATTCTCGCGGTGTTTTTGGTGGCTCGCTTTACGCACAGCTATTTTTATGGAATCGCCGTCTCTGTGGCGAGCGTGCTGGCTGTGAATTATGCCTTCACATACCCATACTTTAAATTCAATTTTTCCATAGCCGGCTATCCTATAGCGATGCTTTGCATGCTTGCGGTGTCCCTCATAACGAGTGCGCTGACCTCACAAGCAAAGCAGAGCCAAACGATTAAGATTGAGGCGGAAAAGGAAAAGACGCGCAGCAACCTACTGCGCGCAGTGTCGCACGATTTGCGCACGCCGCTGACCTCAATTTTGGGAGCGACCTCGGCTATAATAGAAAATGACGACACAATTGCAAAAGAGGAGCGCATAGCGCTGCTCGGCGAGGTCAGGGAAGAGGCACAGTGGCTTATCAGGATGGTTGAAAACCTGCTCGCCATAACGCGCATAGACGGTGAGACAAGGGCTAAAATAGTTAAAAACCCGGAGGCGGTTGAGGAGCTGGTGTCGGAAGCGGTGACTAAATTCAAGAACAGGTTTCCCGAAAGAAATGTTGCAGTCAAGGTTCCGCGAGAGGTGCTCTTTGTGCCGGTTGACGCCGTGTTGGTGGAGCAGGTGATTATAAACCTGCTGGAAAATGCTGTGCTGCATGGGAAAACAGCCGACAAAATAGAGCTTCTTGTCACGCTCAAAGGCGATGACGCGGTTTTCACAGTCAGAGACAACGGCGTTGGAATCGAGCAAGACGTGCTTCCTAAAATCTTTGACGGCTACTTTAAGCAGTCCTATGAGAGCGTGGGGGACAGCAAAAGAAATATGGGAATAGGACTGTCTGTGTGCAACACGATTATCAGGGCGCACAACGGAACAATGCAGGCGAGAAATCTCGACAGCAAAGGCGCTGAGTTCAGTTTCACACTTCCCATAAAGGAGGAAAGCAATGAGCGGCAAGCTCAATATTCTTATAGTGGAAGATGAAAAAAGCATAAGCAACTTTATGAAAACAATATTAAAGGCCAACGGCTATGAGGCATTGACCGCAAAGGACGGCGGAGAGGCGCTCATGATGGCCTCGTCCTACTGCCCGGACCTCGCGATACTTGATCTCGGGCTGCCTGACATGGATGGCCAGAACATTATAAAATCAATCAGAGAGTGGTCGCAGATTCCGATAATCGTGGTGTCGGCGCGCACACAAGAGAGGGACAAGGTCGCGGCGCTAGACCTCGGAGCTGACGACTATATCACAAAACCATTTGGAACGTCAGAGCTGCTCGCGCGCGTGCGCACCGCGCTTCGCCACGCTGCATCCGGCGAGACGCGCGGGGCAGGGAGTCAGACGGGCGCCTTTTCTGTGGGCGCGTTGGAGATAGATTTTGACAAGCGGCAGGTCTTGATCGATGGAGAGGAATCGCATCTCACACAAAACGAATACAAGATTGTGGCGCTGCTCGCAGCACATGCGGGCAGTGTGCTGACATACGACAACATTATAAAAAAAATATGGGGGCCAAATGTACTGGGAGACAACAGAATACTGCGCGTCAATATGGCAAACATAAGGCGCAAAATAGAAAAAAATCCGGCTGAGCCGGAGTATATTTTCACAGAAATGGGTGTAGGCTACAAGATGAGGGAGCGCGAATAGCATATCTTAGCGAAATCTTAACGCCTTTTTTTGATTCTTTGACGAAAATTTGCATGTTTTTGTTATATAATACAATATTATACGTTGGGTTGCGGCGAAAAATACAAACAGCGGCGTGTGCAATTTTGCAGTCCGCTTCGATTTAAATCCCGCGCGCCACCAAAATGTATTCGGGCAATCAAAACAGAATTCTTGAAAAGAGACATAAAGCAAAGCAGGAGGTCAAATAAAAATTTTATTGTAGTAGCCTGCTGTAGCCTTTTTGGGCCGGTTTTGGCAAAACAATTTACTTGAAACACACTTTAGACGAAGGGCAGAAGACTCGAATTAACGGAAAACTGACAAAGGCCCTTGCCGCAAAAGCAAAAGACGAAGCAGGGCTGCAAACAGCAAGGCATTAAACATTACACTGAGGTAGAAAACATATGCGCAAAACAAAGATAGTCTGCACCATCGGACCCGCTTGCAGGGATGAAATCAAAGTGAGAAAAATGATAGAGAGCGGAATGAATGTGGCGCGGCTCAACTTTTCTCACGGAGATCATGAATACCACAAGGGCACCGTTGAGCTTTTGAAAAAGGTCAGAAAAGAGCTTGACTCGCCGCTTGCTATTATGCTCGACACAAGGGGTCCGGAAATCAGACTGAAAAACTTCAAGGACGGCTTTGTGGAGCTTCCAGACAACGCGGACTTCACATTGACCGTTCGCGAGGTTGAGGGCGACGCCGGCATTGTGACCATAAACTACAGCGAGCTTCCCGCGCAGCTTTCTGTCGGGGACACGGTGCTCATCGACGATGGAAAAATAGAGCTTGTGGTCGAGACGCTCACCGAGACGGATATCATGTGCACAGTCGTACACGGCGGCAGAATAAGTGACCATAAGGGAGTAAACGTACCCAAGGTCAGCCTGGACATGGTTTATATGAGCGAGCAGGACAAGAATGACTTGCAGTTTGGAATCGACAACGATATCGACTTTGTGTCCGCGTCCTTTGTGCGCAAAAAACAGGATGTCATTGAGATGCGCAAGTTTCTCGATTTTAACGGCGGCCACGATATCAGAATAATTGCAAAAATAGAAAATACAGAGGGCATTGAGAACTTCGATGATATTCTCGACTGCTCGGACGGGATAATGGTTGCGCGCGGGGATATGGGTGTGGAGGTAGAATATGAGCGCTTGCCCGGACTGCAAAAGCGATTTATAAGAAAATGCTATCGCTCGGGGAAAATGGTCATAACGGCTACACAGATGCTCGAATCGATGATGAACAGCCCCAACCCGACGAGAGCGGAGATAACAGACGTCGCAAACGCCGTGTTTGACGGAACCTCGGCCGTGATGCTCTCGGGTGAGACGGCGGCGGGAAAATATCCGATTGAAGCCGTGAAAACCATGGCGAAAATTGCACAGCAGGCGGAAAAGGATGCATTTGACCTAAATTCTTATGTCGGGCTGGGACATGTCACGGATACCGGCGATATGCCAAATGCCGTTTGCGACGCTGCCTGCCGCGCGGCAAGAGATATAAAGGCAAAAGCGATTATTGTCGTGACAAAATACGGACAGACGGCGCGCGGGATGTCAAAATTCCGTCCGGAGGAACCGATTATCGCGGCGACACCGGTAGAGAAAACTTTTCATCAGCTCGCTTTGTCGTGGGGAGTTTATCCGGTTTTGGCGAGATATCAAAGAACCTCGGACGAGCTTCTGCGCCATGCCATAGACTGCGCAAAGAAAATTGACGCGGTCAGGGACGGAGACGTCGTCGTCATAGTGGCCGGGGTGCCGCTGGACACACCGGGAAGCACAAATATGCTCAAGGTCGAGACTGTTTCGAGCATTGCCGGAAAGCTGTAATTTGGACGCTGGACACAAAAGCAAAGAGGTGATACTATGCAGGAAATGCTCATTGAATTTATCAACAATTTCGGATACTTTGGAATTCTGCTACTGATATGGATTGAGAACATATTTCCGCCAATACCCTCCGAAGTTGTCTTGATATTTGGCGGGTTTATAACTACATACACAGATATGAATGTATGGCTCGTAATCATTTTCGCAACGGCCGGCTCAATGCTGGGCGCTGCCGCGCTCTATGGCTTGGGACGTGCTCTGAACAAGGACAGACTCAAAAAGCTGTTTGAGGGCAGGGTGGGAAAAATCCTAAGACTCAAGCCGCAGGATGCCGACAAGGCCTTTTCATGGTTTGAAAGATACGAGTACAAGGCTGTGTTTATTTGCCGCTGTGTGCCGATTGTCAGGAGCCTAATCTCAATACCTGCCGGCATATCGAAAATGAAGCCGCTGCCTTTTTTTTCACTGACACTTGCAGGAAGTGCCATTTGGAATACGGTGCTGGTGTGGGTTGGAAAGATTGCGGGAAATGCATGGGAGGAAACTCTCCAGTATTTCAGCTGGTACTCGAAGGCTGCAATTGTGTTGCTGGGAATAGCAGCCATTGTCGTGGCTTTCATAGTATATAAAAAAATAAAGAATCGAAAGCCTGCGGATTCTACGGATGGTGATTAGTATTGAGTAATAAGAAAATGGCGCCGGGCAGAGTCATCGCACTCGGCTTTGCGGCGGTTATAATTATCGGGGCGATTCTGCTTTTTTTGCCGATTTCGCACGATGATGGCGTGGATGTCTCCTTTATAGACGCGCTTTTCACTTCGACGAGCGCAGTGTGCGTCACAGGCTTGATTGCTGTTGACACGGCCGACACATTCAACTCGTTTGGATGCACAGTGGTCGCGACACTGATACAAATCGGAGGTCTGGGAGTGACGTCCATCGGCGTCGGGTTTATTATACTTTCAGGCAAAAAAATCAACATGAGAAAACGCATGCTAGCAAAAGAAGCGCTGAATTATCAGTCTTTCAAGGGTGTGCTCGGACTTGTCAAGTCGGTGCTCACGATGACCATTTGCTTTGAATTTGTCGGAATGCTGTTGAGCTTTATCGTTTTTATACAGCATTTCCCGTTTGCCCAGGCACTGGGAATAAGCGCATTTCATTCCGTGGCTGCATTTAACAACTCGGGTTTCGATATCCTAGGAGGCATGCAGAACCTAATACCATATAAAGACGATATTCTGCTCAATCTCACCACCTGCTTTTTGATTATTTTCGGAGGACTCGGCTTCTTTGTAATCCACGACATCCTGAGGACGCGCTCTTTTAAGAACTTCAGCCTTCATTCAAAGGTGGTTGTCACCGTCACGGCATTTTTGCTCATCGCCGGAACGCTTCTCCTCAAGGCGACGGACAATATATCGTGGCTAGGCGCATTTTTCCAGAGCACTTCCGCGCGAACGGCAGGATTCTCGACATATCCGATAGGAGGCTTTTCAAACGCAGGTTTGATGGTGCTGGCTGTGCTCATGTTCATTGGAGCGTCCCCCGGTTCCACGGGCGGTGGTATAAAGACGACTACCTTCTTCATTCTTGCGCGCGCCTGCTATGCGGCTTCGACAAACAAGCCCTGCAAGTCATTCAAGCGCAAGCTTCCGACAGAGATTATAAGAAAAGCCTCGGTGATTGTACTTCTGGCACTGACGCTCGTGCTCACATCGACGTTTCTCTTGTGCGTTGCGGAGCCTGAGACGAGCTTTATCAACATTCTGTTTGAAGCGATATCTGCATTTGGCACAGTGGGGCTGTCGACGGGAATCACGCCCGACTTGTGCGTGTTCAGCAAGACAGTGATTATTCTCACAATGTATATCGGCAGACTGGGTCCGCTGACCGTGGCGTCGCTTTGGGTATTTAAGCCCGATTCCGACCTCACCTACGCGGAGGAATCTGTCACAATCGGTTAAATTATATTTTCGGAGGATTCAACGTGAAAAAGCAAAGTTCAGAGCTGTATGGAATTATCGGCCTTGGAAGATTTGGGTTTGCGCTCGCAAAGAGCCTTGCCGAAGCCGGAAAAGAAGTGATAGTTGTCGATTGGAACGAGTCAAAAATCAAGGATGCGACAGCTTTCACCGACAATGCGTTTGCGGTAAAGGAGATAAACCGCGACGTGCTCATTGAGAGCGGCATAAAGAACTGCGACACCGCCGTCGTATGCATAGGCGAAAAAATTGACACAAGTGTATTGACTACTCTTACGCTCATCGAGCTGGGAATCAAAAGGGTAATTTCAAAGGCGATAAGCCCGGAACACGGAAACGTTTTGGAAAAGCTTGGAGCAGAAGTTGTGTACCCCGAGCGCGACATGGCGGAGAGACTTGCAAAGCGCCTGACCTCCTCGAAAATTATGGAGTACATTTCTCTCAGCGACGAGATTGATATAACCGAGATGCTTCTGACGGAAAAGACAGACGGCAAGACTGTCAAGGAGCTTGATTTGCGCCCGAAATATGGCCTAAACATCATTGCGATTAACCATACCGGCATAATCGACACGGATATACGCGCGGATACACAGCTTCATACGGACGACGTCATAGTTGTGTGCGGAAAACAAAAGAACATCGAGCGCTTGGAAAGCGACATATAAACGAGCGAGCACAGCGGAATTTATGGCAAAGCCATCTGCCGGTGCTTTTTGTGAAAAATAATGGCGAGCGAAAAAACGAACAAAAGCTCTGCCGAAAAATCAAACTCGGCGCATACTGAGCGCGTCAATGCCAATCATATTAAGCGAAACGTGCTTTAATACACAGAAAACCTAGCAAGGGAAAAAACAGATGGTATTTAGCAGCATAACCTTTTTATTCTATTTTCTTCCGGCGCTCTTTTTCCTATACTATATCGCGCCCAAGAGACTCAAAAATCTGGTGATGATTGTCGGGAGCTTTGTGTTTTATGCATGGGGCGAGATTCGGTTTATACCGGTGATGTTCGCGCTTTCAATAGAGGATTTCATCTGCGCCAAGTTCATGGAAAAATACCGCGACAACACAAAAAAGCGCCGAATATTCATGATTATTTCCGTGTGCAGCAACCTTGCTGTGCTGATATTTTTCAAATATACAAACTTTTTCGTGGGAAATGTTTCCGCGCTTTTTGGCGCGTCGGTTGACTTTCCGCAGATAATTCTTCCGATAGGCGTTTCATTCAACACCTTCCAGTCCATGTCATATGCGATAGATGTCTATCGCGGCACGACCGAGTGCGAAAAAACTTTCTACAATTACCTGACCTATACAACTCTCTTCCCGCAAATTATCGCAGGCCCCATAGTGCGCTATGTCACAGTCGAAAACGACCTAGATGACCACGTGATGAACCGCGACAATTTTTCGCGCGGGATGCGCCGATTCATCATTGGACTCGGCAAAAAGGTGCTGATTGCGAATAACGTCGGGTTTCTCTGGACGGAGATTGCGAGCGGGAAAATAGACGATATGTCCGTAGCGCTCTATTGGATTGGCATAGTCGCATATACGTTTCAAATCTATTTTGACTTTTCCGGATATTCAGATATGGCCATTGGCCTTGCCAGGGTGTTCGGGCTGACCTTTGATGAAAATTTCAACTTCCCGTATATTTCGAAGAGTATAACCGAATTTTGGCGCCGCTGGCATATCACGCTTGGGGCGTGGTTTCGCGACTACGTGTATATACCTCTCGGAGGCAACAGGTGTTCCAAACTCAAAAATCTGCGCAATCTGCTCGTTGTGTGGGCGCTGACGGGATTTTGGCACGGTGCCTCGTGGAACTTTATACTGTGGGGTCTTTATTTTGCGGTCATTCTGATATGCGAAAAGTATTTTCTCGCCAAATATCTCGAAAAGCTCCCCGGTGCTCTTCGTCATATATACTCGCTTGTACTAATAATGGTCAGCTGGGTTATATTTTATTTCGAGAAGCTTTCGCTTGTGTCCGACTATCTCAGGGGAATGTTTGGGCTGGGCGGAGTCCCGTTTGTGAACGACACAGCTCTATATTACGCGTCCGGCTATGCCCTCATATTTATACTGGCCGGCTATCTCTCAACGCCGCACATTAGGAAGTATGTGGACGGTGCTGAAATTACACAGAACCGCTTGGCGGTATCCTGCGCGACAGCGGCGTATGTGGCTGTTTTTCTTTTGAGCATTGCATATCTCGTCAACAGCACCTATAACCCGTTCCTCTACTTCCGCTTTTGAGGTGACACTATGAAAAAAACGATTGACAGGGCTTTCTTTGCGGTGTTTTTCCTCCTTTGGATGGTGCTGACGGTCTGGAATGGATTGAAAAAGCCGGCGGAATTTTCCGAAAATGAAAACAGATACCTCACAAAGTTTCCATCATTCACATGGGATTCCTTCATAGAGGGCGAATTCATGGAAAAGGTGGACAGCTATCTCAACGACCAGTTTTTGGCGCGCGACAGCTGGATTAGCGCTCAAAGCATCTCGGAGTTCGCAATTGGAAAAAGAGAGAGCAACGGCGTTTACATCGGCAAGGGGGCGCTGCTCTCAAAGACAGAAAAACCCGACATGAAAACAATTGATGACAATATCTCGGGAATAAACGCGTTCTCGAAAAAATATGCGCTCAAGTCATACCTGCTCATCGTCCCCGACGCGGCGGCGGTGCAAAGCGAAAAACTGCCGTCCTTTGCAGCGGACTGGGGTGAGCTTGCGGTCATAGACGACATATACTCGCGCGCGCAAAAAACCGTTGGAATAGATGCGGCGTCGGCGCTTGGGGCACACAAGCAGGAGTATATTTTCTACCGAACAGATCATCATTGGACGACCTACGGCGCTTATCTCGCCTATAGCGCATACTGCGATGCGGCCGGGCTGAAACCCGCGGATTACCGCGCAGACAAGGTAAGCGAGAGCTTCAATGGAACGCTCTACTCAAAATCGGGTGTGCGTTTCCAAAATAGCGACACAATCGAAGCGTTTGACACCGCGTTCGACGGCGGCTGCCTTGTCATGGACGGAGCCGACAATAAAAAGTATGATTCTGTCTATTTTGAGGAATATCTCGAAAAAAAAGACAAGTATGCATATTTTTTGGGCCCCAATAAGCCCATAATCACTATGTATGGAACGGGTGAAACAGGCAAAAAGCTGCTTGTGTTCAAGGATTCCTATTTTCATTGTCTTGCGCCGATGCTGCTTGAGCACTACGATGAGATAACGCTTGTCGACTTGCGCTATCTGAGCGCGGGACTGGGAGATATTGTAAATCCGACAGAGTACGACGAGGTTTTGTACCTGTACAGCCTCGACACCTTTGTCCATCAAAACGTCCTGATAAAGCTCGGACTTTGAAAGGCATCGAAGATTTCCAAATGATGCGATAGCTCTCGAAGCGATGCGAGCATAGGCGCACAGGTATTGGCAAAGGCTCAAATCAAATCCACAGGGGAAGTAAACAATATCAGAAACAAAGCCACTAATTGGCGGCTCAGGCCGAGCTCATGAGACGGTGTGCTATTTGGGAAGCGCTTATGCTAATTTGTTTTATGTCTGGCATAAGCTCTGAAAAACGAAACCGGTCTGCTTGCAAGCACTAGCGGCAAATGTCAAAAATCCTCCAATCGCGACGGAAAAACGCGATTGGAGGATTTTTTGTGCAGAGAAGAACAATAACCGAAAAAAACAAAAGCAGAAGAAAAGGCGATTTTCACCGAAAAAGCGAATGGAAGCACATAAAAACACATGATGCAAACATAAAAGGAAAATCATGGTAAAAATATGGCAATTCGCGATAATCATAGGTATTTTCTATAGATAGTATAATTAATGCCAGTTTTTATAATTGACTTTTTAGTGTTATACTCTAAACAAGATTTGCGGAAATTGTACATAATGCCGAAAAACGAGCGTAATTCCTGTTAAATGTGCTACCGCACAATACAGTAGTCATTAGAAACTTGCAAGTTCGGCGAGCATAAAATCTGCAAAAAAAATAAAAAACAATAGGAGAAAACATGAAAAAGGCTATTTCGTTACTGCTTTGTCTTGTGCTTGCACTCAGCCTTGCGGCATGCTCAAAGCCGTCAGAGGACAAAGAGACAGAAAAGACAGAAGACAAGCCCACTGTAAATGCGCCAAAATATGACTTCAGCAAGGTCGAAGTTCAGAAATTTGACGCTAATTATCCCAATGGCGCAGTCTACTATTCGGACATCGCTGAAATCATCAACACGGTCTATGTACCTCAAAAGCCAATCAAGGTTGGTTTTGTGATGAAGACGCTGGTCAACGAATACTGGTCCACAGTCAAAACCGGAATTGAGGATGAGGTTGCGCGTCTTAAAAAAGAGGGCTTTGATGTAACCGTCGATATCCAGGCGGGCGCCTCTGACGGAGACAAAGAAGGCCAGCTTGCAATACTTCGAAACATGATAAATCAAAAGTATGACATGATTGTTATCTGCCCGATATCTGACGCCAACTTGACACCCGGAATAGAGGAGGCAATTGCCGCCAACATTCCGATAGTCACAATGAACACATACTTTGACGGCGAGCCGTATGTTGACTATTACATAGGCGCAAGCTTCTTCTCGCAGGGACAAATGGCCGCAAAGTGGATTGCCGACAACAACCCCAAGGGCGGCGAGGTTGCCGTAATTATGGGACTTGCCGATGCCACCTCCTCAATCGGCTGCACAGACGGCTTTACGAAGTGGATAGAGAGCAATCCCGAATCAGGACTCAAGATAGTAGATGTGCAGAGCGCCGACTGGGACAGAGTGCGTGCACAAGACGTCACCGCGACGCTGCTTAAACAAAACCCAAACCTTGTCGCAATATTCTGCAACAATGATGTCATGGCGCTGGGCTCAGTAGAAGCTGTAAAGCAAGCCAATATGCTCAAGCAGGTGATGGTTGTGGGTAGAGACGGAACGAGCGAGGGTGTTACCTCAATAAAGAATAAAGAGCTTGCAGCGAGCATCGGCCAGTTCCCGTTTTACATGGGAAAAACATCGTTGCAGATGGCGATACTTGCACTTGACGGCGTTGATGTGCCTGACCGTGTTTGGATTGCAAATGCAATGATAGACCAGTCTAACTGCAACAATGATCAGGGTGAAGTCATAGGATGGAAAGAAATTAATTACGAAGCCCTGAAATAAGTTGATTTGCAAGCGGGAATGGGCAACAACGGTCCATTCCCATTTTGCTTTTTTTGGAGGGAAAAATGTCTTCAGAGAATCAGATCGAATTTAAGAATATATGCAAATCCTTTCCGGGCTGCAAGGCGCTTTCCGATATCAGCTTTTCAATAAAGCGCGGAGAGATTCATGCAATTGTCGGAGAGAACGGTGCGGGAAAAAGCACACTTTTAAACATCCTTCACGGCGTTTTCCTGCCCGATACAGGCGATGTGATGATTGACGGCGAAAAGGTGGTCTTTCACGACACGCATGCCGCTATACAGAGCGGAGTTGCAAAGGTGCACCAAGAAATCAACCTAATTCCCGACATGTCGGTGGCGCAAAACCTGATGCTCGGCATTGAAGAGACTAAGGGTATTATACTTGACAACAAAAAGATGAACTCGCGAGCCAGAGAGCTTTTGAAAATGGTGCGAATGGAAATAGATCCTGATGTTAAGGTGAGAGATTTAAGCACCGGCGAGCTGCAATTGCTGCAAATAGCAAAGGCTATAAACATAGATGCCAAAATTATTTCATTTGACGAACCGACAGCGTCGCTGAGCAAAAATGAAACCAACATTCTTTTTGAGCTGATAGACGAGCTAAAAGCAAAGGGAATCACGATTATCTATGTCAGCCACAGGATGGACGAAATATTCAGCATAACAGACCGCTGCACAATTTTGCGCGACGGGCGATATATTGACACAGTTGTTACAAAGGATACGACCAAGGACAAGCTCATCCACAGCATGGTTGGCAGGGATGTGGGAATGTTTGCAAAGCGCAATAATCAAAGCTGCGCCGATATGTCAAACGCTGTGCTCGAAGTTTCCAATCTCACAAAAAACGGTGAGTTTGAAGATATAAACTTTAAACTTTACAAGGGCGAAATTCTGGGATTCTACGGCCTTGTCGGAGCAAAGCGCACAGAGGTTATGAGGGCGCTTTTTGGAGCGGATAAATACGACAAGGGGACGATTATACTAAACGGCGTCAAAGTTAAGATAAAATCGCCGTCAGATGCCATAAAAAAAAGAATCGGTCTTCTGCCCGAGAACAGAAAAAGTGAAGGCTTTATATATGAATTCTCAAATGCAGAGAATATCGCGCTCACAGACCTCGATAAATTCCGCACGGCAGGATTTACAAGCAGGGCAAAGAAAGATGAAAATGCCATCAATATAGGCAAAATAGTCAATATAAAGCCTGCTGACCCAGGGTTTAAGACTGCAAATTTATCCGGAGGAAACCAACAGAAAATAGTCTTGGCAAAATGGCTTTCCGCCGAGGTGGATATAATGATTTTTGATGAGCCGACAAAGGGCATTGATGTCGGAGCAAAAGCGGAGATATACAGCTTGATGGAGGACCTTGTCTCCAAAGGAAAATCCATCATCATCGTTTCGTCGGAACAGCCGGAGGCTATCGGGATGTGTGACAGGCTGCTGGTTATGCACGCCGGAAGGATTGCAAAAGAACTCGATAGAAAAGACTTTAACGAAGAGGTAATCGTTACCTATGCTTTGGAGGGAAAACTCAATGGTGCGCAATAAAAGAGCAAAGCTATATCTGAAAAATTACAGCCGCGAGCTGATGATTGTCGCAGCGCTAATTTTCATGGTTTCTGTTTTTACAATTATTAATCCTTCATTTATAAACTGGGGAAATATAAAGGACATCATCGACATGTCGACCATCTACGGGTTGATGGCGCTGGGAATGAGCTTTGCCATTATCTCCGGCGGAATTGACCTTTCTGCGGGTGCTTCAATGGCGCTTATGGGCATAATTCTGGCGAAAATGGTAAATGCGGGGATTTCGCCGCTTATATGCTTGCCGGTAACTATTCTTTGCGGCGGTTTTTTTGGGGCAATCAACGGATTCCTGATAGCAAAAATGAAAATACAGCCGTTTATAGCGACACTTGCCACGCAGAATATATTCAGAGGAGCGGCGTTTTTGCTCACAAACGGATATCCTGTAACCGGAATCTCCTCGGATTTTAGGAATCTCATTTATGGAGAGGTTTTTTCGGGAATCAGAATTTCCAGCTTTATATTTATTTTTGCGGCAATTGCAGCTACAATCCTGCTAAAATACACAAAATTCGGCAATTATGTCTACGCGGTCGGCGGCAATATTGAAGCTGCAAGACTTTCGGGAGTAAAATGTGTAAAGACAAAAATAATGGCTTTTGTGGTGTGCGGACTTTGCGAGGCTTTGGCCGCAATAGTTCTGGTGGCAAAAATCGGCACCGCAGAGTGCACTGCAGCACAGTCATATGAGCAGCAGGCCATCGCGGCTGTGGCAATCGGCGGCGCCAGCATGGCGGGCGGAAGAGGTACGATAATGGGCGCGTTTTTGGGCGCAATCTTGCTCAATTGCCTGAGAAACGGACTGATTGTTGTGGGTGTCGGCACATACTGGCAATATGTCGCAACAGGTCTTGTGATGATTATTGCCGTTTCAACCGAACTGCTGCAAGGAAGAAAAAAGAAGCAAAGCAAAAATTAGCAAATATCGCCGTTTTCGGCTTTGACGTCAAGGCCGCAGATTTTCATAAAGACAAGCATGTAGTCTGAAATGCGCTTGTTCTTGTGGTATGCGATGGAGAATTCGCGGTTCCAATTGTCGCCTTCCAACTGCGAGATAGAAAGCTTTTCCTTCCATTCGCCGTCGATGAGCTTTTCGGAGATAACGGTGGAACCAAATCCCGCTACAACGGCCTTTAGTATACTTACTATCGTGTTGCAGTTCCAGGAAACATAGTACGGGATTTCGGCCGAGCTCATGCTTTGTTCAAACTGCTTGCGCGTGCCGCTTCCCTGCTCGCGGAGAACGAAAATCTCATTGCGCAAATCCTCAAGGCTGACCGTTTTCTTCCCGGCAAGGCGATGACTCTTTGTGCATGCAAAAATGAGCTTGTCGGCAATGACGGGCTCCACAACTATGAGAGGGTTCGAGATTCTTCCCTCGACAAGCGCGATGTCAAGTTCGGAGTGCAGTAGCTTCTCTTCGATAATTGAGGTATTATAGACGTAAAGCTCCGGCTCTACCCGCGGATAAAGCTCGTTGAGGCTGTGCACGATGTCAATCATGACGCTTGAGCCGACAGTGAGCGTTGCGCCGATTCTCAAGCGGTTTCTCATGGTGCTGTCAAGCATTCTGTTTTCGGTTTCGTCGAACATCGATACAACCTGCTTTGCATAAAAAAGGAGTTGTTGGCCGGCTTCCGTGAGGAACAGCTTTTTTGAAAGCCTGTCAAACAGAGGTGTCTGATAATGCTCCTCAAGCTCCTTTATCACCTGGCTTACGGTTGGCTGCGTGAGGTACAGTTTTTCGGCGGCGGCGCTCATGGTTTTGTTTTCAACAACACTGATGAAAATCAGCAGATGACGAATAGTCATAATTTACCCCTTTAGCTTCAAATTGGAAATATTTGCATACATAGGATATACCAATCAAATATTAAATATCAATAGACTTTTATTATAACATGTACAGGTTAATTTTAGAAGTCGGAAAATGCGGAGAGAAAAATGAAAAACAAAAGCAGAATAGAAACAATCCAATCGATAGCGGTGGTTTTGGCAATAACGGGAATATTGGCGGTTTTGGCAAAATTTCTCGGAAAGCTGACAAACGACATAATAGGCGCAAGCGTAATTGCTCTGATTATCGGCATGGCGATACATCCGCTTATTAAAAATGTATCGTTGCTGAAACCCGGGCTCAACTTTGTCTCCTCGAAAATGCTGAAGTTCGGAATAATACTGACGGGTGCAACGCTCAGCCTCGCTGACCTCGCAAAAACCGGCTCCAAGGCGCTTATAATGATATGCTGTGTCTTTGTCATCGCATTTGGCCTGGGAGAGCTGTTAAAGCGCTTGCTTCACCTCAATTGGAAGCTCAGCTCCCTGATGTCCATAGGGACGGCTATTTGCGGCGGAACTGCAATTGCCGCCGTCGCACCTGTAATCGACGCGGACGACAGCGACGTTGCATATTCCATATCGCTGACTTTTCTTTTTGACATGGTCGTCGTTATATTGCTGCCCATCATTGGACACATGGCCGGTCTGACGGACGCGAATTTCGGACTTTGGGCAGGAACAGCCGTCAACGACACCTCGTCGGTTGTCGCGGCAGGCTATGCCTTTTCCGATGCAGCGGGCATGGTTGCCGTTGTGGTTAAGCTCGCAAGAACGCTCATGATTGTTCCGATGGTTGTGATATTTTCAATAATCGCCGCCAAAAAGCGCAAGGCTGACAACGGCGCACAGACGGTGAACAAAAAAGGCTCGGTGCTGAAAATATTCCCGTGGTTTGTAGTCGGATTTGTTGTGTTGGCAGCTCTCGGCTCAATCATCGACATCCCGTCAAACATTTCCGCAATTATCGGAAAGTCAAGCAAGTTCGTTATGATTATGGCGCTCGGTGCAATAGGGATGAAAACCGATATTACAATGTTTGTCAAAAAGGGCGCAAAGCCGCTTATTTACAAGGTGCTGCTCGCCGCATCGATTACAGTGACGACATTTGCGCTGCAAAGTATATTAATATAGAATTATTAGGAGGATCAAATGACAGAGAGACAAGATAAGATTCTCGGAAGCCTTTTGGCAGGGGCTATCGGAGATGCTGTTGGCGTGAGCACCGAAACCCGACATGCGAAGGCTATAAAGGAACGCTTTGGCGGATTAGTCAGAGATTTTACGCAGCCCACGGATGATGGCCGCGGCCGCGGCGCAAAGATGGGTGTCGTAACAGACGATTTTTCGATGGCCTTTATCACACTAGAGGAAATAGTAAAATCCAAAACCAGAATAACGGAAGACACGGCAAAAAAAGCACTCGCCAGGTGGATGACATACCCGCAGTATTCGAGATACATCGGACCCACAACGCTGGCTGCCATCGCGCGCATAACAGGTGTTGAGACAGAATATCCGTTTGAACAGCTTTCAACGGCGCATATGCTCTGCATCAATTCAAGGGCGACAAACGGTGCGGGAATGAAATGCGGAATAATGGGCCTCTTTAACGCGGGCGACCTCGACAATGCAATAGAGGAAACGATAACGATGTGCATGCCCACACACGACAATGTCCTGGCACTGTCTGCGGCATGTGCGATATCGGTGGCAACGGCCAAGGCAATGCTGCCTGACGTTTCGTATGTGGAGGTTATACAGGCTGGGCTTTACGGAGCAAGACAGGGCTACAAGCGCGCAGAAGAGCGCGGCGCAAGACCGGTTGCGGGCGGAAGCATCGAAAAACGCATGCAGATGGCCGTGGAAATTGGTCTGAATAACTGCGATGATTTTGAAAAAGCAATGAATGAAATTGCCGACATAATAGGTGGCGGACTTTATGCCTACGAATCAATACCGGCTGTTTTTGGCCATATTGCGGCGTGCAAGGGACGTGTTTTGGACTCGGTTTTCATGGGCGTCAACGCCGGTGACGACACAGATACCGTGGCGTGCATGACGGGCTTTATCGTCGGAGCGCTAAACGGGACACAGGATATTCCAAAGAAATTTCTGCAAAAGCTCAATGAAATGAATGGTTTTGATTTGACGCAAATGGCGTTGGATGTTGACAAAACCCTACAGCAGGGGGAAATATGATGAACAAAGCTTACAATAAAACGCTCGGCGCACTGCTTGCGGCAGCAATCGGAGATGCAATGGGAGCGCCGCTCGCCTCGCGCACAACGGAGCTGATAAGAAAAGATTTTGGAAATGGCGATTTCGTATACGACTATAAGGATTTGCTGCACGACTGTGTCGCATTTGACATGCCCAAGGGCGCGGTGACAGAGGGCTTTTCAAGCGCATATGTTTTTGCAGAGCATATAGTCCGCAATGGCGGAAAAGTCAGCGATGAGATTGCCAGAAAAGCGCTATTCGACTGGAAAGACGGGGAGAACACCAAAAAGTATTTTGACAGATATGCGGGCGCCACAACAAGAAAAGGCGTCGCGATAATCGAGAGCAAGTACAGCGGTGATGAGGGCAGGGATCATCTTCTGTTCGAGTGCAGGACCGCGACATGCGGCGCCGCGATGAGGGGCTGGACGGCGGGACTTTTCAATCGTGAAAACCCGGATGCCGCGGCACAGGATGCGGTGACCATAGGGTATGTCTCGCACGACAATCCCATTTCGCTGTCAGCCGGTTCAGCCGTTGCAGCAGCCGTGTCGGCAGCTTATAAGGAAAACGTCAAGCTGGGCGAAATTCTGGACGTGGGCATGGAATATCTAAAGCTGTATTTTGAAAAGACTTGGAAAATAGGACGCCCGTCATCGGGAGCAAGTATAATAAGGCGGATGGAAATAGCGATAGAAACCGGCATTAAATACGGAAATGATTTTGAAAAATGCATGGTTGAAATGAACGACTGTGTGGGGCTGGGAGAGCTTGCCAGCGAATCGATTCCGTCGGCGTTCGGCTTTCTCACCGCAGCGGGTGGAGACGTTATGAAAACGATATATCTTGCCATAAATGCCGGAAACAACTGTGACACAATCGCAATGCTCGCCGGCGCTATGGCAGGGGCATACAAGGGAGCAGACTCTATACCCTCGGGGCACCTCAAGATGCTCAGTGAGGTGAACAATATGGATATTGAGGGCCTGGCCCGTGAAATAACAGCGTGAAATAGCAGCGTGAAATAGACAAAAAAGGCGGTGTCAGAAAATGTCTGATAAAAATTACTCGGTTCTCATCAGCGTGCTGCACATGGACGAGTACTATACAATAGATTCATGGCCACAAGAAGGCGATAAGGTGGAGATAAAGCCTCACGGAAAGCAGCCGGGAGGACGTGTGGCAAACACGTCCTGTGTCATGGCGAAGCTGGGCGACGATGTCAGATTTTTCGACGTTTTGAGCAATGACGCTTCCGACGCATTTCTCTTGGATGACCTGAAAAAATATGGTGTAAATGTTGACGGCGTCAGTTATGTTGATGGGCTTGTAAACTCGCGCTGCATGAATATTCTTTCAAAAAGGGATAAGACTTGTCTTAAGATAGTGAACCCAAAGCCAAAGGTCAAGCTCAGCAATGAGCAATGGGAGCTGTTTTTAAATGCAAATTACATCTATTGCGCGATGGGATTTCATGAACTTTTGGAAAATTCACGGGAAAGCTTCGCCACATTTATCAAGCATGGCGCAAGACTGGCGATGGATATAGAAGAGGGATTTTCCGTTGAGGATCAGCAGTATTATTTTGGAATTTCCGATGTGCTGTTTTTCAACCATTATGGATTTGAGAGCAATGCAAAAATTTCCGGTGGAGAAGAGATATTTTTGCAGAGTCTGTTTAAAAAAGGCGTGAAATTCGTTGTTATAACGCTCGGCAAGGACGGCTGCAAGGTTATAACAAATAAAAAAACCGTATATGAGGCTGCATATGACATCGACGTTGTGGATCCCAGCGGTGCAGGAGATACGTTTAATGGCGCTTTTTTGCACGGTCTTATGAAAGGCTGGAGCGTCGAGAGATGCGCTAAATTCGCCATAGCTGCGTCGAACTACTGTGTCTCGACATTTGGACCGAGAAGCGGTGCGGTCCCGGAAGAAAAGATTATGGAATTTATCAAAGACCATAAATAAGGGATCGCTTGGTAAAAATTCATAGAGACACGGCGATTCTTCGGTGATGGCATTGAAAAACGACCGACTTGTCGCGGCTTGACAGCATTCGGAGAAGACGCTATCTTTAAAGCTATAAAAACAGAGAAACAAGCGCCGCGTTAAGCGGCGCTTGTTTCTCTGTTGGGAATACTCGGGGCTTGGGGCGCTGATGGGCTTTATGGCGCGACGTATGCGCCTGTAGCGGTCTTGAAGGTCCAGTCCTCAAACTCTCCAAAATCCTTTACGTTGGTGTAGCCCATAGCGATGAGCTTTTTGGCAAATTCGCCGGATCCTTTTCCATAGACGAGGACTTCCATCTTTTTGTCGGGCAGCTTTGTGGCAGCGGAGCTTTCAAGGTCTGCCATAGACATCGGCATGGCGCCCTCAACATGCTTTTTGTTGTAGGTTTCGGTGTCGCGAACATCGATAATCATGATTTTGTCGCCGCTGCCTATTCGCTTGTTGGCTTCATCGGCAGTTATTTTGGAATAGGTGCCGGCCGTACCCTCAGGTTTGACGGGGTCGGGCTTCGGCGAAGTGCCGCTGTCGGGCTTTACTGGCTTTTCGGGCTTTGACGGCTTGCCGGTGCATGCACACATCGCGAAGGCGAGCGTCAGCACGACGGTAAGGGCAAGAATAACGGTAAGCTTTCTTTTCATTTACATCTCTCCTATTTTTGTAGAATAATCTTGCGGCGACGCGGATGCTGTATATTTGCGCAGCTGCGGTCTTCCAAAAGAATTCTTGACTTATATTTCCCGCTTTATGCAATAAAAATTCACAATTTGCCATGGAGCAGACATTTTTACATAAAAAGGGTGCTTGTCAAAGTTATCGAGTGATGCATGGCAGGAGCGCGAGATGAATTAAAGCAATCGCACACAGGGCGCGGGTTGTTTTTGATGCGGTTGCGCGGTACAATTAAACCATTGGAAAAAATATAGATGATGCAAGGAGCAAAGAATGGAAAACGTATTTGTTGAAGAGCAGGGGCTTTCACAAGAGGAAAAAGAAAAGATATTAAACGGGGTGCTGGCCTCGCGCGAGCCGCTCAGGCTCAAGGTGCTTTCCTCAAAACGCAAGAAACTCATAGTCACGCTTGAGGAGGTCGCAAAATTATTCGAAGACGGCAGAAAATATGCCGAGAGCGAGGTCAACGGCATACTCACGAAGGTGTGGGAGGACTATGCGGTGCTTCGCCGTTCTTTGATTGATTTTGGATTTCTTATCAGAACACCCGATGGCAGGGAATACAAAAAGATGAGTGATAAAGAGCTGTGATGTTCCCTTAGTGCCTGCCGAAAACAGGTAACCAATTTCCCCGCGGTGCATATTGTGAGATGAAAGATATCGCCTTGGGGGGTAATTTTGTGGCTACAATATATGTGTTTAACAATGCGACAAATGCGGTTGAAAAATACATTAGAGCGAGCAATGAGCCGATGCCGTACAACATAGGCGGAACGCTCACGGTGCGTGAATTCTTGCGCGGCAGCGGCAGCGATACAGCGTGGACTGACCTTGTCACGATGAACGCGTTTAATCAGTTTCGAAGCTTTTGGGGGAAACCGATTGTAATAAACTATGCGTTCAACAGAATCAAAGGAGCGGGAGAACCGGATTATCCCCAGCGGTTCGCCGGCACGTTCTTTTCGATGGGCGGGAATATGAGGACAACGGAGCTGGAGGAGCTGCACGATGCCGCAGTCGAAAGCGGGGCGTTTCATGTTGTATATCCTTTAAACCCGCGAATAGGTGAGGTATACATGGACGTCAGATACCTCCCGGCAAACCTATTTGTAACCTCCGGGTTTCCTTATGGGAATTACGGCATGAAGGGCAATTACGTATTCCTTATGCAGGATTGCCTCATCGCGCTGGGATACGACACAGGCGGTCTGGACGGTGTATTCGGAGAAAAGACAAGAGATGCGGTAAAGCGATATCAGAATGACAGATACCTTACGGACGACGGCTTTGTGGGACGTGTAGAGTGGGATTCTTTGCTTTTTGCCGCGGGGTATAAATAGAGAAAACGGCAAGCGGCGATGTTGCCAAAGGTGCAAGGATATAGTAGAATAGAGATATAAACTAAGAGGGAACGGCTAATGAAAAAAATAATTGCGCTGGTTGTTTGCGCCGTCGCTGCCATATGTCTGCTGTGGAAACCTTTCCCGACAGTTTCGGAGATTGTTGCCGGAGTGAGAACCTCCTACGCAAGCGACATTGTCGAGCAGAAAGGTGAGTACCGCATCGGAATGCCCGAGAAAGATGTCGAGCTGTATGACTTTCTCGCCGAGGGCATACTCGACTGCAAGGAAGAACTGACGGTGCGCAGAGCGGGCTACACAAAGGACGATGTCACCCGCATTATGTGGTATATGATGTGCGACCACCCGGAAATTTTCTGGGTGGATTGGTACAATTTTTATTGTCTCGAAGGGGTGGGCGGCACACTTGTTGTCAAGCCCGTCTATACATATCCTACAGCCGATGTCGCGGATATGACGCGCAAACTGGACACAGCCGTCAAGGAAATTGTTGCGGCAGTGAAGGCGCAGGGACTTGATACTCAGTACAAGCAGGCGCTGAGTGTCCACGATATGCTGACAGAGCGGGTGAGATATGACGAGTCGCTTGAGGCGGGTAACCTGCACGATGTTTACGGTGCGCTGGTCAACGGCGTTGCTGTGTGCGACGCCTATGCAAAGTCGTACAAGCTGCTGCTAAATGAACTTGGGATTGATTGCACATACATAGAGGGTGTCGTCGTTGACAGCGAGCCCGATGTCGGACACGCATGGAATCTTGCAAATTTGGACGGACAATATTCGCACATAGATGTCACATGGGACGATTTGGACAACGAAATTAAAAATGAAAGCACGGGCGTGAACTTTGCCTCACATGCTTTTTTTGCCCTTTCCGACGCGGAGATTTTCAAAACACACACCGTCACCATGAAGGAGGCAGTGCTTCCGGCTGCAATCGGCACAAATTACTATGCTGACAGAGGCCTGCAAAGCGCAAACTTTGAAGAAATTGTGGACAATGCCGCGCATGTCCTTGCGGAAAATGTGCGCAAAGGTGTTTATGCGTTCGAATTTTGCGCTGTCACAAAGGAAGCCGCGACAGCGATGACAGCCGAGTATTTCCCAATAGGAAAAGCTATTGACAAGGCAAACGAGCTGCTCAAGCCCGACAAAATTACACTGAAACAGCAATATGTCCCGTTTGTCGATGAATACAGAAACACGATAGCCGTTTTTTGCTCCTGACGATGTGTGTCAGGCTTTTCTGCTAATATAAAACGCCATTGAAGCGAGCGACTTAAAGGTCGTGGCTTAAATGGCGTTTTTTCGAGGGAGAAGTTGGTATATGCAAAAGCAGACAAAGCCAGATGTGATTGACGCTATTAAGAGCTTCTGACTTATCCTCGGCGAAGAAAATTTTGACGTGGCCTACAACATTTTTGGCAGCCTCTGAAAAATGCGCCGTGTCGTGGAATTGATTTTAAAAACACCCACATCGCACCGCAATAAATAGTAATTTGCGGTATAAACAGAGTGTAATTGAGAAATTGTATGACAAACGCACAGAACAAAGGCTGTAATTTGCGATTTGTGTTGTTCGAAAGTTTAAAAAAAGCTCTGAATTTAAGTAAACTAAAATGAAAGAGGACAACATTGTGATACAATATTATTCGCGAGCGTTGTCAGGAAAAAGTTTTGGGGGTAAAGAAATGTATGATATTTTCAGTGTTGGTGAGGTGCTAATAGACTTCACACCCGGCAAGGAGCCGAACTCATATATCAGAAATCCGGGCGGTGCACCGGCAAATTTGGCCGTGGCAGCGTCAAAACTCGGATGCAGATGTGCATTTTGCGGAATGGTCGGAGAGGACGATTTTGGACAGTTTCTCATAGACGCATTGGAAAAGGAAAAAGTGGATTTTTTGTGCAAGAGGCGATGCGAAAAGGCTGTCACGACAATGGCTTTTGTCACGCTTGACGAAAAAAACGACAGATCGTTTGTGTTTGCAAGAAAGCCCGGAGCGGACATGATGCTTGAAGCCACTGACATTTGCCGAGAGTGGATAGAGCGTTCGAGACTTGTACATGCCGGTTCCTGTTCGCTCTCGGAGCAGCCGGCAAAAGACGCCACCATGTGGGTGCTGAAAGCTGCCCATGAGCAAAAAAAGCAGGTGAGCTTCGACATAAATTTTCGTGCAAATATGTGGCGCGGCACAGCAGATTATGTGAGCGAAACTGTTTTTGATGCTCTCAAATATGTGGACTACCTGAAAGTTTCCGACGAGGAAATCGGGATATTGGGCGGCGAGGAAAACATAAGCCGACTGTTCGAACAATTTGGGTTCAAGATTATTGTGGTGACCTGCGCAGAAAGAGGTGCAAGAGCCTATTTTTGCGGCCATGCCGTTGAAGCCATGACAAAGTCGGTAAAAGCCGTCGACACTACGGGCGCGGGCGACGCGTTCTGGGGTGCTTTTTTGAGCGTGCTTTTGCAAAAGGGCATCACAGAAACCGGAAGATTGAACGACGAGATAGTTCTGGAAGCGCTTCGCTGCGGAAATGCCGCAGGAGGACTTGCGGTGCAAAGCAAAGGCGCAATCGGTTCATTTCCGACATTGGAACAGGTGCTTTGTGCGCAAAAGCAGCTTCTCGAAGCACATGAACAAGTACACACTTGAAAGAGCAGCGGTCTTTGCATGTCAGGCAATTATATTTTGCAGAGTACTTGACTTTCCCCTCCGGGAAAGGTATAAAATAAGAACATCGAATTAACGTGCGTTTTTCTGAAAAATCAAAGAGCGCATCAGGAGGATAAAATGCTTCGTATAGAAAATCTCACTAAATCATACGGCGACAAAAAAGCCGTCGACAACCTTACGCTGCACATAGAGCCGGGCGACATTCACGGGTTTATCGGACACAATGGCGCAGGAAAGACAACAACGATAAAGGCATGCTGCGGAATTTTGCAGTTCGATTCCGGCAATATTTTTGTCGACGGAATTTCCGTCAGGGAAGACCCCGTGGAATGCAAAAAACGCATGGCCTACATCCCCGATAACCCAGAGCTGTACGGCTTTATGTCCGGTATAAAATACCTTAACTTTATAGCGGACATATACGGTGTAGGCAAGGAAGAGCGCGCAGAGCGAATTCACAGATATGCTGATGAGTTTGAGCTGACGTCGGATCTTGCACAGCCCATAAATGCATACTCGCACGGCATGAAGCAGAAGCTGGCGGTTATTGCGGCACTCATTCACAAACCACGCCTCATGCTTCTCGACGAGCCGTTTGTAGGTCTTGACCCCAAGGCTGCGCACACCTTGAAGCTGCTGATGAGGGAGCTTTGCAACGACGGAGGCGCGATTTTCTTTTCAACGCATGTGCTCGAGGTGGCGGAAAAGCTCTGCGACAAGATATCGATAATCAAAAACGGAAGACTGATAACTTCAGGCACCACAGCAGAGGTGCGCGGGAATACCTCGCTCGAGGAAGTGTTCCTGGAACTGGAGGATGAAAATGCTTAAGGTTCTTGTGAAAACCCGCATGACGGCATATATGCAGTCCATGTTCGGCGCAATGTCGAAGGGGCGCAAAAAGCGGGGACCTGCGTTTAAAGTACTTGTCGGGTTATTTGCTGTTTATGTTGTCGGAATGATTGCCATCTCTATGGGTCTGCTTTTATATTCAATCGCGCAGGCCTTTGTAGCAATCGGACTAAACTGGCTGTATTTTTCATATGCCGCGATTATGGCGTTTATGCTCAGCATCTTTGGAACGGTATTCACCGCCGAAAAGCAACTGTTTGATGCCACGGACAACGAGCTGCTGCTGAGCATGCCAATAAAACCTTCGCATATACTGGCAAGCCGAATTATCGTTCTTTTGATGTTGGAATATGCGTTTAACCTGCTCATCATGATCCCCACGATAGTGGTCTATGGGCTGGTGACAACGCTGACCGCTGCAAATGTAATAGCATTCGTCATGTGCGTTTTGCTGCTGCCGCTCTTGTCGCTTGCAGTCTGCTGTGCAATCGGTTTTGTGGTCGGTCTGATATCCTCTAAAATGCGCCATAAAAACATGATATCCACCGTTCTGGTCATGGCGTTTTTTGGCGCTTACATGGTCGTTTGCTTCAACATGCAAAATGTCATAACCACGCTTGTGTCAAATGGTGAGCAGTTCGCAAAAGCTGTGAGCAAGGTTATGCCGTTCATTTACAGCTTTGGTGCAGCCTGCGCCTACGGGGATTTTGTGGAACTGCTTAAGCTCGCGGCTTGGTGCATAATCCCTATGGCTGCTGTCTGCTTCCTTATATCAAAGAACTTTATAAAAATAGCCACAACAAAAAAAGGCCTTGCCAAAGTCAAGTACACGGCGCGCGCGGCGACTGTCGGAAATGTACGCTCGGCTCTGCTGAAAAAAGAGCTAAAACGTTTTTTTTCACTGCCGACATATGTTCTCAACACTGCGTTGGGCGCTCTCATGCAATTCCTTTTCGCGGGCTATGTGCTGTTCAAAGGCGATTCGTTTGTGGAAATATTCGAACAGCTTCCCTCGGAGATTGCGACTCAGATTCCTTTGGTCGCGGCGGCCGCTCTGTGCTTTTGCGCAATAATGAACTGCTCGACATCGTCGTCGCTCTCGCTGGAGGGACAGGGTATATACGTTCTAAAGTCAATGCCAATCGCTGCCACTGACCTTTACCGCGCAAAGATAAATGTAAACCTGCTCATTGGCTTGCCGTTTACAGTGCTCTCGGGTGTGGTGATTGCCGCTTCTATCGGCTGCGACGCTGCCCAGTTTGCCGGCTTGGTTCTGCTGCCTTGCAGCGTACAGGTGTTTGTCGCCTGTTTTGGCATGGTTGCAAATGTGCTGTTCCCGAGATTTGAATGGCTAAACGAAGTGTACGTGATAAAGCAAGGCGTGAGCACTATGATTAGCGTTCTCGGTGGGATGGGACTGTTCGTGGGGGTTGCGGTTTTGTATGTCCTCGTGCTGAGAAAGTTCTTGTCGGCCACCGTTTTCATGTATGCTATGACAATTGTCTTCCTCGTCGCTTCTCTCGCCTGTTGGCTTTACCTGCAAACCGGCGGCAAAAAGCGCTATAATGAAATATAGCCAAAAGCTTCGCCGTTTGTCTTTTCAATAAAACAAAAAAGCTGCGACGTGCGGTTTTCACGCGTCGCAGCTTTTAAATTGCTTTAGAATAAAAAAAAATTCACTGTTATTGCTTTATCTTTGGGTTGAGCGCCCGCATGGCATTGAGAATAGCGAGCACTGACACACCGACATCGGCAAAGACGGCCTCCCACATCCCCGCAATTCCAAATGCTCCGAGAATCAGCACGGCAAACTTTATTCCAAGCGCAAAGCAGATGTTTTCACGCACAATGAGCAGTGTTCGGCGCGCAATTTTTATCGCCTCCACAAGCTTTAATACATTATCGTCCATCAAAACGACATCTGACGCCTCAATTGCCGCATCTGAGCCTAGCCCCCCCATCGATACACCCAAGTCTGCGCGCATGAGCACCGGCGCATCGTTGATTCCGTCGCCGACAAATATGAGCTTTCCGCGGCCCGTTTTTTCTCCCATCAACTCTTCGACACATTTGACCTTGTCGGCGGGAAGAAGATTGGAGCGGTATTCGTCGACACCGAGAGCAGCGGCGGCGCTGCTTGCCGCCGATTTTGAATCGCCGGTGAGCATAACGGTTTTCTTCACGCCGCATGACCTCAATTCGGATATGGCTCTTGCGGAATCGGGCTTTATTTCGTCGCTGATGATGATATAGCCGAGATATTTTCCACCGCGCGCCACATGCACGATTGTGCCCGTCTCGGGTGCGGCGGCAGTGCGGCTGATGCCTAGAGTGTCCATCAGACGCTCGTTGCCCACGGCTATTGTCTCTCCATCAAGTGTGGCTGTTATGCCGTGACCGGAAATTTCCTCTGTGTTCGTGACGGCAAGTTTGTCAAAGTCAAGGACGGCTCTCCTCAGAGATTCTGCGATTGGGTGGTCGCTGTAGGCCTCCACAGCCGCCGCAAGTGCGAGAAGATCGTCACCCGCAATAGCATTTTCTTCGATGTGTGTTCCGACAACCTCAAAGCTGCCCTTTGTCAGCGTGCCGGTCTTGTCAAAGACGGCAATCTCAGTTTGGGCAAGCGATTCGAGAAAGGTGCCGCCCTTTATGAGAATACCGCGCTTTGAGGCGCCGCCGATGCCGCCAAAGAACCCGAGAGGTATCGATATGACGAGCGCGCACGGGCAGGAAATGACGAGAAAGCTGAGCGCGCGGTGAATCCATTCTGACCACGCACCGCCGAAAAAAAGAGGCGGCACAGAGGCCAGCAGCAGTGCCGCAGCCACAACACAAGGCGTGTATATTCGAGCAAATCGCGTGATGAAATTTTCGGTTTTTGCTTTTTTTATGCTTGCGTTTTCGACAAGATCCAAAATCTGCGCCACGGTTGATTCACTAAAAACGCGGCTGACGCGAATGCGCAGAACACCGCGCAGATTTATGCAGCCGCTCATGACCTCATCGCCGGATGTCGCGTTTCGCGGCATGGCCTCTCCGGTGAGCGAGGCTGTATCGATTGATGATGAGCCGTCGACCACAATTCCGTCAAGCGGGATACGCTCGCCGGGCTTGACCACAATGACATCTCCTATGTTAACGCTGTCGGGGTCGACGCTCGTGACAACGCCGTCCAGCTCTAGGCTGGCTTTGTCGGGCCGTATGTCCATAAGTGCGGCGATGGAGCGCCTCGAGCGCTCGACAGCAAGGCTTTGAAAAAGCTCGCCGACTTGAAAAAAAATCATAACGGCTACACCCTCTGAGTATTCGCCTATTGCAAATGCGCCGACAGTGGCGAGAGACATTAGAAAATTTTCATCAAAAATCTGTCCGCGAAATATGTTGCGCGCCGCGCCCAACAATATGTCAAAGCCTGTCACAAGGTATGCGGCGGCAAAAAAACAAAGCTTCAAGGCAGGCGTAAGAGAAAGCAAAAGAGCGGGTGCAAGCATTGCAATCCCCAAAATAATGCGCGCGAGTATTTTCTTCTGTCGCTTATTCATAAGCTGCCTCACAGCTCTACTTTACAGTCAGGTTCGATCTTGGCACAGATGTTTTTCGCTTTTTCCATTATGGAGTCAAAGTCGGCGTCGTTTGCATCAACTGTCAGCTTTTGAAGCATGAAGCTTATCGATGCACTGTTGACCCCGTCAATTTTATTGATTGCGGCCTCCATTTTTGCCGCGCAGCTGGCGCAGTCGAGCTGGGCCAGTTTAAAGCTCTTTTTCATAAAGCACATCCCCCTTTATATTATTCGCACACATGTTCAAAGCCCTGATTGATTATTGTCCTGACATGGCTGTCGGCCAATGAATAGTAAACGGTTTTGCCGTCGCGGCGGTACTTTACCAGACCGCTTTGCTTGAGCGCTCTCAGCTGGTGCGATATGGCAGACTGTGTCATGCCAAGCAGCTGCGCGATGTTGCAGACGCACATCTCAGACTCGAAAAGTACGAACAAAATCCTGATTCTTGTGGAATCTCCGAACATTTTAAACAGCTCCGCTAGATTGTACAGCTTTTCATCGTCAGGCATTAGCTGGTCAAGCTCTTCAACTTTTTCACTGCGGGCGTGAATATAATCACAGCGCTCGATGTCTTCAAAATTATTTTGCACCATAAGCACCTCCATACATATGAATGATTGAACATATGTTATTATATTCATTTATGAGGAAATGTCAACATATATTTTTGCACAAAAAAAGACCCCCGCTCAAAGACACACATCAAAACAAAAGCCGAAATGACTTTGGATGTGTATTTTTGGGCAAGGGACATTTTTTGTCGTTATCTGATTGGGTTACAGCTCGCCAAAGCCGGCATCGATAAGCGCGATTAGGGTATCCACCGCGTCTTTTTCGTCCTCGCCGTTTGCGGTGAGCTCGACCTCGGTGCCCTGGCTCAGACCGAGTGAAAGCAGCATGACAATAGACTTTGCATTGCAGTCCTCGGAATTGGTGAGGTTTTTGGCGGTGATTTTTGAGACAAATTTTTTTGCACATGTAATAAATTCAGATGCCGGACGCGCGTGAAGTCCTGTGGGGTTTTTTACGGTAGTTTTGCAAGAATACATTTTGTCCTCCCTGGAATTTTATTTATTGACAAACCTTTTGCGGATTGAGAATATTGTTTGGGTCGAACACCTGCTTTATCCCGTTCATAAGCGCCAAGTGCTCGCTGCCGTACTGGCGTAAAAGATATTCCTTTTTTGCATAGCCGATACCGTGCTCTCCCGAGACAAGCCCACCCATCTCCGCAGCTTTATTGTACATCAGGTCAAAGGCTTCGGCAAGGCGTTTTTTCCATTCTGTGTCACAAAGAGCATCGCGGCATATATAAATGTGCAAATTCCCGTCTCCGGCATGACCAAAGCTCGGGATGCGCATGTCCAGCCTTTTTGAGACTTCGTGCGTAAATTTGATAAATTCGGCGATGCGGCTGCGCGGCACGACGACATCACACTCATCCATCATCGTGGTTGAGGCCTTGATAGCCTCAAGGAAAGCTCCCCGAGCATTCCAAACGGAGGCCTTGCGCTCTGGCGTATCGACAATAAAGGCGTCAAGGGCGCCTTTCTCAAGGCACAGGTCCGCGGCAAAGCCGTATTCCGCCTCAACTCGCTCTTTGGAGCTGCCGTCAAATGTCAGCAGCAGATAGGCATCGCTGCCGGTGTCGGGAAAGCGCTTGCCCAGATAATCCTCGGCAAAAAGAATAGTCTCCCTCGACATATATTCGACAGCGGTGGGCGCGGCCTTTGACTTCATTATTTCCGGAACAGTCTCTATTGCAGCCTCCATAGATGAAAAGGCAACGAGCAGACTGACCGAGTATTCGGGCAGAGGCACGAGCTTCATCACCGCCTCTCCTACAACTGCAAGAGTGCCCTCAGAGCCGATTATCAAATCCTTCAGACTGTAGCCGGAGCTGTTTTTGACAATTTTCCCGCCCAACGTGAGAACGGAGCCGTTTGGCAAAATGACGGTAAGGCCGCGGACATAGTCCCTGGTGACGCCGTATTTCACGGCGCGCATTCCGCCTGCGTTTGTGGAGATATTTCCGCCGATGGTCGCCGATTTTTCACCGGGATCCGGTGGATACAGGTAGCCGTTTTCAGCGGCAAAGGAAGCAAGCTCCATGAGCAGCACGCCCGGCTGCACCGTCACAGTCATGTTTTCCTCATCAAGCTCGAGAATTTTGTTCATCAGTGTGGTATCGAGCATTATCCCGCCCTCGACAGCGACACAGCCGCCGACAAGGCCGGTGCCCGAGCCGCGCACGGCGACCGGTATGCGGTGCTCGTCGGCATAAGCCATGATTCGGCTTATTTCGTCGACAGTGTGTACCTTAAGCAAAATTTCAGGAAATTTTTTGACGCCGCCCAGCTCGTCATGCGAGTAATCCTCCGATATATCGCCGCCGATGAAAGCCCTGTTTGCGCCGACAATTGCCGCCAAGCAGCCGAGGTCGTTTTCTGTGAGTTTATTGTACATTAGCCGTCGCCTCCTTGCAGAGCTTTGTCAGAGTTGGAATAATTTTGTATAAGTCGCCGACTGCGCCATAGTGCGCAATGTCAAAAATAGGAGCGTTTTTGTCGCTGTTGACGGCTACAATGCACGCGCAACCGCGCATACCTGCGGCGAACTGCACCGAACCGGAAACGCCAAGCGTCACGATGAGCTTTGCGCCCACGGTGCGACCGCTTAGTCCTATCTGCCTGCGTGGATCGAGCCACCCGGCTTCTATGAGCGGGCGTGTGCCTGCCAGCTGTGCGCCGATTTCCTGCGCAAACTCCTGCGCCATGTCGAGGTCGCTCTTTGATTTAAAGCCCCTGCCACAGGCAACAATAACCTCGGAGTCGGAGATGTCCGGCTCTGCGCTCTTCTTTTGCAAAGAGAGTATCTTGACGCCTGTCTCAAGCCTTTTTGCGTCTATGTCCATCAGCTCCACACTCCCCGTGCAGTTGTCAGAGGGGACAGGGGCCGAAAAAATTTTATAGCGCACCGTGCAAAACTGTGGCCTTTTGTTAGGTGTTAAAATCTGCGCCATGATGTTTCCGCCAAAAGCAGGGCGTATCTGAACGAGGTCGGTGTTTTCGCGCATTTCGAGCATTGTGCAGTCGGCGGTCAGCCCCGTGCGAAAGCGCGCGGACATGCGCGGCGCAAGTGAGCGCCCGACATTTGTTGCGCCCACAAGCACAGCGCACGGCTTTACTTTGTCGATGAAATCCTCAAAAACTGCGGCGTACGGCCCGATGATAAAATCCCGAAGCTCCTCTCGGTCATACACAAAGACCTTGTCTGCGCCATAGCGCAGCAGCGAGTCGGCCTTTTTTGCTATGTCAAAGCCCGCCATAAATGCATATACAGGCTGATTGTTAACATCTGCAAGCTCGCGGGCTTTGCCCAAAAGCTCCCGCGTGATATTGTGAATTTCGCCCTGATGATGCTCCACAAAAACCGCAACTCCACGCCACTCGTCCTTGTCTGCGGCTGTGCAAAGGGAAGATTCTTCGACAAAGGACATTACGCCGACAGGTCCTTTGTTGACACACATTTTGCACATTTTGCAAGCAGAGCTTATTTCCAGATTTTCCCCATCATAGGATATAGCGCAAAAGGGACACAGCCCGACAAGCTCAGCGGCGGTCTGAGCCGTTACATTTTTCTGATTTACTAAAAGTTTTGCCATGACAGACCCTCTATATGAATTTTTTTGTTTTGAGCATTTGTGCTATTTTAGTTGCAAGCGCATCGTCGTCTCCCTCAAAAAGCTCCTTGTCGCTGTTTTTTTCCGGTGGGAATATGCGCTCCACGCGCGTTGCGGAGCCGGAGGATCCAAAATGCAGCTCGTCCCTGTCGTCAAAATCGTCGAGACAAAGCGTCGTCACACATTCTGCAAGGACCTGTTTTTTGCGCTTGTACGAGGGCAGGCGCGGGGTGTTGACTTCTGCGTCAGTGCCCAGAACACAAGGAAGCGGCATGCGCTGTGTGCAAATGTACTTGTCGAGGCTTATGTCGGCCGTCAGCCCGGACATAGAGATATCTCTCACAGCGAGCACATTGCCCGAATGCACCAGGTCAAGAAGCTCTGCAAGTTCCGCGCCGACTTGCGCCGTGTCGCCGTCAGTGGTTTGCTTTCCGCAGATTATCAAATCAAAATGTCCGATTTTTTTTATGGCACATGCGAGAGTGTGCGCAGTTGAGAGCACATCAGCTCCGGCGAATCTTCTATCGCTCGCGAGCACACCTCGGTCGGCGCCCATATAAACCGTTTCCAGAAGCGCTTCGCGCGCCTGAGGAGGCCCCATTGACAGTGTAGTCACTGTTCCGCCGGTTTCTGCTCGCAGCTGCAAGGCAAGCTCCACTGCAAATAAATCATAAGGGTTGAGTTTGCCGGGTGCGCCGTCGCGCTTTAAAATACCGGTGACAGGATCAACCTCGACATGTGTGGTGCCGGGTACCTGCTTTACGCAAACCAAAATATCCACGCCTTGTCCTTCTTTCGCGTTTTGTTTTGTACAGCGAGCGCAGTTGTAAAAATTATACAGTTTTTTTGCGCCGTTTGTATCTGTATAATCTATAATACCTTAAAAGCTCCAAAAAGCCCAGTAAATTGTGCCGATATTTTAAAAAATGCGCTGGTTTTGATGGCTTTTCCAAAAAAGTCATGAAAGGGTGAGCTTTGTTTGTATTAAAAGATTTGAGAGTGCAAATGAAACTAAAAGGCATATTGTGCAGGATCGCGCAGGATGCTGCTGCGAAAAAAGAAGAGAGTTTTACCATCAATTTGCCGAAGCTGCGCTTCGTCTCGCGGCTTTGCCGCGACTATCGCTTCGCGATAGAAATTGTGGTATAAT
>JAVVTQ010000013.1:0-38942 GCA_036653595.1 Oscillospiraceae bacterium
TGGCGCAGCAGCTCCAAGGCTTTGCTTTTGAGCTCTCGGGGATTTCCAAAGCACCTGTGCGCGAGTTCCTCGGCAATTCTGTAAAGGCCGTGCAGCAGCCCCCAGCATACAAAAAACCATGTCGCCCCGTGCCAGAACCCGCTCACAAGAAAGACAATGGCGATGTTGAGAAGCTTTCGCCAAAAGCCCTTTCTGCTGCCGCCAAGCGGAAAATAGACGTAGTCCCGCAGCCATTCGGAGAGCGACATGTGCCACCTCTGCCAAAAATCCGAGGGAGAGGTTGCGAGATATGGGGCGCAGAAATTCTCTCGCAGCGAGATGCCCAGAATCTTTGCAGCGCCCACAGCCATATCCGTATATCCGGCAAAGTCAAAGTAAATTTGCAGCGCGTAAACCCCGGCGCCGAGTACAGCCAGCGAGATTCCGCTCACGTTTCCGGGATCGTTAAACACATATGAAGCGTATATTCCAAGGCAGTCGGCGACAACAATTTTTTTGAACAGCCCGCTCAAAAACCGTGTGGCGCCGTCAAGCGAACTCCCATATTCAAATGTGCGCCTTTTTTTGTACTGCGGCAAAAGCTCGTCCGCGCGCCCGATTGGGCCGGAGAGAATTTGCGGAAAAAAGCTGGCAAAGAGCGAATAGTCAATGAAGCTGCGCTCCGGCACAAGCTTTCCTCTGTACACATCGATACAGTAGCCCATCGTTTGGAAGGTGTAAAAGCTTATCCCTATTGGGAGCGCCAAATTGAGCGCGACAGGCTCTGCCAAAAGGCCAAACCAGCCCAGCACCGTCACCAAGGTGCCGCTAAAGAAATTGAAATACTTAAAAACGGCAAGCGTGCTGACAAGCGCGGCAAGCGACAGCACCAGCGCTCTCTTTCTGTTTTTTGCCAAAGACTGCCTGTCTATTATAAATGCGCAAAAGTAAGACACCGCCGTCGCAAAGAGCACAAGCATACCGTATTGCGGGAGCTTCCACATGTAAAACACATAGCTGGCAATGAGAAGAACTGCGTTTTGAAGCTTGCTCGGAACCAAATAATACAAAGCGGTGCAGATGCAGAAGAAAATAAGAAAAGAATATGAGGTGAATGTCATTTTTCAACCTCCGCCAGCTTTGCCAGAAGCTCGTCAACACGCTCTGCGCGGTAGTGATAGCCGTCGTAGAAATCGGCAAGCTCGGCATTGAGTGCTTTTGGGTCAATAGATCCCAAAATCTTTATGTCAAGTTCATCTGCCATTTCGCGAAAATAGGACTCGGCTGCGAGATACGGCGCATATCTTTCATATTTTTGCATGTGCTCATACAAAATCGGGTTTATCGGGATAAGCAGAGCCTCTACCTCCACCCCGTCATCGATCATGCTTTTGAGAAAATCGCGCAGTAGCGCTGCGTTTTTGCCGCGCTCCGACACAAAATTGCTCTCCCCCAGTATCGATCCCGGCAAGGAAGGCATACAGCGGTTTTTTATGCTCTGTATGTCTACTTCTCGGTAATTTTCCGGGTAGCAGTAGCTTCCGTCTGCGCGAAGAGAGCTGTTTTTTGTCCAGTAGCTCTGCGTGACTGCAGTCAATTGATCCTGCGGCTTAAGCAAAGCTTTCACAGATGCTTGAAAATAAGGCACTGAAAAAATCTGATTTCGCACCTTTGCCTCCAGTGAAAAAAAGCTTTGCTTTGCATCTGGATCGATATATATATCACTTACGTCTGACAGCTTTTTGTCGACTCCTTCATATCCCAGTACCTCCGTCAGATAATAGAAGTAGGCATCTCCCAGAGACGCTGCAAATCTGGCATCCGAAAAATTGTCGTTTAAAAGCCATGGGTCGAGCGTTATAATGACTCTTGCGGGCGCTTTATATTTCATATGATAAAGTCCATATATTCCCACAACATCATCCAGACCCGCACCGCTCAAGGACAGGTTGAACAGGTTCTCATCACAGGCTGCCTCGGCGGTTATCAGCGCGGCTCTGCTTGAGCCCAGAACTATAGTGTGTTTTTCGCCCATTTTTTCCACGCAATAGCGCTTTGCAAGGCGCTCGTTTATATCATCCACATTTTCAACCGCTTTTCCCGACGTAACCGCGTCGACAATCAGTTCCTCGCGGCTTCCCGCAAATCGGGTATGATAAAGTGCGCCGGGGTCGACAAGATAATTTGTCAAAATCATGGCGCTGTAAATCGCCGCAAATACAGAGAGCTTTGCGATAAATGCGACTATTCTCTTTTTTTTGCACTTGTTTTTTTGCAACAGTATTCCTCCGTATATTACAGCGGACTGCCAAATCCCTTTCCGATAATTTCGCCCGCCTCAATGGCGGTTATAAAGGCGTGGGGGTCGCTCTCCTCGACTATTTTTTTGACGACTGTTATTTGATTTTTGCGAATAGCGGTCAAAATCACGGTCTTGTCCGTCTTTGTATAATAGCCCTTTCCGCACAGCAGCGTCATTCCCCTTTTAAGGGCGGTGTCGATTTTTGCGGCTATCTCGTCGGACTTGTCCGTGATTATGAGCAAAAGCTTGCCGGAACCCATTCCATACAGTATTTTATCGATGACAGTCACGTTGACAAACATCGCGATTGCGCCGAACAGCGCACTGTCGATGTCCTTATACACAATCGCCGCAGCGGCGAGTATTGCCGCGTTGATCGACATGGATATTTTAGTGAAATTGAGGTGCTGATGGTTTTTATGAAGCACGAGCGTGACAAAATCCGTTCCGCCCGTCGTCGCGTTGTGTGAGATTACAAGCGCAATCCCCGTTCCCGCCATAACTCCCTCGAAGAGAGCCGCAAGTATTCGCTCGCCCTGATAAAGCGGCACATAGGGCATTATGAAGTCCGTGAAAACCGTCACAAGCCCTATGACGACAAAGCTCTTTAGAATCAATTTCAGTCCCAGCTTTTTCGCCGCCCAAAACATGAGCGGTATGTTGATGCAAAGCGACACAATTCCTATCGGCGCCTCTGTCAAATAATTGACCATGACCGATATTCCGGAAACACCGCCGGGGGTTATGTGATTTGGGGCGGCAAAGCAGTATAACCCCAGGGAATATATTGCGGCGCCCAGCACATAAAATATGAGATCCTTTAAAAACCCGTGCACGGAAGCTCTGTCTATTTTCATATTATTGTCCACGCAGTTCATCGCTGTGCCTTACTTTTTCTGTTTTTGCAGTTTAAATCATTTTACACCATATCGGCGCTAAATTACAACCGTAAAGCTAACCGCCAAACTCCTCGACAAGGCATTTTATAGTTCTCACACCGACAATTCCATCAACAAACAGACCGCGTGTCTCTTGAAGCCGAGACACCGCCGCTGCTGTTTCGGGCGTATATCTTCCGCTCACCTCAGTATGTGCGAGCCTCATGTCAAAAAGTGCGAGCTGCGACAGCATGAGCTGTATGAGGCGCACACCCTCCCCGCTGCTGCCTATATTGTATGGCATGAGCGCAAAATCAAGCGCGACATTTCCTCTCTCGGCTTTTTTTGACTCTATGAAGGATTTCGCCACAAAGGTAAGCGCTGCGTGTGTTCTTTTTCCGACTATGCCGTCTGCCTCCAGCCCCTTTTCGAGCTGGAAAGCGCATATGCTGCGCGCGGTGCGCCTGTCATACACCCCATCTGTCGCCCCGCCCGCAACGCGTGTGTAAATCTGAGCCGCTACATTGATGAGCTTCTGTATGTATATCACCTGTGCGCCGAAGCTGCCTATTTTCAGCTGAATGCCCGCATATTCAAGCGGCTCAAAAAAGCCGTACCTCTTTTCCAGCCCGTCGAGTGAGCTCACTGCAAAGCACATGTTGTTCCACAGACACGCGCTCACAACTCCGTCCTCGCACAGCCCAAACTGTCTTTGTATTTTGAGCACAGCTGAACGCGTTTCATTTTCAAATGCACCTGTGGTGGCCACCCCGCATATCAATGGGTAGTGCACCGCAAGCGCGTTTATCATTGTCTGCAAAGTGCACACCGCCTGTGAGCTGCTGCCGACCTTCAGCGGAAGCAGCGATGGCGGGACAGATTTTGTATTTATCGGCATTTTCATCGCCCCTCGCACCATCATATGCCGCAGGGACCAAAAAGTGAGCTCACCTTATATTGTGCTTTGGCGTGTATGCGAACCGCGTCGAATAACACTTGTGCGCTTTGCGGGCTTTGGGATTTGACATGCATTTTAAATATAGATATACTATTTAATATTAATAATAAAATCAACATTGACAAAAGGAGAATACCTATGCCGGAAGGCAACCCATTGGGGTCAATTTTAATTCTGCTGCTGCTTATCGGCTGCAACGCTTTTTTCGCCATGAGCGAGATCGCGGTCATTTCTTTCAACGACGCAAAGCTCAAACACCTCGCCGACCAAGGCGACAAGCGCGCAGGTATACTGCACAAGCTGACGAGCCAGCCCTCGAAATTTCTGGCGACAATTCAAGTCGGAGTTACACTTTCCGGTTTCTTTGCCTCCGCAATCGCCGCAGACACGTTTTCAGAGTACATCGTCTATTTTTTTCAAAGCTACCTGAAGCTGCCTGTTTCGCCCGACATCATAAAAACCGTCTCCATTATCTTTATAACGCTGATGCTCTCATACCTCACTCTTGTTTTTGGGGAACTTGTCCCGAAAAGAATCGGCATGAACAATCCCGAAAAAATCTCATTTGGCATTGCGCGCATCATACGTGTCGTCTATATCGTCACAAAGCCCTTTGTCTGGCTGCTGTCTGCATCCACAAACGGCATTCTTCGTCTGCTCAAAATAAACCCCGATCAGAGCGAGCCTGAGGTCACGGAGGAAGAAATCCGCATGATGATCGACGTCGGCGAGGAGGAGGGTGCCATTGAGCTCAGCGAAAAAGAGATGATTCACAACATCTTCGACTTTGACAATCGCGAGGCCTGCGAGGTCATGACGCACCGCACCGAAATCGAAGCGCTCGACATCTCGACCAGTCTGGGGGATACCGTGGCAAAGGCCACACAGACGGGACACTCGCGTCTGCCCGTGTGCGACGGCGGCCTTGATAACATCATCGGTGTCATTTACATCAAGGATCTTTTGAGATTTGTGGTCGGAAACGGCGACGACTTTAAAATCAGCGACTACAAGCGCGATGTTATGTTTGTTCCCGAAAGTGCGCGCTGCCGCGATATATTTAACGAATTTCGCCGCACACGTCTCCAGTTTGCCGTTGTTGTGGACGAATACGGCGGCACTGCCGGCATCGTCACAATGGAGGACATTCTGGAATCCATCGTCGGAAACATTCAAGATGAATACGACAACGAGGATGCCGATATCGTCCCCACCGTCAATGGAGAGTTTCAGCTGCTCGGCACAGCACTTCTGGACGATGTTTCCGAAGCGCTCGACACCCGCTTTTTTGATGCAGGCGATTATGACACAATCGCCGGTTACCTCGTCGACAAGCTGGGGCGACTGCCCTCTGACGACGAAAGGCCGACGCTCGAGGCGCACGGATGGCTTTTCTCTGTTACGGAGACGGCGGAACACCGCATAGTGCGCATTTTGGCAAAAAAACTTCCATCCACTGAAATACCGCAAGCGTGACGCCTCAATATCGTCATAGCTTCTTTCGGCGGTCTTGTCGTTTAAATATTCTTTTTGCACAAATTGCACTGTGTATTTGTATTTTTATAGCGGAGACTGTGTCCGTCTTCTTTTAGTGGAAACGCGCTTGGCACTCAATATCGGTATGCCGCTTTAAAATCACTTGCGACAAAAATCGCCTCCTCCGTTGGGGGCGATTTTTTACTGTAGAGCTTCTTGTCATCATCTTGAACCCGCATAGGCTGTCTAAAGCCTGCCGCTTTTCGGCTTATTTAAAGCAATTCGCCACAGCCGAAATAATAACAGCAAAACCGCACACAGCAAGTTTTTACAAAAAAGGCAGAAACTGCACATCCATGCAGTTTCCGCCTTTTGACATATCTGTTCGATTTTTGCGGCTTTTGCCGCACGTGCGAGTATATCGTATTACTTGAGTTCGACTTCGGCGCCGGCCTCTGTGAGAGTCTTGACAATTTCATCGGCGTCTGTCTTTGAAATTCCTTCTTTGACAGCCTTAGGAGCTGTGTCGACGAGCTCTTTGGACTCCTTGAGTCCGAGTCCTGTGATGTCCTTGACAGCCTTGATGACTGCCATCTTGCTGGCACCGGCAGACTTGAGGATTACGTCAAACTCTGTCTTCTCTTCTCCGGCATCGGCAGCGGCGGCAGCTGTGGGAGCTGCAACGGCGGCGGCGGCGGAAACGCCAAACTCGACCTCGATTGCCTTTACGAGCTCTGAGAGCTCAAGAACTGTCATACCTTTGATTGATTCGATCATTGATGCTATATCAGCCATTGTAAATATCCTCCGTTAATTTAATTTGTTGCCTGTGTTCAGGCGGATTTTTTGGCAACTTCGCTGACGGCTCTTGCGAGCGACGCGATGATGCTGTTGAGCGTTCCCGCCACCATGGCAACGAGGCCGTCGCGTGAGGGCAGTGATGCGATTGACTTCAACTCGTCGGCGGACACATACTTGCCGTCGATATAGCCGATTTTGAAGTTGAACTTGTCCTTGTTCTTGTCCGAGTACTTCAGCATTACTTTGGCAGGAGCAATTTCATCGCTCGAAACTGCGAGAGCCGTTGTGCCGGCAAGCGTCGGGATAAGATTCTCAAGTCCCGCATTTTTTGCTGCAAACTCGAGCAGAGTATTCTTGTAAACCTTATAATCCACGCCCGCGTCGCGCAACTCTGCGCGCATGTTTGTGTCGTCTACAACTTTAATTCCCTTGTAGTCGACAAGCACAATTGATTTTGCTGATTTCAGCTTCTGCGTCAGGGCCTCGACGAGAACCTGCTTTTCGCTGAGTGCTTTTTGGTTTGGCATATTCTTCACCTCCATCAAGATTTTCGGTGAAAACAAAAAACCTTCCTCAGGTTACCGAGGAAGGCAAAACATTCAAAGTTGCGCGCAAAATGCGCACATATGAGAAAGCTTTATCCTCGGCAGGCGAAGCATCTCTGCTCCATTATGTTTTCACACCTGCTGTCTTTGGTTAAAACAGCTTGTTAATTATACAACACAATATATTGGTTGTCAACAAATTACTGCTGATTCTGCTGTGTGAGAGCAGCCGACATATAGCGCTGTGTGGACACCTTTATTCCCGGTCCCATCGTTGTCGAAATGACGCATGAGCGGATATACTGTCCTTTTGAGGCCGCCGGCTTCGCGCGAACAACCGCATCCACAAGTGTGTCCAGGTTGTCGCTGAGCTTTTCCGTGCCAAAAGAAGCTTTGCCGATGGGGCAGTGGATGATGTTGCTCTTGTCGAGACGGTACTCTATCTTGCCTGCTTTTGCCTCTGTGATTGCTTTGGCAACATCGGGTGTAACAGTGCCCGCCTTGGGGTTAGGCATGAGTCCGCGGGGTCCCAATATTTTACCGAGACGTCCGACAACACCCATCATATCGGGCGAGGCGATGACGACGTCGAAATCCATAAAGTTTTCCTTTTGGATTCTCTCTGCCAAGTCCTCTGCGCCGACGAATTCAGCTCCCGCTGCCTCTGCAGCTTTGGCGCTGTCGCCCTTTGCAAATACGCATACGCGCACCTTTTTGCCTGTTCCGTTCGGAAGCACGACAGCGCCGCGAACCTGTTGGTCGGCATGACGGCTGTCTACTCCGAGACGTATATGGATTTCGACAGTTTCGTCGAATTTGGCTTTTGCTGTTTTGCAGCAGATATCGAGCGCTTCCGCAGACTCGTAAACTTTTGTGCGATCGATGAGCTTTGCGCTCTCGACATATTTTTTACCATGCTTCATTATTTAGCCTCCTCTACTGTGACGCCCATGCTGCGAGCTGTTCCGGCAATCATTTTCATCGCCTGCTCAACTGACGACGCATTGAGGTCTGGCTTTTTGATTTCGGCAATCTTGCGCAGCGATTCCTGTGAAATCACGGCGACCTTTGTCTTGTTGGGGACACCTGAGCCGCTTTCGATGCTGCATTCCTTTTTGATGAGGACAGCCGCGGGGGGTGTTTTTGTCACGAAGGAGAAGGAGTGATCCGCATAAACCGAGATGACGACAGGAATAATCATTCCCACTTCGCCTTTGGTGCGCTCATTGAATTCCTTTGTGAATGCCATGATATTTACGCCGTGCTGGCCGAGAGCCGGTCCGACCGGCGGTGCCGGCGTTGCCTTTCCGGCGGGGATTTGCAGTTTAATAAAGCCAATTACCTTTTGTGCCATACTTTTTTATACCTCCGAATAAGTGGTCTTGGCGGAACACATCGAAATATTTGTGCCCCTCCCACGAGAACGCCGACTCCTCGGGCGCCCTCTCTAAAAGCTTTTGGTAAAGCCTCTATACAAAATTTCGCCTCTATTGCGGCTGCTTCACCTGCGAAAGCTCAAGCTCCGCCGAGGTTTCACGTCCGAACATCGACACCTTTACCTTGACCTTGCGCTTCTCCGTGTCGATTTCCTCAACAGTGCCGATGAACCCGGCAAGCGGGCCGTCGACGATATTGACGCTGTCTCCGACCGAATAGTCGACCGTCACCTTCTGCGTGTCCACTCCGAGCGAGTCGACCTCAGCTTGTGTGAGGGGAACAGCCTTCGTCGGTGTGCCGACAAAGCCGGTGACGCCGCGCGTGTTGCGCACGATGTACCATGTCTCGTCGGTCATAGTCATTTTTACAAAAACATAACCGGGGAAAAGCTTGCGCTCGATTTCCTTGCGCTTGTCGTCCTTAAGCTCGACAACCATCTCTGTGGGGATGTGAACCTCTTCAATCATTTCCTGAAGTCGGCGGTTCTCCACCATCTTTTCGAGATTTGCCTTAACTTTGTTTTCATAGCCCGAATATGTGTGAACTACATACCACTTAGCGGTATCGGCCATAATCTATACCACCTTAAAAGAGTAAGCCAGAAAGAAACGCGCCTGCAACAACTTCCTCTGTCTTTCGATTGAAGATCAAATCGCGGGCAAAGTTAAGACCAAAGTCGAGCGTCCAGACAATTATCCCAAAAATGAGCACTGTCACAAGGACAACAACGACGTTGTTCCATGTTTGTTTCTTAGACGGCCACACAACCTTTTTGAACTCGCCGGCCACGTCGCGAAAATACTTTCCGAAGCGAGAAAACAGGCTTTTTTTGCCCTTTTTGGCGGGCACTTGCTTGTCAGCCATTTCTTTACCTGCCTTTACTTTGTTTCGCGATGGAGAGTATGCTTCTTGCAGAAGCGGCAGTACTTGTTCATCTCCATGCGGTCTGGCGTGTTCTTTTTGTTCTTGACCGTGTCGTAATTGCGTTGCTTGCACTCTGTGCAGGCGAGTGTGATTTTAACTCTCATTTGTATCGGCACCTCCGTAATGTTACCGCTTTTGCGGCTTTGCCTCCCTCATGCAGCTGCGCCAAATTGCGCATAAAAAAATAAACCTGCTAAAGAGGTACGATTAATATAACACCTAAGCCATTCAATTGTCAAGAATTATCTGTATTTTTCAATAAAATACAATATATATATTCAATAGACTTGCCTATGGCGCGTAAAATAACTATAATGAAGATTCAGGATATATGCAAGCTTTATATTTTTGTGCTGTGGAATGATGGGCGGTTGTGCTTTTGAGCGCTGCCTTGCCTCATTTTATTATTTTTTCACCTTATTAAGGGAGTGTTATTTATGTCTAAGCTTAATGTTGCCGTAATTTTCGGGGGTTGCTCGAGTGAGTATGAGGTTTCCCTCATGTCCGCCGCCTCCGTGCTTGAGAATATGCCGGGTGATTTTTGCGACTGCATTCGGATAGGTATCACAAGAGATGGCAGATGGTACTGCACGGATGCGTCGTTCGATGAAATCAAAAATGATACATGGCTTGAGAAGAACTGTGTCCCGTGCTTTTTGTCGCCGGACAGAGGAATGCGCGCAGTTGTAAAGCTGCTGCCCGACGGCAGCTATGAGACGTGCGGTGTCGATGTCGTTTTTCCCGTGCTTCATGGAAAAAACGGCGAGGACGGCACTATACAGGGCCTTTTCGAGCTTGCCGGCATACCTTATGTCGGCTGTGATGTTCTGTCATCGGCCGTTTGCATGGACAAAGTCGTCACCAACATGCTGTTGGAGCGCTTTGGTGTGAAGCGCGCGGCGTGGGGGCTTATAACCAAAAATGAATTTGAGAGCTTTGAGAAATACGCCGAGAACTGGGAGGCTGTATTTGGCTATCCCATGTTCGTAAAGCCGGCCAATGCCGGTTCATCTGTCGGAATATCGAAGGCCAAAAGCCGCGCCGAGCTGCGCATGGCCGTTGAGCTTGCCTTTGACTATGACCGAAAGGTCATTGTCGAGCGCGAAATAAAGGGAAAAGAAATCGAATGCGCCGTTCTTGGCAATACCAGCCCCGTGGCGTCGGTGGTCGGGGAAATAGTGCCCAGCAACGAGTTTTATGATTATGAGGCAAAATACGTCAGTGGCACCAGCAGCCAGTTCATTCCCGCGAGAGTCGGAGAAAACGTGCAAAATGACATTCGAGCCATCGCCATAAAGTCATATCGCGCGCTCGGCTGCGCAGGTTTGGCACGCGTCGATTTTCTCTATGAAGATACAACGGGTGAAATATATTTAAACGAGCTCAACACCATACCGGGCTTCACCTCCATCAGCATGTACCCGAAGCTCTTTGACGCGTCCGGCATAAAATATCCGGAGCTTCTAAAAAGACTGATTGAGCTTGCAATAAGCCGCAATGAGGGGAAAAATGACTGAAAACGCAATCGGAATTTACGATTCCGGCTTCGGAGGACTGTCTGTTGCAAAGCAGGTCATGGAGCTTATGCCCCATGAGAACATAGTCTTTCTGGGCGATACGAAGAGAATGCCATATGGAGACAACGAGCCTGAAACAATCGTCCGTTACAGCTTGGAGAACTCGGCTTTTCTTCTCTCGAAAAACGTGAAGCTGATTGTCGCCGCCTGCGGCACCTCCTGCTCTTGCCTCTCGCCTGATTTTGCAAGAAACCTCGCGGTTCCTTTTGTCGGCATAATAGAGCCTGCCGCAAAAGCAGCCGCGAAAAAAACACGGACGAAAAAAGTCGGTGTCATCGCAACAAGTGCGACGATTAAAAGCGGCTCTTTTCTGCGCTCAATCAAAGCTATTGACAGCGATATATCCGTGTTCGGTCAAGAGTGCCCAAAACTTGTTCCTCTGATTGAAAGCGGCAAAATTTCGGCGGAAGACAAAGAGCTTGTAGAGGCTCTGCACGGTTATATCGCGCCCATCCTACAGTCGGGCTGCGACACTCTCATACTCGGCTGCACACACTTTAACCTCATTTCGGATGTCATAAGCTTCGTGTCGGGCGGCGCTCTTTCGCTCGTCGATACGGGTGTCGAAACAGCGTTGGAGATAAAGCGCATCATCGACAGCGGCAATCTTTGCGGCGGCAGCGGTCTGCGGGAATTCTATTCCACAGGCAGCGCAAATAGTTTTGCGAAGCTTGCTAAAATATTCTTGTCGCGCGATGTGTCAGACTTTGTCAGCCACGCAAATCTCGATGCGATATGCACCGGGCGCGGCAAAAACTCCTCACCGTCAGATTTTTGCATATCCGCCGCGCAGGGCGTCAAACATGAGCTTTTCTGCGAATAGACTATTATCACAATAAAAATATTCCGCAGCCAAAAAACAGCGCGTTTCTCTTTTTATGCAGGGTTTCATTGCCTTGCATATTGACGGCTGCTTTGAAATTGCGCGGATTCAATAAAGGATTTTTTATAAATGAAGGACGATTATCTCATCACAATCGAAGGCTCTCAGGAGCGCGACGGAGAGACGGACAGGCTGAGCCTGTCCACTTTTGGGTATTTCGAGCATCACTGCGGGAAATATTATATCAGCTATAAAGAGGACGAGGCCTCCGGCTTCGGCGGCGACATGACCACGGTCAAAATAGAGGACGGAAATCGCGTGACCATGATTCGGCTCGGAGAGTCAAACTCGCGTCTTGTCATGGAAAAGGGGCATCGCCATCTCTGCCATTATTCAACTAGTCAAGGCGACCTCGTTGTCGGAATTTTTGCAAAAGAAATCTTAAACAACCTGTCGGAGAGCGGCGGAGAACTTCAGCTTTCCTACTCGCTCGACGTAAACGCAAACTCGGTTTCGGAAAACAAGCTCAACATCACCGTTAAGGAGAATTCTCAAAATGCATGACCCAATAGCAAAAGCAAAGGCAACCTTGATTTCCGCAATCGAAGCCGCGTACAACACGGCGGTGGCAAAAGGTGTCCTCCCCAACTTCGGGCTCGGAGAATATACCGTCGAGATTCCCGCGGATACCTCTCACGGCGATTTCGCCACAAATGCGGCACTCTGCGCAGCGAGAACGCTTAAGCTCCCGCCGCAAAAAATTGCCGCCGCACTTCTCGACAACCTCGATCTTGGCAGCAGCGGCTTTTCAAAAGCGGAGATGGCCGGCCCCGGATTTCTCAACTTCTTTTTGTCGAACGACTATTACAGCGACGTCGTGCGCGCGGTTCTCTCCCAAAAGGAGCGCTTTGGCCACACGGATTTCGGACGCGCAGAAAAGGTCATGGTTGAGTTCGTCTCGGCAAATCCGACCGGCCCCATGCACCTCGGCAACGCGCGCGGCGGTGCACTCGGCGACTGCCTCGCGAGCATTCTCGACGCCGCCGGCTTTGCGGTGACGCGCGAATTTTATATCAATGACGCGGGAAATCAAATTGAGAGATTTGCCCTTTCGCTGGAGGTTCGCTTTTTGCAGGAGCTTGGCGGAGACGTTGCCCTTCCTGAGGACTGCTATCAGGGCGAGGACATCACCCTGCTCGCGAGGGAGTATATCGCTTCCTGCGGTGACGGCATCAAGGATGCTGATTCTGCCGAACGCAAAAAGGCCTTGGTGGATTTTGCGTTGCCAAAAAACATCGCAAATCTAAAACGCGACTTGCTCAAATACCGCATTGAATTTGACATATGGTTCAAAGAGAGTACGCTTCACAATGACGGCACCGTCGCAAAGGTTCTCGACATGCTCAAAAGCCGCGGCGCGGTATACGAAAATGACGGTGCGCTCTGGTACAAGGCAACTGCCTATGGCGGAGACAAAGATGAGGTTCTCGTCCGTTCCAACGGAATTCCGACGTATTTTGCCGCAGATATAGCATATCACTACAATAAATTTGCCGTGCGCGGCTTTGATCGCGTCATAAATGTTTGGGGCGCCGACCACCATGGTCATGTGGCGAGACTAAAGGGCGCCATGGACGCGATTGGGCTAGACGGCAGCAAGCTTGACATCGTGCTCATGCAGCTTGTCAGGCTCATGCGTGACGGCGAACCCGTGCGCATGAGCAAGCGCACAGGCAAAGCGATAACACTCACAGATTTGCTCGACGAGATACCGATTGACGCCGCGCGCTTTTACTTCAATCTGCGCGAGCCGAAAACACACTGCGAATTCGATCTGGATCTCGCCGTGAAGCAGTCGAGTGAAAACCCTGTGTACTACGTGCAGTATGCCCATGCGCGCATTTGCAGTATTCTCAAGGCGCTTCGAGCCGACTCGATTGATGTTGACGGCTGTCTTGACAACGCCGACTTCTCGCTGCTCTGCTCGCCCGACGAACAGGCGCTTATAAAGCATATATCAGCTTTGCCCGGTGAAATTATCTCTGCTGCCACAGAATATGACCCCGCAAAAATCACGCGCTATACGATAGATCTCGCGACGCTCTTTCACAAGTTTTACACAAACTGTCGCGTCAAGGGCTGCGAATTGTCACTGTGCACTGCCAGAGCTGCGCTTTGCATAGCGACAAGACAGGTAATCAGAAACTGCCTTGAGCTTCTGAAAATTGACGCTCCCGAAACAATGTAGAAAAATGTTCTTCGCTTTGTTTATAGTTCTGTTTTAGCGCTGTTAACACGTTTATTAAAAGGAGAGAGATATGTATATTAATCCTTATGGAGGGAGAAACACGATTCGTTCTAATTTTCAAAGACCTTCTGAAAATCAAGGTCCCGCTTCTTTTTTTGCAGCTATTTTTGTGCTCGCTTTCATACTGCTGTGGGTTGCGCCGGCCATTTCGATTCTTCTGTTTGTCTTGTCGTTTGCAGGCAGTGTAATCAGCTTTTTTCTAAAAAAGAGCCAAAGCGACAAAAGCGTCAAGGACAAAGACACATATATGTCCGCCCCATCCATACAGTCCCGCTCTCTTGCAATGTCGCAGACGTCGCACGGCTATGACGGCCATCTCTGCGACGAGGGCCAGCACTCCGAGCAAAAGGACTCCTATGCCGACGAGATGAGAAAAAGCGAAGGCTCACGTCCCTTTGAATATAACCCGGCGACACGCCAGCAGCAGCCTGACAGAATGCCGACAAAGTACCGCGTCAACACCCGCCGCATGTCTCAAGAGGATTTGCGAAAAAAGATGGACGAGCTGCGGGATTTGCACAGGGCGGGCATCGTATCCGACGAGGAATACAAGGACATCGTCGCAAGCTATACTGTCTAGACTTTTGAGCCACAGACGGCGGCGCAGGGTTGCCCGGTTTAATTGCATAAAAAACGTGGCTGCGCGATGCGGTCAAGCGGTATTTCATAGCAGTGCACGACTGCGGCTGTTCATTCTGTTCTTCGCTTTTTTATCGCTCAATAAAAATAAGCAGGGCTTTGCATTTTGCAAGACCCCGCTTATTTTTTTACTGTTATTTGTCCAACCTCACCACTCAACAGCGCCAAAAGACACGCCTGTGTAGTAGTGGCTCAATATTTCGTGGTAATTCCAGCCCTTGTTAATCGCGTAAAGATCCGCGCCTTCCTTGCTCATCCCGACACAGTGACCATACCCTGTGGTCAGCACGTTGGCCGAAGACTCATACCATGTCATGGCAAAGTTGGAGGAGCGTATTCCCAGCACTTTTTCATAAAGCTCTGCGCCGGTCGAAACGATTTGATCGTCGACGTTCACATTCTTTACATATCCTGACGCCGTATAATCGATTATCTTCATCCAGTTGCTCTGGTTGGACGAGAGTTTTATGTCAAAATAGCTCTCGATTCTCGCCCTGATGGCCTCAAGTGGATAAGAGGTATTTCGCGTGTAGCCATACACCTGATAATCATAGGGGCTTTCGACGGATTGCAGATATGGGTATTCAATTCCCCAAAAATCCAGCGCGCTGCACGTTGGTCCTGCACTTATTTCAAAATATGGGGCATATATGATTTTTCCGTCATAGAACATGCCCTCATTTATAACCTGCTCGACGAGCTTTTTCACCTCTTCTGTCGGCGTGTTGCCCTCGAAATGAGGCACCTCGGCCGATTGAAGCTCATACTTAAGCAGACTCACCGTCGCCACAGCCTGCGCCTTTGTCGCCTCTTCGGTGAATGTACCGCCGGTTTCGGACATCACTATCATGCTGACGATATTGAGCGGTGTATCCGTCATCCGCTGTCCGTTGATGTACACCGTTATCACAACCTGTCCATCGTTTCCGACAGCGCTCTCATAGCCGCGTGTAAAATCTATGACGCCGCCCGTGTTGTGCGCGTCCTGGACAAATTTGATGCTCTTTTCATTCGCTATAAACCAGTTGTACCACTTGTCCTTTTCAACCGTTTCGTTGAGGACGGGCGAAGCCTTGTTTACGTCGTACCACTTTTTTGGATACAGTGCCGAAAAGTTCTTCTGGGGCATCAGCTGGTTTTGATTGTCCAGCTCTCCGTCGCGCACCGCCCTCGCCACAATGACGAGCTTGGCACCTTTCCAGTCCGGCAAATCAGACACGATCGTTACAAACCTGTCGCCGGAAACAATGTCGACATCATAGTTCCAAAGCGAGCGCATTTTGAAGTCGACAACATAGTTGATGAATCCGTCTCCGTTTTTGAAATCCGAAAACTCAAAGCCGCTGTCTACCGCGCCGCTCGCCTCGTCGGTGTTCGCGTAGTATACAGAGACTATTTTGTACTTTGTCTCATCGTAAAGCGTCGTGAGTGTGATTTCCCTGTTTGCGGAAATATATTCCTGATCGGCAATCAGCTTGCGAAGATCTGCAAATGCGGTCCCCTCGTCGATGCAGGCATATAAAATAATATTGTCGGTATTTGCGATATCGTCAAGTCCCTGCTTTATGTATGGGCAGCCAAACGGGCTTTCGCTGCCGTAAAAATCGTGCTTCTCATAATACCCGTCGCCTTTATCGCGGACGACGACATTCTCCGTCCCGGCTCCTACGCGTATCCATGCTTCAGTGTCTGCGTTTTGCTCCTTTAAATCTCTCAGACCCTGCTGTATAAATTGCCCGCCCGACGACGATGCCAAAAACTCCGCGCCGACATTGTTATAATTATCTGTGCTTTTCTGGCGCAGCACCTTTGCTCCGACGAGCACTCCGCATGTGATCAAAAGCGACACCGCCAGCACACTTGTTATGCCCTTTTTAATTGCGATTGAGTTTATCTTGCTCGCTTTGCCGTCCTTTTCGATATCGGCAATAATGTTGTTTGCAAAGCCTTTCGAGTCGGGTATCTCAATTCCGGCGAGAAAGCGGCGAATCATATCGAGTGCATTTTTGGCGCTCAGCTCCTGCACGGCAGTGCGGCCGCGAAGATTTCCGAAATTGAACTTCTTGACAACGACGTTTGTCTTGTCACAAACCGCGATGTACACAAGTCCAACCGGTTTTCCGACATAATCACCGCTGGTCGGCCCCGCGATTCCCGTTATTCCGACACCTATCTGGGAATGTCCGTTTGTCCTTGCTCCCTTTGCCATTTCCGCCGCTGTCGCAGAGCTTATCGCGGTATACTTTTGCAAGATTCCGTTATTGACGGACAAACTGGCGCGCTTCACCCAGTCGGCATAGGCAGAAAGCCCATATTCGAAAACTATTGAGGAACCGTTTACCTCGGTAATCATTGAGGCGAGCAGACCTCCTGTACAGCTCTCTGCGACGGCGACCTTGACACCCGCGTCCATGAGCTGCCCTACGACAGTCTCTGCCATCGAGCTGCCATCCTCGGAATATATGTACTCGCCGAGCCGCTCGCGAAACTGCAGCATACCCGCGCGCAGCATCGCCTCCGCATCTGTGATATTGTCGGCCTTGGCGCTTATATTTATGTTTACCTCGCCCGTTTTTGCATAGAGGGCCGCGGATGGATTTTCCCTGTAAAGCAAATCTTTGACCTTTGTTTCAAGCTCTGATTCACCGATTCCGAAAACGTGCAGGGACGCCGACGCAACAGCCTTTCCCGTCATCGCGGCAAGGTACTGCTTCAATTTCTTTTCAAAAAGCGGCTCCAGCTCCTTTGGAGGACCCGGAAGCAGAGCAATCGCCTGATTTCCTTTTTTTATGAAAAGTCCGGGGGCCGTTCCGTTCTCATTGTCCAAAACAGTTGAGTCCTCTATGACAAGAGCCTGTTTTATGTTGTTGTTCGTCATCTCCAAGGAGCGGCTCTCGAAAAACTCCTTTATTTTTGCCATTGTCGGCTCGTGCATGACAAGCTTTAGTCCCAGCGCGCCGGCAACAGTCTCCTTTGTGAAGTCGTCTTCTGTCGGCCCCAGACCACCGGTGAAAACTGTCAGATGGCTGCGCGAGACAGCGACTTTCAGCGCATCGACGATGTCCTCGCGGTCATCGCCCACAACACTTTGATGGCGCACGTCAAAGCCCAGCATCGACAGCGCACGCGATAAAAACGCAATGTTTGTATTTACGACATCCCCCGCCAGCAGCTCTGTGCCGACAGATATTATCTCTGCTCTCATAAAAATCATCTCCGGTTTTGAGTTTTTCAGTCAAAGAAGTGCATCACCTTGACTGTATAGCTTTCAGCAGCCGCCCGCTCGGCGCTGCTCAAATCCACAGCGCTCTCCGCCGCCAAAACCTCATCAATTTTGGGCTTTGTTTTTGGATGCTTTGGCGTGAATATTGTACAACAGTCCTCGAATGGCTCAATAGAGGTGTCAAATGTTCCGATTCTGCGCGCGATAGCCGTTATTTCCAGCTTGTCCATGCCTATGAGAGGGCGAAGAACAGGAATAGTGGCGGCTTCGTCTGTGCATTTTATCGCGAGCAGCGTCTGAGACGCGACCTGCGCCAGGCTCTCTCCCGTGATGAGCGCCTCACAATGCTCTTTTTCGCAAATCATTTCCGATATTCTGACCATGGAACGGCGCATCAAAACAGTGAACAGGTCGGGTGGGCAATTGTCTCTGATGAGCACCTGTGTTTCCGTAAACGGCACACAGGTCAGCACAAAGTTGCCGCTCCATCGGCTCACAATTGAGGAGAGCCGCACAACCTTGTCGAGCGCGGCCTCGCTTGTGTACGGAGGAGACATGAAATGTATTCCGCACAAATCCACCCCGCGCTTTGCCATCATCCACGCGGCGACGGGGCTGTCTATGCCCCCCGAAATCATGACTGCCGCGCGGCCGCTTGTGCCCGTGGGCATGCCCCCCGCCGCCTCTATTTTTCCCTTGTGGATATAGGCGCCGTATTCTCTGATTTCCACGACGACATTGAGGTCCGGGTCGTCCATTTTGACCTCGAGGTTTGGAAATCGCTCCAATATATACCCGCCAACCTCGCAGGCAAGCTCCATGGAATTCATGTGGAAGCTCTTGTCGCTCCGTTTGGCGCTGACTTTAAAGGTACGCGCCTTTGCGAGATCTGTTTTCAGATATTCGACAACATTCTGACAAATTATATCAAAATCCTTAAACGTAAGAAGCGCTCTGTTTATCGCGGATATTCCAAACACGCGCCGCAGCATTTCGCACGCCTTGTCGACATCCGCATCCTCATTTTTTGGTTCTATATAAACGGTTGACTGCGCTTTTTTGACGTCAAATTCCCCCGCCACAGCCATGCGCCTTTTGATTGTTTTAAGCATCGCCGCCTCAAAGGTTCCCTTGTTGAGGCCCTTTAATGCGAGTTCGCCGTACTTTGCCAGCAAAACTTCTTTCATTATTACCTGCTCCGATTTATTTTTAAAAGCCCGCTCTGCGCCGCCGCTATAGCAGCAACAGCTTCTCTGACCTCAGCTTGCGTCGTCTCGGCGCACATGCTGATTCTTATCGCGCTGTCTGCTTGTATCTCTTTTCCCATCGCGGACAGTGTGTGGCTTCGTTCACCGCGCGCACATGCCGAACCGCTGGAGACATATATCCCTCGCTGTTCGAGAAAATGCAGTATATTTTCGCTTTTGTAGCCCATGAGCGAAAAGTTTAAAATATACGGGCTGGCATCTTTAGGTGAATTTATACAGAGATTTGCAATTTGCGCAAGCTCAACGCGCAAAAAATCATTTAATGCCGATATTTTTTCAAAATTCTTTTGGACGGATGTCCTGAGCATCTTCGAAGCACATGCAAAGCCGGCGGCATACGCGATGTTTTCGGTGCCGCTTCGAAGCCCTCTTTCCTGACCGCCGCCGAACATAACTTTTTCGAGATTGAGTCCGCGGCGGACATAGAGCGCGCCTATGCCTTTCGGGCCATGTATTTTGTGTGCACTGACAGACATTGTGTCGATATCGCGCGTCAGCCGAAACGGTTGTTTCAAAAAGCCCTGAACATTGTCGCTGTGAAAAGCCGTTCTGCCGCTGATGCTCTTTATGCGGGCGGCAAGCTCGGCGACATCGATGACGGCGCCGGTTTCATTGTTGACGTGCATCGCGGCGACGAGAGCCGTCTGCTTTGTGACCCTGCTTGCAATCTCGTCGATAGAAACATTTCCGTTCTCATCCGGCATGACCGTCTCAACCGCAAAGCCTTCTCTTTCGAGCGCGGCGACCGTATTTTGAACGCTCGGGTGCTCGTATCCGGTGACTATAATGCCATTGCCCCATGATTTGCGGGCACGTGCGGCCCCCAGAATCGCAATGTTGTTGCTCTCTGTCCCACAGCCCGTAAAATAGACTTCGCAAGGCTCGCACCCAAAAGCCTCCGCTATTTCCTCGCGCGAGGCCTCGAGCACCTTGCGTGAGACTAACCCAAAATCATAAAGTGAGCTGGGATTTGCAAAGCACTCCGTCAAAACCTCTGATATTCTGTTTGTGACCGACTGTGAAACACACGTTGTGGCAGCGCTGTCAAGATATATCATATATCATCCATTGTCCGCTAAATATTGCATAATTTCCTTTAATTATACATTAACCTACATCTAAAATCAATCACCGCAAATGCCTGCGCCCCTATGAAAACGGCGCCGCATTGCCGATTTGCCCAAAGCGCCTTTTCATATTGCGATTCGCCTGCTTTTTTTGCATTGCAATTGCTGTACTTATGCGCACTACTGCGGCGTAAAATAGCAGTGATGACGCTTCAATAAATTTGTGGAGGTGTACCATGGACTTTGTTTCAATTCCCGCATCGGAAATAAATGACAGTGTTTTTCATCTCATCGGCTCCGACTGGATGCTGCTGAGTGCCGGAACAGAGGAAAGCTTCAACACCATGACAGCCTCATGGGGTGCTTTTGGTGTGCTTTGGAAAAAGAACACCGCAACCGTTTATATCCGCCCTTTGCGCTATACGTGCCGTTTTTTTCATGAAAATACCTTTTTCTCAATGTGCTTTTTCGACGAAGAGCACCGCAAGGATTTAAACTACATCGGCTCGCATTCCGGACGCGATGAAAACAAACTCGCGTCAACCGCCCTGACGCCTATATTTTTGCACTCGCCGCAAGCACCCATCTTCGAGCAGGCAAAGCTCGCCGTAATATGCAAAAAGCTGTATGAGGATTGCTTTAGATCCGAATGCTTTGCTGATTCGTCCCCCATTGCAGACTGTTATCCTCAGCTTGATTTTCACCGTTTCTTCATCGGGGAAATCTCGGAGGTTCTCGTTCGGCGCTAGTGCTTTGCAGATTCTTCCCCCATTGCAGACTGTTATCCTCAGCTTGATTTTCACCGTTTCTTTATCGGGGAAATCTCGGAGGTACTCGTTCGGCGCTAGTGCTTTGCAGATTCATCCCCCATTGCAGACTGTCATCCTCAGCTTGATTTTCACCGTTTCTTCATCGGGGAAATCTCGGAGGTTCTCGTTCGGCGCTGAGGAGAGCGGCTTTGATTTTGACCCGGACAATCATGCCGCGCTCAGCGCTGAGCCGTCTTTTTAAGCTCGGACACCTTTTTCTCATCGGGTGTGACCGTGGCCGTTTTGTAGGTGTCGTAATAGACCATACCGGTTTTTTGACCGACGGCCTTTTTCACGTTTTTGATCTCCGTATAGTCAACATCGACTCGAGGCGAGTTTTTCAGGGAGCTGTGATACGCCGCAATCTGCGCACACTCTGTCAGCGCGGTATTTGTCGGTGTTCTTCCCTCACAGGAGAGCACCGTGTGAGAGCCTGCGGCGTTTTTGATGTGAAACCAGATGTCGCGCTTTTCGGCCGTTTTGAGTGTCAGCTTTTCGTTGGCGGCGTTGTTTCTGCCCACAAGCACCGCAAAGCCGTCGCTCGTTTCATATTCCAAAAACTCGTTCATCCTTCGCGGCCGTTTTTGCTCTTTGTATTTAAATCCGCGCAGATATCCCGCGTCCTTTAGTTCCTTTCTTATGAGAAGAAAGTCCTCCTCTGTGCGCGCCTCGGTTATCTCATATTTGACCTGCTGTAAGTACTCAATTTCGCGTTCACCCTCCTCGAGAAGACCGCAGAGCATCTTCGCGGCTGTCGTCAGCTTTCTGTACTGCTTATAATAGTGCTGCGAGTTTTGTGCCGGAGTTTTCTGCATATCCAGCGGCACGGTGACAGTTTGTCCGCTGTAGTAGTCTAGAAGCAGCGCTTTGTCCATGCCCTTTTGAAGCTCGTGCAGATTTGCATTGATCAGTTCGCCAAAAAGCCTTTTCTTTTCCGCAGAAGCGGTGTCTGCAAGCTCCTCTCTGCGGGCACCTTGCTTTCGCACGGCGCGCTCACACAGCGCATTGACCTGCTTTTGCAAGTCCAGAGAGCGGGTTTTCATCCTGTCCTCTTTGTCTTTTTCCGTATAGTACGCTGCCAGCATCTGCGATGCGCTCGAAAAGTGGCGCGTTGGCATTTCACCGTACTGTGTCAGGTTTATAAAGCTGTACTCCACGGGGCGTTTGCCGTCATAGACAATTGTGAAATCGCAGCACCCCTCGTCCGCAGCGCTTTTCACCCTTTGTATTTCGCAAAAGAGCGCTCTTTTCTGCGCTTCTGTCAGGTTGTCTGCCTCGCTGTCCCCGACCGAGAGCGCTATTTCGCGGCTCACTACAGGACCTATTCCTGCGGCCACCTCGATGAGAGATTGCGATACCGGGCTGCTCTTTGTTGCAAGCGCCGACATGATTTCCTCTGTTTTGGCGGCTGTGAAATTGAGCTTGTCCCTCTCCGGCGGCAGCGTAAACTCAACTCCTGGTATCAACACGCGCTTGTCCGACTGCGTGTCGTCAATTCGCTTTATCGCATCAATCACTCTGTTTTCGCCGCTGATGAGCACAAAGTTGCTGTACCTGCCCATCAGCTCGAGCGATGCGCGCGGATAGACGCGGTCCCCCATCTCATTGAGCGCGTCAAAAGAAAACAGTATAACTCTCTCGCCCTCAACGGCCTCTACAGCCGTTATTCTGGCATTTGTCAGATGCTTTCGCAAGAGCATACAAAAGCTCGGCGGAACCGCCGGATTCTCGAACACCTCTTCGCTCAGATGGGCGCGCGCGCTTCCCGAACGCGCCGAAATAAAGAGCTTCTTTGCTCCATCATGTGTGCGCATGGAAAACACAATCTCATCGCGCGCAGGCATGCCAATCTTATCAACCCGCGCTCCGACAATGCTCTCTTTCAGCTCTCCGGCCAGTATATTTATCGTCACAGCGTCAAGCGCCATATTGGATTACCTCATTACTATCTGTATATTATTTTATCATTCTTGCCATCTGTATATAAATTCGCCGTCTTTAACTGTCGCAATCACTTTGATGTCTCTGATTTCCTCGGGGGGGACTTTTAGGGGATTCTTGTCCAGAATGACCAAATCCGCCCTTTTGCCGGCGCGCAGACTTCCCTTTTCATCCTCTTCAAAATACTGAAACGCAGCGTTGATTGTGACGGCCTTGAGCGCCTCAATAACCGATATGCGCTCGTCTGCGCCCAAAAGCTCATTGCCCTTTGTCATGCGGTTGACCGCACACCACACCGTCTCGAGCATATCAGGCTCGATAACCGGCGTATCCTGATGAAAGGTAATCGCAACGCCGTGCTGTAACGCGGAATTGGCCGGGCTGATTTGGCTGGCGCGCTGCCTCGTGAAGTTCTCGATGTGTATATCGCCCCAGTGATACACATGTGCAACAAAAAACGACAGCATTATGCCGAGTCTCTTCACATCACTCAACATATCGGTCCCTATCAGCTGTGCATGTATTATGACCGGGCGCTGTGAGGTTATTTCGGGATACGTTTTGCTCACTCTGTCGACCGTACTTATAAACTGCTTTGCGGCGGCATCTCCGTTGCAGTGAGCCAATATTTGGATTTTGTGTGAGGCGGCATATTCGAGAGCCTCCATCAAATCCTCGTCGGACATGGTTCCATAGCCGCAGTAAGTTGCATCACCGCCGGCATACGGCTTGAGCATCCATGCTGTTCGGGCTTGCGGCGAACCGTCAAGAAATATCTTAAGACCTCCGATTTTGAAATGTTTGTCATATTCGCCGACCGAGCTTTTGAACTTCTTCATAAGTCCGAGCGAATCCATCGCTATATATGCGACAACATCAAGCTTGAGTGCGCCGCCTTGCAGCAGGCTGTCATACAGCTCGCCCATGCGCTCAATCATCATGCCCTCCTGAACTGTCGCTATCCCATGTGAGGCATACTTCTCCTGTACCCTGACAAATGCCTCAAAGAGCGCCTCCGCCCCCGGCATAGGAGTCATTTTGACATATTTTATAAACGCCGTCTCCTCCATATAGCCTGTCGGAGCGCCGTCTAAAAACTCTATTTCGCCGTTTGAAAATTCGCCGTTGTCAGATGTCACCCCGATGTCGGACAGCGCTGCGGAATTGAAAACCCCTGCATGTCCTGATTTGTGCTGGATGAGCAGAGGGTTGTCCGGCGCTATCTTGTCCAGAAAATCGCGCTTTGGATGGCGTTTTTCCTTGAGCGCGTTGTGGTCATAGCCCTTTGCAACTATCCAATCGCCTTTCTTTACACCGCTGTCCGCAATAAAGCTGACTATCCTGTCTCCGATTTCCTCGAAGTCGGAAGTCTCGTCAAGCGCGACTTGCAGCAGAGAATTTGCCGCTGCAGAGAAATGGCTGTGTGCATCAATGAACGCCGGCATGAGAGTTTTTTTGCAAAGATCTACCTTTTGTGCGTCCTCCCCCGCAAGCCTGCACACCTCATCGAGCGTTCCGACATAAGCTATGCGACCATCAGAGACATATACCGCCTCCGCAGTCAGATTGTTCTCCATTGTGATGATGTCGCAGTTGTAAAAAATAGTCTCCATTTTTTCACCCTTCGTCCGGATTTTTTTGTATCCCAATAAAAGCTATAGCTGCGAAAATGGATTTTTGCTCTGTGTGCTCAAAATACACTGCGCTGTATTTCCCAGCGCAGTCTGAAATCTTTCACACAAGTACTTCACGCTCGGATTCTCAGTTTCATAATGTCCTGCGGCGACAGCGCACAGTCCAAGCCTTCTTGCCAACAGCGCATCGCTGTGTTTGATTTCTCCTGTGACGAGCGCGTCACAGCCGTTTTCATAAGCCTTTTCGACAAACGCGCCTGCGCTTCCGCCGACAACTGCGATTTTCCTCAACCTTTTTTTGCTGTCGACAAAGCGCACACCCTTTGTGCCCAGCCTGTCTTCGACAAGCTCTGCCAGCTCCTTGCAGCTTACCTCATCTATATATCCTACACGTGCGAGTGTGTCCAGATTTTTTACGTCGCGCAGACCCAGCACAGAGCAGAGGACATCGTTGACGCCGCCATGTGCGCTGTCCCAGCAGGTGTGCAGGCATATAACCGAAATTGAGCCTTGCGCGGCAAGTACCAGACTGTCTCTCTGCGAAAAGCATTTTTGCGGATTCATCAGGACAGGATGATGCGAGACTATAATTGAGCAGCCGGATTTTTTCGCTTCCTCTATGACCTCTTCATCCGCGTCAAGGGCAAAGAGAATCTTGTCGGCGGTGCGCCCGCAGTCCAGCAGCAGTCCGTAATTATCCCATTCTTCGGACAGCTCAAACGGCGCGATTTCTCTCGCAATTTCGAGAAGCTCATGTGGGCTTATCATCGCAGTACTCCTTTGCAAAATCAATTATATCTCTCATTTCATGCGCCGTCTTTGCGTCTCTTTGCTCGATGGCTTTGAGAATTTTTTTTGCCTTTTCATATTCATGCCTCCAGTAAAGCAGGCCGTCTCCGTCGGGATGTATCTTGCCGAATGCGGCAAAATGCGGGGAAACGGTACACTTTATGCCGGAATAGGCAGCCGTCATCACCGTGTAAAATTGGCCCTTTTCGCAGACGGCGCTCTCTCGCTTTATCTCATATCCGGCAGAATACAAGAAACGCCGAAGCTTGTCATGGTCGCTTGCCGGCACCAGCACAAGGCGCTTGGTTGGCTGCGCGAGCCACGGCACGCGCCTCACAATTTCCGCTATAGTGTAATACCCTATGCCAGCCATAACTATGTCGTCGACGTCGTCCGCACAAACTTTATCAAGTCCATCGCACAGAACACAGCGCGTCTTTTCCTCTATTTTAAGCTGCGCAAACAGGCTTCGAGCGCTTTCCAGTGGCTGCTCGTTTACATCAATCGCCACGGTGAAACTCGACTTTTTTGAAATGACAAGATATGCGCAGAGCTTTCCGTGATCGCACCCGACATCCGCCACGCGTGCACCGTCGCGCACGGCATCAGCCGCACATTTCAGCCGCTTTGTGAGCTTATATTCCAGCATATTTTCAAACAAATCGGCGACAGCCAAAAGAGCCGCCGCCGAATGCCTTTTCTGTTATTTTCCGGCAAGACTCTCGTTTATCTTCTTAACCAGAGAAGAGACGTCTGTTCCGTGAACCTCGCACGCCTCTGCGAGCGATTCGCCGCGCGAGGCAGGGCATCCGAGACAATGCATTCCGATTTCGAAAAAGAACTCTGCCGTATCCGGCGCCTTGTCCAGGATGTCACCTATGATGCTGTCTTTTGTAACTGTCATAAAATTCACCTTTTTCATGTATTTGATGTATATATTATATTGTAACCTGCGTTTAAAAGCAATATTAGTTCTTTTTATGAAATTTTGATCACCGGCGCCGGAATCTGCGCAAAAGGCAAAAAGGCACAGTAAAAGGGAGCGTTCTCCCGAACGCTCCCCGTCGTCATTCAATACTTACTTTTCTTCTTTCATTTTCGCAAAGCAATCGCTGCAATAAACGGGGCGATCCTCACGGGGTTTGAAAGGCACCTTTGCCTCTGTGCCACATGAGGCACATGTAGCTGTAAACCACTCGCGCTGTGCACGGCCGGCATTTTTGCGGCTGTCGCGGCAGTTTTTGCATCTCTGGGGCTCATTCTCGAAACCGCGGCTCGCATAAAACTCTTGCTCGCCGGCTGTGAAAACGAACTCATTGCCACATTCTTTGCATACCAGGGTCTTGTCTTCGTACATTCCAGTTCTCCTCTTTTGGGGTGAATAATTATTTTGCCCTTGGACGGAAACGAACCATCATCTTTGGTAACCAACGCTCTGCGCTTGAGCTACAAAGGCATATCTGCAAAAAGCCGAAATTCGGCTCCTATGCTTGGGATTTTAGTTTCTTTCTCGCTCTCTGCAACGCGTTGTCCACTGATTTGGGTGTTTTTCCAAGACGTTTTGCCGATGAAGAATAATCATACCCTTCCAGATGCAAGGCAAGCACAGCTCTCTCAAATGCCGAGAGGTTATCGTCGATTTTTTGTTGAAGCGCATCACACTCCTCGCGAAGAATCGCGAGATCCTCCGGAGAATACGCGCTGATAAGCGTCGGACTCTCGGCGTCCTCACACAGCGAAACATATCCGTTTAGCGGTGAGTGCTTTTTTCTCTGCGCCGCTTTCTGAGCCGACTTTATGCTGTTGTCGATGCATGTGATCGCATATGTTGAAAATGCCGCGCCTTTTGACTTGTCATAGCTCTCTATCGCATTGAATAAGCCAATAAAGCCCTCTTGTATCAAATCGTCGCTCTCAAGTCCCAAGGGATTGGAGCCGCACGCTTTGTGCTTTATGTACGGGAGAAACTCTGTCATCATTTTTGCAAGGAATGTTTTTTCCATTTTAACAGAACACCATGCTAAACCGAATCTGCGCACTATGCGCCTATACTTTTTAGCTCACTTATAAAGTATATACTTCCGACCATTTTGTGTCAATTGGTCAAAATTACACATCTCTGGTGACATTTTTTATGTATTTACCACGAAAAATACGCACTAAACACAAAATGATGCGCACCGGCAGGTCTGCGCGCAGACACACATACACCCAGAGTACCGGCAGGTGCCACACAAACCCCGCCAGATAACCGAGCAACACGCCAATTCCCCATGTACAGCCGCAATCTACGGCAAATGCAAATTTTGTATCTCCTGCGCCGCGCAAAATGCCGACGATGCTCACTATTTCTACCCCAGAGCCAATCATAATTATGCCCATGACGGTGGTTATTTGCATGACAAGTTCGCGCGTCTCGTCGGAGACATTGTAGAGTCCGAGCATTGGCGTTCGCAGCAAAAATATGAGAGCGCATGCAAATATGCCCGCGCCCAGAGCCAGCGCCAGCGTCGTCTTTCCGATTTTCTTTGCGCGCTCAAAGTCGCCCGCCCCGACGGTTTTGCCCATCTCGACGGCGGCGGCATTGCCTATTCCGAACATCATCACCATAGCGAGCTGTTGGAGCACACCGGCTATGCTGTTTGCCGACACGAAAACCGAGCCGATGTTACCGATAATCGCCGCCTGCACCACCGTGCCCATGCTCCATGCAAGTTCGCTTCCCACAACCGGGATGCTCGTTCTTATATAGTCCGGAAGAAGCTCTTTTTCTCTTTTAAACAGATATGAAAAGTTGAACTTAACCTTATTTTCCACAAAGGTCGAGTATACAAGAACTATCGCAAGCTCGACAAATCGCGCTATCACGGTGCCGATGGCCGCGCCGACAACCCCCAGCTCCGGAAAGCCGCACTTTCCGAATATGAACAGGTAGTTGAAAGTTCCGTTTACCAGAAAAGATATGGCGTATGTAAAAGTCGAGAGCTTTACATTTTCGACGGCGCGCAGAGAGTTCATGTAGCAGGAGCTCATGCCGTTAAATATGTATGAAAAGGACACGACGCGCAAATACGAGGCTCCCAGCTCTATGACCGGTGCCTCTTTTGACATGAGCGACATTATCTCGGTCGGAAATATCTGGCAGACCACCATAAAGAATACGGCGGCGACCGTTATGGCGCGCACCGAGATGCCCATGATTCTGCGCACAATCTCGACATTTCCCCGTCCCCAGTACTGCGATATCAAAACCGCGCCGCCAGAGGCCAGTCCAAATCCCAAAAGTGTAAAAACAAAAAAAGGCTGGTTGGCGAGCGAAGTCGCCGAAAGCTCATAATCGCCGAGCTTTCCAACCATTATCGTGTCGAGCATCTGAACCGCGAACGAAATTATATTTTGCAGTGCTATCGGCAGCGCTATTGCAGCCAGCGATCGGTAAAAGCTCTTTTCTTTTATCATTTCACGTTGCTTTCAAGGTTTTTTTATAGTTTTACCAGTATATCAAACAAATAATGCTTATGCAAATGAAAGCGCTCTCAATTTACTATTGAAATAGCGCCTTGTTTAAGTTATAATAGCAGAAGTCCGCAATTTCTGTACAGACTGCGCAGCGCTCAGGCCGAGCTTCAAATTGATGACCTTAGTCGGCAGCGCACAAAGCTTTGTTTTGGCGAGATTGTGGCAGCGAAATGCAGATGCTTTTATTTTTGGTTTTCCCTGTTTTTGTTTTCGATTTACCCAGTCAATTGTCGGATTTTGATTTTTATATTGACGCGTAATTGAAATATACAAGCCGGTGTGATGGAATTGGCAGACGTGCGGGACTCAAAATCCCGTGGTAGCGATACCGTATCGGTTCGACCCCGATCACCGGCACCAAAAAAGTCCTGTGCTCAGCCCCGCGAAAAACGAACATTGCAAAGAAGCCCCCGGTCGCAGGATAATACTGCGGACGGGGGCTTTGTCATGCCTGAAACAAAAAGCACTCGCATACAGAACCGGTAAAGGCAGAAGTGCCTGATGTCGTCGCAGGGAAAAGAACAGTGAGAAACAGCCTGAAAATTTGGCTTTGGAGGCAAATATACAGTGATAGGTTTTGCAAAACGGCATAGCCGCAAAATGAAAAGAATGAAAGCCGCATTGTTTCATGAGCTTTTGCACATGACCCCGGCGTGCTGCGGCTGAGGCTTTCTCTTTTGCCGTATCGCAAAGACGGCGTCCTGCGGTGCGAGCCGTCGCAGAACGCCGTTATTTTTGCGAGCTTATGGCATTTTTAAAAGTGCACAGTGCTTTCTATTCTTCGGCCTTTCCAAGCGCGGACAGCTCGTGCAAAAGCTCTCTGTTTGACGCATGCGCTTTTTTAAAGAGCCGCAATATGTCCGCATATCTTTCGTGTGCGCGCATATCCGGCATATACACCGTCTGTGAAAATCGCGCGATTTTACCCGCCGCTTGCTCGATGTCCGCGTATATTCCGACACCTACTCCCGCACACATCGCCGCGCCGGCAGCCGCCTGCTCCGACAGCCCGGCAACCTTGATGGGCTTGCCGAACACATCACACATCATCTGCACCCATACGCGGCTGTGCGAGCCGCCGCCGGACATGATAAACGAATCCGCGTCAAGGCCTATGCCGCGACAGACCTCATAGCACAAATAAAGCTCAAGACAGACGCCCTCCATCACAGCCCCGGCCAGCTCTTCGTTTGTTGTTTCTGTCCCGAAGCCGAGCATAACACCGCGCAGCTCCGGGTCGAGATACGGCGTTCTCTCTCCATTGAGATGCGGCAAAAATAAAACTTTATTGCCCCTTGCGGGCACTTTTTTTATTCTCTCGTCCAAATCTCTCAAATCTCTTTCACCCAGCCGGTTTGAAATCCAGCGAAAGGCGGAACCCGCACTCATAATAGCGCCCATGGACACCCATTTTTCTCGTGAAAATGCGCAGAAAGTGTTTGTCGAAAGCGTCGGATTCTCATATGGCACGTCAGTGACAAAAAGCACCTGTCCGCTTGTTCCAATATTTATTATTCCGCTTCCCTCTGCGCAGACGCCATTTCCCAGCGCCTGCATCACAGCGTCGCCGCCGCCGCAAATCACAGGTGTCCCTGCTGCCAGCCCCGTATCCTCAGCCGCTTTTTTCGTAACAGTGCCCGCGATGTCGCAGCTCTCGAGAACTTTCGGGAAAAGCGCCTCCGATATCTCCAGCTTCACAAGAGCCTCAGATGCCCATTTCCTTTTTTTCACATCGAACGCAAAGCTCGCCGACGCGTCTGAATAGTCCGTCACAAGCTCGCCCGTCAATCTCTGCAAGATAAAATCCTTTGGCAGCATGACATGCTTGATTCTCGCATAAAGCTCTGCCTCGTTGTCCTTGAGCCACATGAGCGACGCGAGGAGATAGCCCGTGTATGGGGCGTTCATCATCGTCTCGGATATATATTTTTGCCCCAATACAGCATAGAGCTTTTTGAGCTGGTCACCGCTTCTTTTGTCTAGGTGCAGTATTGCGGGGTACACCTCATCCTTATTCTCGTCGAGCGCGACAAGGCCGTGCATTTGCCCGGAAAGGCCGATTGAGGCAATTTCATTCGGTAAAATTCCGCTTTTTTTTATCAGGGACCGAATGCACCCGCAGCAGTTCAAATACCACTTGTGCGGGCTGTACTGGGCACGCTTTGCGCAGGGTGTCTCAATCTCGTAAGTCAATGACTCGCAAGCAGCTATGCCTCCTGTGTGAGCGTCGACGGCCACAGCCTTTATGTTTGTAGTCCCAATGTCTAAGCCGAGCAGATATTTCATAATTATCACTCCCAATTGACAGAGAACGGCTCGAATTGTTCGCCGCTGTGTACTTTTTTGAAAAAGAGGGCGCCGCCTCGCAAAAAACACGCGAAGCTGCGCCTCCTCTCATGAATGATTATATCGGTCTTGCGTTTAAATCAGTGCGGGTTAATCTCCGCACAGGCCGATGCCAGCTCTTCGAGGAAAAACATCTTCCCGGGTATTGTCGGAATAAAGCTTGAGGTTATCCATGTGTTCAAGCCGTATCTCAGCGTCAGCCAGAGCGTGAAGCCCTGCCAGCTCATGCCGCGACCCAAAATACCGTCGCAGCCGCCTATGGCATAGTCGGATTTGAACATTATACCAGGTCCTATTGTGTTTGCATAGCAGGTCATCGGTATATAGTTGCCGTGGAAAGTGAGATATGCGTTTTGCTCTATCGTAAGAGGATGCAGCATTGCTCCGATACGGTGCGTCGCGGCGAGCCATTCCTCTGTTGTGTTGTAGTCAGCCGCAAAGTGCGGATCCCAAAAGGCGATATGGCAGGCGCGTCCCGCACCGTACACCATCACCTGCATAGCTCCTTTTTTGCGAAGCTCCTCTATTTTCGTGCTGTAGCCGGGCAAATCCTCGCGCGTCGCAAAATGCCTTTGCGCCTTGGGCACTCCCAGCTCTCCGAGCGGCTCATAGAACGCCTTGTTCATCGCATACTGAAAGGAAACGGGGTCGTCTGCAGACGGTGTATTTCCGTCCTTATCGGACCATTCGTCCATATTAAAGCCGTGAACATGATCGCATTTCACTCCCCATTCCTTAAGGAAAAAAACCGTCCAGCGATACATCGCCATCGGCCCTACGGGAAGTATGAGAATAAGCTCTCTGCTCTCTTCTCTGGCTTTTTTAATCATCATCGCTATCTCATGTCCGTACATAACGGCGAACGAGTCCAGATCCGAAACCGGAACCGGTTTAAAATCCGCGTGCCAGAAAGACTGCCTGTCACATACGGTCGCAGGATCCTGTGACATGCAGTACTTGACTCTCTCAAGATCCCAGCCGCGCGGATAGAGCTGCTCGAACATTGTGCCGCCTATTGTGCTGAGCATATCCATATAGTTACCTCCAAATGAATAGGGGGAGAATTCGTGAAGAATCTCCCCCACATGCTATAGATAAATTACATATTGCCCGAAGCTGCATGTATTGCCAGCCATTTTTCAACATTATCCTTGGTTATAAGCTCTGTCTCGACTGTGACGTCTTCCTGCTTGCCGCCCTCAAGTGTTTTGAGCGCCATGTCAAACGCAGCAATCGCCTGCATTGGTGCATCCTGTGCAACCGAGCATGATGTGGTTCCCGCCTTTACGGCCTCACAGCCCTCGGGAAGTCCATCGATGCCGCCGAGGAAACTGAATTCTTTGGCACGGCCCGCATTTTGAATCGCGCTCACAGCGCCGAGAAGCATGACATCGTCGTGGGAGAGGACGCCGTCAATTTGTTTGTAGAGTGTAAGCCAGTCTTCCATGTAGTTCATTGCCTTGTCTCTCGCCCAGTCGGCGTTCTGAACAACAAGAATTTCGACATCTTTTCTCGTCGACAGTCCTGCCTTTATGCCCTCTGTGCGGTCAACAACGACGGACAGACCCGCCTGGCCTTCAATTATAACAATCTTTGCGTTTTCGGGAAGCTTTTCAGCGGCAGCCTTTCCAAGCAGCTCGCCCATTCCGAATTCACTTGACAAAATTGATGTGCTCTTGCCGTCCTTGACCTTTTCGCCGAGGTCGATGACTATAATTCCCTGGTCATAGGCCGCTTTGATGGTCGGGATAAGTGACTCTGTATCGTTGGGCTGAACAAAGATTACGTCAACGCCCTTTGAGATGAAAGTTTCCATGCCGGCGATGATTTTTGCGTTGTCGCCTGCTCCGTCGATCATTTCTATCTCGAATTTATCGCTGTATTTTTCCTTGCAGGCCTTCATAAGCTCGTTTGCCTGCCATGCAGTGAATTGGTCGGTTTGGTTTTTTGCGACAAGGCCTGCTGTGAATTTTTTAGCGCCGTCATCGACTTTTCCCTCTTCTTTTTCGGCAGGTTTGCAGGCCGCAAAAGAAAACGCCATTACAAGAACAAGAATCAGTGCAAGAATTTTTTTCATTTTTCTCTTCCTTTGATTATATATTTAAACGCCGGCGGCGTTTATTTCAAATTACAGCTTTGAGCTTTTTTTGGACATGTCGATGACAACCGCGAGCATAATCACCATTCCCTTAACAATCAGCTGCCAGTAGGACTGCACGCTCAATAGATTTAACATGTTGTTGAGCAGCGCAATAATCATGCAGCCTATTACCGTGCCTCCGATTGTCCCGATACCGCCCGAGAAGGACGTTCCGCCGATTATCGCGGATATGATAGCATCAAACTCATAGTTTGCTCCTGACGATGGAATTCCGCTGTTTAGTCTCGAGCAGAACACAACGCCCGCAAAGCCCGAGAGCACACCGAGAAATAAATATGCGGTGAGCTTGACTTTTTTTGTGTTGATTCCCGAAGCGACTGCCGCCTCTTCGTTTCCGCCGACAGCGTAGAGATAGCGGCCAAATTTGGTGTGCTTGAGCAAAACATAGCTTATCGCGACTATAACCGCCATAAACACGATTGGCGCCGGTATTCCCAGTATCGAGCCTTGTCCGAAGAACGCAAAGTCGCCGATGTCATAAAGCGTTTTGCCATCCGTATAGACAAATGCAGCCCCGCGCGCCATGTTCATAACCGCAAGCGTCGCTATAAAAGGGGGCACTCTGAAACGCGATACCGCTATGCCGCTTATCAGCCCGCAGAGAGCGCCGATCGATATGGCAACAAGCACTCCGAGAAACACGTTGCCGGTGCCGGCGGTGACTCCTATTCCCACGCAGCCCGCAAGCGCTAGCACGGCTCCCGGTGCAAGGTCAGTCATTCCGGCGATTATAACCATCGTCTCTCCGCATGCAATTATCATGACGGGGGCCGTTTGGCGCAGAACATTCACAAGGTTTTGCAGCGTCAAGAAGTTTTCGCTCATTATTGCCGACAGCGCGAACATGACGGCGAAAACGATGTAAATTGCCCATTTGCTGAAGAAAGTGCCGAAATTGAATTTGTTGGTCTTCATAAGCTTTTCCATGCTTTTTCCCCTCGATTAATCTCTCTTTATGTTGTTTGTTGCAAGGCGCATTATTTTTTCCTGTGTGACTTCGCTTCTTTCAAGCTCTCCGCTGATCTCGCCCTCGCTCATCACATATATCCTGTCAGCCATTCCGATTAGCTCCGGCATATCCGAGGAAATCATGATAATCGCCATTCCGTCTGCGGCAAATTCACACATAAGCTTGTAGATTTCGTATTTGGCGCCAACGTCTATGCCGCGCGTCGGCTCGTCGAGAATGAAGACCTTAGGGTTAGACACAAGCCATTTGCCTATGACTATTTTTTGCTGATTTCCGCCTGAAAGGGAAGCTGCAAGCGTGTCGAGCGACGGCGTCTTTATCCTGAGTTTTTCGGATATCTCGCGGCTCTTGGCTCTTTCCTTTTTGTGATTTACAAATATCGTCTTTGAGTAGAGCCCATAGTTTGGCAGCGATATATTCTCAAGCACGCTGCGCTTTGTTATCAGGCCATATTTTCTTCTGTCCTCGGACACCATCATTATCCCGCTGTCTATGGCCGTCCTCGGTCCTTTTATATCTATCTTTTTTCCGTTTAGTGTTATCTCGCCGCCCGTTATTTTGTCGAGTCCGAACATTGCGCGCACAACCTCTGTTCTGCCCGCTCCAACAAGACCCGAAAGGCCGACAATTTCGCCGGATTTTACATTGAGGTTGATGTTTTTGAATTTCTCTCCCGAGAGATTTTTTACCTCTATGACTGTCTCGCCTATCGGCGCCTCTGTTTTCGGATATGCATTGTCGATGCTTCTTCCGACCATAAGGGATATTATCTCGTCCCTGGTTATGTCTCCGACAGCGCGCGTCTCTATGACCTTGCCGTCGCGCATAATCGTCAGATAATCGCCTATCTGTGATAATTCCTCCAACCTGTGGGAAATATAAATTATCGTGGAGCCGGCAGCCTTCAGCTCTTTGATTTTGGCGAATAGCTTGTCGACTTCGACCTCGCTCAGCGATGAAGTCGGCTCATCCATTATTATTATCTTTGAGTTGAAGAACACAGTCTTGATAATCTCTATCATCTGCTGTTCGCCGACGGACATGCTTTTCATCTTTGTGCGCGGGTTGTAGTTGAGATTTTGCTGCTTTAGAAAATCTTCGGTGTCGGAATTGAGCCGGCTGTGCTTGACAAGTCCCAGCTTCGTCAGAGGCTCCTTGCCCAAAAATATATTCTGGGCTATGCTCAGTTCTCCGACTATGTTAAGCTCTTGGTGTATCATACCGATTCCAAACTTTTTTGCCTCCAGCGAGTCCTTGATATGAATCTCCTCACCATCCAGCAGAACGCATCCCTTGTCTGCATGATATAAGCCATCGAGAATTTTCATCAGTGTGGACTTGCCCGCACCGTTTTCGCCGATAAGCGCATGGACGGTGCCCCTTTTGATTTTGAACGAGACGTCATCGAGCGCCGTAACTCCCGGAAACGTCTTTGTGATGTTGCGAAACTCAAGAATCGTATCATCTTGCATTTTAACGCACCTCTGTGTTTAATAGGAACAGTTAATTAATTCATTGCCTTTATTAATTGTGATTATACATATATTATCTGATTATGTCAACAGTATTTAGTTTTTATTTTTGCATATTGTTGGTGTTTAGGTTGAATTTATGCTATAATATGGTATAATAATTTATAAAATAATTAGTTTAATTAATTGGTGTAACATGAAAAAAGGTTTAAATAACAGCAGCGTACAGATTATGAATGTCACGCTTATCATTAATCTGCTGCGCAAGCATCAGGCAAATTCGAGAATTGAGCTGTCGCATCTCACCGGACTCACTCAGGCGACGATTTCCAATATCATCAACAGTCTGATAGGGATCGGTCTTGTATATGAGTATCCGAAAAACAGCAACGGTGTCGGGCGGCGCTCTGTCGGGCTTGCGCTCAATTACGACCGCTTTCACATCATTCATGTTCGCGTGACAAACACGCGTTTTTCCGCAGGCAGATATAATCTTCAGGGAAAACAGCTCGATCAGCGCTCACTCGAATATGCCGCAGGCTCCGCGCCGCGCGATATGATGAATCTCATAAAGGCGCAGATAGCAAAGCTCATCGACGTAAACTACTATCCCCCGATTCTCGGAATAGGAATCGCTCTGCCGGGGCCGTACAATTCCGAGAGCTATTGCAGCTCTATAGGGGAATTGCACGGCTGGGACGACATTGACATTCGCAAGGAATTTGAAAGTGAGTTCAATTTGCCGGCATTTGCCGAAAATGACGCCAACATAGGCGCCCTAAACGAATGGTGGAACGACCCCTCCATAACAGACTCCGACACATTGGTTTACATAACCACAGCCGAGGGCACAGGCTCCGGGATTGTGGCCAACGGCACGCTTCTGCGCGGGTCGCAGGGAATTGCGGGGGAAATCGGACACATGACGGTCAATGTCAATGGGCCGCGCTGTAAATGCGGAAACTACGGCTGTCTGGAGCTTTACACGTCGACGGCGGTTTTGCTCGAAAAAGCCCGCACACTTTCCGCAGGCCGTTGCGACACTTTACTTAAGCCCGACAGCACAAAACGCGAGTTTTTTGATGCATGCCGCGCACGCGACGCACTTGCATGCGAAATTCTCAATGAAGCGCTTTCATATTTTTCGAGCGGCGTAATCAATATAATATATCTCTACAACCCAAATCTCATTATCTTCGGCGACGAGATGGTGACCTACGGCGTTGGAAGCGAGCTTTTGACATATGTGAAAAAGCGCGTCAAGGAGAGGGTCAGCAGCGATATTTCCGGTAAAATCGCGCTTAAGCTTAGCACCTCTCAGACTGACCCGGCATTGCTGGGAGCCGGAGTTTTGGTTATGAACAATATAAGCACTATTCTCTTTGAGCGCGGCATCCTCTCCTAATCTCCTGTCCTTCAGATTTGCTTTTCCGTCATATCCGAAAAACAAATCTTCAAAACACAAAACAAAAGGACTCAGGCGAATGCCTGAGGCCTTTTGTTTTATATCGTTACTTTGATTCTTTTTTTGCCGCTTCGGCGTAGCAGTTGGGAGTCTCGCCGTGCTCTCTGTGATAAGCTATGCACTCGCAGCATCTGCCGTGATTAGCGCAAGTAGTGTTTGGGCAGGTGCAGTCGTGCGTGTTGCTGCAAATCTTTTTATCGCACATAATCAATTGTACCTCTTTTATTTTTTTGTTCCCATAAAGAACAATGCCAGCGTTCCTGGGCCCGAATGAGCGCCGATGACCGGGCCTATATTGTTGATGTAGCTATCCTTTATATTCCACTTTGCCTTGACGGCATCGCGCACATATTCGGCATCCGCCAAGCAGTCCCCGTGGCCGATAAAAATCATCTGCTCCTCGGGATTAATCACTGTTTTTTCCATCTCCGTCACCATCGCATCAAGCGAAGTCTTGCGGCCTCTCACTTTCATCATTGGAATGAGATGGCCCTCGTCGTCGACGTGGAGCACCGGCTTGATGTTGAGTATACCGCCGACTAACGCCGCGGCTGCGGAGACTCTGCCGCCTCTTTTGAGGTAAACCAAATCCTCGACCGTAAACCAGTGCGCATTATTGTCCCTGTTCTCATTAGCCCAAGCGGCAGTTTCCAACAGGCTCTTTCCTCTGTTTTCCATGACCGTGTTGTAAACAAACAGCCCCTCTCCGAGAGATGCCGCGCGCGTGTCCACAACCTCGAGCTTTCTTTTTGGATATTTTTCTCTCAGCTCCTCGATCGCCAAAAGCGCATTATTGTAGCTTCCTGACAAACCGCTCGAAAAGCACAGGTACAGCACATCCATGCCGGCCTCAAGCTCAGGCTCAAACACCGTCATATATCTGTCCATATTGATAAGACTTGTGACGGCCATGTCCCCGCCCCTCATCTTGTCGTAGAATTCTCGTGCCGATATCTCGCGTTCGTCTGAATAATTCATATAAGTTTTATCGCCAACGGTAAATTCCATCGGTATAACTTTAACACCGAGCTTTTCTATCATTTCCTCGCTCAGGTCACATGTTGAATCGGTGTAAATAACAAAATCCTTCATTGATACCTCCGCAATTCCAATATTGCGCTCTCCGAGCGCAATAAAAATTATACCAATTGCGGCGTTCTAAAGCAACAAGGCCTCGCGCAATCGGTATATTTTCAGAGAAATTTATAGTTTTCCCGGCTCTTTATCGTTTGAATTGTCGAGTTTGTCGTCAGCATCAACTGTTGCGGAATCGGTTTGGGGGACATCAACAACCTCATCAACACACAGTTCCGCCTCTTTTGACGCTCCGCTTTTCTTCTTGTTTTTGACAATCCTGTTGTTGAGATATATTCCCAACAGACCGAAAAGGCCGGTTATCACAAAGACAAAGACAATTTTCCACCACTCGCCCTCATAAAAGGACTGCCCTGCTATTGTGGAGGTCAGGATGCCCGGGATGCGTGCAAATGTCGCGATGACAAAAAACTTCCACGCCTTGACAGGGACAAACGGTCCCAGATAGGTGAATAAATCCTTTGGCGTGCCCGGAATCATAAATAAAATCCACAGCACCGATTCTGCCTTTTCCGGATCCTTTAGCACTCGGTACT
>JAVVTQ010000014.1:0-2789 GCA_036653595.1 Oscillospiraceae bacterium
CTGCGCTTCGAGAACGTTTTATCATCAATTTGCCGAAGCTGCGCTTCGTCTCGCGGCTTCGCCGCGCCTATCGCTTCGCGATAGAAATTGTGGTATAATATAAAACAATTTAAAAATTGCGAGGTGTGATAGATGAAAAAAGTGGATTATGAGCATTTCGGACGCTTTAAATTTCCGTGCAGCGTCAGTGCTTGCGGTGAGGATATTTACTTTACAGTAAAAGAAGCCGATTTTGATGAGAATAAATACAAAAGCAATCTATACGTTATATCAAGCGGCGTTCAGAAGAAGCTTACATCTTCAGGCGATGTGGCGGCATATTACCTTATGGAAGACGGCGTCGTCTTTCCCGCTCTTCGACTTGAAAAAGACAAGGAAGCCGCAAAAAACAAAAGACAGCTCACTGTTTTTCAAAAACTGCCATACGACGGCGGAGAGGCTCAGGAATGGCTTAGAGTAGACAAAAATATCGGTGAAGCAGCGTTCCTGTCAGACACGGGGTTTATATTCACTGCGTTGTATTCGCACTCATACGAAGCCGCACTTAAGTCGGCAGAGGGCGATGTGGACAAGGCTCTTGCTGTCATAAAGGACGACGGTGATTATGCGGTCATGGACGAAATTCCATTTTGGTTCAACGGCGAGGGAATGCTCAATAAAATTCGCGCGAGACTGTATATGTACGACAAAGGCGAAATCACCGCGCTGACCGACGAGTTCACCAATATCTCAATACTGGCATTGTCAAAGAGCAAAAGGACTGCGATTCTGAGTGCAAATTCATATACTGACAAAATGATGTGCGAGGACAAGCTGCTGTCGCTGGATATCGCCTCGAAAGTGGTGACCGACATAAGCTTTGACGGATGCATCGGCTATTATGGCGCAGGCTTTATAAATGACGACGAGCTGTGCGTGGTCGGACAGAAAGACAGAGAATATGGGATGAGTGAAAACCCCATAATATACCGCTACAACCTAGTGACGAAAAAGGCCGCTGCTGTCTATGACAAGGGCGAGCACGCTTTTGGCAATTCCGTTGGGAGCGATGTAAAAATGGGCAGGGCAATACCAGCGGAGCTGATGATTCGGGATGAAAAGCTGTATCTGCTCGACACGCAAGACGACACTGCCGCGATTATTTGCGTCGACTTAAAAAGCGGAGAAATTCACATTGTGACAAAGGAGCGCGGGTCAGTCAATGAGGCGGTATTTTTCAATGACGGTTTTGCCGCGATTGCGATGCGCGGCGATATGGGCTGTGAGGTATATAAAATAGGAATGGACGGCGCTGAGACGGCGCTGTCATCAATGAATTCTGCGCTGTGCGCCGAATATGAAACCGTTACACCGATGGATTTGACATTTACAAACAAGCACGGTGTGGAGATACGCGGTTTTGTAATGAAGCCGGTCAACGCAAAAAAAGGCGAAAAATATCCGACTATACTCGATATTCACGGAGGCCCTAAAACTGTTTACGGCTGCTGCTATTTTCATGAAATGCAGCTCTGGGCGGGCATGGGCTATGCCGTCATTTTCTGCAATCCGACGGGAAGTGACGGAAAGGGCGATGAATTTTCCGACATACGCGGAAAATACGGAACGGTCGACTACGAGGACCTAATGCAGTTTTGCGACGAAGCGATTGCGAGATGTGAATTCATCGATGCAAATAAAATGGGTGTCACAGGCGGCAGCTATGGCGGGTTCATGACAAACTGGATAATCGGCCACACAAATCGCTTTAAGGCGGCCGCATCACAGCGCAGTATCGCCAACTGGACAAGCTTCCAGAACATGTCCGACATAGGTTACTATTTTGCTGCAGATCAATGCAAAGCCGACATGTGGCAGGAAAACGGATTTGAAAAAATGTGGGAGCATTCGCCCGTTAAATATGCCAACCAGTGCAGCACGCCGACACTTTTCATCCATTCCGAAGAGGACTTTCGCTGCCCCTCCGCAGAGGGAATCCAAATGTTCACTGCACTCAAAATAAACGGGGTACAGGCGCGTTTGTGCATGTTCAAAGGTGAGAATCACGAGCTTTCGAGAAGCGGCAAGCCAAAACACCGCGTGCGTCGCCTCATGGAAATTACACAGTGGTTTGACAAATATCTAAAAGCATAGCTGTTTTTGCCCGTCTGCCAATAAAACACCTGCTTTAGTGATGCAGTTGTAATTTCATGTGGTCGGCACCTCATATTATTTAATGAGGTGTTGAATATGCAAAATGATCTTCATGATGTCGAAAAAAGTGCCATTCCTGATGAAAATGCGCAGAGGACGCTGAGCCTCAGTGAACTGCTCAACAATTATCTAAGAGAGAGACAAAGGCAAGAGCGCGAGGCAAAGAAAGATAGGGAAATTGCGGCTGTCAAAGACAAAGGTACAAACTGAAACGGCAGAGGCGAAGACCGGGTATAAATTTTCATGGTAATCAAAAGCATGTAAAAAAATACAGCAGTTGCCTGTAATCTTGCGGGTGACTGCTGTATTTTAAAGGGCTTTTTCGTATTATTATACTCATGGCTAAAAAATATCGGTTTTAACTATGAAAATTTAGAGAATATTTCATTGCCAAAACGCTTTAGCGCGAATATAATTTAAAGTGTTAAAGAAAGGCGGCATGACAATGAAAAACAGATACATAAGCAGTGTTTACGACACTGTGTGCAGAAGAAATGCAAATGAGACGGAATTTCAGCAGGCTGTGTTTGAAGTGCTGGAGTCACTGGAGCCTGTTATAGAGAGCAATCCGATATACGAAAAACTGGCAATACTCG
>JAVVTQ010000014.1:2799-36982 GCA_036653595.1 Oscillospiraceae bacterium
GTCTGGTTGAGCCGGAGCGGTTTGTGCAGTTTAGAGTTCCTTGGGTTGATGACAGCGGCAAGGTCATGGTAAACCGCGGCTATCGCGTGCAGTTTAACTCGGCAATCGGACCGTACAAGGGAGGGATTCGTCTTCATCCCAGCGTCAATGCCTCCGTCATCAAGTTTTTGGGGTTCGAGCAGACATTTAAAAACAGCTTGACATCACTGCCGATGGGCGGTGCTAAGGGCGGGAGCGATTTTGACCCAAAGGGTAAATCCGACAACGAGGTTATGCGCTTTTGTCAGAGCTTTATGACAGAGCTTTACAGGCATATAGGGGCAAACACAGACGTGCCCGCCGGAGATATTGGTGTTGGGGCGAGGGAGATAGGGTATTTGTTCGGCCAGTATAAGCGGCTGACAAATGAGTTTTCAGGGGTTCTGACAGGCAAGGGCTTGAGCTTCGGAGGTTCGTTGGCTCGGACACAGGCGACAGGCTATGGACTTTGCTATTTTGCGGAGCAGGCCCTGAATAAGATGAGAAATGATACGCTCGCAGGCAAGCGCGTTGTGGTGAGTGGGTCGGGAAACGTCGCCGTATACACGGTGGAAAAGGCGACGCAGATGGGCGCTAAAGTGCTGACGGTTTCGGATTCCGCCGGCTGCATCTATGACGAAAATGGTATAGACCTCGCGGTGCTAAAGCAAGTCAAGGAAGTCGAGAAGGCGAGAATATCGGAGTATGCCGCGCGCGTCAGTTCGGCAAAATATTTTGAAAACCGTGCCGAAGTTTTCAACATTCCATGTGACATTGCGTTTCCCTGTGCCACGCAAAATGAGCTTGACAAAAGCAGCGCGGAGTCGCTTGTCAAAAATGGCGTCATAGCCGTCTGCGAGGGCGCCAATATGCCGAGCACTCTCGAAGCCATTGCTGTATTTCAAAAGGCAGGTATTGTTTTTGGACCGGCAAAGGCCTCAAATGCAGGTGGCGTCGCCACCTCGGGGCTGGAAATGGCACAGAACTCTATGAGATATTCGTGGACTTTTGAAGAGGTAGACGCAAAGCTAAAGGTAATTATGGAGAACATTTTCAAAAATATTTATGAGGCTTCGACTATGTATGGAGTTGAGGGCAACCTTGTTTTCGGAGCAAATATCGCGGGCTTCAAAAAGGTGTCCGACGCGATGATTGCGCAGGGTATCGTGTGATTTTGGCGGGATTTTGTCCTCTCCGGTTTTGCTGCTTATAAAAAGCTTCCGAAAGACAAAGTGTATTTGATTAGAACCGTCTCTTAGCTTTATCAGGCTGCTTTTTTGAAAAGGCCGGGCACTTTTGCTGCTTTGACGATAAAGCTGATGAAGTCCGAAAGACAACAAATAAAAAAAGCGACGCTCACGGACTTGTGAGCGTCGCTTATTATTTTGAACACAAATTGTGCATTTGCGAAGTGAAAGGGAAGCGGCTTAAAGAATCAATGCCATTTTCCTTTTTTTTGCGCTGTCGGGCTTTCTGTATCCTCGTAGGGCTTTGATATTTCGGCGACACTCAAATTCTTTGCTTTTAGGCGCTCATAGGAATTCTCGCGCAATAGCGCGTAGGCTACGGCTGAAATCGGTATCATGACGAGCATTCCCGCAAGCCCCATGAGTGACCCGCCGAGAGTGGCTGCGACGAGCACCCATACCGAGGGAAGCCCAACGGATTTTCCGACTACTCTGGGATAGACCAAATTGCCCTCGGCCTGCTGAATGACGAGGAACATCACAACAAACCACAGCGCCTTTGTCGGATCCTGCACCAATATAAGAAAAGCACCTATGAAGCAGCCGATAAATGCTCCGAAAATCGGTATCAGCGCGGTGAAGCCGACCAGCACGCTTATCAGCATCACGTAGGGGAAGCGGAATATCCACATTGCAACGGCAAACATGACGCCGATGATGCATGCCTCCAGACATTGCCCTGTGATAAAATGTGCAAATGCGTTTTTTGACATATAAAGCACACGGACGGTTTTTTCGGCGCGCGCGGGCTTCAACCACGAATAGAGCAGCATCTTGCCCTGACGCGAGAGGGTTTCCTTTGACATGAGAATGTATATAGAAAATATAATTCCGACAAATGCGTTGAACACACCGCCGAAAAGAGCGGTGGCAAAGGTGATTGTGGAGCCGACAACCCCGCTGGCGCCGGCTTGAACCCAAGACATTATATTTGTAACCAAGCTCTGCCAGTCAAACCGCAGAGTGCTCAGCCAGTTGGCGAGCTGAGGCGTTTCATCAAAAATCTTTTTGCCCCATGCGGTTATGTCACTTGCAAGCTCAGTCATGAACTGCGGCACACTCTCGATGAGTATGGTGACCGTTTTTACAAGCTCAGGAATAACGGCAACGCACACAAAAACTATGATGGCAAAGCAAAAAAGAAAGGACAGAACGAGTGAAATCGGCTTGCGAAGTTTTTGCAACCTTGCGTTTTTCCTAAACAGATGTCTTTCGAAAAAAGACATCGGCACGTTGAGAATAAAAGCAAGCGCACCGCCTATCAAAAAAGGCGTCAGGACAGAGGATATCGAACCGAGCAGCTCCAAAATCTTCTCAGGATGGTAAAGCCCCCAGCACAGCAGCATGATTATTGCGGCGAGAAGCAAAAGCTTTCGAAAGGTTTTGTTGTTTAGTTCCATGAAAATATCCTTTGCAGCAGGCGTTTTTACCAAATGTTTCTTTTTGCATTATACCAAATAGAAAAACAAATTACAATTTATTAAGGCTCTTTGCGGGGAAGAAAAGAATCGAAAAACCTCCCATTTCGCCAAAAAGCAAATCACTTGCCGCGCGTCTCGCAGTAAATGCAGCGGTAGGTGCGGCTTTTTGAATCGGTCAGCTTGAATATGTGGTCAAGCTCCTGTTCACAGGAGGTGATGCAGCGCGGGTTTTTGCAAAAAAGCACATTTTTAAGCTCATGCGGCAAGGCGAGATGCTTCTTTTCGATAACTGAACCGTCTCTGATATAATTCACGGTGATTTCAGGGTCAAGATAGCCGAGCACATCTAGGTTTATATCTATGGGCGCGTCGATTTTTACGATATCTTTTTTGTCGGTCTTTGTGCTCTTTGCGTTGCGAATCACCGCCACCGAGCAATCCAACGTGTCGAGCCTTAGGTAGTTGTAAACCTCCATTCCGTTGCCCGCTGTGATATGGTCGATGACGATGCCGTCTTTTATGGTGTCAATATTCACAATTGCGCCTCCAAAAGCATTAAAATGAGAGCCATGCGGATGTATTTGCCGTTTTCAACCTGTTTAAAGTAGCAGGCGCGCGTGTCGGCATCAACGCAGCGGGCAATCTCGTTGACTCGAGGGAGCGGATGCATTATGCAGAGATCTTTTTTCGCGCCAGCGAGCTTTTCTTCTGTCAAAATATAGCTGTCCTTTAGGCGGATATAATCGGCTTCGCAAAAAAAGCGTTCGCGCTGAACCCGTGTCATATAAAGGACATCAAGCTGCGGTATTGCGCCGCAGAGATCGGGATTTTCAACAAATGCGGGTGCAAAGCCGGCGCTCTGGGCGTTTGTTTTTACATATTCCGGAAGCCTAAGCTCCGAGGGGGAAATCAGGACGAATTTTGTGTTTTGATAGCGGGACAAGGCCGCTATCAGAGAGTGAACAGTCCTGCCGAATTTCAAATCTCCGCAAAGACCTACGGTCAGATTATCGAGTGAACCCCTCTCGCGGTGAATTGTGAGCAAATCGGCCAGCGTCTGCGTCGGGTGGCTGTGCCCTCCGTCGCCTGCATTGATGACAGGCACCTGTGAATTGTATGCAGCCACGCGCGGCGCGCCTTCTTTTGGATGGCGCATGGCGATTATGTCGGCAAAACAATTGACCACGCGAACCGTGTCAGCGACGCTTTCACCCTTTGAAGCAGAGCTCGAATCGGCCGAAGAGAACCCGAGAACGCTTCCGCCAAGCTCCAGCATGGCGGCCTCAAAGGAAAGGCGCGTGCGTGTGCTGGGTTCAAAAAAGAGAGTGGCAATTTTTTTGCCGCGGCATATGTCACAAAAGCGCTTTTTGTCTTCAAGAATCTGCTCGGAGACAGAGATCAGACCGGATATTTCGCCGGTTGTGAGGTCTGTAATGTCCAAAAGATGGCGAATAGTATTCATTTAAACCAGCTTTCGTCGGAGGGATTATCGCGAAATTTAAGTATGCGTGCAACATCCTCCTTTTCGATTAGACCCAGCTGTGCGCCGATTTCGGCGAGAACATCCAGATTGGAGAGGCTGTGGTTAACCACGTTGGACTTCTCTAGCTTGTCCAAACCGCTTTTCATGCCATAGGTAAATATGCTCACGATTCCGAGAACCTCAGCACCGGCCTCGCGCAGAGCCTCGACCACCTCAATTACGCTTCCGCCTGTAGATATCAAGTCCTCGACGACGACGACGCGCTGACCTTTTTCAAGCTTACCCTCAATCCTGTTTGTCCTGCCATGATCCTTTGCCGAGGAACGAACATAGCCCATGGGCAGCTTCATTATATGGCCGCAGATTGCCGCGTGCGCTATGCCCGCCGTGCTTGTCCCCATGAGAACCTCACAGGTGGGGAAATGCTGAGCGATGAGGCCGCACAGGCCATTTTCGATTTTGTCGCGCACCGTTGGAGACGTTAGTGTCAATCTATTGTCGCAGTAAATAGGGCTTTTGATGCCGCTTGCCCACGTGAATGGTTCATTGGGACTAAGAAATACCGCCCCGATTGATAAAAGAGCCTTTGCAGTTTCCTTTTCCATTATGATTCCCCTCTAATTCAAAAATTCTCTTACACAGCGCTCGTAGGCTGCGACAGGGTCGGAGGCCTGAGTGATGGGCCTCCCGACGACGATGAAGTCGGAGCCGTTTTCACGTGCCATGGCGGGTGTCATTATTCGCTTTTGGTCATCGGTGATGTTGTCGGAAAAACGAATTCCGGGAGTGACTGTAATAAAGCTCGAGCCACAGACGCTCTTGACCTTTTTGGACTCGTGCGGAGAGCAAACTATTCCGTCAAGACCTGCCGTTTTGGCATTGTTTGCATAGTGAAGCACCGTCTCTTCCATGGAGGACTCAATCAAAAGCTCGTCGCGCAGCGCGATGGCGTTTGTGGAGGTGAGCTGAGTCACGGCAACGAGAAGCGGACGAGTGCCGTCTGCGCGAACAAGCCCTGCCAGGGCAGCCTTCATCATCTCAATCGTGCCGCAGGCATGCAGGTTGCACATGTCGACATCGAGGCGCGACAGGGAAGACATTGCGCGCCCGACAGTGTTTGGAATGTCGTGCAGCTTTAAGTCGAGAAAAATTTTGTGTCCGCGTTTTTTTATCTCTCGGACAATTTCCGGACCTTCGGCATAAAAAAGCTCCATGCCGATTTTCACATACGGCTTTTCTTTGACAAACCTGTCGAGAAACGCGAGAGTGTCCTCTTTTGATGGAAAATCACATGCAATAATAACGTCTCTGTTCATGAATGTGCACCTCCTGTTATTTGACGAAGCTGCGCCACGCCGTACTTTTCACACACAGTTGGCAGAGCCTCAATTATTTGTTTGCAGATATAAGGGTTTTTCAGATTTGCAGCGCCTATTTGCACCGCAGCGGCACCGGCAAGCATCATTTCAAGCACGTCCTCCGCACGGGAAATTCCGCCCATACCAATTATGGGAATCCCAACGGCCTCATATACCTCATAGACCATGCGCAGTGCGATTGGAAAAATGGCGGGACCGGACATGCCTCCTTTTTTGTTGGCAAGCAGCGGCTTTTTGGTTTTCAGGTCAATCCTCATGCCCAGCACAGTGTTGATAAGACAGAGTCCGTCGGCTCCCGCATCCTCGCAGGCGCGTGCAATTTCGGTGATGTCGGTTACATTTGGGGTCAGCTTCATAAAAATCGGCTTTGCAGTCACCGATTTCACGGCTCTTGTGACCTCAGCAGCGCCGTGCGCCGTTGTCCCAAAGCTCATGCCGCCGTTTTCCACATTTGGACAGCTGATGTTGACCTCAATTATTCCAACCTGCGGTTCTTTGTCTATCAGCTCGCAGCACGCTTTGTATTCATCCACCGAAAAGCCGCTGATGTTGGCGATTAGAGGCTTGTGAAAAAAAGTCTTAATTTTTGGAAGCTCGGTTTTTATAACCTCGTCTATTCCGGGATTTTGCAGACCCACACTGTTTAGCATACCGCCGGCACATTCGGCTATGCGCGGCGCTCTGTTTCCGAAGCGAGGCTTTTGGGTTGTGCCCTTAAAGGAGAAGCTGCCCAATATGTCGAGATCATAAAGCTCTGCAAATTCCGAGCCATAGCCAAAGGTTCCGCTTGCGGGGATTATGGGGTTGTCCAGTTCTGTGCCACACAGGCTAACTGAAAGGTCTACCATACAATTTCCTCCCTTTTGAGCACAGGCCCGTCGCGGCAAATCCGCTTCGAACCATATTTTGTCGCGCAGGTGCAGCCCATGCATGCCCCGAATCCGCAGCCCATCCGCTCCTCAAAGCAAAACTGACCATCTGTCAGCTGGGGCAGATTATAGACGGCTCGAAGCATCGCCTCAGGGCCGCAGCACATGGCATAATCGCAGTCGGTGCTCTCTGCCAAGGCGGTGACAAAGCCCTTTTCTCCCAGAGAACCGTCGACAGTGGAAACAAGCACCGGACAGCCAAGCGCGGAGAATTCGTCGATATAAAACGCGTCCGATGAGCAGGAAAAACCCAGAGCTATGCATAAAGAGACACCCCGCTGCAAAAGTCTTTTTGCGAGCAGATAGAGCGGGGGAGTGCCCACGCCGCCACCAATCAATATGGTTTTTTTGCCGTGAACAGCGGTGTCAAAGCCATTTCCAAGCCCGGTGAGCGCGTCGAACCGCGTTCCGATTGACGCACGGCACAGCGCCCGTGTTCCTTCTCCGACATCGCGGACGATGACTGTCAGACAGTCGCCCTCACAGTCGCAGACAGAAATAGGCCTGCGCAAAAACAGCCCTTCCAGCTCTATATTCAAAAACTGACCGGGCGCTGTAAAGGCGCTTGTGTCGCCCAAAAGTCTTAGTTCGCAGATATCAGGTGTGAGATTGCGTTTGCCAATTAACGTAAAAATGGTTTTGGTCATATACTTCCTCCCTTGAGCTGATGGCGTGTGGATTTCAAAAAGTTCACTAAAACTGCTTTACTCGGTCAGTCGCTGTCTATCGTCGACACGCCTATGGTCATCTCCTCGAGCACATCGAGAAGCACGCGGACTGTTTCAAGCGCAGTAAAGCAGGTCACATTGTTTTCAACAGAGGTGCGGCGAATGAGGAAGCCATCCGACATCTGGCTTTCACTGTCCATGTCCTTTGTGCTTATGACGTAGCTGACATAGCCTCGGCGCAGCGATTCAAGAATTTCCTCACTGCCCTCGCTGAGCTTGCTTTTAACGCGCGTGCGAATGCCGTGGCTTTTGAGAAATTCCGCCGTCCCGCGTGTCGCTTCAATGTTAAAGCCCAGGTCATAGAAGCGGCGTATCAGCGGCAGAGCCTCGTCCTTGTCCTTGTCTGCGATGGAAACCAGTATCGTGCCGTAGTTGGCCACGTTCATCCCGGAGGAGCGCAGAGCCTTGTACAGCGCTCGTGTCAGCTTTTTGTCATAGCCGATAGCCTCACCCGTCGACTTCATTTCCGGCGAGAGGTATGCGTCGGCGCCGCGCAGCTTTGAAAAGGAGAACGCGGGGGCCTTGACGAACCATTTTTCCTTTTGTTTTGGGAAAACTTCTGTTATGCCCTGTTCCACCAAGGAATGCCCCAGCATCACGCGCGTGGCGATGTCGGCGAGTGAATAGCCGGAGGCCTTTGAGATAAAGGGAACTGTCCTCGAGGAGCGTGGATTGACCTCTATAACATAGACATCGTTATTTTTGTCGACGATAAACTGTATGTTGTAAAGCCCCAAAATCCCAATCCCTTTTCCGAGGCGCACTGTGTAGTCGATTATCCTTGCCTTTGCCTCGGCGTCGATGCTGAAAGTGGGGTACACGCTTATGCTGTCTCCCGAGTGAATGCCGGTGCGTTCGACGTGTTCCATTATGCCGGGAATAAACACATTTTCCCCGTCACACACCGCGTCAACCTCAAGCTCCTTGCCGATTATATACTTGTCGACAAGCACGGGGCGGCTCTCGTCAATTTCGACAGCCGTGCGCAGGTATCTTCGAAGTGATTCCTCTCCCGAAACTATCTGCATGGCTCTTCCGCCCAGCACATAGCTGGGGCGCACAAGCACCGGATAGCTTATCTTTGCGGCGGCGCGCACACCCGATTCCACATCGGTGACGGCCTTTCCCTCAGGGCGCGGGATGCAGAGCTTTTCCATCAGACGCTCAAAGGCATCGCGGTTCTCCGCTCGCTCGATGGCCTCATTTGCCGTTCCGACAATCGGAACGCCAAGTTCTGTGAGCGGTGCACAGAGATTTATTGCAGTCTGTCCGCCAAATGATACGATGACGCCGAGCGGCTTTTCAAGCTCGATGATGTTCATGACATCCTCTACGGCCAGCGGCTCAAAATATAGTTTGTCGCTCGTGGTGTAGTCAGTCGACACTGTTTCCGGATTGTTGTTTATTATAATTGCCTCATAGCCGGCCGCGCGTATTGTCCATATGGCGTGCACTGTGGAATAGTCAAACTCAACACCCTGCCCTATGCGAATCGGCCCCGAGCCGAGCACGATGATTTTTTGCTTGTCGCTGACTATGGACTCATTTTCATCTTCATACGTTGAATAAAAGTAGGGGACATAGCTGTCAAATTCGCTGGCGCAGGTGTCTATCATCTTGTAGACAGGCATTATCCCAAGCTCCCTGCGAAGCTTGTATATCTCAAGCTCGCTCATGCCGCGGCACTCTCCGATATATTCGTCGGAAAATCCGATTCTTTTCGCGTCATAAAGCGCCTCACTGTCAAAGGTGTCCGCGTGCAGCGTTTTTTCGAGATTGACTATATTTGAAATTTTGCCCAGAAAGAACATGTCTATTTTTGTTGCGTTGTATATTAGGCCGGGGTCTGTCTTTCGGCGCATAAGCTCAGCAATGGCGAATAGCCTATCGTCGGTGCCGTCCTTGATGTAGAGCATCAGCTCCTGCGATGTCTTTTCATCAAACTTATTCATGTGCAGATGACAAACCCCGACTTCAAGCGAGCGCACTGCCTTGAGCAGACTCTCCTCAAATGTTCTGCCTATGCTCATGACCTCTCCGGTGGCTTTCATCTGAGTGGACAGCTTATTGGAGGCCGAGACAAACTTGTCAAAGGGAAAACGCGCTATCTTTGTGACGATGTAGTCAAGCGCCGGCTCAAAGGAAGCCGGTGTGTTTGCCAGCATGATTTCGTCGAGATGCATCCCTGTTGCGACCTTTGCGGAGACGCGTGCTATTGGATATCCGCTTGCCTTTGAGGCGAGTGCGGAGGAGCGGGAAACCCTCGGATTTACCTCAATGAGAAAGTACTGAAAGGAGAAGGGGTCAAGCGCAAACTGAACGTTGCAACCGCCCTCTATTTTCAGAGCGCATATTATTTTGAGAGCGCTGTCGCGAAGCAGTTGGTATTCCTTGTTTGTCAGCGTTTGACATGGTGCGACGACGATGGAGTCGCCCGTGTGTATGCCCACAGGGTCAAGGTTTTCCATGCCGCAAATAGTTATTGCCGTGTCGTTTGAATCGCGCATGACCTCAAACTCAATCTCCTTAAAGCCGCAGATGCTCTTTTCCACAAGCACCTGATGCACAGGTGACAGCTCCAAGGCGTGCTTCATGAGCGAGGTGAGCTCCTCATCGCTGTCGGCAAAGCCGCCGCCGGTGCCGCCCAAGGTAAAGGCCGGCCGCAGAATAACGGGGTAGCCGATGTGAGAGGCTGCCAGCAGTCCCTCATCAACCGAGTGGGCAATCTCCGAGGGAAGCACCGGCTCTCCCAGCTCCTCACAAAGCTCCTTGAAGCGCTCGCGATCCTCCGCGCGCTCTATGCTGTCAAAGGAGGTGCCCAGAATCTCAACTCCGCACTCCTGAAGAACGCCCTTTTTGTAAAGTGAGGCGGCGAGGTTGAGGCCTGTTTGGCCGCCCAGCCCGGGCAGAATCGCGTCGGGGCGCTCGTAGCGCAAAATTTTCGCCACATACTCGAGCGTGAGCGGCTCCATATATATTTTGTCCGCGATGTTCGTATCTGTCATAATTGTGGCTGGGTTTGAGTTTACAAGCACAACCTGATATCCCTCCTCGCGCAAGGCAAGGCAGGCCTGAGTGCCGGCGTAGTCAAACTCGGCCGCTTGCCCGATGACGATTGGACCCGAGCCGATCACCAGTATTTTTTTGATGTCATTTCTTTTCGGCATTGAGAGTCACTCCCTTGTCCATCATTTTGAGAAATCTGTCAAACAGGTATTCGCTGTCCTGAGGCCCGGGCGCTCCCTCGGGATGAAACTGGACAGCAAGGACGCTTTTGTCGAGGCTTTCCACGCCCTCCACAGTATTGTCGAGCACATTTGTGTATATCGCGCGCAGGCCTGTGCCCTCAAGGGATTTTTCGTCGACGGCATAGAAATGAAACTGGCTGGTTATCTCTATTTTGCCGGTGTCCACACATTTTACGGGATGATTTGCGCCATGATGGCCGAATTTCATCTTATACACACTCGCACCATAGGCAAGGCAAGCGAGCTGATATCCAAGGCATATGCCAAATATGGGAAGCTTGCCGCAAAGCTTTGAAATCAGCGAAATAACCTCGGGGACGTCTGCCGGATTGCCGGGGCCGTTTGAAATCAGCACGCCGTCCGGGCACAGCCGCAAAATTTCCTCAGCTGCGGTGTCATAGGGCACGATAGTGACATTGCAGCCCTTTCTGTTGAGCATTCGCACTATATTGAGCTTTATGCCGCAATCGACTGCGACGACATTGAAGCGAAAGTTTGCCGTGCGCGAGTACCAGCGCTTTTTACAGCTGACACGCTTGACCAAGTCGGTCGGAACAGGTGTTGACCTTATAATATCGAGAGCCTTTTCGTCGGGGGTATCTGCGTCTGTAAGCATCACGCGCTGTGTGCCTTCATCGCGTATGATGCGCGCTATTTTGCGCGTATCCAGCTCGGATATGCCGACGATGCCATTTTCCTCAAGGTAATCGGAAAGTGTGTGGGTGTATCGAAAATTGCTCGGAAAATCATTGTATTCACGCACGATGAGCGCACCTGCGGACGGAAATTTTGACTCATAGTCCTCGTCGTTTATGCCGTAGTTGCCGATGAGCGGGTACGTCATCACTATTGCGTGATTTGTGCTGGACGGGTCGGAAATAGCCTCCTGATAGCCGACCATGGCGGTGTTAAAGACGACCTCGCAGACGGTGTCCTTGTGTGCTCCGAAGGCATAGCCCAAAAAGCTGTGCCCATTTTCCATCACAAGCTTTTTTGTAAACTTTTGTCCCATGTGATTCTCCCTTCACAGATTGTATATGCAATGTCAGCGCAGATCTCCATGTTGTCAAAAGGCGTAGAGTGTCCTTTTGACAAGAAGCTCCCGCTCGATATTGTCCCGTTGCAGTTGAGGTCGAGCACGGTGATGTCGGCGCTCTCCCCCTCTTTGAGGTTTCCACCGCGCAAACCAAAAATTCTTCGCGGTGCTAGTGACATTTTGTCTATGAGTGTTTCCAGTGAGATGATGTTTTTGCGAACAAGCTCTGTGTACATAGAGACAAATGCGGTTTCCAGCCCTACCACGCCAAAGGCGCTGTCCGCCAACCCGCACGATTTTTCAAAATCGCTGTGCGGAGCGTGGTCTGTGGCTATAACGTCGATTGTTCCGTCGGCAATTCCGCAAAGCAGTGCCTGTCGGTCTGCCGCAAAGCGCAGCGGTGGATTCATCTTGAAGCGGCCGTCGTCGCACAGATCATCGCTGCAAAAAACAAGATAGTGCGGCGCCGTTTCGCAGGTAACGGGAAGCCCTTCGGCCTTTGCTTTTCTGATGAGCTCGACGCTTTCTCGCGAGGAAATATGGCAGGCGTGATATTGACAGCCTGTCTTTGCGACAAGCTTCAAATCGCGCTCCAGCTGCTTCCATTCACTTTTCGAGTCGATTGCCGCAAGCTTGTGCGACTTTGCAAAATCGCTCTCATTCAAGCACCAGTCCTTTGTGAGAAGAGAATTGTCCTCGCAGTGCGCGACAATCGGCTTCCCCTGCCGCTTTGCCGCGAGCATTGCCTTTTCCATCAGTACATCGCTTTGCACACCACAGCCGTCATCCGAAAACCCCGCTACAAACGGCGCCATGGCCTCCATGTCCGAGAGAGTGCCGTCGCCGCTGCGCCCGCGAGTTATCGCACCGAACGGAAAAACCCCGCAATGTGCGTCGAGCTCTATTGCGGCAAGCTGAACTCTCAGGCTCTCGAGACAGTCTGGCACAGGATTGAGATTTGGCATGGAACACACAGCAGTGAAGCCGCCGCGCGCCGCCGCCGCCGTGCCGCTTGCAATTGTCTCCTTATAACAAAAACCGGGCTGTCGAAGATGTACATGCACATCGACGAGGCCCGGAATGATAAATAAATTATTAACCTGTAATACAATATCAAAACCGACAGGTGAGATATTGGGAGACAAATCGACAATGGAGTTGCCGCGAACAGCGATGTCGAGCCGTTTGAAAACACAATCCCTATAAACATTTCCCCCTGTAAGAAGAATGCTCATTCACGTCACCCCCGTCATAATTTATCTAAGGTATTATAGTGTAATCAAGCGAATTTGTCAATGACAATTATAAATATTATTTGCAATATTTTGTGACAGAAAAATATACGGTGATATATAATATATATACCAACAAAAGAATGCGGCACAGTCAACGCCCATGTGTTGCAGATTCAAAACGGGGGACAACAAAATGAAAAGGCTGCTCGCGTTAGTTCTTGCGGCGGTGATGCTGATTATGATAAGTGCAGGCTGCACGGCAAAAGGAGAAGAAGGGGGAATGACAAAAATGGCAAACGCCAAAGGTGACAGCACATATGTGAAAAAGGACGGTGTTGAGGTTATCTATCTCGCGGGGGGCTGCTTTTGGGGCATGGAAAAGCTGGCACAGTCGCTTAAGGGAGTTGTTTTGGCCACGAGCGGCTATGCAAACGGCAGATGCGATAACCCGACCTACGAAATGGTGTGTGCCGGGGACACTGGTTTTCGCGAGACGGTGCGAGTGGAGTACAATCCGAAGCAGATAAGCCTTGACGCCATTCTGTTCGCATATTTTTATGTTGTGAACCCGACGCAGACCAACAGACAGGGAAATGATATCGGCACGCAGTATCAGGCGGGAATATATTATGCGGACGATGCCTCAAAGGAGACGGTCAACCGCATAGCGGAGCTAGAGAGAGGCAGAACCGCGAAATTTTCTGTTGAAACAGGACCGCTGGAGAGCTTTTTCGATGCGGAGGAATATCATCAGGACTATTTGGACAAGAATCCCGCAGGCTACTGCCATATTCCGGCGGCGGAGATTGAAATTCTAAAAAACATGGTATTCGATCCGGGGTTATATAAAAAGCCTGCGGCTGACGCCATTGAGGATATGCTATCGCCAAAGCAGTACGCTGTCACTCAGCGCTCGCAGACGGAGAAGCCCTTTGATAATGAATATTTTGATAAATTCGAGCGCGGAATATATGTCGACGTAGTCACGGGTGAGCCGCTGTTCTCATCAAACGATAAATTTATGACATCATGCGGCTGGCCTGGCTTTTCGGGCGCAATCGATGAAGCGGCGGTGATAAAAATAGAGGACCTCTCGCACGGAATGGCCAGGACGGAGGTGCGAAGCAGGGCGGGGGATTCGCATCTCGGACATGTCTTTTTGGGGGATACCGAGTCCCCAAACGGTGTGCGCTACTGTATAAACAGTGCATCGCTGCGCTTTATCGCCTTTGAAGATATGGAAGCACAAGGCTATGGCTATTTAAAAAGCCGAATTAAGTAGAGCGTATTGTGCAAAGCAAAAGTGACTGTACAGAGGATTTTGGCTTAAACAGACCGCGAAAGCGCCAAATTCTGTTGTTTAAATTAAGCTAAAATGATATGCTTTGAATAGTCAATAATGCGGGAGATAAAGCAAAAATGGAACAAAACACAAAAACACTGAGACGCAATCTGGCCTTCAACACGGCCGGAAGTCTTATATATTTCGGGTGCCAATGGCTGATTACAGGTCTTTTTGTCAAGCAGTTTTCCGCAGGAGGAGCGGGTCTGGAAAACACCGGACTTCTGGCTACCGCGATGGCGGTGACAAATATTTTCCTGACACTTGCTTCATATGGAATGCGCACCTTTCAGGTTTCGGATATAGTCGAAAAGTATTCAAACGGCACATATATCACAAGCCGCTGCGTGACGGTGTTTGCGGCGATAGTGTTGTGCGCGCTATATACGGTTATGTCGGGTTATTCGGGGACACAGGCGCTTTGTATATATATTTTTTTGATGTACAAGCTTTTGGAGTCGATAACGGACATTTTTCACGGCTGCTGTCAAAAGCATGACAGGATGGACATAATCGGCATATCATATGCCGCGCGCGGCGTTCTCAGCGCCGCTTCGTTTTGCGCAATGATGATTTTCACGCATAATTTGGTTCTCACACTTTTAGTTATGACTGTGCTGTGCTATGGGTTCAGCCTCTATTACGATGTCTGGCATTCTCGCTTTTTGCTCGCGCCTCTCGGCTCGGTGACGTCAAGAAGCGTGGTGCAGCTCCTCAAGGAGTGTCTGCCACTTGCCATATATGTGTTTTTGAATACCGCGACAGCCTCAATTCCAAAACTGTTTCTCGAGCGCATCCACGGGACGACCGTTATGGGAATTTTTCATCTTGTGAATTCACCGGTTATGATTTTACAAGTTGGAGTCGCGTTTTTGTTCACACCATTTATAACTATGTTCGCAAGCAAGCTTATAAAAAAAGATAAAAGCGGATTTCTCAAAAGTGCTGTGCGCATTTCGGCTTTTGTGGCAGGAATAGGCATTGCCGCAATTGCCGGGGCTCTGCTTATCGGCAGGTGGGGACTCGGGTTTTTGTACGGCGCCGAGCTTGCAAAATACAGCTCGCTGCTCGTGCCGATGGTTGTGTGCGCGGTGCTCACGGCGCTCTCTTTGTTCTTATGCATGCTTTTGACGGTGCTTAGAGATATGAAGGGTCTGATTATATCAAATCTTATCGGTATAGGAGTCGGTTTTTGCGCGAGTCTTGTACTCGTGGCGAGATATGAAATGTTTGGGACAACCTTTGCAACTGTGACGGCACTCATTGTTCAGTGCGCGGCGCTGTGCATGTTTGGAATGCACAGCCTTCGAAAACAAACAGCCGATTAGATAAGAAGCGGCGCTTCTTTTTAGGTATATCGGACGGCTCAATTACAGATTGACAGGCTCAAAATCAATTGCACCATGTCCGCATATGGGGCAAACAAAGTCCTCGGGGAGAACCTCACCCTCGTACACGTAGCCACAGATTTTGCAGACCCAGCCCTTTTTCTTTGTGGTGGTTTTTGGCTTTGTGTTCTTGTGATAGTAGGCGTATGTCAGAGATTCCGCATCCGACAAGGCGACGGCGTCTGTGACAAGTGCCGTGAACAGCGTGTGAGAGCCGAGGTCTGCCATGTCGGTGACCTTTGCCGAGATATAGGAATTTGTGTAGTCGGCAACATAAGCGACCTCGTTTGCGGCGCGCACAATGGCGGATTTGTCCGCAAATTTGTCGACATCACGCCCGGACTGGAAGCCATAGTGCTGAAAAACAGAAAACGGAGCGTCTACCGTGAGCGCACTGATGTTAAATACTTTGGAATTGACTATCATGTCGTGCGTGAAGTCATTCTTGTTGACACCTATAATGATTCGCAGTGGGTTGTCGGTAATTTGCATCGCTGTGTTGATTATGCAGCCGTTGTCCTTTCCCGCGTCCATTGCGGTCAAAACATACAGCCCATAACTGAGTTTGAAAATCGCGCTTTTGTCCATGGCTTGTTCTCCTTTGAATTTGTATTAAGTCAATTATAACTCAAAATGTGAAAAGTGTACAGACTAGGCGGGTATCGAATCAACGCAAAAATATCAAGAACACTGCCGCAAGCTGTGCCAAAAGCAGCGCGGGAATTCCAAGTGTGAATTTGAGCCGACGCGTCTTGTGGCGGAGGATATACATCGCCGCGAGAACACCCGCACTTCCTCCCATTGCCGCAAGGATGAAAAGCGTTTTTTCCGCAACTCTGCGTCCGTCTCTTTTTGCTTTGTGTTTGTCAAAGGCCATTGCGGCAAATGCACAGAGATTAATCAAAACAAGATATATAATGGCGGCTTTTATCATCAATGGCTCTTCCTCTTTACAGCAAAAATTAAGAGCAAAGGCTCGCGGATTTTAAACGTGCACCTATTGGCAGCGGTTGGCATACTATGAGTTGACAGGAGGGTGTGTTAATTATGTGTGATCAAGATGATAACAATGTTGTACAGGTGGTATCGCCACCGTATCCGGGAACACCGCTCAGGTGCGGGAGCACGGGCGATAATGTAAAGCTGATGCAGACGTATCTCAATGCTATCCGTGAATATCTCTATCCTTCACTTGGGTTTTTGAAGGTGGATGGAATATATGGCCCCAACACGAAGAGCACTGTTATGCAGTATCAGGCAATAAAGGGAATATGCGTCGACGGAATTATAGGTGAGATTACGTGGAATGCGATAGTTTTGGACTATTCGTCTTTGCCCGACCCCACGACGGATGTCTATCCGGGCACTCCGCTGACATATGGCAGCACGGGCAGCTCTGTGTTGAAAATGCAGCGCTATTTGAATATGATCAGAACCGTCTACACGGCTATCAACGAGCTTGAAGAGGACTCTGTTTTCGGCAGCCACATGGCCGATGCCACAAGACTTTTCCAAAAGCAGTTTGGTCTGTCGCCGGATGAAGTAATCGGCGAAAAGACATGGTATGCGATTGTTGAAATGTACCGAAAGGTAAAAGCGGGCGAACCCGGAAGAGTAGTGACAAAATACCCCGGTACCCCGGTGCAAAAAGGCAGCAGCGGAGACAGCGTGCGCTTTGTGCAAAGCTATATGAACACCATTGGCACATTGCTTTCAGCAGGCTTCCCGATTGTAGCAGTAGACGGCGAATTCGGCTGCAAAACAAATCAGCTGGTTTTGTCATTCCAGAGATATTTCGGCTTGCAGGCAGACGGCATAGTCGGGCCAAATACGTGGTCGACAATGATTTTGGAATTCAATGCGCTGATTTATGACGATGACATAAAATAGAAAAAAGCTCTGAAAAATTTATAGTGCAGGAGCCGCGTGCGCAAGTTGACACGTGACCCCTGCACCGTTTTTCGAGCAGTAATTAATGGCGCAATTTATGAAAGCGGGTTTTAAGCTAAGCGCAAGACCCCGAGCGGCGGCAAAAAAGAACCGGCAGAGCAAGTTGATTCAGACAGGCAGCTGCTTTTTTGAGGCACTGTCATTTGCAGAGCCGTTGACAGTTCTTGCGAGCTTGCTGACAATCGCGATGCTCTCCTCTTTCACGGGCAGATTTGGGTCATAAGAGACGGGTGATCCGACCGTGATTTTCTTGCGCTTCCAGTCTATATGAACGGGATAAAACTTTGGGGGCTTGCAGCCCTCGCGCAAAAGGTGGCGCGCAATTGAGGTGAAGCCCGTGCTCAGCTCTTTTGAATATTCATTGTAGCCAACCGGCTTTTCAGGAAAAATGATTATATTTTTGCCGCTCTTTAGTTTTTCTGCGCTTTCTCGAAAGGTCTGCATCACACGCATGTCATGGTAGACGGGTATTCCCCCGGAGCCTCTGAAAAGTGGGGGGATGACAAGGGCTACTATATATGGCAGCGTGTAATCAAAGATATGCGTGTACCACATGCCCTGCTTCCACCAAAAGTCCTTGCGTATATATGATGGAACCATTTTTGCCTGCATCATCTGGTGATTAATCCAAGAGCATGAGCTTTTTGCGAGATCGAAATGCACCGTCATGGCGATAGGGCCAAATGCCCTGGCATGGTTGCACGCAAAAATCGCAGGTTGCCCGTCATAAGGCGTCTCCCAGGTAGTCTCCATGGAATGTGTAACGTGCTTGAGTATCCATATTATTATTTTAAAGTATGTTGAATTGCCCATGTGTTCTCCGATAGATGTATATTGCGTCATACAATTCGTCAATCAATAATATTACTATCCGCGGCAAAAGCAGTTGTTGATTAATTGTAAATTATATGAAAAAACTGTATTTTTCAGAGTAATGACCAATTTGATGGCTATACTATTATACCAAATTATGGTGAATAAGTAAACAGGATAAGATAGCGGGAGAAGAGGATGCTTTTATGCAAAGCTGTATTCATAGAGGATGCGCTTTTGATGAGATTGACAGCTAATATGGTTCGGGTCTATTATAAAAAAGAAGCTTGAGAGCCGGCGACAAGCAAATTGGACGGACATAAACGCGAGCGCGACGAAAGGCTGCATAAAAATGAGCGGTAAAAAATCACATTTAGAGTTTAATCTCAGAAGTCGGCGCAAGGGACTTCGTGCAATATACACTTTGGGAATTGTCGTGTGCTTTGCCGTGTTCGTTTTTTCGTGCTACAAGCTTACCTCCGGTTTACTCGAACATAAGAAAGCGGCTGATTCGTATTCGAATATTAAGAAAACGGCGGTGTCTGCTCCGGTGACCGAGGGCGACCGTCAATACCTTTCTGTCGATTGGGACACGCTGGCGAAAATCAACGGCGATTACATGGGATGGCTCGACATACCTGGCACCAAGATTTCGTACCCGGTGGTATATGCCGACGACTACGACGAGTATCTGCGAACAACATTTGAAAAAAAGCCTAACCTTGCGGGCAGCATTTTCTCCGACTTTGACTGTGCTTCGGACTGGAGCTCAAAAAACACAATACTGTATGGACACAGAATGAACGATGGCTCTATGTTCGGCACGCTTGAGAAATATCGCGACGAGAGCTTTTTTAGCGAGCACAGGGAAATTCATGTCTACGCAGAAAACTGCATTTTGACATATGAGGTGTTCTCGGTTTTCAATGCGATTGCAGGAGATGAAAATTACAGAGTGAATTTTGATGGCGAAGCCGATTACGAGCAATGGCTGTCGGGAGTCAAAGGAAGGTCACTTTATGACACAAGAACATATGCAAATCCCAGCAGCAAAATACTGATGCTGTCCACTTGTATGGGCGGGGAAAACGAGAGCAGAACCGTTATTTTTGCCGTACAAAAAGAAATAATAGACCGCTGAAAAACCTGATATGTCAAGCAGAGAAGTTTTGAAAAGTCTAAGGCCTATCGTGGACGCGATATTTATGTCAAAGCCGCTATGAGCGCCGCGACTGTGCACCGTCAGAGCTGGTTTACAAATTTCCGATAGGCTTATATTTCGCCAAGGCAGCTTTATTTTATCGCAAGCGACTTGCAAAGATCAGCGAATAAACATAAAATGAACAAACATATAAACTGCATTGCAGCAGAGAGCACATAAAAAGACATAGCATCCATTTACGGCATGCTATGTCTTTTTTTTGGTGGAGATGAGGGGGATCGAACCCCTTACCTCCTGACTGCCAGTCAGGCGCTCTCCCAGGTGAGCTACACCCCCACGAACTTACGGCTTTATTATTATAGCGAAACGCCGAATCAATGTCAACCGGGTTTTAAACATTTTGCAGCTTCAAAAAAAATGAGGCGGCGAGCGGGATGTCTGAAAAACACCGCTCGCCGCTAAATGAAAAAATTTTAAATTACAGTAACAATACGAAAGCCATTGCCTCTGACAATGTCAGAAAGCCTCTGCATCAGCGCGTCGTCCGGAACAGGGAATGTGCTGTATTCCTCCCGAACGCCGAATGGCCGGTACTTTATGAGCTTATAGCCGATGTCCGCAACCGAGAGGTAGGGCGACAAAAGCTTTGAGGTTTTGTTCGCGGTGCCCTCATTGTCGAGCAGGCCGGGGATAACTACCGTGCGAACCTCAGTCAACTTTCCGATTTTTGCCAGAAACACGGCATTTTTAAGAACAAGTTCATTTGGGCTTCCGGTGATTTTTCGGTGATAGCTGTCGTCGAACGCCTTTATGTCAAGCATCACACCGTCACAATCGCGAAGAATTTCGCAGTCCTCAGAGAAGTCCAGAGTGCCGTTTGAATCGAGCAAATTTGTTAGGCCGAGTGCTTTGGTCATCGCAAAAAGCTCAATGATGAAGTCGCGTCTTGTAAGAGTGCATTCTCCGCCTGACAGCGTTATTCCACGGATGAAGGGCAGATTTGGACGCAGGTGCAAAACGACATCTTCGGCCGTCATAAGCTTCGTCTTGGGCGAGCTTTTGTAGGTGCATGTTTTAAGGCAGACATCGCAGCCGATGCACTTTTTATCATCCCATACGACCCTTTTGTCGACAAGCGACAGAGCCTTTGCAGGGCAGGAAGCTATGCATGCCCCACAATTTGTGCAAAAACCGATGGTTTCGGGATTGTGGCAATACTTGCAGTCGAGGTTGCAGCCCTGAAAGAAAACTACCGTTCTGTTGCCCGGGCCGTCTACCACGCTGCAATCGATTATCTTATTTACGAGAGCCTGCTGCATCATACAGAGCGAACCTTGCGCTCCAGCACGCCGCGTTCCTCACAGGCCTCTCTTGAGAGCGCCACGACGCCATTGTATACAACGCCGCCGTTTTGCAGCTTTTCGAGGTCAGAGCGCTTGACAAGGTAGCCGGTGACGCGGATGAGATCTCCGCCGCCCTCATAGGTTGAGAGATACTTTACGCCAACCTTGAAAGCACCCTTGAAAACGTCGAGTATAGCGGCGGGATTGCGGTTGCCTGTCTCGTCAAACGGGAAAATATCGCCGACGCCCGAGGGGAAGAAGTGGTGGAACATGCCGGCCTGGCGAAGGTGGTCATAGAGCGGCAGCTCTTTTCCAATCGCTATGCGCGCACCGGGGCTTGTGCCTTCGTCGTTTTGCGCGCCGACTTGGGCATGAAGGAGAAAACGGTTTTTGTTGACTTCGCAGTATTTGTTTTCATGCGAGTTTACCATCGCTTCGATAAGCTCCATCACACGAACTCCGAGATCGTTTGCGGCGCTGTCTTTTCCATAGCGCGCAGGGTTTTTGTCAAGATCCATCAGCGTGTCGACGCATTCGTTTAGGCCGACTATTCCAAAAAGTCCGACAAAGCGATCCTTTTGAATAAGCCCTTCTTTTACAAGGAAATTTGTCTTAAAGAACTGCGCGTCTTCGCGGAGATATCTGATTTTTGCATCCATGAACTTGAGCATTGTGTCGACGCATTGCGGAAGCACAGTGTCAAAGAACTCGTCACTTGTGCTGCATTCCTTTGCGACAAGGCTAAGACGCATGCGGGGCAGAGTGTAAGCGCCGCCGCCGACATAAAGGCCGTTATAGCAGCTTGCGATTCCGTATCTTTCACCAATCTGCTCCTTGTAAAAGCTGTCGAGCGCAAAAGCAGGGTTAGCGCATTTCAAAGAAGTTGCGATGCACTTTGTCGCAAAATCGTCGGGCGTAACTTCCGGGTCATAGCGAAGCGTCAGGTTTGGGATAGAGTCCTGAAGCTCCGCGAGGCAGTCGAGAATTATGTCGGCCGTTTCGCTTGCCTGCGGGCCTATATTTCCGTGGCAGAAGCTGTCGGTTATTGTGCGGTCAAGCTGGAGGAGAAAGCCCTTGATGAGCTTTTTCGCCTCATCGCGGTTTGTTTTTTTGACAAACGGCTCAAGCAGCACGTCGAGTCTGCCGATGAACACAGGGAAATGCGTGACAGACGGAACATGGTTGTACAAAATCAGCAGCTTTGTCAGAGCATCATAAAGATCCTCGGGTGGGGTGAGGCGCAGAAACTCGCTGCCGTTTTTCATGAATTTTTCGTAGTCGGGCAATATATAGCGCGGGGAGTATGGCGCGGGGCCTTCGCCGAGGTCACAGATTATGCCCTTGTCGTAGAGCTTGAAATAGTCGGCAGGTGTTTTGTCAAACCAGTCGACAAGCTTGTTCGCGACGGCTGCGAGAGCAAATACCGTCTGACTGTGTGAAAGCGTCGGGTCATCGAGAATGTTGCGTGTTTGGAGCTTTGCGGCTTCGTAAGCGGTGTTTTCTGTGCACATAAGTGAATACCTCCGTCAGTTAATTTATCATCCTGTATATAATATATTTTATCGCGTGTGCGCGTAATATGACATTTGACAGTATTTTGAGCAAAGCGTATAATTTTCTATAAATAATGCGAAAGGAAGTGTTTTCTTGTGAAAAATGCAGCGGCGCTTATAAAAGCGGCACAGTGCGAGAGCTTTTCCGATGCGAAGTGTGCCGAAAAGCGTTTTTTGGAGCTTGCGCCCGATTATATAAGCATTTGCGCGGTTCCTGCAAACAGACGCTTCATAAATGCCGGCTTCAGAATTGAGAAAATATATTTTCTCCTTCACGGCGAATGCAATATACACAAGGAATCGGCGGACGGACAGGGCTTTATTCTAAACACGCTGTGCGCTCCGCAGATATTCGGGCTGGTGGAATTTCTGGGCGGGGACGATGATTTCAGCGCCGGGGTGACAACGCGCAGCGCCTGCTGTTTTGGCGAAATATACGCCTCCAGGCTGCTTCGCCTTTGCGATGAGGACGGCGCATTTACGCGCGCGATGCTCAGCTATCTTGCGAGCTTGGCCACCAATACAATGCAGCAAAACACAAAAAGGCTTTTTCTCGACAGCTTCGATTCGCTGCTCGTTTATATTTACGAGCAGACTGTCGGCAAAGAGCTGCCTACAGTCATAGAGACAAGCAGAAATGAGATGGCCGGCACGCTGCGCATCAATATAAGGACATTGTACAGATATACGGACAGGCTTGTGGATGAGGGCTTTGCAAAAAAGAAGAGCGGAAAGCTCTTTGTCGACGAGGAGGCATATCAAAAGCTGCTGCCTCGGGCAAATGAAATTTATTCAAAGCTGTAATATAAATAATAAAAAAACAGAGGTGCATGTTATGAAAATTGTGGTGCTAGACGGATTTGCGGCAAACCCCGGGGATATTTCATGGGACGGGATAAGGTCGCAGGGGGAGCTTTTTGTGTACGAAAGAACGCAGGCGTCCGACATAATCGAAAGAATAGGAGACGCGCAGATAGCGTGCACGAATAAATGCGCCATCACGGCCGAAATTATGGACGCGTGTCCGTCGCTCAAGCTGATTTGTGTTTTTGCAACAGGCTACAATATTATCGATGTTGAAGCGGCAAAGGCGCGCGGCGTGCTTGTGGCAAATATACCCGCATACAGCACAAACTCAGTGGCACAGATGACCTTTGCGCTGATTTTGGAGCTGTGCCATCATGTGGGAGAGCACAGCCATTCGGTGCATACAGGGGCATGGGTTAACAGCCGCGATTTTACATTTTGGAACTATCCGCTCATAGAGCTTTCCGGAAAGACGCTGGGGCTTGTTGGCTTTGGGCAAATAGGACACGCAGTTGCCAAGATTGCTCTTGCAATGAATATGAATGTGCTGGTGAACAGACAAAACATGACGAAGCCGCTTCCTGAGGGAGCAGTTACCTATGCTTCAATCGATGAGCTTCTTGCGCAATCCGACATTGTATCGCTGCACTGCCCGCTCACAAAGAACAATAGTGGTTTCATAAACAAAGCCTCAATTGCCGAGATGAAGGATGGCGCGATGCTGATAAATACGGCGCGCGGCGCTCTTGTAAACGAGTGCGATCTCGCAGAGGCGCTGAAATCGGGAAAGCTCTTTGGTGCGGCCGTCGACGTGTTGGGCACGGAGCCGCCCAAAGGCGACAATCCGCTTCTCGCATGTGACAACTGTGTGATAACGCCGCACATTGCGTGGGCGCCGAAAGAGGCGAGACTACGTCTCTTTGAAATTGCCGAGCGCAATATAAAGTCTTTTATCGAGGGAAATCCCATAAACATTGTCAACAGATAGGACAAGGCACGACAAAATGACATAAAATCAAAAAAAACGGAGGCCGATATGGAACACACGATAACTGTCAGGGGCGAGGGAAGGGTCAAAAAAAGTCCGGATCTCGCAGTGCTGGAAATAGTAGCTGTCGCCGAGAGTGAGAGCTACAAGGAGGCTGCGGCGCTGGCTGCAAAACAAAAGGATGCGCTGTGTGAGGCTTTTTTAGCACTTGACTTCAAACGCACGGATATAAAGACGACCTCATATTCGTCCAATGTCAGATATGAGTACGAGACGGACGAAAAAGGTCTGCAAAAGCGCGTTTTTGCGGGTTATGTGTGCACTCACAGCGCCAGCCTCAGCTTTGAAACAAGTCCGAACATGATAGCGTCCGTGCTTTCAGCCGCAGGAAAATCAGATGTGAACGTGCAGCTAAACCTCAGATTTACTGTCCGTGACAAGACCGCGCTCGACAGAGAGCTGATAGCGCATGCCTGCAAAAACGCGCGCGAAAAAGCAGAGATAATAGCGGCTTCCATGGGAGTCAAATTGGGAAAACCCGCCAAGGTCTGCTACAACTTCGCCGATGAGCGCCCATATTCAAGAACTGCTTTCGCAAAAGACAATTCTGTGCGTTCGGCGCGCGCGCAGAGTGAAGCAATGAATATCACGCCAGACGATATTGAGATAATCGACGAGGTTTTGTGCGTGTTTTTGATAGCTGACTAGAAGAGCATGTATGAGCAAAATTAAAGATAAGGTAAAAAAGATAAGCAATTTAAGAAGAGCCTTGATTGCCGTCCTGTGCGCCCTGCTTTTGTGGGTCGCGGCGCCGGCCGTCATTTTGTTTCGCTTTAATTTGGGTTCACTTTGCGGCGGGATTGTATTGTCAACGCTGATTCTTGTTTCCTTTTTTGAGGAGGAGTTTACAAATTTTTGCGCAAGACATGTGCTTTTCAAGGCTGCGTGCATCGCTGTTTTTGCGGCAGGACTTGCACTTGCGGCGACGCTGCTGTTTGCTATGGCGGCCAGCGCCCAAAACAAAGGCGCCGGCTGCGACACGGTCATAATACCGGGATGCAGCGTGGATGGGGAAAAACCCGGTGATATGCTGACGGCGAGGTGCGATGCGGCGCTGTGCTACCTTGAGGAAAACCCAAATGCGGTAATAATTGCAAGCGGGACCATCACCGAAAAAGCCAAGGTGAGCGAGGCGCAGGCAATTAGAACATACCTTATCGAAAACGGCGTGGAAGAAGGGCGCATATTTGTAGACGACAGCGCCAAAAACACGAGTGAAAATATGAAAAACAGCGCGCGCATAATAGAAGAAAACGGCCTGAGCAGGGAAGTTGCGATTGTCACGAACGGGTTTCATCAGTATCGCGCGGCTCTCTTTGCCAGGGAAAACACGCTGGTGCCATATGCGGTCAATTGCCGTGTGATGTGGCTCTATGAACCGGCTAGCTGGATTCGCGAGATGGTCGGCACAGTGCGTGCTTATATACTGGGGTATTGAGCGTTGCCGAGGCTGCGGGTGTTTTAGTTAAAGAGTGGCCTTCAAGGCCGAAACAGTAGTTATACGGCGCTGATTTAAGAAAATTGTCTGCACTTATGATATAGCCAAATATATTGTGCCAATTGTCAAATCGCCCGATTGAAAACAAGCCTGTAAGGGCTAAAATCGGCTGTGCTCATTTTTTCATAAAAGCGGTCACACTCTCATATTAACGAAATTATGTCGATGCAAGCCCTGTCTTTTGGCGTTCCCGTTTGCCGCGAAGACGTGGTCATGATTTAAGAATTGTCACATCTTTTTCCTTAAGAGTGAGCTTATGCGCTGCTCGCATTCCCTTAGGCTCATCGGCATCGGCGGCGACGGCAATCAAATTCACATTTTGCCCTTGAGCTGCTAAAAATGCTCCTACTACTGCGGCGTCTGCGCAAGGCAGCTGCCGCAGCCGTTTTTTGTTTTTTGGCATTCACGCTCGCCGCGGATGATATGGTCGTGGAATGACCGTAAAATGAGATGAATATGATTTGGCATAATGACATATTTGTCAATTTTAACGCCAACATAACGGTTTGTGATTTTTTGTATTTCGTCTTGGACAATTCGTCCGATATGGGATAGGCGGCAAGAGCAGAGCCCTTGCCCTACGTTAATATCGCCTAAAATTTGTTCTCGATTGTATGTACATATGGTCACAAAATACGCACCACTAGATGAATAATCATAACCCTGTAATCGTATCTGTTTTCGTTTTGGTAACTCCATATCATCACCATATTATAAAGATTATATAAATAATCTTCAGACCACAATTATAAGCTAAAAAGGATAGGTTGACAAATTCCATCTGCGGAATTTGTCAACCTATCCTGGTGCGCCTGACAGAATTCGAATCTGCGACCTTTGGAGTCGGAGTCCAACGCTCTATCCAGCTGAGCTACAGGCGCATTTGTATGAAAACCGATTTCGTGGCAGTCAACGATACACAACAAAATCCGTGTGCTATTCGACCATGCCGACACATCGCATCATGAGCCGCACGAGACACGGATTTTTCTCTGACCACGAGCCGACGCGGCCCGCAAATCATTATAAGTGCATTCTACAAAAAAGACTGTTCGGTTTTACTAACTGCTAGTTTAGCATTATTTTGCGCCTTTGTCGATGCAAAATTTACAGATTGTCGACATTCTTGCTGGTGTACAGAGTGACTGCCGTAATAAGCATCCCCACTGCGCAGAAAATATATACCGAATATAGCCCCAGCGATGAGATGAGAACCCCTCCGATAAAGGAGGCGAGTGGCGTTAGCCCCATTGACCCGATATTTGTCAGACTCATAACCTTTGCCATCTTGTCGCTGTCGACCGTCCGATGGACGAAGGTGATAAAGGGCACATTCACGTTCACGGTGCAGGCGCCAACCAAGAATAGCAGCAGACAGGAGAGCAGAAGATGGGTGTTAAGCGACAAGCCGCTCTGCGCGAACAAGAAGAAGCTGACGACAACTCCGCTAAACATGATAGCCGTAAGAAGCAGCCAGCGCACCATCACCCTCCCGCACTTCTCGGGCGCGCTGCGTTGACCGAGAATCATGCCCATAAGCAGAGAGCCGAGGCAGGTGCAAACAGACATCACAGACGACCACATTTCGGGCGTCAGAAACTCATGAAACAGGTAGTTTCCGTCTGCCAGAAAGGTGCGAAAGAAAAATGGCTGCGCGTTGCTTATAAATGGAGAGAGAAAGAAGTTTACAAACAAAACTCCAAAAAGCATTGTCACAAGCGCCTTTTGTGGGCGCATATAGCGTATGCCCTCTCGAAAATCGCAGAGCACATATTTTAGCGAGAGCGGGGAATCAACTCTCACATGGTGCGCCTTTATGAATATTTCTGACAAGCCCGAGCACACAAAGCAGATTCCTATCACAGCAAAAAGCACTGTAATGGGCAGCGCTGCATACAGCACCCCCGCAAGAACAATTCCAATAAGCGATTGCAGGCTCTGAAGCACACTGAACAAGGAATTTGCCTGCTGCAACTGATTCTGCTCCACAATTGCGGGAATCAGCGCGCTGGTGGCGGGTGAAAAAATGGCGGCGATTATATTTGACAAAATACCCATGCAGAATAAAACAATCAGCTGGGTTGTCACGCTGCCGTTTTGAATTGAAATATATATAATAACCGCCGATATAATTATGGCAAAGCCCTTGATGAAGTCGCTGCCGTAGACGATTTTTACCTTGTCCCAGCGGTCGGCGAGAACACCTCCCACCACAGAAAACAAAACAAAAACAACCCCGCACACGGCCAGATAAATGCCCTGCAAAAGCGCATTGTTTTGGGTGATTTTGAGTATATAAAAGCTTACGGCAAAGCTGTAGAGCGTCGAGCCTATGTTGGAGACGATTGTTCCTAGAAAAAGAAGAAAAAAATTGCGGCTTCGCAGCACGCTGCGTGGCTTTTTTTCATTGTCGGGTAAATTGTCCATATCACTGCTCTTTTCATGTGTTATATTGATAAAAGTATAGCAGAGCAAAATGCAGCTGTCGATAAACGAGGGGTTGCATTTTCGCAACTATTGATTGCATATTCACATTTTACGGCTGCAAAGAGGCAAACAGGCCGGCACAAACAGCAAAATTTGGCGCGAAGCCAAAAAACTCGGGATGTGCGCTCTGTTTTTTTGCAGGCCCTTGTTGTTATTTTGACTTATATATTCTATACTGTAATCAAGAAGAAAGTTAATCGGCATTTGCGCGCTCGACTTCTCAAAGGCTTGGCGGAAGAGCTGTGCTCAAAGTGAGCGGCGCATCCACACCTGAAATGCCGCTTCAAGAGCAGTGCTTTGAAAACTTAAGATAAACAAAATCACGCCTCAGAGGGAACACATGACAAAAGACGAGTTCATTGATGTTCTGGAGCAAAGCCCTATAATTGCGGCGATAAAACAGGCGTCGGAAATTGAAAAGGCGCTGACGAGCGATTGCAGGACCGTTTTTATTCTCTATGGCAATCTTCTCGAAATAAGCGACATTGTCGCGCGCTTCAAACAACAAAATAAAGTCGTTTTTGTGCATATGGATTTAATCGAGGGGCTTTCCGCACAGGATGTGGCGGTGGATTATATTGCGAAGAACACCGGCGCGGACGGCATAATCTCGACTAAAAGCGCGGTTATAAGCTGCGCTCGCTCGAGGGAAATCCTGACTGTTCAGCGCTTTTTCGTACTCGACTCGATGTCGCTTTCCAATATAGAAAGACAGGTTTACCAGACAAAGCCGGACTTTGCCGAGATACTGCCGGGAGTTATGCCCAAAATTGTGAGGATGCTTTCGGGCAGTCTGCGGCGCCCGCTTATTGCGAGCGGGCTGATTCGCGACAAGGACGACGTCATGACGGCGCTCTCGGCCGGAGCAATCGCCGTGTCTTCTACAAACGACGCCGTGTGGTCGCTGTGACAATTTAATACTGTTTTGGAGATTTGGAGCAGAACAAATGGAGCGGGCAACCGCTTTATTCGTTCTGCTTTTTTATTATAATTTATGGTGGGGGAGAAAACGATGACTGATGTTGCGATAATCGGGTGCGGCGTTGTCGGCGCGGCCGCGGCTTATGAGCTTTCAAAGCTGGAGGTGTCGGTGCTGATACTGGAAAAAGAAAACGATGTGTCCATGGGCACCAGCAAGGCAAACAGCGCGATAATACACGCGGGCTATGACCCAAAGCCGGGCACACTCATGGCGCGCCTCAATGTCGAGGGAGCGGCGCTGACAAAGGAAATTTGCAAAAATCTGGATGTCCCATATAAGCAGATAGGCTCGCTCGTCGCAGCATTTGGCGGGGCTGACATGGAGACGATAAAGGAGCTGTATTCGCGCGGTCAAAAAAACGGAGTTGCCGATATGAGGCTGCTAGGTGCAGAGGAGGTGCGCGAGCTTGAGCCGGGAATTGCAAAAAATATCGAGGGTGCGCTTTATGCACCGACGGCGGCTGTAGTCAATCCGTGGGAGCTGACGCTCGCCATGGCGGAGACGGCGGTCAGAAACGGCGCGCGTTTGGAGCTTGGCACAGAGGTGACGGGAATAGAAAAAACAGCGGCAGGGTTTGTCATCTATTCAGGTGACAGGAGCTTTGAGGTGAGATATATTTTGAATGCTGCCGGTGTCCTTGCCGACAGAGTTCACGACATGGCGGCGGCGCACAGCTTTTCGATACAGGGCAGCCGCGGCGAGTATTTTCTGCTGGACAAATCCGAGGCAACGCGCGTGAGCCATGTCATTTTTCAGTGTCCAAATAAGGACGGCAAGGGTGTCCTTGTCGCGCCCACAGTGCACGGCAACCTGATTGTGGGGCCAAACGCAGAGCCGGTGGAAAGCGCCTGCGACACAAAGACAACAGCAGAGGGGCTTTTGCAGATTCGCCAAAAGTCGGCAAGGGTGGTTTCGAACATAAATTTCAGAGAGAACATTCGTAACTTTTCAGGGATAAGGGCGATATCCCCCGAGCGCGAGGACTTTATCATCGAAGAGGCGGCCGATGCACCCGGGTTTATCGACCTTGCGGGTATAAAATCGCCGGGACTGTCATGCGCGCCCGCCATTGCGCGGCTGGCTGTTGACCTTTTGAAAAAGTGCGGTCTTTCCGCAAAGAAGAAAGATTGTCTGACAAATTCGCGCTCAGTCGTGCGGTTTGGCGGTTTAACTGTCGAGGAAAAGCGGGCGCTTATAGCGAAAAATCCGCTCTACGGAAGGGTGATTTGCCGCTGTGAGACTGTGACAGAGGGTGAGATAGTAGACTGCCTGCATTCGCCGATACCTCCGCGCTCAATTGACGGAGTCAAGCGCCGCACGGGTGCCGGAATGGGGCGCTGCCAGAGCGGATTTTGCGGGCCGCGCGTAGTGGATATAATTGCGCGCGAGTATGGAATATCCCCGCTTGACATCACGCAGGACGGCGCGGGCAGCTACCTGTTCACAGGGGAAACAAAAAAAGGAGGCGAGCGCTGATGTACGAGCTGATTGTTATAGGCGGCGGGCCTGCGGGAATGGCGGCGGCGCTGGCGGCGCATGAAAATGGTCTTGCGAAAATACTGTTGGTGGAGCGTGCCGCAGAGCTGGGCGGTATTTTGAACCAGTGCATCCACAACGGCTTTGGACTGCACTATTTCAAGGAGGAGCTGACAGGCCCCGAGTATGCGCAGAGGTTTATAGAGAAGCTTAAAAAAACGGATATAGAGATAAAGTCCGACACCATGGTGCTGGAGGTCACGCGGGACAGATGCGTTCACATGGTAAGCGCCGCGGGGGGCTACGAAATATGCGAAGCAAGGTCAATCGTGCTCGCAATGGGCTGCCGTGAGAGGACTCGCGGCAATATAGCAATACCGGGCACGCGTCCGGCAGGTATATTTACAGCCGGTGCTGCACAGCGATATGTAAACATCGAGGGCTTCATGGTGGGAAAGCGCGTGGTTATACTCGGCTCGGGGGATATCGGGCTTATCATGGCGCGCCGCATGACGCTCGAGGGTGCAAAAGTGCTGGCATGTATCGAGCTTATGCCGTTTTCGGGCGGACTAAACCGCAACATAGTGCAGTGCCTAAACGACTTCGATATTCCGCTTTATCTCTCGCATACCGTTACACAAATAAAAGGCCGCGAGCGAGTCGAGCAGGTGACGGCGGCGCGCGTAGATGAACAGCGCCAACCGATTGAGGGCACAGAAATCACGTTTGACTGCGACACGCTGCTCTTGTCCGTCGGTCTTTTGCCCGAAAATGAGCTGACAAAAAAGGCAGGGATAGAAATAGATCCGCGCACAAACGGAGCGCGCGTCTACGAGAATATGGAGACTTCCTGCGAGGGAATATTCTCCTGCGGGAACGTGGCGCACGTCCATGACCTTGTGGACTTTGTCACAAAGGAGAGCGCGCGTGCAGGGAAAGCTGCCGCATACTATGTGAAAAACGGCGAGGGAAAAGAGAGGGCAATCATCATAAAAAACGGCGCGCTTGTCAACTATACGGTGCCGCAGGCGGTGCGACCGGAAAATGTCGAGATTGCCGCGGGATTGAGCTTCCGCGTTGGAAAGATATTGAAAAATGCGGTTATTGACGTCAAGGACGGCGAGAAAACGGTGTTGAGCTATAAGCGCGAGCATATGGCGCCCGGCGAGATGGAGCAGATTTCTCTGCCGCGCGCAGTGCTCGACAAGCTCGAGGGAAACGAATTGACAGTATCGGTAAGGGAGGAAAACTGAATGACGGAATTGACATGCATTGTCTGCCCAAAGGGCTGCCATCTCTCAGTGGACGAGTCAGACAGCTTTAAGGTCACCGGCAACAGCTGCTTTCGCGGCGAGGAGTACGGGAAAAGAGAGCTGTGCAACCCTGTTCGAACAGTCACCTCAACAGTGCGCATCGAGGGCGCAAAAATAGAGAGGTGCCCCGTGAAAACAAGCGCTCCGATACCGAAAGGCATAGTGGCCGAGGCTGTCAGGCTGCTGGACGGCGTTTGCCTAAAGGCTCCGGTGCAGGTGGGGGAGGCTGTTATTGAAAATATCCCCAACACCGATGCGGGCTTTGTGGTCACGCGCGCATTGGAAAAGGCATAGGGCAAAGGCTCTGGAAATTTGCGCGGATTTATATTAGAATAAAATCATCAAGCTTCAAGGAGAAAAATCATGGCGAAGTATGTTCTTGCACTCGATCAGGGGACAACAAGCTCGCGCGCAATACTTTTTGACAGCGAACAGAATATAATCGGCGTGGCACAGCGTGAATTTACACAGATATACCCAAAGCAGGGCTGGGTTGAGCACGACCCTATGGACATATACTCTTCGCAGTATTCGGTCATGATGGAGGTCATCGCCAAAAGCAATGTGGATGTCTCGCAAATTGCTGCAATAGGGATTACAAACCAGCGCGAGACGACAGTGGTCTGGGATAAAAACACCGGGCGACCCGTGTACAACGCCATTGTGTGGCAGTGCCGCAGGACGTCGGATATGATAGAAGAGATTGTAAAAAAAGGGCTTGGCGACTATATACGAGAAACGACGGGGCTTGTGCCGGACGCATACTTTTCCGGGAGCAAGGTGGCGTGGATTCTCGATCATGTCGACGGTGCGCGTGAGCGGGCAAAAAAAGGTGAGCTGCTTTTTGGCACAATCGACACATGGCTCATATGGAAGCTCACAAACGGAAAGGCGCATGTGACGGATTACACAAACGCCTCCCGCACGATGCTCTACGATATAAACAAGCTGTGCTGGGACGAAAAGCTGCTTGATGCCTTTGACATCCCGGAGCAGATGCTTCCGAGGGTGTGCAACAGCAGCGAAATATACGGCTATGCCGCTGTTCAGGGCATACAAATTCCGATTGCCGGCGCCGCGGGCGACCAGCAGGCGGCACTTTTCGGACAGGGCTGTTTTTGCGAGGGCGAGGCAAAAAATACATATGGAACAGGCTGCTTTTTGCTCATGAACACGGGCGAAAAAGCGCACAAAAGCAAGAATGGGCTTGTGACCACGATTGCAATCGGAATCGGCGGAAAGATACAGTATGCCCTTGAGGGAAGCGTGTTTATCGGCGGTGCGGTAATACAGTGGCTGCGCGATGAAATGCGCTTTTTCACAGAGTCGCGCGACGCGGAGTACTATGCAAAAAAAGTCGATGACACGGGCGGCGTATACATGGTTCCGGCATTCACCGGTCTGGGAGCGCCACATTGGGACATGTATGCGCGCGGGTGCATCCTCGGGCTGACTCGCGGGACAAAGCGCGAGCATATTATCCGCGCGGCGCAGGAGTCGATTGCCTACCAGTCTCTTGACCTAATTCTCGCGATGGAAAAGGACACAGGATTGGAGCTGACGGAGCTGAAAGTTGACGGAGGAGCGAGCAGAGATATGTTCCTTATGCAGTTTCAGTCCGACATAGCGAACAAGTGCATACGCAGACCCGCCATACACGAGACGACAGCGCTGGGCGCGGCATACCTTGCAGGGCTTGCGGTCGGGGTGTGGGCGGATCGCGATGAAATCAAAAAACTATGGAGCGCCGACAAGGTTTTCACGCCGGATATGGACGATGCCGTCAGGCAGAAGCTCGTAAGAGGCTGGAACAAGGCCGTGGGCAGAAGCCTTGACTGGGAGCAGAGAGAATAGGAGCGAATATTTTCGCAGATTCCGGTTATCGACACACCTTGCGTGAGTACGATTTTCGGGACAGAGAATTTTGACGCCGAAATTGTGAAATGCGCGGCGATTTGACGCTTGAAGGTCAATTTGCAAGGGAAAGCAGCGCAAAAAGAAAATTACAAAACACTTTGAAAACATATAAAATCCGCTCTGAGGCAACAGCTTTAAACGTTGCATCAGAGCGGACTTTTTTGTGAGTTTTATAAAGAACTTTTCAGCTCAACTGAAAAATCGAACCTTTCAAAGCCGTCTTAGAATTCCGCTCACAGGCTAAAGGCTCGCTTTGCATTTTGTAGCGTGGCGGCGACAACTTCTTTCGGCGAAATTCCCTTAAGCTCGGAAATTTTGTCGACAACACACGACAGCATGTCCGAGGTCGCAACCTTTCCTCGGAATTCCTGAGGGGCGAG
>JAVVTQ010000015.1:0-33214 GCA_036653595.1 Oscillospiraceae bacterium
CACCAAAATACAAGAGGTAATGTGCATTTTTTTGTGTAAAAATTTCGCCTTTTGCAACATTAGCAAAAACCTTTGCGAGAAACCAATATGCAAACATAAGCGGAATAATATTTATGGCATACATAATAGTGATGGCAATATATGTGATTATGTCGATTGTCCCATCATCAGCTGCGGCATGAATGCGCAAGCTGTCATTGCTTTTTACTGTTAGCGACCTCATGCTGAAATCATGATCTTCTTCGGCATAGATTGCATGAGCATAGGTTTTCTCTCCCACTTGCAAATGATATTGCAATCTACCCATAAAGCTCAAAGCCAACATTATCACAAACAAGAAAATGATAATGTAGCAGATTACCTTCATGAATTTTGCTGTACTCATGGCTACCTTTTGATTTAACAGCTTATGCATAAATTTCACAATGTATCTCCTAACTGATTTTTTATAATGATACATCTAAAATTAAACTATGTCAATAATAATTTAATGTTTATCATTAAATAATTGAACAAGAATAGCAAAAACCCACCGCTATTTTGCGTATTACTCCGGACAATTTTGGGTCTATAGGCAAAGCGAGAGCCGTTGCACCAAAGAGAAGTTGCAACGGCTCAATTTCATGTTAGCTAAGGATTTTGGGTGGCGGGATTAAGTGCCGGCAGGGGAGCGCTCATTTGAAACATAAGCTTTGACTTTTCATAGCTGTATGGAATACTTGTTCCAACTGGCAGCTGCTTTTTCGAAGTTGACAAGATACATACATTTTTTACGCCAACGGGCTTTTTGCTTGTCGGTCGAATTCAGCTATGATTTACACACCTAAAATCCCGTTTATCAAAAGGCGAGCAGCTGTGTTTTTTATGATGCTTTCATAATTTTTTCATATTTTGCGTCGCTATGCGCTTCATTGCCCTGTAGGAGAGCAGGCATACAAAAAGCGTCAGAATATCCGCGATGGGCTGTGAAAGATAGACTCCGTTAACACCAAACAGTCCGGGAAGCAGCAGTATACAAGGAATATAGAAAAGTCCCTGCCGAATGGTTGAGAGAAACAATCCATATTTTGATGCGCCGATGGTCTGAAAAGTGATGGTCATCATATAGCAAAGCCCAAATGCGGGGTATAGCGCCACCTGCGAAATCAGCAGACGGGAGCCGTATTCCACCACGGCCGGGTTGCGGTTGAAGAGCATGATGAGTGGCTCGGAGAGTAAAATATAAACACCGGCTACAGCGACAGACAAAAGCAGCGTCGCTTTTAGCGAGAAACGCGCCGAGTCGTGGAACCTCTCCTCATTTTTTGCTCCGAACGCATAGGACGCCACCGGCTGATAGCCCTGCATAAAGCCCATAATCACATAGCATCCGACCAGCACCAAACGCTGCACCACACCGTAGGCGGCGATAATAAGATCGCTGTCGGGCAGGGTGGCGGCCGCGATGTTTGTAAGCGAAGTCGCGACAGCCAGGCAGATTTGAATTACGGCGGTGGGAATGCCGATTAAAATGACATCTCGAAATAGTTTGAGAGCGGGCTTTACATATTTGGCGCTGACCTTGATGATGGATTTGCCGCTCATATAGAACCATGCAAGAATGGCAAAGGTGACAATTTGTGACACGGTGGTGGCCAGAGACGCGCCGCCGACACCCATGTTAAAGCCCCATTCAAACATAAAAATCGGATCCAGCACAACGTTTAGCGCCGCGCCTGTGATGACGGCAATGGAGGATATTTTGACCGAGGACTCCGCCCTGGCGGCACAGTTCATGCTCTGCGCCGGCAGATTGAATATGGCTGCGACAAACATCCAAAATGCATAATCTTTGGCGAGCGGCATAACGGCCTCAGAAGCGCCAAATGCCCGCAGCAGAGGCTCCATAAACAACATGCCGCCCACGCAGAGCAGTGCACCGATTACCCCGGACGCCGCCAAAATGGTTGAGATGGTGGTGTTGGCACCGTTTTTATCGTTTGCGCCCAGCTGCCGTCCCGCAAGCACCGCAGCGCCGGCGGCAAAAATGTTTTCAATGGACACAAAAATCAGAAGAAGCGGAAGGGTAACACCCACCGCCGCCAGCGCTGTTTCGCTGTCCAAAAGCCCGATGTAGGCGGTGTCTACGATATTGTAGACCGCCTTGGCAAGCAGTGCAATTGTTGCGGGCACTGCCAGCTTTACAATCGCTTTTGAGGGCTTGCTGTCTGAGAGAAGTGATTCCTTCTCACCTTGTTTTTCTTCGTTCATGTTTTATGATTCCTCTCTTTCTATCACTCCGTACAGTAAAATGGACAGTGAGCGCCAGCAGGTTTCCTCGTGCTGCTCCAAATTCATCGCTTTGCTTGGTTCCATTTGGTAGCGCGCATTGACAAAATCCTGATAGAGCCGAAAAGTCTCCACGGTGGATTCTATGGTTACATCACAGCGCAGACGGGCCTCCTTCAATAAATTTGTCAGCACAGAGACATTCAGTGCGTCAAACGCTGCGCGCAACTCTGAAATTCCCGATGCCAGGTGTTGGGGAGGTGCAATCACCACATCGCAAAAAAGTCTGTGGTGCAATGGGTGTTCGTGGAAGAATTGCAGCCTCGCGGCAAAATATCGTTCCAACCGTGCCGTCTTCGTGCCGCTCACGTCGGCGAGTGCGCATGCGAGATGCTTTGTCAGACTGTCAAACAGCTCCTGAACACAGACAAGGTACAGTTCATCCTTGTCTTTGAAATAATGGTAGAGAATTCCTTTGGAAATATTACCCGACGAGCAGATTGCATTGATTGAACTTAGTCCGTAGCCCTGTGTTCCAAATTCCTCAAAGGCACTGTTCAAAATTTTGCGTCTGCTGGCCATGTTTTTTTCGACTCGCTTCATTTGTCGCCTCCCAGACCATGAGGTCTATTTTTTATATTACCACAAACAGACCAATTGGTCTATATATAAGATGTGAACTTTTCACGAAATGTGTTCACGGGTTTGCTCAAAGGCGGCAGGTGTCAGAAAGCTGACGAGAAGCAAGAGGGGACATGAAAAAATGCTCGCAGAGAACGGACGAGTGTGGGATTTGTGGCATTTGCATACTTAAAAAAGACAATTTACGTCTGCTTCGGGCGAAGATTTATGTAGACTCGTTTGTAAATGAAGAGAGGAAAGCGCAGAAGCTCGAGAAGCTAATTAAAAACGAAAAATAGTGCGCAATGTCTCTTTTAATCAACCGCTGACGGGAGTGTTGCTCTGCTATAGCAGCTAAAAGACAGTGCGGGTGTTAAGCGGGATTTTGCCATGATTTTGCAACAGAAGCAGAAAAATTCGGCACAAATATAAGTGAAAGCGCCTTTAAAACTGAAAAACCGAGGGAAGACACCGATGGCGGTGAGACGGCGCGGGAAATAGACACCTTTTAAAAGAGCCTCACGCTAAAGCTGCGCAGTATATTTGTGCAAAAATATGGCCACACATGCAGTTCGGAGAAATTGCAAGCCAATACCCGGTCAGCAAAAGCAGTGTCAATTCCATGCTTTTTTGAACAAGAACCGCTTGAAAGAGCGCCCGAAGAAGGAGAGCTTATTGTGAAAGAGAAGAAAATTATTCGCGAATTGGAACAGAGTGACGAGCGCTATACAAAAGGAACCGATTCAACCGCGAAAAAACGCGCAAAAAGTGCCCGCTGCATTGGAATATTGTCAGTGGCAGCGTGCTTGGCGGTCGTTGCAGTATCATTGGTGCTGGCAAAGCAAGCGGGCGAAAAAAAGGAGCACGAGGACATCGCGACAAAGAAATACGGTGAGGCGGCGGTTTATATCCCCAAAATAGAGCTGCTTGAAAATCAGCAGGGAGCGGCTGCCGATATGATAGGGGTTGTTGTATACAATGGGAAAATTTACACACATGCAGAGTATATGTACGGTGACGATGAGGCTAAGAGCAAATTTATCGGCGAGTTTTTGGGCAGCGCGACCGGAGAAATCGACGAATGGTCGCAGCCGAACGATTATAAAAAGGAATTGGCATCGAATGTCGCAGGAGAGGTGTATACGGTCAAGGGCTACGACAGGGATTTTCGCATATGCATATTAAATACGTACGGAAATCTTGCGTTTTTCGAAAATCTAAACGACATCAATCTGACAGTCGGGGAGGATTTGTATGGAGAAAAACGGTTGAATCTAAGGGAAAATATAAATAAAACGGAGTATCAGCTCCACGAGGATTGGGACTGGGCAAAGGGAAATATAAAGGAATTGGAAGACTTGCCGAGCGGGAGTATCGACGCCTTTGTCGCCGAGCTGTACAAGGGGGAGTTCGAAGATTTGTCAAAATGCAAACCGTCCATATATTCGCAAGAATTAATGCAGGCCCATTTGTATTTCAGAATGAAGGACGGGACTTGCGTGCAGATACGGCTGTTTGAAAACGGCTATGTCGGCTACTCTTATATGAATGACAGCTGCTTTGTCAAAATTGACAACGAGATATTCACACGGGTTTTCGATGCGGCTTTAAAATAAAAGAGATTCAACAAATACGACAAAACCCCGCATGAGCCGTAGCTCATGCGGGGTTTTTGTTTGAAACGGCGTTGCACAAAGTCTTTCGCGCCGCGTTTTTTTGCGGTATCAGACTATTTCGTATATTTGTAGAAACCCTCGCCCGAGGACATTCCAAGCTTGCCCTCATCTATATATTTCTTGAGCATTTTTTGCATACCTTTGAAATTGTACGGGGCAAGAAAAGAGGGGATTTTGACGTACATCATGACAATGTTGTACGCGGTGGCGAGGCCGACTGTGTCGAGAATCTGAAACGGTCCCTTTGGCGCGCCTGTGCCCATCGTCCACGCCTTGTCGATGCTCTCGGGCTCGGAAATCCCGTTTACAAAGAGATCCATCCCGGAGAAGAGGAGCGGAACAAGCATTGAGTTGAGCAGATAGCCCGACTTCTCTTTGCGGACAGGCAGGGCAATCATCCCAATTTCCGCTGCAAACTCGCAAATCTGGTCGAAATAGCATTTGTCTGTTTTTGCCTGAGCCATGATTTCAGCGGTATTGTTTTTCCAAATAGAATTTGCAAAGTGGAGTGACAGATATTTTTCCGGTCTGCCTGTGTACTTTGCAAACTTTGAAGGCAGAAGTGTGGAGGAATTTGTGACGATAACGGTTTTTGCGGGAAGCAGCGGGGAGAGTTTTGTGTAAAAAGCAATCTTCTCGTCCGCGTTTTCAGCCATAGATTCGATGATGAGGTCTGCATCCTTGACAGCCTTGCCCAAATCCAACTCCAGTTTCAGACCCGCATATGCCTTTTCGACCTTTGCCAAGCATGCAGCTTTGTCAAATGTCTCGAAGTCGGCAAGCCCCCTTGCCCATGTGGCAGGTGTTTGTCCCTGCGGCGTTGCCATGGCATTTATAGTCTCGATATAGACTTCTTTGAGATGGTCGATTTTCGGCTGTGTGCGGCTTATGCTTCCCTCACTGCGAAGCCAAATCGTCACATTGAACCCACAATATGCGGCCTGAAATGCAATCTGGCTTCCCAAGACGCCGCCGCCCGCAACAACAATATTCTTAAACTTCATTATAATGCCTCCAAATCAGTAATGCGTCAATTATAGCATCAACAAAACGCATAAACAATATAATTTCAACATTTATTTTGAGCAAACAAAAAGAAACAAGACCAATTCGGAAATAACAAGAGCAATTGGCAAAAAATACCGCAATATCGGCTGTAATCGGCCTCTAAGCCATAATTTACCAACCAAACAGGAAAAGACAGAGCAAAATACATGCTTTTCAAGGCATAAATACAGCTTTTCGGAAAGAGAAAGAATAGGAAATAAAAGGCGGAATATTATTGACATTATTCCATTGACAGCCTATACTTAAATCGAAAAGATCTGTCGAGAAAGGGGATAATTGTGGATAATTATATTTCTGTGGCAGAAGCTTCAAAAGAATGGGGACTGAGCGCGAGAAGAGTTTACACGCTTTGCGCCGAGGGACGTATACCGGGGGCGACTCGATTTGTGAGAGTATGGGCTATCCCGAGAGACTCGAAAAAACCCGACGATGCGCGAATCAAAAGTGGAAAATATATCGGTTATTCTGAAAAATATCACAAAAAAGATGTCAAACAAAAATGAGAACGTGCAGCTGCCCGGTAAAAAGCAAGTGCAAAACGAAATGCGCGAGCGCGAGGAGAATGCAAAATGATCGATGAAAGCACAGACGAATTCAGTGGCGGAGATGCACGGCTGCTTGTGCGAAATTCTCGGAGGCAAATATGGCTTTGTTAAAAACCGTTTTGGTTGTTGACGACAGCCCCGTCAACAGAAAGATACTCTCGAAAATACTTTCGGAAGAATATTTGGTTGAGGAAGCAGAAGACGGACAGGCAGCGCTCGCTCTGCTGAGTGAGCACTCCGACAAAATTGCAGCCGTGATGCTTGACCTTGTCATGCCCGTCATGGATGGTTTTTCGTTTCTGGAAGCGATTAAAGGCGAGGAGTACTGCGGAAACCTGCCGGTTATCGTGACGACCAACAACGGAGACGATGAAAACGAAATGAGAGCGCTCGCGCTCGGGGCATGGGATTTTGTCTCTAAGCCATATCACCCGCAAATTATCCGATTCAGAGTCAAAAATGCAATTGACAGAAGCCAGCTCTCAGCGTTAAAGCAGCTTAAATATCTGTCCGAATACGATTCTTTGACCGGAATTTACAACAAGACAAAGTTTTTTGAAACGACCCGCGAAATGATAGATGCGGGCCGTGCGGAAAGCTTTGTCTTTTTTCGATTCGACGTCGATCGCTTTCACCTCATCAATTCCTTTTTTGGCACAGCCGAAGGTGACAGGCTGTTGATTTACATCGCAAATCACATCGCAGGCGACGCGAAGAGCTTTAAAAAGTCGACATATGGAAGAATCGAGTCTGACGTCTTTGTGTTTTGCATGCCATACGATAAAAAATCGACAAAGTACATGATTGAGCGCTCTCGCAAAATGCTTGAAAAATATAACCCAAATTATGACATTGTCCCATCCGTGGGCGTCTATGTCATAGATGACAATAAAATACCTATTGAGGAGATGTACAACAGGGCGACGCTTGCGGCAAAAACCTGCAAGGGCAACTATTTGGCCTATTACGCCTATTACAGCGTTGGAATGAGCGCACAGCTGACCAAAGAGCAGGAAATAACAAACGACATGACCTTGGCATTGGAGAACGGGCAATTTGAAATATACTTGCAGCCGCAGTACAGCCTACGCACAAATCAGCCATGCGGGGCAGAGGCTCTGACAAGATGGCAGCACCCGCAAAAGGGAATGCTTCTGCCGAGAGATTTTATACCTGTATTTGAGTGCAACGGCTTTATCTGCAAGCTGGACTATTATGTGTGGGAGCAGACATGTCGCCGTCTCCACTCGTGGAAGCTGCAAGGCATAAAGCCATATCCGATTTCGGTCAATGTGTCGCGCGTCAACATATATAACCCGCAGTTGGTAAAAATGCTGTTGGAGCTGGTGGAGAGGTATCAGATAGAGCCGCAATTACTGAGTCTGGAGCTTACGGAAAGCGCCTATATCGACAACCCGGCAGCGATGAAAAAAGCAATGGCGAGGCTGCGCGCCAAGGGCTTTACAATCATGATGGACGACTTCGGGAGCGGCTATTCCTCGCTGTGTCTTTTAAAGGATATAGAGATAGACATCTTAAAAATCGACATGAGATTTTTGTCAAAATCCGAAATTCCCGGGCGAGGCGAGAATATTATCGCCTCGGTAATACGAATGGCAAAGCAGCTTGACATTGAGGTGATTGCGGAGGGTGCCGAAACTGCCGCGCAGGTTGAATTTCTCAGAAGCGTCGGCTGCGACTATGTGCAGGGCTTTTATTTCGCGCGCCCGATGAGGGTTGAAGAGTACGAGAAGCTGTGTAAAACTACCGCCTTTGATGAGTCTTCTGCTTTAAAAACTCAGCACAACAATTACCGGTATGACAAGTTGTTTTCGGACAACGAAGAGATAGGTCGGCTATTCGGAAATGTTTTGCAGGCTGCGGCAATTTATGAATTTGCAAATGACCGCATAGAGATAATCCGTGTCAACGAAGCTTATTATGCACTTCTCGGGCACAAGGATATAATTGCAAATAAGTCTGATTTGCTGAGTCTGCTGGACGAAGACAGCCGCACTTCATTTCTAAACGCATTTCGAAAATGCGCAAGGACAGGTGAAATAGCGGAATGCGAATATATGCGCTATAGGACGGATAAAAGGCCGCTTTGGATTCACACGAAGCTTCGCTTTGTCGCATTGATCGGGGAAAAGTATATTTTCACCGGGGAGCTTACTGACATCACCATGCGCAAGGAGCAAGACACAGAGCTTCAAAAATACAAGACTGTGCGGTTGTCGGGCAGCCGCAAGGTGCACACGGTGCTCATCATAGACGATGTCTCGGTCAACCGCAAGATATTGATGAAGATACTAAATGACAAGTTTCTTTTTGCAGAGGCGAAAAACGGCGAAGAGGCTATTAGAATTCTACAAGAAGACCCGACCCGAATTGATTTGATTTTGCTCGACATAAACATGCCGATAATGGATGGCAAGGTGTTTTTGCAATACAAACAAAAAACCCCATCGATTATGGCTATTCCGGTCATCATGATAACCGCGGACGACAGTGCCCAGCAGCAGATCAGTTCCTTTTCGCTCGGCGCCGACGACTACATTGTAAAGCCCTTTATCCCGGAGGTGGTAACCCGCCGCGTCAGCAACGTGCTGGAGGCCAGTCACCGCTTTAGAAAAATGGTTAGGGAATACAACACCATGGCCGAGCAGGCAAAGACCGATTCCATGACGGGGCTATTCAACCGCGCGAGCGTGGAGAGGATGATTGCACAGTATTTTGAGAGCTCAGGCGACACATGTGCGATGGTTATGCTGGACATAGATTATTTTAAGAAAATCAACGATTTAAACGGACACGATTACGGCGACAAGGTAATTTGCGCAGTGGCGGGAATGCTTCGCCAGTTATTTAGAAAAGATGACGCCATCGCACGAATGGGCGGCGATGAATTTGCTGTATTTATTAGGGATATGCCCGATATGCGTTCAATTGAGAATAAAGCACAAAAGCTATGCGCGAGCATATCGGCGATTGAGATAGACGGTAAATGTGCGGAGATTACCTGCTCTATCGGCATCGCGGGCTCGTCAGCCAAGACAAATTCATTCGAGACGCTTTATCGGAATGCGGACAAGGCACTTTACAGCGCAAAATGTCACGGACGAAATGCGGTGTCGGTCTATGGGGAAGAAATGGCGGACACAAAAATTGCAAAATGGATAAACGATGCAGAGAGCATATATGGCGAAATCAACGATATCATCTACGCCTGCGACAGAGATTCCTATGTGCTGCTTTATGCAAATGACAGCTTTTTCAAGTTTGCAAATATCACAAAGGAAGCGTGCAGAGGGAAAAAATGCTATGAGGTTTTGATGCACAAAACCGCACCCTGTGAGTTTTGCACTATGTCGAAAATGGCCGAGGACAGGGTCTACACAAGACTGTTTAAAATGCCCCAAACATCGCACGTTTTTTTAATGCGCGGGAAAAATATCAGATGCGACGGAGCGATTGCCCATTTGGAACTGGCCGTTGACGTGTCGAACATAGATAATATGGAGCTTTATACAGAGGAGATGAAGGGGTATGAGGAAAAGCGGTGACGGAGGCATAAAAGCGCCGTGCAGTCAGGCGATATCGGATGATGTGGCAAAGCTGATATTCAAAACATGCAAAATTCAATACTGGACGTATTATCCTCAAAGCAACAAAGCGGTGACAGGCCTAAACGCCATGGCAGAGCTGGGAAATACAAAGGAATGGGACGATTTCCCAAAGTCCATGATCGACAGAGGGCTTATTCTCAAAAACAGCGTGGCCTCGTGGCAAAAAATGCACGACCTTATTCGCAGTGGACAGCCTGAAGTCTCGAGTGAAATACTGGTGCTGGAGCAGGGAACTCCCATATGGAAAAAAGTGTGGTACCACACCAGCTTTGATGAAAACGGCAAGGCGGTGAGCGCCTTGGGAATCGCAGAAAACATCAGCGCCTACAAGAATATGGCGGATAACTATGCAAAATCGGCAAAGCAGTGCGGGGTTACTCTATGGACGTTTGACCTCGCTGACAGAACCATCTATGACCTCAGCAATGCCACGCACATCAAGATATTCGATGAAATGACCACGATTCACGAAGTGCCGGAAATTTTCGCAAAGCCGGGAAGCGCACTCTGTCCGGAGGATGTGCCGGCACTATATGAAATGTACCGCAAAGTTTATGCCGGTGAGAAAACGGCCACAAGCGTCGGGCGCTGGAGAAATGACAGCCAGAGCATCTGGTGGTGGTATGAAATCTCATATACAACGCTGTTCGATGATGAGGGAATGCCCGTCAAAGCACTCGGCACAGCTATTGACATAACAGAGAGGGTGCGGCTCGAGGAACGATATAACGAGGAGATTGAGTGGCGAAAGGTTCACAATAAGGATGTGATAGGCTCCTTTAAAATGAACCTGACGCAGAACACCTGCATGGACGGACAGAGTGACTTCGATGTCATAATGGACTTTCAAGGCAACGGCACGGCCGACGATTTTTTCTTGCGCGAATACCGCGTCCACAAGGACTTGGAGGAGTTGGCGGAGTATAAGAAAATTTTCAACAGGAAAAGCCTGCTTAAGAGTTTTCAATCGGGAAAGACAAGAGTTGTACAGGAATCCTGTGTTATTTTGGAAGAAAACAAAGCGCTTTGGATTCAAATTGAACTTGACATGTTCTTGAACCCGAAAAGCGGGGACGTGGAGGCGTATATTTACGCCATTGACATAGATCAAAAAAAGACGGCGCGGGCGCTTGTGGACACGGTGGTCAACATGGATTATGACTATCTGGCACTGCTGGACGCAGCCTCAGACGATTATGTGATTTTTGCAAAGACAGAAGCAAACACGGCAATTCCACCATTTCATACAAGCAATTACGAAAAGGAAGTCGCGCAGTATGCGCAAAAGTACTTGGCGCAAGAGGACATCGAGAAGAACATCAGGGACATGTCATATAAAAATCTCTTTGAGCAGCTGGAAAAGCAGAATGTCTTTACTACATATTGCAGCGTCAGAGAGGCCAACGGAAGCTACAGCCGAAAAAAGCTGAAGTTTTCATATCTGGACAAGCAGCAAAAAAGAATTATCATAGCGCGCAGCGACATCACTGACATCTACAATGAAGAGCAACATAAGAATGAGGCGCTCAAGGACGCGCTTCTGGCTGCACAGCAGGCAAACAGCGCCAAATCGGAATTTCTCTCGAGGATGAGCCACGAAATAAGAACACCGATGAACAGCATAATAGGCATGTCAACCTTGGCGGCGAACTGCATAAACGATCCGAAGCAGGTGGCAGAGTATTTGTCAAAGGTCGGCATTTCCGCGCGCTTTCTTCTTTCGCTCATCAACGATATTCTGGACATGTCGAGAATAGAGAGCGGCAAAGCCCTTATCCGCAGCAACAAAATCCCCTTTGAGGAATTCATCAATGGAATAAACGCCATCTGTCACGCTCAGGCGCAGCAAAAGGGAATTGAATATGACGCGGTGCTGACAAGCTTTACCGAGGACTACTATATAGGCGACGCGATGAAGCTGCAGCAGGTACTCGTCAACATCATCTCCAATGCCATCAAGTTTACGCCGCAAGGAGGCAGAGTGCAGTTCATCGTTCATCAGGAAAAGATAAGCCATGACGAGGCTGTCATGAAATTTACCGTCAACGACACCGGTGTGGGAATCAGCGAGAGCTTTATGCCGCACCTGTTTGAGCCTTTTGAACAGGCTTACACCGGCGAGACGGCTCAATTTGGCGGAACGGGTCTGGGACTGGCCATCTGCAAAAACCTTATAGACCTTATGGGCGGGAAAATCTACGTCAACAGCATTGAGGACGTGGGAAGTGAATTTGTCGTGGAGGTCAAGCTCGGAATTTCCGAGGAAGTCAAGGCGGCTACAAGGTTAAACGCAAATATGCACTTTGAAAATCTCAAGGCACTCATTGTCGACGACGACATTATAATCTGCCAGCATACAAGACAGGTGCTGGTTGATATGAGCTTGCAGGCGGAATATGTCGTCTCAGGAGAAAGAGCTGTGGAAGCGGTGCGCGAGAGATGGGAGAGAAATGAGAGCTTCGACATAATTCTCGTGGATTGGAAGATGCCGGACATGGACGGCATTGAGACAACCAGGGAAATACGCAGAATAGTGGGGCCCGATGTCACGATTATTATAATGACAGCTTACGACTGGGCCTCGATTGAGCTTGAGGCAAAGCAGGCGGGTGTCAACATGCTTATTTCAAAGCCGCTGTTCAAGTCATCGCTAAGCTCTGCATTTGAAAAAATATACAGCATCAGAAAGCAGGGCAAAGCAGCCGGAGCTTTGCCGGAATATGATTTTTCAGGCAAACGTGTTTTGCTTGTCGAGGATCACATCCTCAATATTGAGGTTGCAAAGAAGCTTCTCGGTGCAAAGCACCTCGAGGTGGAGGTTGCCGAAAATGGGCTTCAGGCAATCGAAAACTTTGCGCAAAAAGATGATTACTATTATGATGCAATTCTGATGGATATCAGAATGCCGGTGATGGACGGACTGATGGCGGCAAAATCCATACGCCTGCTGCGAAAGAAAGACGCAAATACTATTCCCATAATCGCAATGACGGCAAATGCATTTGAGGAGGATATCGAAAAAACAAAAGCAGCGGGCATGAACGCGCATCTCGCAAAGCCGATTGAGCCGGATGTTTTGTACAAGACGATGCAGCATTATCTTTTCGGGGAGGCGGACAAATGAAAAAGCTTGAAGAGCTTAAGGCGGACATGATAAGCTTGTCTCTTCCAATAGGACTGGCCATAGTCAAGGCTGATTCGGAGCTGACAATTCTTTTTGCAAACGATATGTTCATCTCACTGCTGGGGTATGAGAGCCTAGACGAGCTTGTTGCGGCGTGCAAAGGCTCCGCTTGGAACTTTGTATATTCATGCGACCGCGACAGGCTCAAAAAAATCGCAGCGGGGCGAAACGGAAGCGTGGACGCTTATGGAATAGATTACCGCGCTCAGAAAAAGGACGGCAGCCTTGTTTGGATAAGTCAGAATTCTAGGCACACTCTCGATGAGAACAAAGAGGAGATAATATTTGCTTACTATACGGATATCACCGCTCAAAAGCGCATGGAGGAGACAATCCGCGCGGGTGCGGAAAAGTATGAAACCTTGGTCAATTCTGTTCCCGGCGGCGTTGGAATGTATAGGCTGGACGAGGGCTTTACACCGATATTTTTGAGTGAGCGAGTTTATGAGCTTTGCGGTATGACAAAGGAAGAATACTGCGAGGCAACACGCGTCTCCACGCTGGACGTGTTCCATCCGGACGACAGGCAAGGTCTGATTGGCACTCTGCAAGCAGCGATGAAAGATAAGCGAAAATTCGAATATACACACCGAGTTCTCCAAAAAGACGGCAGCTATCGGTGGATGCTGGTTTCCGGTCAGGTGATGGATTGGCAGGGGGGGACGCCTGTTTTATATACGGTATTTACCGATGTGCATGAACAAAAGAAAGCGGAGCAGGCGCTTTTTGAAAGCGAAGCTCGTTATGCCGCCGCGGTCAAAGCGGCGAATATCAACATTTGGGAATACACTTATGCAGAAGACACCATGACCATCATCTCCAATTCGCCTAGGATCAAACCGGAAAGCAAAAAAATCCGTGACTTTCTACATGCGGTCATCGCAGAGGGACATATACGTGACGACAGCGCGCCGCTGCTGATTGACATGATAGAGAAGCTTAAAAACGGGGCCAAAGAGACTTCGACAGACATCTGGATTCGCGAGTGCCGCGAGGATGAGTTTTGGTGCGAGCGCGTCATTTACACAAATGTATTTGACGATGACGGCAAGCCGGTCAGAGCCTACTGTGTGGGACGTGATGTGACAAAGGAAAAGGAAGCCGAAAAACGCTATAGCGACGAGCTTTCCTATCGAAAGGCCATGCAGATGTCCACGATGGCGTCCATCAATATAAATCTGACACGCAATACCGTGCTCGACTACAAGAGCAACTTTGATGAGATTAAAGCTCACATGAACGAGGCAAAAACGGCGCAGGACTATTTTGATATATTGTGTACCGAGCTCACAACAAGCCTCATGCGCAAGCAATGCAAGGCGGTCCTTAACCGAAATGCGCTTCTCAGACGCTTTGCGGGAGGGGAAACCTCTTTGTCGCTGGAGCTTACGCGAAAGATAGAAGGGCACACGTACTGGACGATTGTCACGGCTCATATGATGAAAAGACCCGATGATCAGGAAGTTGTCGCATTTCTGTACTCAACCAATGTCACAAACGAGCGCATAATGCAAAACATCATGAAGGCCATTGTAAAAACAGACTATGATTTTCTGGTGGTGGTGGATGCCGAGAAGAATTCCGCATCCCGATACAGCGATAACGACGAAACCTACAGCTATGCCCATGAAAGCGAGAACTTTGAGAAAGAGACGCGAGATTACGTTCGAAGATTTGTCTTCAAAGAGGATGCCTCATATGTCTGCAACGAAATTTCCATCAAGAACATAATAGAGCAGCTCGACAAGCATAAAACCTACAGCATCTTTTATCGGATGCTGAGCAAAGACGGCGAAATGCTGCACAAGCAGCTGCGGTTCAACTACATAAACAGCGAATTAAAGGTATTTCTCATGACGAGGACCGACATCACCGCGGCAGTTGAGGAGCAGGAAAAAAAGAACAGTGAGCTTGTCACGGCGGTTGAGATGGCAGAGCGCGCCAATGCTGCAAAATCTGAATTTCTCTCGCGTATCAGCCACGAAATCAGAACGCCGATGAATGCCATCATGGGAATGAACCAGTTGGCGGCGCAACACGTGGATGACAATGCATTTGTTTTGGACTGCATCAAAAAATCGCAGTACTCCTCAAAGTACCTGTTGTCACTGCTGGGCGACGTGCTGGATATGTCGAAAATTGAAAGCGGAAAGGTGACGCTCATAAAGGAGGTTATCAACTGCGGCCGTTTTATGGACTCGGTCAACACAATAATAGACGTCAAGGCGAAGGAAAAGGGCGTTAGATACGTTGTGACAGAGGTTGAAGGGACGAGAAGCAACTACGTCGGAGACGGCGTGAGGCTACAGCAGATATTGATAAATATTCTATCAAATGCCGTCAAGTTTACGCCGAGCGGCGGGACGGTCAGCCTCAATATCTCAAAGCTCTCTGAAAATGGGAAAATCGCTATGCTGTGCTTTAAAATCAGCGATACCGGCATCGGAATCGGCAGGGAATTCCTGCCTGACATTTTCGAGCCGTTTTCACAAGAGCACAACGGCACGTACTCGGGCTATGGCGGGAGCGGCCTGGGACTGGCAATATCAAAGAATCTGGCACAGCTCATGGGCGGGGATATATCTGTAAGGAGCACTATAGGCACAGGCACAACCTTTATGGTGAATATCCCGCTGGAAATTGTTGCAGAACCAGGCGCCGAACAATCCAAAAGCAAGGGTGAAGAGCTGCGCAAAGACTGTGATTTTATCGGAAAGAAAATTTTGCTTATCGAGGATCATCAGCTCAATGTCATAGTCGCCAAAAATCTCTTGGAGTTCAAAAATGCAGAGGTGGACGTGGCGGTGAACGGCAAAATCGGACTTGATATGTTTGCAGAGGCCCCGGAGCACACGTATGACGCAGTGCTTATGGATATAAGAATGCCGGTGATGGACGGCTTGCAGGCAGCAGAAGGAATCAGAAAGCTCAGCAGCGAGTGGGCAAAAAGGGTGCCGATTGTAGCGATGTCGGCCAATGCATTTGAAGGTGATGTGGAAAAATCAAAGCGTTTTGGAATGAACGCACACCTCGCAAAGCCCATTGATGCGGAGCTGCTTTATAAAACGCTATGCGAGCTGATGCCAAGGGAGGGTGAGAATACACATGGAGACAATGCTTGAAAAACTGGGGAAATACGGTGCTGACACAGAGGGAATTGAGAGACGCTTTTTGGGCGACATGGATTTATACGAAGCCTGCCTTGCCGAATTTATAACCGACGATTCTTTTTCAGAGCTGGGCGAGGCGCTTTCCGATGCGGACTACAAGAGATCCTTTGAACACGCTCATGCCTTGAAAGGAGTCTCGGGAAATATGGGGCTGACGCCGATATACAGCGAGGTGTGTGCAATAGTCGAGGCTTTGCGCTGCAAAGAATACTCGGGCATCGAGGAGAGATACACTGAGGTGATGAGGCAGCTGGAGAAGCTTAAAAAACTTATATAGTCATAGAAAATTGCGATAATATGAAAATAGGCAAAGTCGTGGAGACGATGGCATGCTCGAAATCCGCATAGATTTCGATTTCCGATATAAAAAAATATAGGAGAAAAAGAAGATGGCGCTCAGAAAAAATATTGTGAAGCTTGCAAAAAAAATCTGCGGGGCAACCGCGCTGTTGGTCAAAATCGATGAGAAAGCGCCGGAATATTATGTTCTGGACTGCGTCGTAAGCGATGAAATGGCGATTGTCGGACTTGCAATGGAGCTTAGGAAGCCGCAGACAATCGAGCAGATTGCAAAAAAATGCAAAAAATCAGTTGATGAGACACAGAGGCTGGCCGAGGAGCTTGCGAAGGTGGGCGGCTGTATATTCCACACGGAGAACGGAGCACGCCTGTACGAGCTGACGGTGTTTGTGCCGGGTGTGATGGAAAAGGTGGTGGGCAACAAGGAGCTTTGCGAAAAATATCCTCAGATACCGCGCGCCTTCGAAGAGTACGCGCGCCTGCGCGGGGGCATGCTCGCACACAACTTGCCTGTCGGAGTCGGCCCGATGAGAGTCTTGCCAATAGAAACTGCCATTGACGGAAATACGCACAGTGCCTCTTATGAAGAGGTTTCGGCGATACTGAACAGCCACACCAGATTTGCCGTTTCGGACTGCTCGTGCAGACGCTCGCGCAGATTGATGGGGGAGGGCTGCGGTCATCTGGAAAAGGATATGTGTATACAGCTGGGAACGGGCGCTGAATATTACATAAAAACAGGCAGGGCGCGCGAAATTACAAAGGAAGAGGCATTCCAAATCATAAAACGCGCGGAAGAAAACGGCCTTATGCATCAAATTCCCAACATCGACGGCGCGGGTGTCACCCACTCAATCTGCAACTGCTGTGCGTGTTCCTGCTACTCGCTGCGAAATGCCCTTTTATTTAATGCGCCCGATATGGTGCGCTCAAACTATGTATCCAAGGTTGACAAGGAAAAATGCGTCGCCTGCGGACAATGTGTGGAAAATTGTCCGACAAATGCGCTCAAGCTCGGCCAAAAGCTCTGTGCCAAAACACCCATTGAGCAAAAGGACAGCATTTCACCGCGCGACCATTTGTGGGGAGAAAAGCACTGGAATCACGATTACCGCGACAACCGCCGCGATGTTGTGGACACAGGGACAAGTCCTTGCAAAACCAGCTGCCCGGCGCACATTGCCGTGCAAGGTTACATAAAGCTGGCGTCATTGGGAAAATACACGGAGGCGCTGGAGCTGATAAAAAAGGAAAACCCGCTTCCGGCGGTATGCGGGCGCATATGCCCGAGAAGCTGCGAGTCGGCGTGTACCCGCTCTGATATTGACGAGCCCATCGCCATCGATGAGATAAAGAAATTCATAGCGGACAGGGAGCTGAATGAAAAGACGCGCTTTGTGCCTAAAAAAATGCACGATTACGGCAAAAAAATTGCGGTTATAGGTGCGGGACCGGCGGGAATATCATGCGCATATTATCTCGCAATCGATGGCTACTGCGTGACTGTTTTTGAGAAAGAAGAAAGACCGGGAGGAATGCTCACGCTCGGAATACCGTCCTTCAGACTTGAAAAATCGGTGGTCAACGCGGAAATCGACATTCTGCGCGAGATGGGCGTCGTCTTTAAAACAGGCGTTGAGGTTGGAAAGGATATCACACTGGACGCTCTTCGCGATGAGGGCTTTGAGGCATTTTATGTGGCGATAGGTGCGCAGAGCGGGCGCAAAATCGGGGTTGAGGGCGAGGATGCCCGGGGCGTCATTGCGGGAATTGATTTTCTCAAGGCCGTCAATCTGGGACAAAAAACAGCGCTTGAAAAAAACACCGTCGTCATAGGCGGAGGAAATGTCGCAATCGATGTCGCGCGCGCCGCAATTCGGGAGAGCACAGGCACCGTGTCAATGTTCTGCCTTGAGAGCAGGGCAGAGATGCCGGCGCTGCCCGAGGAGGTGGAGGAGGCTATGGCGGAGGATATCAAGATAAATAACTCCTGGGGTCCTAAGCGCATTCTGACAGAAAACGGCAAGGTGACGGGTGTTGAGTTTAAAAAGTGTATTTCTGTTTTCGACAAGGACGGAAGATTCAGCCCGTCATTTGATGAGAGCGACACGATGACAGTTTTAGCAGACAGCGTGCTTATGTCTGTTGGACAGTCGATTGTATGGGGCGGGCTGCTAAACGGCACAGCCATCGAGCAAAACAAAAACATGACCGCAAAGGCAGATCCGCTCACGTATCAGACCGCTCAGCCTGATGTGTTTGTCGGAGGAGATGTTTTCACCGGCCCTCGCTTTGCAATTGACGCGATAGCCGCGGGAAAACAGGGTGCCATATCCATTCACCGCTTCGTGTGGGAGGGACAAAGCCTGACAATTGGGCGCGACCGCCGCGAATACATCGCAATTGACAAGGATAATCTTGATATGAGCGGCTTTGACACAATGCCGCGTCAAATGGCGGATCACATAAAAAAAGAAAAGAAATCGTTCGACGATGACCGCGCGACGTTTACCGAGGAGCAGATGAAAAAGGAAACGGAGCGATGCCTTGGCTGCGGGGCTGTACAGGTTGATACCGAGATGTGCATCGGCTGTGGACAGTGCACGACTAAGTGCAAGTTTGACGCGATAACGCTCGAAAAGAAATTTGACAAAAAAGGCACTACTTTTGAGATGATTCCGATGCAGATGGGCATGCACATTGCCAGCCGCATCGGCAAAACCGCCGTGCGCACAGTGAAGGACGCTTTTACTAAGAAAGATTGAGCGCGAAGCGTGGCGCGCTGTTGCGTCAAAGCACAGAGACGCAAGATGAAGAGCACAAAGGCCGCACCGTTTTTTCGCGCGGTGCGCCTTTTGTGAAGTTTGTTTAAGTCAGAGATAATGATGCTCACCGGACATTTAAAGACACGGCAGTCACGAGAATCACTTTCAGACAAGCAGGTAGCTGCAAAGTCAAAGCTCATGCTCGCAGCAAAAAACAAGATGACATAAGAGAAGATACACTAGAATTTTGGTATCGCTGCTTTAAATTAATTCTCCGTATGTCGGCGCACATCGCTCTGCAACATGCAAAAAAGGAATTTTTACTGCGGCAGAAGATGAAGCCGTATTCGTCAGCTTGCTCGTATGAGAGGATAGACAATGCAAGAGGGCAACGCTTGACAAATTGTGGTATTTATAAAACGCTTTTCACATTCTGCATGTTTCTTTACATATAGAGTCACACGGCATAGCCCAATGCTTTGAAGCCGCCAAAATGAAATGAACCCGCTGCACAAAGCTGCGTCAAATTCGGTGCGCTGACAGGTGCCCCGCTGCATACAAGCATAAAAAGAAAACTACAAAAAAAGTATAATATGACATAATGTTGACATCTGTTTTCTTTTGCTTTAACATGTAATAAACCCAAAAATATAAGCTGAATAACCCGCTTGAATTTTCAAGACGAGACGCAATGCAATGTGTGTGGGAATGCTTTTTGCGCGCTGTTATAAGTCCGGGGAAGCAGCATTAAAACATATTGCCGCTATTTGAATTTGCAGAAATTGCTCGCCGAAGTGATTTTGAATAAATATAACACTGCCGTTTTTCTTGATGCTTGTGGTCTTAAAAACGAAAGAACAGACGGTGCCCGAGGAAAAATATTGAGGCGCCGACAGAAGATAAAAAAGCTTTGTGGGAAGCCGACGCTTCGCAGATGGATTTGTCGGTAGCCGCGCTTGATTTACACATGGCGGCGATAAGCTCAAAGCAATCCGCGAGCCGTCTGATCCTTTTAATCAGCGGCGGATGAACCTGCAAAAGCAGAGGCGTTGTCACATGAAGCTCATTGCAAGATGGGGCAAAATCGGCGTAAGCCACAACGCTTTTGACAAAATTCTCTGCGCACTATTTAAGTCGTTTGCTTTGAAAGAGCTAGCGGGTTTTCCGCGTGATCTTTCTATATTTGATAGAAAAGGGGAAATTGTATGAAAAAATTGATGGCGGCATTACTTGTGCTGTGCATGGTTTTCGCAATGTCTGCATGTGACACTTCGGAGACGGACTCCGGCACGGACACAGAATGGGCGGTTTATTGGTATCTTTGCGGCAGCGACCTTGAGAGCAATTATGGCGCAGCCACCGCAGACCTGGCCGAAATGATGGAGGTGGAGCTTCCTTCAAATGTAAAAATAGTCATTCAAACGGGAGGCGCACAAACCTGGCAGAATGATATCATCAGCGCAGATAAGTTGCAGCGCTATGTCTACGATGAAAACGGCTTATCCCTTGTGGACGAGCAGCCGTCGGCAAGCATGGGAGCGCAGGAAACGCTTGAGGGTTTTCTCTCGTTTGCAAAGGAAAATTATCCGGCCAAGCGCACGGCCGTCACGCTTTGGAACCATGGAGGCGGCTCTGTCACCGGCGCGTCTTTTGACGAGCTGTATGACATGGATTCCCTCGATCTCTCCGAGATGAAAGTTGCGTTTACCTCCGTTTTCGGCGAGGACAAGAAAAATCAGCCGGTGGACATAATCGGCTTCGACACCTGCTTGATGGCGACGGTCGATGTGGCGGACGTTTTTTCGGGAATAGGCAAATATCTGGTGGCTTCCGAGGAAGTCGAGCCGGGCAATGGCTGGCTCTATTCCGGATGGCTCGGCGAGATTGCCGAAAACCCATACATTGAACCGCTGGAGCTCTCTCAGGTCATCTGCGATACATATGTGGAGGGCTGCGAGATGGAAGGGACTGAGGAGAACATAACGCTCTCGGTCACAAACCTCTCAAAGGTTGGGGAATTGGTCGATGCTTACGATGAATTCGGCAAAGAGGCGCTTGCTTGTGCCGCCGAAGATCCTTCGTTTTTTACATATTTTTCGAAAGTGGCGGGAAATGCTGAAAATTATGGCGGCAACACCCGCGAGCAGGGCTTTACCAACATGGCGGATCTCGGTGACCTCGCCAGAGGCTCCGTAGAGTTGCTGCCCGAAACCTCAAACAATGTGATTTCGTCGCTTGAGGACTGCGTTGAGTACAAGGTGAACGGCAAGTACCGCCAGGACTCCACCGGTCTTGCATGCTACTTCTCCTACAACTGCGACTATGAAGATTTTATGAGATATACAGATGTCGGCTCAGACACTGCATTTAAATATCTGTATGCCTATGGTCTTACGGGTGAGCTGCCGGACGAGGGGCTTGAATATCTGGCGAAAATGGATGTAGAGAGCATGCCGGAGCTTGTCACGCTCGACAGCGTTGACTGGGCAGACGCGCCCGTTACTGTTGACAGCGAGGGGTGTGCCACGCTTGACCTTGGAAGCGAGGCAGGAGATGTTCTGGCATCAATCGGATTCCAGCTTTACTATGTCGATTCCGAAGAGGATATCATGCTCTGCCTGGGACTTGACAACGACATAGTTGCTGACTGGGAAAACGGCGTTTTTAAGGACAATTTCCGCGGGGTTTGGGGCAGCATTGACGGCGCCCTGTGCTATATGGAAATCACCTATGAGAGCGAGGAGTACAACATATATTCGATCCCCATACTGCTCAACGACGAGGAGTATAATCTCAGCGTTATATATGACTTCACCACAGAGGAGTACTATATCGAGGGTGCGAGGAAAGGCATAGATGAAAGCGGCGCTGCAGACAAAAATCTGCGCGTGCTCAAAGAGGGCGACAAGGTGCAGACAATCCACTATGCGACAGCCCTAAGCGACGAGAGCAACGAGCTGCTGGCAGTGCCTGTGGACACGATAACAGTCACCGCCAATACGGCATTTTCGGAGATGGAGCTGGGCGACGGAGTGTTCATGATGCTCTTTGAGATGACGGACAGCCAAGGCAAAAAGGAATATTCCGTACCGATTACGTTTGAATCTGAAAACGGAAATATATACACAAGCGTGAACTGAAACACATTTTGAGACTTTGCAAAATCAGGCAAACTACAAAACAGCAATACATTGACAAAAGGCTAAAGGGTGCTTCGAGCACACTTTAGCCTTTTTCTTGTGAAAGACGCGCTTGCAATGCGCGCGACGAGCACACTTTAGCCTTTTTCTTGTGAAAGATACGCTTGCAATGCGCGCGACGAGCACACTTTAGCCTTTTTCTTGTGAAAGACGCGCTTGCAATGCGCGCGACGAGCAGGCGGCAAAAGGCTGCATTGTCAATTAAAAAGGCATATCGTCCGAGCAGGCCGATGAGGCCGGGCGGAGATATGCCTTTGATAATTGCAAAATTTGAGGAAAAGCGGATTATCTCTTTTTGATGAGTTTGCCGCGAAGCTTTGCAAAATACAAAAATGAGATTTTTGTAAGAGCAAGGTCGTATACTAAAAATGTTATGTTTCCGAGAACGATAAAGGCGGCGAACATAATATTCGTAAAAGAGGCAAATTCGTCGCGCACGGGGGCAATGATGAAAATGTTGAGAATGACATAGTACATGGCAAACAGTGCACCGTTCATCATGACGATTTTCAAAAGAATGCCGACAAGCGGTTTGAAGCGCGCCTCAATCATCCCTTTGAGAATCGGGTAGTACCCGAAAAAGCAGCAAAACAAAAGGGCAAGCTCTTTGTCGGGAGAGACAAGTACGGCCAGAAGTGAGACGGATGCATAGACGAGAAAAGCCGTTGCTCTGTTATATTCCAAACAGAAAAACATCACGCAAATCGCCGCCGCAGCCGGTGCCGCGATTGTGGAAAAGGGAATGACCGAGCCGAAAAATAGGATTGCCACACAGGCTGCGGTCATTAGACCGCCCAGAGCCAATTTGAAAGTATGATCTCGCATTTAATTATCACCGCCCGTCAACATCCGCCGCGCCCACAGTCCATGCACTGAGAACACATGAGACAGCAGCAAGCGGTGTCCATGCAGTCAGAGCCTCCGCACGCTGAATTGCGTGAATAGCGGGGGCCGGCAGGTTCTCCTCTTCCGTCGTCTGAATTTGTCTTATAGGAACCGCTTTTGCGGTATTGATCGAGCCTGCCGAGCGCAAATGAGTATTCGCTGTTTTGCGGCTCCATGTCGCATGCGACGGCATAGTATTTGCGCGCCTCATCAAGCCAGCCCTTGCCATGGCAGACCGAGCCCATCAGATAGTTCCATTCGCCGTCGCGCCGCGAGTTCGATATCGACATAAGGCGCTGCTCAGCGGCGAGAATATTGTTTGAGTTGATGAGATTGCGTATTTCAAAGTATTCGCCGGAGCCTGCCTGTGAGGCGCTCTCGGCATAAGAGCTGTCCATACTGTCGCCGGACGCAGGCGATTCCTGATAGCCGACGCGCTTTTCGGAAATTATTCTGTCAAATGCATCATTTAGCTCATCGAGCCTCTGACGTGAGGAGGAAGTTGGCTCGGCGTCATTTTCTGCGCTGTACTTTATGAGAAGAGCACGGTATGCGGCTTTTATTTCGTCTGTTGTCGATGCAGGGTTGACACCCAGCACTCTGTATGGATCTGTCATGTTTTTACTCCTTGCCAAGTTTGTTTTTTATGCTCTCTGCTTTCATGTTTAGCCCCAGAGAGATGATATTTTCAATAATGGGGGCATAGCACCCGGAGAACTCGATGCTTGCTGCGACATTTGAAATTTCCCCGGCTGACATCAGAAGCTGTGCCTGTGCTTCTTCAATGGCGGGTGATAGCTTGCTTTTTTGGCCGATATCGGATATTTCAAAAAGATTGGCGTAAATATTAAAACGGTGTTTTTTGATGTCGTCATATAAATCTTCTGCTGCGTCCGCAAGGTACACATATCTGCCGCACAGGTAGCCCAATTTGCCAAGACGCGAGGAGACAGCATCATTGCCGCACAAATCACTAAACAAGAGGCTCAAGCCCTGTGCCGTGGCGGACGCGGCGGCGTCAATGCTCTTGCAGCCCGTTTTCTCCAAAGCGCACTGCTCGTCCATCAAACGCCCGATTTCGGCATCCAGATGCGGCAGAAGCGAAGAGGCTTTTTTGATGCCGCGATGAGCGAGAAGCATGGCGGCGGCAGATTTGAGCTTTGTAAAAAAGCCCTCGTCGCGCAGGTCATCGCGCAGCTTGTACTTTGACGAAATAATCAAAGCGGCTGCACTTTTTTTGAGGTGAGCCGAAGGCTTTGATTTGCGCTGCTTTTTGAGGGGATTGAGCTTGCAGCGACCGTCACAAAATTGAGGCTCCTCGTTGCAGACCGATGAGCAAATCATGGCACAAAAGACAAAATCATAATTTAGCAGCATTCGGCACGGCAGCGAAAACGACGACAAAGCATCGCACAAAGAGCAATATGTCGCGTTGTAGGCGGCAAGCTCTTTTACCCTAAGCTCCGGTCTGCAGGGGAATATATAACCGAACATAAGCTGCGCCTTTCAAAAATAAATTAGACAGATTTACTATACTGCACAAAGGACAATTTTGCAAATACAATCAGTAGAGCGAATGGTGGACAGGCAAGCTGAGATTGTCGAGTGTGTCAAATGAGTAGCCCATTGCCAAAAGCTCTTCGATAATAATTTCTGTCGCAGCGGCTATGGTTTTTGCACCCATGCCGTCATGCATGAGCACGACTGAGGAGTTTGCTGACTTCACACCGGAGACAGCTGCATTTGCTATATCGCAAGCGGGCTTTGCTGCCCCCAAGGAGTCGCGCGTGTCGACATTCCAGTCAAAATAACAATAGCCGCGTTCATCACATTCCTTTGCAAGGATGCGCATTATGTCTCTTCCGCCATAGCGCACGCTCACGGAGTTTGAAGAGCCGCCCGGAAAGCGCAGCAGATTGCTGCGTTTGCCTGTTTTTTCGAAAATTATGTCGTTCATTTTTTCGATGTCCTCCCAAAAGGCCTTGCTGCTGCTGTAGATTTGGGGAAAATTGTGAGAATATGTGTGCACGGCAACCACGTGTCCGCCGTTAACCTCTTCTGTGAGACAGTCCAAATATTCGGGAAATTGCCCCGTGACAAAAAAGGTCGCCTTTACATTGTATTTGTCAAGTACGGCCAGCAGCTCGCGCGTATTTGAGCTAGGTCCGTCATCATATGTCAGGTATACTGTTTTTTTGCCGCCTGTGCGAGAGGATGCAAACGCTATTGTGAGAGTGCAGCTGACAATCAAAAGAGCGATTGCCGCACAGACAAAATATTTCAGTCTGAACTTCATCGACATAAACATAAGACTCACACCCAATTTTTATTTGTTGCAGTCAAGGCGCAGTTAAAGACTGTTTAAGCCGATGCGCCCCATATGATAATATGTCGGGCGGCGGATATTTATTAAAGCTATTGATTTAGAGTGCCCGAAAATATATACTATAAAGTATCTTACCGCGAATTTCAACTTAAAACAGCAACATATCGCTAAAAGATGAGAATATATTCAGGAAACGCGTTCTAGCACATCAAATCCGCAGATTTAAATGCTGCCGACCTTTGGCGGCTATATATAATGCCGAAAAGGAGAATCAGATGACGAAAAGACCACTGATAATCGATTGTGACCCGGGGGTTGACGATGCAGAGGCGATAATGATATTGAACGCCAGCAACAAGTTTGATATAAAGGGCATCACGCCGGTGCACGGGAATGTTGCGCTTGAAACCACCGCCCGCAATGCACTATATCTGCGCGGACTTTATCAAATTGACTGCCCAGTCGCAAAGGGAGCTGAAAACGCGCTTATCAAGGTGTCGGCGCGTGCAGAATATGCGCATGGAGCAAACGGACTGGCAGGCATGGAATATGTTCTCGACAGCGAGGATTATCATGAGAAGGCGGCGTGGGACTTTATCTACGACACGGCGCTGCTTTGCAGCGGAGAGCTGGAGCTCATTGCCTTGGGGCCGCTCACCAACGTCGCAATCGCATGCATGAAATACCCGAAGCTGGCCTCAATGATAAAGCAGCTGACGATTATGGGCGGCGGTGCCACTGCCGGAAATACAACGCCATACGCCGAGTTTAATATATGGCAGGATCCGCACGCGATGGCATTTTTGCTCGAACAGAAATTTCGAAAATTTGTGGTTGTAGACCTCGACGCCTGCTACTCTGCATACCTCACAGCGGACGAGGCTGCAGAAATGTCAAGGCTCGGCGCTGATAACCCGATTTCAGAGCTGATGGCGAAAATCTACAATTTCCGCAGCGGGTTTTGGAACAGAAAAGACAGGCCTGACCATATTGAAAATAAGTTTGAGGGAAAGCTGTTCTCCTGTGACGCAACGGCTGCGGTGGTTGCGTCGTTTCCGGAGGTTGCAACCGTCGAAAAGCACTTTATGCTGTGCGAGTATCAAAGTCAGCTGACATGCGGGCAGACTATTGTCGATTGGAGGCACAGATTCGACGCGGAAGCCAATGTCGAGCTTGTGCGGAGCTTGGACAGGGAAGAATACAAAAGACACTATTTTGAGTGTGCAAACTCGTATCGTGTGAAAACGGAGGCGCCTGAAAATGCGTAAAATACCGGTATGTATAGACTGCGATCCGGGCGTGGACGACGCCCTTGCACTGATGCTTGCAGCCGCGAGCGAGGAGCTTGATATAATTGCGATTACCACGGTTTTCGGAAACAGGCCAATTGAGCAGACAACGAAAAACGCGCTCAAGCTGTGCGAGCTTTTAGGGCTTTCAAATGTTCCGGTGGCGCGCGGCGCCGCAAAGGGACTGCTGGTTCCGCTAAGAGATTTCAAGAAAAAAAGAGCGCCTGCCATACACGGAGAAGACGGGCTGGGAAACATGGGCTATATGCTGCCGGAGCCGAAAAAGCAGGAGGAGAACATAAACGCAATAGAGCTTATGGCGAAGGTTGTTTCACAGAGCGCCGACAGGGTTGTGCTTGTGCCGACAGGTCCGCTGACGAATATTGCGGTGTTTTTGCTGGCTCACCCCGAGCTGCATGAAAAAATAGAGGGAATTGCCCTGATGGGCGGCGCTATGTTTGGGGGCAATGCCATGCCGACAGCAGAGGCTAATATCATGGGCGACCCAGACGCGGCGCACATTGTCTTTAAAAGCGGCGTGAAGATTTTGATGTGCGGACTGGACGCCACGATGCACGGCTATGCCACGTTTGAAGACCGCGAGCTGTTTCGCATATGCGGCTCAAAAACAGGCGAATTTATGTTTGAGGCTTTGAAATGCTATGTGGACTATTATGAGGGACTGCTTGGAAAACCGGGCTGCGCGCTTCACGATTCTGTCCCCATCGCGTGGCTCATCAACCCCGCGGTTATCACAACGAAGCCTTATTACGTTGAGGTAGACATAACAGGTCACTACACGCGCGGCTGCACTGTGACCGACACTGTGGGCAAATGCGACGCGCCGCCAAACGCTATGGTTGCAACCGGCATCGACAGGGAAATGCTGATTAAAATGCATGTGGACGCTTTTAAAAAGCTCGCAAAGAGAGAGGTTCTTTAGAGAATCGACTGTATTTGCACATTCTGTAATATTTAAAAAGGGGCTGCTGATATGTTTACAGCAGCCCCTTTTCGATTGCGGCAGCGGAAATTTTGTTGAAAACACTTTTTTTAGCGGACCAATGTTGGAAGCTCGGCAACCTAAAAAACCGACGCATTTGCGGCGACTAAAAATGCCGCCATGTGAAGGCTGTTTTTGGACGCTCGGAAACTTTTGATTTTGAGCACATATTGGGTTTGTAAAGATGGCAATTATCGCAAGGCTCTTAAAAGCGCCCGAGAGGGGACGAACGCACCAAAATAACTGCGCTTTGACTAGCAAAATTTGTAGGTATGACTTGTTGACAGAAAAGCACTCACATAGTAAAATAGCTACAGAGAGTTAGCCGATGCTAACTCATTTTACAAACAAAAGGTTAGCTCGGGCTAACTGACATTTTCGAGAAGTCCCGCAAGTATCATATAGAGATAAAGAGGTGCCAATATGACGCTCGATAAGCTGGAAATCGGAGGACAGGCAACGATACTGAAAGTTCAAGGGCAAGGCGCGCTCAGGCGCAGGCTGCTCGATATGGGATTGACGCCAAAGACAAAAATAATGGTGCGAAAGGTCGCGCCGTTTGGGGATCCGATTCAGCTTTGTCTGCGCGGATATGAGCTGACAATAAGACAGGCTGATGCCGCGAATATCGAGGTGGTGGAGCAGGCATGAATTTGAACTTTGCGCTGGTCGGAAATCAAAACTGCGGCAAGACAACACTTTTCAACGCACTGACCGGCTCAAGTCAGCATGTGGGAAATTTCCCCGGCGTGACGGTCGAGAAAAAAGAGGGAGAGATCCGCTTTAAAAAGGGCGTCAAGGTGGTGGATTTGCCGGGAATATACTCGCTTTCACCGTACACCGCCGAGGAAGTTGTGACGAGGGATTTGCTGCTCAATGAAAAGGTCGATGCGATTATCAACATAGTTGATGCAACCAATCTCGAACGCAATCTTTATCTTACCCTACAGCTTATGGAGCTGCGGCTTCCGATTGTTTTGGCGCTCAATATGATGGACGAAGCCGACGCCAACGGGCTTGTTATCGACATATTGGGGCTTCACAATGCGCTTGGAATTGAGGTTGTGCCAATTTCCGCGAACAAGGAGCAGGGGATAGATGAGCTTGTAAACAAGGCTGTAAAGGCGGCGCTGGCCGCCGCTGCACCGCAGAAGCTGGATTTCTGTACGGGAAGCGTGCATAAGGCAATACATTCGATAAAGCACCTGATTGAGGAGCGATGCGCAAATAAAAATCTGCCGGCAAGATATGTGGCGACAAAACTGGTTGAGGGCGACGAACCGACGATGAAGCTCATGGACTTTGGTGCCGATGAAGCGCAGATAATAGAGTCGATTGTCGGAAATATGGAAAAGGAATTGCAGACTGACAGAGAAGCGGCTCTTGCAGATATGCGCTATGAATTCATAGATAAAATTTGCGGGAAATACATAAAAAGACCCGCTATGCAGACACATGAACAGTCCCGCTCTGTCAATATAGACAAGATTTTGACGCACAGGGTTTTTGCGATACCGATATTTCTGCTTATTATGCTTTTGATTTTTTGGCTGACCTTTGGGGTAATCGGAAGCGCGCTGTCCGCGGTGATGGGCACGGCTGTAGACGCGCTGACTGCACAAATTGACGGCCTGCTGGTCAAGACAAGCGTGGCGCCCGCAATACGCTCGCTCGTAATAGACGGCGTTTTTGCAGGTGTTGGCAGTGTGCTGTCGTTTTTGCCCACGATACTGGTGCTGTTTTTGATGCTGTCTATCCTAGAGGACACCGGATACATGGCTAGGGTGGCATTTGTCATGGATAAGCTGCTGCGCAAAATCGGGCTTTCGGGGAGATCGTTTGTGCCGATGCTCATTGGGTTTGGGTGCTCTGTGCCCGCAATCATGGCGACGCGCACACTGCCAAGCGAGCGCGACAGGAAAATGACGATGCTGCTGGTGCCTTTTATGTCGTGCAGCGCAAAGCTGCCCATATATGTCATGATAACCGAGATATTCTTCAAAGAAAATAAAGCAATTGTCATGGTTTCGCTCTATGTTATCGGAATTATTGTCGGAATTTTGTATGGACTGTTTTTCAAAAGCACAGTCTTTAAAAGCGAGCCTGTCCCGTTTGTCATGGAGCTGCCAGCATACAGATTTCCCTCTGCGAGAAGTGTGATGCTGCATATATGGCAGCGCGCAAAGGATTTTTTGACAAAGGCTTTCACGGTGATTTTTTTCGCGTCGATAGTGATTTGGTTTTTGAGAAGTCTGGATTTTGGATTCAACCTTGTCGAAGACAGTGCAGACAGCATGCTGGCATTTATCGGCTCGAAGATTTCGCCGATATTCAGACCGCTGGGCTTTGGGGACTGGCGAATTTCGACGGCACTGCTGACGGGGCTGTCAGCCAAGGAGGCTGTGGTGAGTACGCTTATTGTGCTCACGGGTGCGCCCGGCGACGCTGCGCTCGGCTCGATGCTCTCCTCAATGCTGACTCCGCTTTCCGCATTTTCATTTTTGGTGTTTACGCTTCTTTACATGCCGTGTGTGGCGGCAGTGTCCGCGCTGAGGCGAGAGCTTGGAAGCAGAACGGGCGCACTTGTCGCAATGCTCTCGCAGACGGGTATCGCGTGGATAGTGTCATTTTGCGTGTTCAATATTGGCAAGCTCTGCGGATTCTAGCGCTCTGCCGAACATTGGTGTTGCGCTGTCAAGCGTCGGTGTCAAAAGGACGCGGAGAGTGTTTTTAAATATAAAGAAGTCACCGCATTTTGTTACCGCGGTGACTTCTTTTATTGGAATATATAAAAATTATTCTTTGCCGGAGCCTCGTTTTTTGAGCGCTTCGATGACATAGCCGACCACGAGGCCTATGACGGCGCCGACGGCCATCCCGGCCGCGCGGTTTTCAAACACCGAGCTTCCTATTGTGGAGCCTAAAAGCAGCCCTGTGCAGAAGCAGATGGGAAGCCAAAAATAGCTGAGTGTCAGCCGCGGCACCTTTCCGTTGAGGTCCTTCTTGATTTTTTCGTTGAGCTGACGTGATTCATCCTGCGGCAGCTCGTTTTTCTCTTCATTTTCCATCATAAAAATCCTTTCAGATTGAGTCGTTTTTCAAAAGCCTGATATCCTCGCCGAACAAGGCACAAACATGGCAGCAGCCGATAAGCCTTGAAGAAACCTTTTCGCCGTAGCGCGCGCTCAGACGCGCATCGTCGATGATGTTTGTGGTGAAGACAGTTGGCGAAGCTTCGCAAATACGCGTGTTGACGATGTCGTAGAGCGCCGAAGCGACAAAGGCGTTTACAAATTCCGCGCCCAAATCATCCAAAACAAGAAGTTCACAGTGCTTTAGGCTGTCTATTGTGGTGGTGTCATGAGATCCCTCAAACTGCTCGCGTTCGATTTGCCGAAAAATACCGGGCGCACTGCAATAGATAACATCTCGGCCTTTTTTTAAAACCTCACGTGCAATCGACAAGGCGAGATGTGTTTTTCCTAGGCCGGCATCGCCCGCAAAAAGCAAATTCCCGCTGACTTTTGGAAACTGCTGTGCAAACTCACGGCTTCGCTTTAGGATTACGCGCATATTTTCGCGCGGGGACACGCCATAATGGGAATCGAGCTTGTCGGAGTAATAATCGAGAGAGAATGTGTCAAAGCTGCAAAGAGACAGGGGGGAGACTTTTTTGATGCGCTCCAGGGTATATTGGGCGAGAAGCTTCTTGCGGCATTCACAGCTCTCACCGCCGGGAAGAAAGCCCGTGTCGCCGCAATTTTGGCAAAAATGAAAGTCATTGAGCGCGTCGCGCGGCAGGCCGTGCTTTTCGAGGATAGCCGCTCTTTCTTCCAAGAGAAGATTTACCTTTTGCTTGAAGTCGCTTTCACTGCGCGGATTGTCATCCTTTAGCGTTGAGAGAAGAAATGCAAAGCCCAGCGAGGAGATATTGCCCGCCAGAGCGGCGAGCTCCGGAATTTCCTCATACAGATGCTCGCGGTCAGATATCGTCTTCTCCGCTGCTTGCTGACGGCGAAGTGACAAAATATTTGAGGCATAGACATTTGCTTTTTCATTTGCCATCAGCTTTGCTCCTCCGAGGCTTTTTTAATAGCTCGCTCAAAAATTGATTTTTCGGCTTTTACGCGCGGTTTTGGGGATTGGGCCGGCGCATTTGATATTTCATCGCGAGTGTCTCGCAGGGACTTATAGCCCTTGTTATGCCAGCCTCGAAGCACGGAATTTATGTATGCCACAGAGTCCTTGCCGGTGCGCATGAACGCCTCCTTGACAAAAGCCTCGTCATAGCCGTACTCCTCGTACCATATGGCAATTGTAGCTTTTTGTGCTTTGTTAAAATCGCTTTTTTCAAGACAAAGTGCCTGTGCAACCTTGCACTCGCGCTTTTCGCGAAGCTCCAGAAGATTGATGTGCTTATCGAGCGCGTCGGCGGAGTCTATTCCAAGCTCGCGCCATTGCTGCGCGGCGGACGCGCTCTTTGCGATGACAGAGCGACGATTCTTGATGCGCGGGAGGAAAAAAGAGATTACGGTCAGAATCATGTCGGCGGTGTAGCCTTCGAATTCCACAACCTCTAGCAGTGTGCGGCTTTCGGCGGCATCAAGCGGTCTGGCAATCAGCCTTTGCGTTTCCTGCATCAAAACCGCGATATCCGGGTTGTAGAGTGAAAGCTCGGCTGCGCGCTCTGAGGAAAGATGCTTTCGCGGCTCTATAATCTGACACTGCTTTTGAACGCTATTTTCTGCGGAGGAGAAGCTTTTGGCAGAGTCCTTGATCAGGCCGGCTTTTTCCCAAAAGTCAACCGCACGTGAGGCTGTTTGCTCCGACATGCAAAGCTCTGAGGCTATGTCGCCGACAGTGGCGCAGTTCCCGCAAAGCATGAAAATCGCGACCTTTAAGGCGGGACCATCGGCACTGCGATAGCGCTCTAAAAAAGAAGAGGGCAGGGATGCACAGGCAAAGCAGTCAGACAGGCTATACATTGCGCAATACCCCCATAATCAAAAAAATGTGTAAATCAATCTTATATTTTTTGAGGGGTATTGTCAATCAAAGCTAGAGAGAAATGATAAAAGGCGTTGACATGAGGCGATGGCGAAGATATAATAAAAAAGCGATGCGGGTTTAGCTCATATGGTAGAGCGCCACCTTCCCAAGGTGGATGTGGCGAGTTCGAGCCTCGTAGCCCGCTCCAAAAGAAGCACTCTTTAAAAAGAGTGCTTCTTTTTGATTTGCCGTCTCTATGGACTGCTGTTTGCACGGCGTTTTTGGAATATAACGCT
>JAVVTQ010000016.1:0-31696 GCA_036653595.1 Oscillospiraceae bacterium
CTAATGGGGAACAAAAAAATTGAAAAAATCCGCCTCATGGGCGGACTTTTTCGACAGGCTGAGGAAAAGCATCAAAGCTTTTCCTGTTTCTCAGTTTGAACCGCCGGTCGTAAAGTGCGATAAGTCCGTACATTTCGGCTGCGGGAAGACTACTTTTAAATATAGTCTTTTGCTTTGGCGGAGAAAGAGGGATTCGAACCCTCGAGGCGTTTTACCACCTACACGATTTCCAATCGTGCGCCCTCGACCAAGCTAGGCGATTTCTCCGTATTTGAATTTTTACCGCTTTTCTATAATAATTGAAAAACTGCTGCAAGTCAATACAAAAAACTTGTTGAATTTGTTTTTTTATTATATAATAACAAGAAGTCACAGAAAAGTTTAAAGAGGCAAATGATGAAGAGAATTGAAATCAAAGAGTTATTCACATCGCAGCACACTGATGGGCAGCAGGTTGCTGTAGTCGGTTGGGTCAAAACCTCGCGCGAAAGCAAGGTCATAGGCTTCCTCGAAATCAACGATGGAAGCTGTTTTAAAAACTTGCAAATCGTGCTCGACGCGCAAAAACTTCGAAACTTCAAAGAGGCGGCCAATCTTGGTGTCGGAACTGCCGTTGTCGTGACCGGCACGGTTGTACTCACTCCAAATTCAAAACAGCCTCTCGAGATAAATGCGGATGAGATAAGTGTTGAGGGCGAGAGCGGCCAGGATTATCCGCTGCAAAAGAAGCGCCATACAATGGAATATCTCAGGACGATTCCGCATCTTCGCGCACGCACAAATACTTTTTCAGCGGCTTTTAAGGTGCGCAGCGAAGCGGCATTTGCAATTCACAAATTTTTCAATGAAAACAACTTTGTCTATGTACACACCCCGCTAATAACCGGCAGCGACTGTGAGGGCGCTGGTGAGATGTTCCGCGTCACGACACTGGATCCCAAAGCCCCTCCTCTTGACAAGGACGGCAATGTCGACTTTTCAGAAGATTTTTTCGGAAAGGAGACAAACCTGACAGTTTCAGGTCAGCTGGAAGGCGAGAGCATGGCACAGGCCTTTGGGAAAATATATACCTTTGGCCCAACATTTCGCGCAGAAAAATCCAACACTACGCGTCATGCAGCTGAGTTTTGGATGATTGAGCCTGAGATGGCGTTTGCTGATCTAAGCGATTATATGGATGTCGCTGAGTCAATGATAAAGTACGTCATCGGTTATTTGTTGGAGAGCTGCGCCGATGAGATTGCTTTTTTCAACAGCTTTTTTGACAAGGAGCTTCTCGAAAAACTAACAAAACTTGTCAAAGCCGACTTCTCGCGCATATCCTATACAAAAGCGATTGAGCTTCTTTGCGAGCACAACGAGAATTTTGAATACAAGGTCTTTTGGGGATGCGATCTGCAAACGGAGCACGAGAGATACCTAACCGAGAAAATTTACAAGGGACCTGTTTTTGTCACTGATTACCCCAAGGAAATTAAATCTTTCTATATGCGCGTAAACGATGACGGGCGAACCGTAGCGGCGGCTGACATGCTGGTGCCGGGAATAGGGGAGCTTGTCGGCGGCAGTCAACGCGAGGAACGGCTTGATGTGCTGCTGTCGCGCATCGATGAAATGGGACTGTCGCGCGAGGATTACAAGTGGTATCTTGACTTAAGGCGCTATGGCTCAACAAAGCACAGTGGCTTTGGATTGGGCTTTGACCGTTTGATTATGTACGTTACAGGGATAGGCAATATCCGCGATGTTCAGCTGTACCCGAGAACCGTTGGCAACTGCTGAGCACATTTTCACCGACTGCCTGCGCCTGATATTTATGTATTAAACCAAAGTATCAAGCAGTGCACTTCGGACAAATGAAGTTCGCTTAGTCAATAAATAATTCCCATTATAAATGAGGTGTTTTTATGTCATGTAAAGCCTATTCAGGTTTTACAAAATCTGAGGCAGAAGCCGAACTGGCCTCTTTGCGTTGCGAGTATGAAGCAGTCAGGGCAAAGGGCTTGAAGTTGGACATGTCAAGAGGGAAACCGTGTTCACAACAGCTCGATTTAAGTGCAGCTTTGCTCGACAATGTCTCTGTAAATCAAAACTACTTTACAGCTGATAATGTCGATGTCCGCAATTACGGCGTTCCATATGGCATAAAGGAACTGAGAGTGCTTTTTGGAGAACTGCTCAACACAAGCGCCGACAAGGTTATAGTTTGCGGTGTGTCCAGCCTCAACATAATGTTTGACTTTATTTCTAACGCATTCATAAAGGGTCTTCCTGATTCCAATATGCCATGGGCGAAGGAAAACAAAATAAAATTCATTTGCCCGGCACCGGGCTATGACAGACACTTCAAGATGTGCGAGCACTTCGGGATAGAGATGATTGCAGTGCCGTTTGACGGCGAGGGGCCGGACATGGATATGGTCGAGAATCTTGTCGCGGGCGACGAGAGTATAAAGGGAATTTGGTGTGTTCCGATGTATTCAAATCCCACAGGCACTCTCTACAGCGAAAAAACGACAAAGCGCCTTGCGTCGATGAAGTGCGCGGCGAAAGATTTCGTCATAATGTGGGACGACGCATATTGTGTACACAATTTCGGCTCCGAAAATGCTCCGATTTTTGATTTGCTGGGCGAGTGCGAGCGCGCGGGCAATCCTAACCGTGCCGTGGTTTTTGCTTCCACCAGCAAAATAACATATGCAGGCGCGGGTGTGACGTGCATTTGTCTCAACAATCCGCTGCTCGGTGAAGTGAAAGAGTTTATGTCTGTTCAGACAATAGGGCACGACAAGATAAATCAGCTTCGTCATTTCAGATTTCTCAAATCAAAAGAGAATATCATCTCTCATATGGAAAAGCACGCCGCGATAATTAAACCGAAATTCGAGAAATTTTACGATATTTTTCAAAGTGAGTTGGGTGACCTTGAAATAGCATCTTGGTCAAAGCCCTCCGGCGGCTATTTTATAAATCTCATCACGCCAAAAGATACTGCCAAGAAAATTATCACAATGTGCGCCGAGGCCGGTGTGACCCTGACTTCTGCGGGAGCCGCATTTCCATACGGAAAGGACCCGGAGGACTGCAATATCCGCATTGCGCCTACATATCCGTCCCTCGAAGAAATTGAACAGGCCGCCGTGCTGATTTGCGTGTGCACAAAGATTTCGTCGCTTGAAAAAGCAATCGCACAAAAGCAATAATTGATTTGACTATTTGGGTTAAGATTTATATAATTGATAGATATCAATCAGATTTTTGGAGGGAAAGATGAAAAAATTTCCAAAGTCGGTTGTCGTCTGTGTCTGCGTTGTTTCAATTGTCGTTTTCATTGTCGGCTTTTTTGGAATTACGAGCACTTATGGCGATATTAGAACAGCTAAAATATACGGAAACGAAGAGATTCAGCTCGGTCTTGATTTGGAACAGACCGTTGAGCTTATCCTAAAAGCCGATTCTGACACAGCGGTGGATGAGAACACGCTCAATACCTGCAAAGCGATTATTGAAAAAAGAATTCAAACAGTTAATATATCAGAATATGAGATATACACAGATCTCGAGAATTCGTCAATAATTCTGCGTCTGCCAATGGGTGCAACATCATTTTATGACACGAGCTATGTCGCTTCATATATCGGGAAAACCGGTCTTTTCGAGATACGCGAGAGCGATTCCGCCGATGTGGACGGGAACCCGACCGGAGTCACCGCACAAAACGTCATTGCCACCAATAAAGATATCACTATCAGCGCAATTTCAGGAAGCCCGATTATGGACATGTTCTCATACCGCCTTGATTTTGCCCTTAAGGGAGATGCAAAGGCTGCCCTCAAAGCGGTATCGGAGAAGTTTGTACAGAAAAATGAGGGGACAAAGGATGTCGATGTCGTCTCGTATTGGCTCGATGGCGAGAAGATAGGCACGACAAAGGTTGAGTCGGTTATGGAAAAAGGCGTCCTGACGCTTCAAAGCATGACGATTTCAAGCAACGATATCCAGACTATCACAATGGCTCTTGAGACAAATACACTTCCTATGTCGTTTAAGTGCAGCGAAGTTTTGTCCGAAAAGGCATATGGCGCGGAAAATGCCGCAAAAGCTCTCTCTGCGGCGCTCCTGATATCGCTTGCCGCACTTTTCGTATATTTTTCAATAAAATACAGGCTTGCCGGCATTTTGTTGGGAGTCGGGATTCTCGGCGCAGTCGGCTGTGTTTTCGGTGCATTTTCGGGTCTTTTCAGCGTATACAGCGGGACATACTTCACTGTTGCGTCTATGATGGGTCTTTGCACGGGCTTGTTCATTGTTGTCAAGCAGGGGATAGATTACTGCGAGGAAGTAAAGCAAAGTCTTGAAACATCCTCGGTGCAAAAGGCATCACTTTTTGCCTTTAGTGAAACGTGGAAGACGTCGCTTAAGATAAACGTCGCCGTGTTCATAGTTTCGCTTGCCGTCAAGGTGTTCTTTGCCCCGAACAGCGGTATGTTTGTAAAGCACATTGTGCCGATGCTCGCTTCTCCTCTTTCAACCTTGAATTTTGCAAATGTAGCACTGTTTGCCACAGCTCTGATGTACACGGTGTTGTTTGGCACGCTCTTTATTCTGTTTGGCTCGGCCATCGCCACAAGGTCTGCCGCAGAATATAAATGCTTCAAAAAGCCAGTGCTTTTCGGAGGTAATAAAAATGTCTAAGTTCAATGCTATCAAGAATAAATCAAAAGTTATAGTTGCATCTCTGCTGATTCTGGCTGTGTGCCTGGCTTGTGTTTTTATTGTCGGGTTTTCCGCCAGTCCTCAAACTTCCGGATACAAGACGGTCTATGCGCCAATTTCAGTTTATTACGATGTAAAGCTGTTTGATGCAGCTAAATTTCAAGGCGAGCTTAGTGAAGCGTTGGGCACAGAGGTGAGCGTCACCGTGTCTAAGGATCTCAAGTCTTCGTTTAATTTTCTCCGCATGGGCTTTCCCGGTCAGGGCAGTGTCGACACTGTGAAAATACAGGCGCTGCTTGATTCCTCTTATTCCGAGATGGATATAAAAGAGCTTTCCGTGGCCAACCATGGCTCGTACTTTGGCAGAGCTGACATCACAGCACTCGCATTGGCAGCTTCGTTTTTGCTGCTCGCCGCGATTATTGTCATATTCCTCTTGGTCAGAACGCACGGAAGCTTTAAATCCCTCCTCATAGTGCTGCTGTCATGCGCTATATCGGTCAGCTTTGTTCTGGCGGTATATTCGCTAGCGCGCCTGAGTTTGGATATATGGGCCATTGTCGCGGTTGCCGCAGCATTTATTCTTTCTGCATTTTCTTCTGTTGAGACGATTTCAATGCTTTCTTCGGTAAAGATCCCAAAATCATCATCCTTCGAGGTGGCTGCGGGTGCAGTTTTGATAAAAAACAATAAACGTCATTTGGCTCTTATAATCGGCGTTTTCATTGTTGCCGCAGTGCTTGTGGCGGTTGGTGTGTTCTATCCTTCGCAGCTTTGCGTGAGACTGGCGGTTGTGATTTTGTCTGTTGCGGTTTCAGTTCTCATCACCGCGACTGCGACGATACCCGCATTATTTGCCTCGATTATTGCAAAATAAAAATCAAGATATGCAGGTTTTCAGTCTTCTTTAACGCAAGCCATAAACGTCGTGCCTCAAATGCATTTCAGGTTTTATTAAATATTCGATATACTCGGAGGTTTTCATGAAATGTCCTTACTGCGGAAGTGCGGATACAAAAGTAATTGATTCGCGTCCCGCTGACGACGACTTGAAAATTCGCAGACGGCGTGAATGTATATCATGTGAAAAGCGCTTTACAACGTATGAAACAATTGAGACTATTCCCATAATGATTATCAAAAAGGATGGCTCTCGCGAGAGGTTTAACCGCAACAAGCTTCTCAACGGCATGCTCAGAGCATGTGAAAAACGCGCGGTGTCGATCAACACGCTTGAAGCTGCGGTTGACCGTATTGAGCAGTCACTTCAAAATTCACTAGACAGAGAAATTGCGACCAGCACAATAGGTGAGCTTGTCATGGAACAGCTCAAATCCATCGACGATGTGGCATATGTGCGCTTTGCTTCGGTTTACCGCGAGTTTAAGGATATAAACACATTTATGGACGAGCTGAAAGGTATGCTTAAAAAGAAACGCTAGAAAAGCCTGTGCGCCGCTTTTTTTATCTCGTCAATCTGATTGATTGTTTTTGCGGTGTCTGCCAGAAAGTCAATTTTTGTGTCTTTGGTTGCATATGAGTCGAGAGACGAGGATGTCAGCTCGACTGCGTTTACGATATCTCTGTTTACAAAGGCAAGAAAAAGCATCCTGCTGCGCTTGAAATCTTCTTTGAAGATTTCAAGCTTTTTTTTTGCATCGACAAATTCGCTTTTCTCCACTAATTCGCAGGAGTTTCTTAGAATTTCACAAAGGCTGTCACATGACTTTTCTATTGACAAATGAGCAAGCGTTATCGTCACAGCAAGCATTCCGAGCAAAACAATCGCGGCATATATCCTCTTCATACTGTGCCGCCTTTCTTCACAAGCCTATAGGAATCGTCGTCGAGCACTTCCAGCAGAAGAACTTGCTTTAGTTTAGTTTGTTCCTTATCCAAAACGAGGTCAACCCAATGTCTGCTTTTGCTGCAACGAAGAAGCGCATTTTCATCAATCAATGCGTCGACAATAACATAAGTGGGTGGGAAAACTTTTTTTTGCTCGACTTGCGACTTGTTTATATCCGCCTTGACGGAATTTTGAAATTGCGGATATTTGTATACATTGAGCTTGCCGTTTGTTTCCACAACAGCATAGTTTACTTCCCCAATGTCAAAGACATCCTTGTTGCGAAGAGCTTCCAACAGATCCTCCGTGCTGTAGCGAAGCTGCCGCAGTGAAGTCTCGTCGACAGAGCCGTCCTTTATCACGGCTTTGTTTTTGCCTGAAAGCAGACGTGATACTCCGGGCACCTTTATGGCAACCACAGAAAGGATTATCTCGATTGACACTATGACGAGAATCGGCATTATGGATGTGGCAAGAGGCAGATTTATTTCCTCCACGGGCAGTGAAGCCAGATTTGATATGAGAATTGTCGTCACAAGCTCGCTGGGACAAAGCTCTCCAATCTGCCGTTTGCCCATCAGGCGCACAGCGGCAATTACAAGGACATAAACCAAAAGTGTGCGCAAAACTACTGCAGTCATAAATTCTCCTTTTTATTTTATTATCTCTTCTTGTGAATTAAACTATGCTAATCACAGATAATAAAAAAGGTGATGAAATGAAGGAAAACAAATTTTCAATTGAAGATAAAATTTTTATGAATCTGGAATTGAACAAAGAGGCAATCGGTGAGCTTTGCGAAAACTCATCCGATGTCATTATGGCTCCGTTCAGCTCCGCAGGACACAGTTGTTGTGCCGTCTGGTGCGACGGAATGGTCAATATGCTTCAAAGCTGGGAGCTTTTATATCAGCAGCTGCTCTCGGTTGAAAAGTCAGAAGCGAGGACGCCCGAGGAGCTGTTTAATGTTTTGACCACAAAGAATCCAAAGCTCATCGACACAAAAACCTGCGAGGACTTCAGCACTCTCTTTTTTTGCATCGGTGCCGGAAACATAGTGCTGCTGATAGAGCGCAGCAATAAGGCAGTGATTATAGGTGCACAGGGCTACAGCTTTAGGGCGGTCAGTGAGAGCTACACGGAGGAAAATGTCCGCTCGGCGCGCGAGGGCTTTGCCGAGCCGCTGAGAGTAAACATAACACTTGTAAGAAGAAGGCTTAAAACAAACAAGCTTGTCTTTGATGTGCAAAAGGTAGGGAAACTCACAAACACAGAGGTTGCTGTCACTTATTTAAGCGACAGAGTGGACAAAAAGAATGTTGCTTCAATTAAAAAAAGGCTTTCTGAAATCGATATCGAGATGGTCTTGGAAAGCGGTTTCATCGAGCCTTTTTTAGAAAATAACAGCATGTCGCTTTTTTCGGGAGTAGGCCACACGGAAAGACCCGATTCCTTCTGCGGCAAGCTGCGCGAGGGCAGAATCGGGATTATTGTCGACGGAACTCCGTTTGCGCTGATTCTTCCACATCTCTTCGCGGAAAATTTTCAAAGCTTCGACGACTACACAAATAAGCCCTACTACGCGACGATGATAAGAATGCTAAAATATCTGGCATTTGCTATATCGTGTTTTCTTCCGGGAATATACGTTGCAATAGTAAATTACACACCGGATATACTTCCGCTGCAAATGATAATCAACATCTCAAAGGCGCAGCAGGGAACCCCGCTTCCGCTCATGTTTGAGGCGCTTTTCATTCATCTAGTCTATGAGATTGTCCGTGAGGCGGGACTGAGGCTGCCGCGTCCAATCGGACACGCAGTCAGCCTTGTAGGTGCGCTTGTGGTGGGAGAAGCGGCGGTGAACGCAGGAATTGTGTGCTCCACTACTGTTATGGTTATAGCGCTTACGGCGATAAGCTCCTTTACAATTCCGATGCTGTATGAGCCGATTTCGATAATAAGGCTTGCCACAATAATAGTGGGGGGCATGTTTGGGCCTTTTGCGGTTTCAATTCTCATCTGCGCGCTTCTGATTGACATATGCTCAATTGATTCATATGGGATACCTTTTACCGCGCCAATCTCCCCATTTGCAAGCACTATGATGTCTGATGGAATCGTCCGTCTGGGCTGGCGAGATTTGACAAAGCATTCGCGAATGCTGGATGAGCTTCCGGGCGCAAAGAAATTAGAGGAGGATGAAAATGGGCAAACCCGCAGCTAAAATATCAAAATCCCAGTTTTGTGCACTGCTTTTTCTCATCCGTGTTTTTGAGCTTCTGACAGATGGCTGGGTCAGAGGAAGCCTCGTGTCCGGTTCGGCGTATATTGTGATGGGCGAATTGATATACGCCGCTTTTTTGTGTCTTTCGCTCTATCTTCTCGAACAGCTGGAAATATTCAGATATTTGCAAAACAAAGCGGTCACGATGATTATGACCGCCATAATTCTGCTCAACTCCGGCCGTCGAGCATCGATGTGCTTTTATTCATTTCTCGACTCAAAGGTGCTCTTTGCCACGCTTCTGACAGCGTTTGTTATTTTCGCCGCAGGACTTCTTTATGCACAAAAGAGAGGCTTTGAGGGAAATACACGTTTTGCATTTCTATTCTTATTTTTCTACATTATTATTTACTCGCTGCTTGTCGTCGGAAACAGGAGCGGCCCTCGCATTGAAAACCTGAGCTTTATGAGATTTCCCGAGAACGCTTTTATCATAGCGCGTGACAATATTTTGGGTTCGGCAGTGTTGCCGATGTCACTTATTCTGCGGCCTCACATCGCAAAAAGCGCAGGCTTTTCGTCAAAGGCCTGCGCTGCACTCGCATACTCCACACTGTTTTGTACGTTTCACTTTACCCTGTGCGAAATGATCTATGGAAAGGGAATGGGAGCAAATACGTCAAACTCAATGCTGATGCTCTCGGAAACGGCTTCTTTTTCTTTTTTGCAGTCTGTCGACGTCCTGTCAATATCTCTGCTCTTTTCACTTTTGTTCACAGCTTCTTCCCTGTGTATTTTTTGCATACGCTTTGCAATTGAGGACAAATTTATTTTCGTGTCAAACAATATGGCAATAGTCCTGGCTGTCGCGCTGTTTTTGCTGTCGGCAATTATTTTCAGAACGTCGCTAACTCCGGACTCGCCCGTGTTTGCAATATTGTGGCTGCTGGTTTTTGTTTTCGGAACGATTTCTTACTTCACATCGCAAAAGAGGGTGAAGGTATGAAAAAAGCGCTCAAAGCCATGTTGCTTCTTGCCACGCTGCTTGTTTTTTGCTCATGCTCATATGCACATGAAATAAACGAGCGAGCAATTGTAAAAACAATAGGAATCGATTTCTACAGGAATACGGTCTGCATCACGGCCGTATATCTTGTGCCGACAAACGATGAAGAAAAATCAAAGGATATAGTGATTGCCGGCACGTCAAACAGTATTGAGACAGCGTTTGAAAAATTGCGAAAGCAGATTGCTTCAAATATATATTTTGGGCACTGCACCCAGGTCATATTGGGCATAACCGCTTCAAAAATGAACGCCGATACGCTGGCTGATACACTTGAAAATTTGCCTGAAATCAGAAAGAATGCATTAGTCGCCGTCGCGTCCGGCAGCGCCGAAGAGCTTTTGAACGTCAGGCACGAGTCCGGATTATCCGTCACTGAGACGATTGACAGACTTATCAGAAAGAATAAGGAAAGAGGCAATATTGCGGTTGCGCTCAGCGATATCACAGCACAGAAAGAGGGATTTTTGCTGCCGGTTATCGCAGCGAAAATCAATAAAAGCAAAGATGTGCTTTTTTCTGCCATCGATACGGTGTCTGATGAAGAAAAGAAGATGGAAACCCCCTCATCGGTGGTCATGGAGGGCGAGCTGCTTTTTTCCGAAGACAACAGCGCATATCGACTGTCGGGAGAGCTTATGGATTCGGTTTTGTTTTTGGCACACCGTTCAAACGGCGCATTGCTGGAAATAGGAGAAGAAAAGAACGGCTTTATGTGTGAGATAAGCGAGGTCGGTGTGCAATTTGCAGCGAGCACAGCAAAGAAACTTGATGGACAAAACATAATGGTAAATTGCAAATTCAAGGTTTCGCCATTTGAGCAGGAATCATTTTTCACCGATGTCGAAATTCTCAAAATGTGTGAGGAAAAGATGGAAAAAAATCTGTCACATGCACTGCAATTTGTGCTGTATAACAGAAGATGCGATATATTCGGAATAAACTGGTTGCTTAAAATAAATGGAGACGCCGCAAAGGTGGAGCAAAGGCTGCGAAGATTTGGCTACTACCCGGTAAATATAACGGTAGATTCTGAGGCTGAAATGCGAGACAGCGGAAAATCAGATTGAAACAAACTCACATATAATATATAATCTAATCATTAACATATGTGAGGTGTAATATGGCTGAATTTTCGGTACCTCTGCCGCTTTTCGTAAAAGAACTAAACCTTATCTCCGCCTATTTGCCGGTAAACTTCGAGGAACTTAGAATAAAATCATCGGAAATCAACAGACCCGGGCTTTTGTTGGCAGGGTATTCTGATTATTTTGACGAATCGAGATTGCAGGTTATCGGGCTTGGTGAAATGGATTTTCTCGAAAAGCTTCCGGAAAACGAGAGAGACGATGCATTGGAGCGCCTTTTCTCCTACAGACCCAGCGCCGTCGTCGTCACTCGCAACTTGTCCGTCTCAACAAAAATGATAGATCTTGCAAAGGCCGATGACGTTCCGCTGCTGATATCGTCGGAATCCACCTCGAATTTCATGTCGTCGGCAATTTCCTATCTAAGTGTGGAGCTTGCCCCGCGCATAACGCGCCACGGCGTGCTGGTTGAGGTCTACGGCGAGGGAATCCTCATCATGGGGGAAAGCGGTGTAGGAAAAAGCGAGACTGCAATCGAGCTTGTGAAGCGAGGGCACAGACTTGTGGCCGACGACGCTGTCGAGCTGCGAAAAGTCTCCAATAGGTCGATTGTCGGCACTTCTCCGGACAATATACGCCACTTTATAGAGCTTCGCGGCGTCGGAATAATAAACGTCATGCGCATCTTCGGAATGGGCTCTGTAAAGCTCACCGAGAAGGTCAACTTGATTGTTAACCTCGAGCAGTGGGAGACAGGCAAAAGCTACAGCCGCGTCGGTCTTGAAAACGAGAAACAGAATATTCTCGATGTCGAAATTCCCTCTATCACAATACCCATTAAGCCGGGCCGCAACCTAGCCGTAATAATCGAGGTGGCGGCTATGAACTACCGCCAGACCGTCATGGGTTACAACGCCGCAACAGAGCTACTCTCGATGTTGGGCCTAGAGGACGATATTTCAGAAAAATGAGGTGCAACATGCGCGATGACGTACTGGAAAAAATAAGCGAACTGCGCGATGTCGAAATTATGCGCAATGAGCCGCTTTCGCTTCACACCGGATTTCGCACGGGAGGGGCAGCATATGCCGTGCTGGTTCCGTCTTCAAAGCAGTCCTTTTTAGATTGCATAGAGCTGCTCTGTGCCGGCAATGCAAAATACTACATATTGGGATTTGGCTCAAATGTGCTGGCCGAGGACAACGGCTACGACGGATTTATTCTAAAGACGCAAAAAGCGCTCTGTGAAATTGAGTTCCATGGAAACACCGTCGTCTGCGGCGCCGGCACATCGCTCAAAAGGCTCTGCACCGAGTGTGCGAACAGAGGGCTTGGCGGAATGGAATTTGCTTATGGGATACCGGGGACTGTAGGAGGCGCAGTGTACATGAATGCCGGCGCCTATGACGGTGAAATGAAAGATGTCCTCGTCTCGGTGACAGCGCAAGACGTTGACGGAAAAATTAAAAAATTAGATGTGCAGCAGCTGCTTCTCGGTTACAGAAAAAGTGCGTTTCAGACAAACAACATGGTGATTTTGTCTGCGGAGCTTGCGCTCATGCAAAAAGACAAGACCGAAATAATGTCTAAAATGGAAGATTTTATGAACCGGCGCAAAGAAAAACAGCCGCTCGAATTTCCGAGCTGCGGCAGCACCTTCAAGCGTCCGGACGGCACCTTTGCAGGAAAGCTCATCGACGAATGCGGCCTGAGAGGCTTTGGCATTGGCGGTGCGCAGGTCAGCAACAAGCACTGTGGGTTTATTGTCAATGCAAACAGAGCCACATCATACGATATAAAGCAGCTGATCGAGTATGTCAGAGCGGTCGTTCTCGAGACAACAGGCTATAGTCTTGAATGTGAAATTCGGTTTTTGTAAACTTGGAGGAAATGATGGAAGTTCTGATTGTGACGGGACTGTCAGGCGCCGGCAAGACAAAGGTCGCAAATGTTCTCGAGGATATCGGTTTTTTTTGTATCGACAATATGCCCCCTTCTCTTATACCAACCTTTGCCGAAATGGCAAAACAACTCAAAAAGTTTCAGAACATTTCCATTGTCACAGATGTGCGCGCGGGAAAGCTTTTCGAGGGCTTTGAAGCCTGCTTGGAGGAGCTTAAGAAAATCAACGTCAGCTACAAAATCCTATTTTTGGACGCATCGGACAATGTCCTTGAAAAGAGGTACAGGGAAACTCGCAGAAAGCACCCGCTGGTCACAAGCGAGGACTCTTCTATCATGGACGCCATCCAAAAGGAGAGGCAGCTTTTAAAGCCCGTTTTTGAGCTTGCAGATTATCACATCGACACAACATACCTTTCAATTTCACAGCTAAAGGACAATCTTTCGAGTCTGTTTCTTGAAAACACGAACAAGCTGATGACTGTCAGGAGCATTTCTTTTGGCTATAAATACGGCGTACCGACTGAGGCGGATATCGTTCTCGACGTGCGCTGTCTTCCAAATCCATTTTATGTTGATGAGCTGAAAAACAAAACGGGTCTTGACGCCGAGGTGCGCGATTATGTGCTGTCTTGTGCGAATACACAAGGTGTGTTGGATCGGTTTTATGCAATGATGGATTATATGCTGCCGCTGTACAGGCATGAGGGCAAAAGCCAGCTCGTCATCGGGATAGGGTGCACCGGCGGAAAGCACAGATCCGTGACAATCGCGGAGGAGCTTTGCAGACATATAAAAGAGCTCGACTATGATTGCAGAACCTTCCACCGCGACATAACAAAAATAGTCTGACCACAAGAGGGTACATAATGTCTTTTTCCGCAAACTGCAAAAACGAAATATGTGAAAATAAAATAGTCGACGGGTGCTGTCTCGTCTCCCACCTATATGGGATTATAAGCTTTGCAAAGATGTTTTCTAAAACTTCCGTCATTGTATCGTCCGAAAACGAAACTGTTTTCGAACATATTCTAGGCGTGTTTTTCGAACTTGGAATAGAGCTTAATTCCGGCAGTATTGGAAAAAACAAACGCGAGAGCTTTATTTCCATAACGGATTTGACAACGATAGACAGAATGATGAATGATTTCGGATACTCGGGAGATGAGCCAAACTTTCGAATCAAGGATCAGAATTTCCTGTGCGACCGATGTGTAAAGAACTTCATCTCCGGCTGCTTTTTGACAGGAGGCACTATCTCCGACCCCGAAAAGGGCTATCATCTTGAATTTTCTTCCCATAAATCAAACTTGATAAATGATTTTATGCGAATATTGACAGAAGCCGGCTTTTCTCCACGAAATTCCAGCAGAAACTATTCAAAGCTGCTTTATTTTAAAGACAGTGGGCAAATAGAGGATATTCTGGCGTATATGGGGGCCACCGAGTGTTCCTTTGAGCTTATGAATGCCAAAATTTACAAGGATATTTTAAACAATGTCAACCGCGCAACAAACTGCGAGAGCGCAAACATTGACCGCGCACTTGACAGCTCGCAAAAGGATCGCGCTCTCATAGCCTACATATACAAAACAATGGGCAAAAACTGGCTTCCCGAGGAGCTTGCAATGACGGCGAGTCTCAGGTTCAATAACCCGGAGCTGTCGGTTTCAGATATAGTCGAACTGCTTCCGGAGAAGATTTCAAAATCGGGCGTAAACCACAGACTGCGCAAAATTCGCGCCGAGGCGCAGCGGCTCAAGGAGCAGAGCAATGAGTGACATTATTCCGTCTGACTTTGTACATCTTCATCTTCATACCGAGTACAGCCTGCTTGACGGAGCCTGCCGCATAGATAGGCTCATGACACACATAAAGAGTCTGGGACAAACGGCTGTTGCCATAACGGACCACGGCGTCATGTTCGGCTGTGTTGATTTCTACAAGTCCGCGAAGAAGCATGGAATAAAACCTATAATCGGCTGTGAGGTATATGTGGCGCCGCGCACTCGTTTTGACAAGGTGCACAAGCTTGATTCCTCTCTTTTTCATCTCGTATTGCTGTGCAAAAATGAAACTGGCTATAAAAATCTCATAAAGATGGTGAGCCTTTCAAATACGGAGGGCTTCTATGGGAAACCGCGTGTCGACAAAGAGCTTCTCGAAAAATACAGCGAGGGGCTGATTGCGCTCTCTGCATGTCTTGCGGGAGAAATTCCTCAAGCGCTGCTCTCTGACGACTATGATAAGGCTCGCTCAACAGCGCTTTACTATAAAAATTTGTTCGGAAAAGATAATTATTACATTGAGCTTCAAAATCATGGAATCGAGGAGCAAATTCGCATTTTGCCTAACCTTGTCAGGCTTGCGCGCGAGCTTGACATACCTCTTGTTGCGACAAATGACTGCCACTACATAGAACGCGCAGACAGCGAGATGCAGCATGTTCTGATTTGCATTCAGACAAACCACACAGTGGATGATGAAAATGTGCTTGAATTCAAAACAAACAATTTTTATGTTCGATCCACCGAGGAGATGGCTCTAGCCTTTGCAGCTGTGCCCGACGCCATAAAAAACACCGCTAAGGTGGCGGAGCTTTGCAACTTTGACTTTGAATTCGGAGTGACAAAGCTGCCGTATTTTAAAACACCGGACGGCTCTGACAACAAGGCTTTTTTTGAGAACTTATGCTGCGATGGACTTCTGCGCAGATATGGCAGCGACCCATCTGAGGAGATAAAAAAGAGGCTTGAATATGAAATGTCCGTCATTGAGAAAATGGGCTACACCGATTACTTTCTCATCGTCTGGGATTTTATCAATTTTGCGAAAAACAACGACATTCCCGTCGGCCCCGGAAGAGGCTCGGGAGCCGGCAGCCTCGCGTCCTATTGCATGGGAATAACGGGAATCGACCCAATAAAATACAATCTGCTGTTCGAGCGCTTTTTAAATCCGGAGCGCATCAGTATGCCTGACTTCGATATAGATTTCTGCTATGAAAAGCGACAGAGGGTTATCGACTATGTCGTGGAAAAATACACAGCGAGCCACGTCGCACAGATAATCACCTTTGGCACGATGGCGGCGAGAGCCGCAGTGCGCGACGTCGGAAGAGTGCTGGCAATTCCATACGGACAAGTGGATGCCGTCGCGAAGCTAATACCGCAAGCAGTGGGTATGACGCTCACACGCGCGCTTGAGTGCACCGGTGAACTCAAAGCAATGTACGACTCGGACCCCTCAATAAAGCGGCTGCTGGACCTTTCGCTCAAAGTCGAGGGAATGCCGCGCCATGCTTCCACTCACGCAGCAGGCGTTGTCATAACGCGCGATGAGGTGAGCGACTATGTGCCGCTTTCGAAAAACGACGAGCAGACGGTAACTCAGTTTACGATGACGACACTAGAAGAGCTGGGGCTTCTCAAAATGGACTTTTTGGGGCTTCGCACGCTTACAGTGGTCAGCGATTGCGAGAAAAGCATAAAAACACGAATTCCCAATTTTTCTGTTGATGGAATTCTCTACGACGATGCAAAGACCTTTGAGATGCTGTCCGCGGGGAACACAGTCGGTGTTTTTCAGTTTGAGTCTGCCGGGATGAAGCAGGTGCTGATGGGACTGCGCCCTATAAATGTCGAGGACTTGATAGCCGTTATATCACTTTACAGGCCGGGGCCTATGGATTCCATACCCACATACATCGAAAACAGACACAATCCCAAAAAGCTGACATACAAGCATCCTCTTTTAAAGCCGATTCTCGAGGTGACAAATGGATGCATTGTCTATCAGGAGCAGGTCATGCAGATATTTCGCCAGCTCGCGGGCTTCAGCTATGGACAGGCCGATCTTGTGCGGCGCGCCATGTCGAAAAAAAAGCATGAGGTGATGGCACAGGAGGGTGAGATTTTCATATACGGCAGCACAGCGCCCGGAAAGGAATGCGAGGGCTGCCTAAAAAAGGGAATCAGCGAAAAGACGGCAAAGGAAATATACGCCGACATGGCAAGCTTTGCTTCCTACGCGTTCAACAAGTCACACGCCGCATCGTATGCATACGTTGCATACCAGACTGCCTTTCTCAAATGCCATTATCCGACTGAGTTCATGGCGGCACTGTTGACCAGCGTGCTGGACAACACAGACAAGGTGATAGAATATATTGCCGAATGCCAGAAGCAGGCAATAAATGTGCTGCCGCCAGACATTAACATCAGCGAAAATGGCTTTACCGTTGACCGCGACTCAATACGCTTCGGCCTTTTGGCGGTTAAGAATGTCGGCCGAAACCTGATAACCTCGATTATTTCCGAGCGCAAAAAAAACGGCGATTTTGTTTCGATTGTCGACTTCTGCGAGCGCATGTACTCGACAGAATTAAACAGGCGCGCATTGGAGAATCTTGTGCGCTGCGGTGCATTCGACAACTTTAATGCAACAAGAAGAAGTATGATATTGGGTATAGAGGGAATTCTCAAAGCCGTCGAGGAGGATAAGAAGAACAACCTTTCTGGACAGATAGACCTTTTCTCGTCAGGCGACGCAAAAGCTCACAGCCTGCCGGTTTTGCCGGACGCCGAGGAATTTGACATAAAAGATTTGCTTGCAATGGAAAAAGAGGCCGCCGGCATGTATCTGTCAGGCCACCCTCTTCTTGAATATAAGAAGCTCAGCGAGGAAATATCGGACTATACGATTCGAGACTACACGGGAGACGACAGCCTGCGCTTTGACAACCGCGAGGCATTGCTTTTGTGTGAAATAGCCGCGATAAAGCAAAAGGTGACAAAGAAAAACGAAACAATGGCCTTTGTGACAATTGAAGATATTTCAGGCACAATGGAAATGCTTGTCTTTCCACAGTCACTTGAGCGATACGGACGCCTTCTCACGCTCAACGGCATTGTTGTCGTCAAGGGCAGGCTGTCTGTAAAAGAAGATGAAGCGGTCAAGATGATATGCTCCGAGGTGCTGACTGTCGACGAATACAAAGCGGATAAGGGCCGCGTTTCGCTAAAAAGTCATGGGTCCTCTGCCTATAAAGCAAAATCAGACAATCTACAGGGCGCCACATCTGTGTGGATTAAGTTTTTGACAGAGGATGATCCGAGACAAGAACAGATTTTTGCGCTGCTTCAAATCTTCGATGGCAGCGTGCCCGTCAAGCTCTTCTTTTCGGAGTCGAAAAAAAGTGTTTTGACGCCGAGAAAGCTATGGGTGCAGCCCTCAAAGGCGCTCGAAACAGAGCTAGGAGAGATTGTCGGAGCCGAAAATGTTGTGTTTAGACTGTGATTAACTTGACGTTTAGGTGTTATCGTAATATTATTAATTGAGAATTCGGAGGTATATTATGTCACTAGAAATAAAAACCATTGGTGTGCTCACCAGCGGCGGCGATGCGCCGGGCATGAACGCCGCAATCCGCTCTGTTGTCAGGACTGCAATTTTTCAGGGCATGCGCGTCATGGGAATTCGCCGTGGCTTTAACGGTCTGATAAACGGTGATATGTTTGAAATGAATATCCGCAGTGTTTCCGAGATTATACACCGCGGAGGCACAACGCTGTACACGGCTCGCTGCCAGGAGTTTAAGACACGCGCCGGCATAGAGAGAGCAAAGCAGGTCTGCGTTGAAAATGGGATTGACGGCGTCGTCTGCATTGGCGGCGACGGTACTTTCAGAGGTGCAAAGGATTTGTCCGAGGCCGGGATTCCATGCATATGCATTCCGGCAACCATCGACAACGACATATCATGCAGCGACTACACAATAGGCTTTGACACCGCAATGAACACGGCCATGGAAATGGTCGATAAGCTGCGCGACACAACTCAGTCTCATGACAGATGCAGCGTTGTCGAGGTTATGGGAAGACATGCGGGATACATAGCTATAAACACAGCTATTGCCTGCGGTGCTTTGTCCACGATTGTTCCGGAAATAGAGTATGACCTTGACAGGGACATCATTGACAGAATGCTCTATACCCAAAGGACCGGCAAAAAGCATTTTATCATTATCGTCGCCGAGGGCTGCGGAAACTCAGCGGAAATTGCTGAATTTATACAATCCCGCACAGGTATCGAGACAAAGGCCACTATTCTCGGACACGTTCAGCGCGGCGGCACTCCGACACTGCGCGACAGGGTTATGGCCAGCAAGATGAGCTATCAGGCTGTCAAACTTTTTTCACAAGGTGTAGTCAACAGGATTGTTGCATTTAAGCACGGTCAGATTATGGACTTTGACATTCAAGAAGCGCTCGCCATGACAAAGACTCTTGACAAAGAGCTTTTGTCGATGACAAAGATGCTTAATATATAAGCACATATAGCAGTTCTGAAATAAATAATAGCTTCGATTTTGAGCTTTGGCGCATTGTCGAAGCTTTTTCATGCACAAATTGACCGCTTTCGAATATAGTTAATAAGGCGGTGGTGGGGAATGGTTTATGCACACAAAGAAAGAAAATACAAAGCTAAGCTCATTGCTTTAATTCTCATTGCTCTGATTGGATGGGTTTTATATTTCATGATGGAAAACATGAAGCCGGTTGTCAAAACGATATGTGCCAGTCAGGCCAGAATCCTCAGCACCAGCGCGATGAACAGCGCTGTCGTGGCGGAGCTTTATGCTCTCGATGTCGAATACAGCAAACTCGTCGACATTATGCGGGACACCTCAGGCAATATCATCGCAATTGAGACAAATGCCGTTGAGGTAAACAAAATAAAGGCCATACTCACGGATGCCGTCAATGAAAAGCTCAAAACAATACCCGATCAGAATGTCAGAATTCCGTTTGGAACGCTTACAGGAATTCAGTTTCTTTCGGGCAAGGGGCCTGCTATAAGGCTAAAAATGACGCCGTCTTCATATGTTGAGAGCGCACTGATAAACAAGTTTGACACCGCCGGTATCAACCAGACACGCCACCAAATCATGATTGAGTTCAAAGTAACTATGACAGCGATTCTTGCGCCATACTCAACTTCGGTAAATGTGACGACAAATATCTGCATAGCGGAGACGGTCATAATCGGGACGGTGCCCGAGATGTTTGCCGATTTGAGCGGTGACAGCCTAAGCGATGGCTTGCTGTAATCTTCGTGTTTTACTTATTTTTCGATAGAATTTGTAGTATAATAAACATCAGCCAACGTGAACTGATGTGTACTTTTTTTGTGCAGCTCAATTCATTTTAGCGCCTTTAAGGCTCGATAAGGATAATACCAAACATCATTTTGAAAAAAACCTACGAGGGTGGAATATGAACCGCGACGAAGCAAAAAAACGCATAGAAGAGCTTTCCTTGCTTATTGAGCACCATGCCAAGCTTTACTATGAGCAGGATAATCCTGAAATAGATGACTGGGAATACGACAAACTTTTGCGTGAGCTGCAAGTTCTCGAGCAGGCGTATCCCGAGCTTAAAAAAACAGGCTCTCTCACTGAGAAAGTGGGGGGGACGGCGTCTGTGCAGTTTGACAAGGTACGGCACAGTATAAAAATGGAGAGCCTCTCAAACGTATTCACCTCGGAGGAGGTCAGGGCTTTTTGCGAGAAAATTTCAGATTTGACTGACAATCCCAATTATTGTGTAGAGCCAAAGATTGACGGTCTTTCAGTGTCACTCCTTTATGAAAACGGGCGCCTGACCGTTGCTTCAACGCGCGGCGACGGCGCAGTTGGCGAAGATATAACCGACAACATAAAAACCATAAGAGGTATTCCGCACACTCTCGCGGGGTCGCTGCCGCTGCTTGAGGTGCGCGGTGAGGTCTATATGCCGCATGACAGCTTTTTGGGCATTGTGGATGAGCAGGAATCGCTGGGGCAGACCCCGTTTAAAAATCCGCGCAACGCAGCGGCCGGCTCTCTGCGCCAAAAAGACCCCTCGGTGACGGCAAAGCGCGGCCTTTCTGCTTTTATATTCAATATTCAGCAGTGCAGCGAAATGCCAAAAACACATCACGACTGCCTTGATTTGCTCCGCGAACTTGGCTTTTGCGTCTCTCCGAGCTACAAGGTCTGCGAAACCCACGAGGAGATTATGCAAGAAATCAACAGAATCGGAGAGCTTCGCACGTCGCTGCCATTCGACATCGACGGTGCTGTCATAAAGCTCGATGATATCGCAAAGCGCGCACAGATTGGTTCCACAAATAAATATCCGCGCTGGGCAACTGCCTATAAATACCCGCCGGAGGTCAAGTCATCGAAACTGCTTGACGTCGAAGTCTCGGTCGGGAGAACAGGCGTCCTGACTCCGACCGCCGTTTTCGAGCCGGTTTTGCTGGGAGGGACAACTGTTTCGCGCGCGGCTCTCCACAACGAGGATTATATAAATTCACTCGATCTTCGCATCGGAGATACTGTCGATGTGCGAAAGGCAGGGGAGATAATCCCGGAAATAATCAAGTCCTATAATCACCCGGAGGCATCCGCGACATTTGTCATGCCCGTCGTATGCCCATCATGCGGCGAGCGCACAATCAGGCTCATGGATGAATCGGCGCTTCGCTGTGTCAACCCCGAATGCCCAGAGCAGCGCAGGCGCAACCTGATACACTTTGTGTCAAAGGACGCGATGGATGTGGACGGCCTTGGCCCGGCGACGATAGACAGACTTATCGACGGCGGATATGTGAGCAATATTTCCGATATTTTCAGCATAACAAAAGACGAGCTGATGACCCTTGCAAAGATTAAGGAAAAGTCCGCCGGGAACATTTTGAGTGCGATTGAGGCGTGTAAAGCAAGTTCACTTGACAGGGTGATTTTTAGTCTGGGAATCAGAAATGTAGGTCAAAAAGCAGCCACTTTGATTTGCGAGCATTTTGGAAATCTGCGCGATATAATGGCTGCAACCGCCGAGGATATTTCATCGATTGATGGCATCGGCCCGGTAATTGCACAAAGCGTGGAGGCATTTTTCTCAAAGGACGGAACAAGAGATCTGATTGAAAAGCTGGTTGACCGGGGCATCAGCACCGAATTTAAAAAGAAAATTACGAGTGACCGCCTGGCACGACAGACGGTTGTTGTCACGGGAACCTTGAGCACGCTCACGCGCGACGAAGCCAACGCGCTCATTGAGAGCTTCGGGGGCAAGGCTGCGGGGTCTGTTTCGAAAAAAACAGATATGCTCGTTGCAGGAGAAAATGCAGGAAGCAAGCTGACAAAGGCATTGGAGCTGGGTGTCAGAGTTATTGACGAGCAGCAATTTCTAGAGCTGCTAAAATAACAGCGCAATACTTATAAATGTGTGTGTGCGCACAGACGCCGAGCTTTGCTTGAATTGTTGAAGCTGAGCGCTGAAAAAATATAAAGCAACAGGATTTTAGAGAACACGCCGCGATTAATAATGCGGTGTGTTCTCTTTTGCTGTTCTAAGCTTGTCTTTTTTGCAATACAATTTCTTAAGACATGAGGGAAGTGAAAAAATGAAGGAATTCTATGAACTGGCAGCTCTTTTGCCCGGCCGAATTAAAGACACACTATGCTCTATCGATGAAAAATTTGCCGATACGGTTTCAGAGATACGGCTGCGAACAGGAAAGCCGCCGGAGCTGAGGTCGTTTGGAAGAGCTTTTTTTCCAAACGAAAACGGCGAACTGCTCACAAGTGATAAGACGCTTTCTGCATTTGCAAAAAACGACATCGCACGCTGTGTCGCAAAGCTCTGCGAATACTCCTTGTTTCTTCGCGACGACACAATAACGGACGGCTACTTCACCGTGCGGGGAGGACATCGCGTCGGGGTGTGCGGTACATATTACAAGGGTGAGAGAAAATCAATAACCGATATAAGCTCGATGAATATAAGAATTGCGCGCGAGCACATAAATTGCAGTGACAGACTTTTTGAGATGCTTCGCGGCGACTGCTTTAGCTCGCTGCTTTTTGTAGGGCCGCCGGGAAGCGGCAAAACAACGCTGCTTCGCGATTGCATCAGAAGAATATCGGGAGCGCCAAACTACTATAAAACTTCTGTGATAGACGAGCGCGGGGAGCTTGCGGCAGTTTATGAAGGAGCACCTTCCTTTGACCTCGGAACCTCTTTCGATGTTCTCGACAAATATCCGCGCAAAAAGGGCTTTATGATTGCCGTTCGCTCGATGTCACCTCGGTTTATCGTGTGCGATGAAATTGGGGACAGGCACGATGCAAAAAGCTTGCAGCTCGCTGCGAAAAGCGGTGTAAAGGTCATTGCAAGTGCACACTCCGACAGCATCGAGAATCTTTTGGAAAACGACTTTCTTCGCAGTCTGACTGAAAACGGAGTCTTTGATTATATCGCGCTTTTGTCAGACGAAAGCGCACCGGGTCATATTGAGAAAATTATCAATCTTCGGAGGAATTAAAAAATGAGATATGCAGCAGCGCTGTTCGTGGTCATTTCGGGTTTTGTTCTGGGAAAAATGAAGCGTGAAAGCAGCGAGAGAACCGCGAGAATCACAGTAAAACTAGCAGAGCTATTAAACGAATTCATGGAAAATATAAGGTATTCCGGATGCTCTTATATCGCGCTGATTGAAAAGCTGAGTGTATCCGAGAGCTTCGCGGAGCTGGGGTTTCTTCGCAAATGTGCGGATATGCTTGAAAATGGTGAGGAGCTGTCCGTGTCTTTGAAAATGTGCTTTGACGAATGGGAGGGCTCGGGGTGTCTGGGCGGCAACGAAAAGAGCTTGACTATAGAGGCTTTTTCGGAAATCGGCCTCTTTTGTAAAAAGCAGGAGGAAAGCAGGCTTGTCGTTTGCAGGGACAAACTGTTTGAATGCGCCGCTGTCAGGCAAGAAGAGCTGAAAAAACACAAGGGACTGTATGAAAGCGTATACACACTTGCGGGAATAGCGGCCGCGGTCGCTGTAATATAGGAGATAAAAATGGATGTTGACTTCATATTCAGAATTGCCGCGATAGGCATAATAGTGGCCGTGCTCAACCTTGTGCTGACGCGTGCAGGACGCGAGGAACAAGCAATGTTGACTACTCTTGCGGGTCTTGTGGTCGTGCTTGCGATGGTCATCGCCAAGGTCAGTGAGCTGTTTAACGCTATTAAAAGCCTGTTTGGTCTTTAGCAATGACAGGGGATTTTATCAAGATAGTCGGAATCTGTCTGATATCAGCAACCTTGGTGCTCGTGATAAAGCAGCACAATCCCGAAATTGCTTTTGCAGCCTCTATTGGAGTTGGTATCGTGACGCTTATTTTCATAGTAAATATGGCCTCTGACGCCATCATTCAGGTGAAAGCGCTGTCATCAATTCTCGATTCATCAGGTTTTGAATATGTCGTCAAGGCGCTCGGAATCTCCATTTTGACAAATACCGCCGCGGAAACTTGCCGTGACAGTCACGAAAGCGCAATGGCGGTAAAAATTGAATTTGCGGGACAAGTCACCATCCTTGCGTGCTGTATTCCAATGATGCGCCAGGTGCTTGAGCTTGTGGCAGGGCTTGTTGACTTATGATTAAGAAAACAGCGCTAATTGTTTTGTTCCTAACACTGTGTCTGGCACTTCTTCCCTGCGGCATTTTTGCCGATGAAAAAGATGATTACATTGATGAGGGAAAAAGGCTGATTGATGATTTGCCACAGTCGGCTCGCAAATATGTCGACGGCACAGAGAATTTCGATGCGATGTCTATTTTTGAAGATATAAAGGGCGTGCTCAGCGACACCGCCAGCTATCTGAAAATTCCGCTTCGAATATTCCTCGTATTCGCCGCTGTGGCTGTCGGGTCAAGCGCAATGCTCGCGCTGGGCGCAGGTATAAAAGACAACCCGCTTCTAAAGTCAAACAGCCTCATTTTTTCTGCGGGAGCAGTCGCCTCATGCGGTCCGGTGCTTGTCGAGTGCGTGCGCGGCGGTGTTGCGGCACTGGAAACCGTTCACAGCTTTTCTCTCTCCTTTGTACCCCTTTTCACAGGGCTTCTGGTATCTTGCGGTGAAATCTCAAAAAGCCTCATTTTTGGCAGCTTCACCGCAATTTTTTCGCAGGTTACTTCCGGCTTTCTTCAATATATGCTCACGCCTTTTGTCGGGCTCATGCTGGGACTTTCGGTTGTTTCAGCAATGGGGGAGGGCCAGATATTTGAGATTATAAGCGGTATCAGGAAAATCACCGTATGGGTGACCGGCCTTGTCACAACAATTTTCTTTACCGTGATGAGCCTGCAAAGCTTCATCGGCGCAACAGGCGATACTCTCACAATCAAGACAGGCAAGCTGCTTGTCGGAAGCTTTGTGCCAATCGTCGGAGGCTCCATAGCAGATGCGATGTCCACAGTGCTTTCGGGAATGAAGATTATAAAGGGAACTGTCGGGGTCGTTGCAATAATAGCATTGTGCGCACTTTTGCTGCCTCAGCTTATCTGCATGCTCATGTGTTCATTTTCACTAAAAGCGTCCGAAATATTCTGCAATATGCTGGGAGTCCACGGTCTTGGAACAACGGCTCGCTCGCTCTCGTTTTGCGTGGAGATTTGTACGGCACTGCTGTCATTTCGCTTTGTGACCTTTATCTTTTCTGTTTCGGTCATGCTGACCGTCAGCGGGTGAACATATGGATGCTTTAAAGACGTTTGGAATTGCCTTATGCACTGCTGTCATAGCCGCTGCCATGATTTCCTCGCTTGCCCCAAAGGGGAGCACATCAAAGTCAGTCAAAACTGCCGTCGGCCTTTTTTTGCTGCTCACTTTGCTGTCTCCGCTCAAAAAAGTGTTTGACAACGGTATTAAAATCGATATGGAAGATATTTTTTCCTCATCCGACGAATCCAAAAGCGACGGTGCCGATGCACTTGCTAATGAAACACTAAGAGCATTTCTTGAAAAAAGCGGATATAAAAATGTCTATGTGCGGTGTGAAACAGAATTAACTGAAAAAGGCAGCATAAATATTAATAAAATAACAGTTGTCTCAAACGCCTTAGCAGCGACGCAGAAAGAGGATATAACAGCTCTTTTTCTTGAGAATTTTAATGTCGCGCCGGAATTTGAGTGATTTTATGAGGAGCCGTGAATGATAAAAAAAGCAAGCGAAAAACTCAATGTGCTGATGCAGAGCGGTTCTAAATTAAAGCTCTATATAATTATCGGACTTTGCGTGGTCGGGGTTATACTGATGAGCGGCGCTTTTACGGGCGGACAAAAAAACATCTCAAACGAAATGGCGTTTGACGAAAATACCTATAACAGGGAATACGTAGCCGCGATGGAGAGCAACCTGACAGAGCTTATCAGCGGCATAGACGGGGCAGGCGCCGCAAAGGTATATGTTACACTGGAATACGGCGTCTCCTATGAATATGCACGTGACAAAAAGAGTTCCTCGGACACAAACAGCAAAAGCGGAGGAGATTCACAGACATCTTTTGAAGAAGAGCAGAGTGTGAAGGTAATCGGGCAAAGCGGTGGTGCGCTCGTCATAAGGCGAAACGAACCGGTGGTGTTGGGAATTGCTGTAAGCTGTCAAGGCGGCGACAACATCAATGTGAAAATGAGCGTAGTCGAGGCAGTGTCAACACTTTGCGGAGTGACGTCGAACAGAGTCAGTGTTACAAAGAAAGCCTAAAACATATAATTACAAGAACACATGTGAAAGAGGTAATACTATGAAGCCAAAAAAAGCAGGTTCTTCTTTTTTAAAAAAACAAATGACTATGGTGACGCTCATCTTGGCATTGGCGCTCGCCGTTTATCTCAATTGGCGCTTTGCAAACGGCGATGCCTCACCGCTTGGGGTGACAGAGATTGTATCAAAGGATGCCTCGTCGCAGGTATCAAATCCATCACAGACGGAGAACACTGAGGGCAAAAACTACGGCGATGCACTTTTCGTCTCGGCTCCCACGTCGGGCGGCGCATACTTTACGGAGGCACGCCTAAAGAGAACACAGACAAGAGATGAGGCGCTTGATACACTTCAAAAAACGCTTTCGAAAACGGATTTGACAGATGCCGAAAAAAGCAAGTTGACCCTAAAGCTCACCGCTGTCGCTCAAAACATCGAAAAAGAGGGCACAGTGGAGTCGCTTGTGCGCGCCAAGGGATTTACTGACTGTGTTGCGTTTATCAAAGACGACTCCGTCAACATAGTCGTAAATTCCGGCGAAAGCGGCCTCTCGGTCGCACAAGCCGCGCAGATTAAGGAAATCGTCATTTCCGAGTGCGCTGTCGCCGCAGACAAAATAACGCTCGTCGAGCTCAATTAGTGTTGTATAATTATCAGAACAATGGTATAATAACCACATTAATGTTGTTATTATTGTGACGGGGCATTGATTCGGCTTTGCCTTTTGAACTTCATAACAACCGCACGAACACTGTACTTTGTCATACAAGCGATTCGCAATATATTGGTGCACACATAAATGCTGCGCCGTCTGGAGGACATATGGATTTTGAAAAGAACGATGACAACTATTTCGGAAGTCTGAGAATTTCCGAGGATGTCATTGCAACTGTCGCAAAGACAGCCGCTCTTGAGATTGACGGTGTTGAGAATGTCTCGACCTCGCTAAGCGGCATGAGAGGCTTGATTACCAAAACGAAATATGTCAGGCCAATCAGAATCGAGCTTTCGGAAGAAGTTGTGAACGTTGAAATCAGCATAGTGGTAAAGCACGGCACAAAGATACCTGAGCTTGCAAACGCGGTTCAACAGAACATCAAAAATTCAATTCAGAGCATGACCGGGCTTGCGGTAGCTCGTGTCGATGTTGTTGTCGCAGGTGTAACAGTCAGTGACAGCGACGAAAGCGACACAGCAGAGTAAAAATTCCGGCCCTCCGCCTTTATGGAGGGCCTATTTTTTGAGGTTAACAATGATTTCAAGACATGTGGCACGCAAGAATGCATTTTTGATTATTTTCCAGAAATCATTCAATGATATACCATTTGAGGACATGCTTCTGGATATGGAGGAGTCCAATATCTGCGAAGACGAGCAGATGTTCGAGCTTGACGATTTTGCGCGCTCGATTGTAAATGCGGCCATAGACAATATGGTTGAGATAGACTCAAAAATAAAGCCGTATCTCAACAAATGGACGCTCGAAAGGCTTCCGCGTGTTTCTCTTGCTGTGCTCAGGATAAGCTGCGCGCAGATGCTTTATCTCTCTGATGAAAAAAACCTGCCGGACAGCGTCGTCATAAATGAGGCTGTCGAGCTGGCAAAAGAATATGGCGGCGAAGAGGAATATTCCTTTGTCAACGGAACCCTCGGAAGCTTTGCAAAAGAAATAAGAGGCATTTAAGTGCTTTATCTCGGAATAGACACGAGCAATTACACGACGAGCGCGGCCGTGTACGACTCCGATGTACGGGCTGTTGTCGCTGATTGCAGGATACCGCTTTGTGTCAAGGAGGGTGAACTCGGCTTGAGACAAAGCGACGCGGTATTTTTGCACACGCAAAATTTGCCGTCGCTCTTCTCGGAGCTTTCTACACTCTGCGATATGAGGGCGATAAAGGCTGTCGGAGTCTCATCAAAACCCAGAACTCTTGACGGCTCTTACATGCCGTGCTTTTTAAGCGGCGTGGCCGTGGCAAAGGCTGTATCTTGTGCTCTTTGCATCCCGTACTTTGAATTTTCACATCAGCAGGGTCATGTCATGGCCGCGATGTTTGGCTGCGGGTTTTGCGATGAGACTGATATGGACTTTTTGGCGTTCCACGTCTCAGGCGGAACGACCGACGGTATGCTCTGCCACATGAGCGGCAAAGAGCTTTTGATAAATCAGCTCTGCACCTCGCTCGATCTTTTTGCCGGACAGGCTGTCGACCGCGTGGGGAAAATGCTGGGACTTGGGTTTCCCGCAGGTCCGCGCCTCTCGGCGCAAGCAGCACAAAGCGGCTGCATGGATTTTGCAAAGCCTTCGCTCAAGGGCGGGGACTGCTGTCTTTCCGGTCTGGAAAACAAGTGCAAAAAAATGTTGGACAATGGCAGTTCAAAAGCAGACATTGCGCGCTATTGCCTCGTGAGCATATCAAAGACAATTGGAGCCATGGCCGCACAAATGCGCCGGCAGCACGGAATGCTTGATTTTATCTTTGCAGGAGGCGTGATGAGCAGCGAGGTCATAAGGCCGATTCTCTCTCGCGAAATTTCAAAATCATTTTTTTGCGAGCCGGCGAGCCTGTCGTCTGACAATGCCGTCGGTATCGCTGTCTTGTGTGGAAGGGCGGCAGAAATTTGAACAGAGAATCAATCTGCGTCAGCGCCCTAAACAGATATGTCAAGGCGCTGCTGGAAACCGACGAGGTTCTCTCCCAGGTCTGGATAGAGGGGGAGATATCGGGGCTTGTCGCACACAAAGCCTCCGGTCATATGTATTTTTTTCTCAAAGATGAGCTGGCGTCAGTCAAGGCAGTCATGTTCCGCGCGGACGTCTCAAAGCTCAGGTATATACCAAAAGACGGTATGCGAGTCGTTGCCAAATGCAGGGTGTCCCTATATGAGCGCGACGGAGCGTTTCAGCTCTACGTAAGCGAACTGCTTGCAACAGGTATTGGCGCCTCACACGAGCAGCTGGAGGCACTTAAAGCAAAGCTCTCCGCAGAGGGATTGTTTGATTTTGACAGAAAAAGAATTCTGCCTGAATTTCCGCAAAAAATTGCCGTTGTGACATCGGCAAGCGGAGCGGCTTTACATGACATAATCAAGGTTGTTTCGAGAAGAAACCCGACGGTAAAGCTTGTCAACTACTCTGTCAATGTTCAAGGCGCGCTTGCCGCAGGTACGATAATAAATGCGATATCAAAAATCAATTTTAACAGCACCGTGGACCTTGTCATAATAGCCAGAGGCGGAGGCTCAAAAGAGGATCTCAGCGTCTTTAACGACGAGGGCGTTGTCCGCGCGGCCTCGTCGCTGAGAGTGCCTTATATTTCAGCCGTCGGTCATGAGACGGATTTTACACTTCTTGATTTTGCAGCAGATTTGCGCGCGCCGACACCGTCGGCAGCGGCAGAGCTTGCTGTCAAAGATGTCAACGAGGATATGCGCAGGATTGAATCACTTTTTTCTTCGGTAAAGTATTTTGTCTTTAGAAGTATTGAAAGCTCAAAAAAAGATATAGATGAGTTGGCGTTTGAGATGACGGCGCGTGCCAAAGGCATTTTTGAAAAAGACACAAAGTGCATCTCGGATCTCGCAAAAATCATAGAATCGTTCAATCCTGCAAAAATATTTGACAAAGGCTATGCCGTTGTTCTCAAGGAGAATCGCACTGTCATATCCGCGGACGAAATAATGATAGGAGACAGCGTGGACGTGAGCATGAAAAATGGCGTTCTTCGCTGCACTGTCGACGCAGTTGAAAGGGAGAATCATGGAAACAAGCTTTGAAAAAGCTTCTAAGAGACTGGAAGAAATTGTGGACGAGCTGTCAGCGGGAAGTGTGACGCTTGAAAAAACACTTCTGCTTTACAACGAAGCAGCACAGCTTATTTTGTCATGTCGCACAATGCTTGACAATGCGCGAATAAAGCTTGAAGAAATATCTGTCTGTATTGATAAAACAAATGGAGAAGAAAATGTCTGATTACGAGGAGTTGCTTGCTAAATATGTAGCGGCCACACAGAGAGCGCTCGACGGGCTGCTCGAAAACTCAAAGCTTCATTCGACGGTGGTTGAGGCGATGAGATACAGTATTCTCGGTGTTGGCAAGAGAGTGCGCGCACAGCTTGTTCTCGGAACCTGTGAGGCGCTTTGCGGCGAAATGAACAATAGCGCGCTCATGGCGGCATGCGCTATTGAGATGCTTCATTGCTATTCTCTAATCCACGACGATTTGCCCTGTATGGACAATGACGACATGCGCAGGGGAAAGCCCAGCTGTCACAAAAGATATAATGAATATACCGCGCTTTTGGCCGGGGATGCCCTTTTGACAGAAGCTTTTGGCACTCTTTCAAAAATCGAAAACGCCGAGATTTCACGCAGCTGTGCGGCTGCACTTGCAGAGTATTCCGGGTACTGCGGAATGATAAGAGGGCAGGAGCTTGATTTGCAGTCCGAGGGCACAAAAATAGATGCAAAGCAACTGGCACTCATACACGACAACAAGACAGGTGCTCTTATAAAGGCTTCCGGTATTATGGGTGCTATTTGTGCGAATGCCGGCAAAGAAGACCTCCGGCATGTCGAAAAGTACTGCTCTAATGTCGGGATGGTTTTTCAAATAGTTGACGACATTCTCGACTGTACCTCCACTACAGGAGAGCTTGGAAAGCCAGTCGGAAGCGATGCACAAAATGATAAAACCACCTTTGCATCACTTTATGGCGTGGAGCAATCGCGTGAAATAGCCGACCGACTTACACGCGAAGCTGTTGAGGAAATCGGGAATATAGAGGGTAATCCTTCTTTTTTGCAGGCGCTGGCAAGAGCTTTGCTGATACGACTAAAATGATTATGCAGGCGGTAAACCATGAGTGAGATACTCGAAAAGATCAACAGCCCTAAGGATTTGCGCAAGCTGGACATGAACTCTCTCATCAAGCTCTGCGATGAAATCAGATATGACCTTATTCACACTGTCTCCCACACGGGCGGTCATCTTGCCTCCGGGCTTGGTGTTGTTGAACTGACGGTCGCCATCCACTCGGTTTTTGATACGCCAAAGGACACGCTTATTTTCGATGTAGGACATCAGTGCTATGCTCACAAGCTTCTGACAGGGCGGCGGGAGAGTTTCGAAAAACTGCGGAAAAAAGATGGCATTTCCGGTTTTCCAAAGCCGTGTGAGAGCGAATATGACTCGTTTATATGCGGACATGCCAGCACATCAATTTCACTTTCCGTTGGACTGTCAATGGCAAAAGAGC
>JAVVTQ010000017.1:0-30220 GCA_036653595.1 Oscillospiraceae bacterium
GGTCTGCTCCGCAGTCACCGCATTCCGTAACCAGCTTGCCGCAGATTTCGCAAAAATCTACCGTCTGTTCGCATTTGCCGCCGCATTCGGTTTTGAGCTTACCGCAGTCATCACAAAACTTGCTGAGCACATCATTCTTGTCACAGTCACCGCACTCTGCTTTGGGCTTGCCGCAAATCTCACAGAAATCGCCACGCTGTCCGCATTTGCCGCCACATTCTGTTTTGAGCTTGCCGCAGTCATCGCAATAAATGCTGCGCTTGTCGTCATCATCACAGCCGCTGCACTCCGCTTTGGGCTTGCCGCAAATCTCACAGAAATCGCCGTGCTGTCCGCAATTTCCGTCGCACTCCAATTTCAGCTTGCCGCAATCTCCGCAATACACTTCGTCGTCATCATCAGATCTGACAAAGCTCTTTGTGTCGATTTTGCGCTCAGCGATGAGCTTCTTGATGTCTCCCATTGTGAGCGATGCGAGCTTGTCATATGTCAGCGTCTTGTCTGATTCTATAAGCTTTGATATGAGCATTGCCTTGCCGTATGACAGGCCGTATTTTTTGGCATTTGCTTCAATCTCTTCGTTGCCGTCCTCAATTGCCTGATCCATCATGTTTGCTTTCAGGTCATTGGCGGTCAGCGAGGTGTTCATATCACCGACCACTTTTGTTCTGAGGTCATCGGCTTTTTTGGGATCCTTATTTCTGACACTGACAAGAACGCTGTCCTTGCCGTCTGAAAAATAACCGTTCTTGACCATTGAGCCTGTGATGGCGTTGACGGCAACGTCTATGTCAACACCGCTCAAATCCATATCGTTTAAAATAGCTTTTGCATCCTCGTTGAGCGGCTTTGCCGCTATTACCCTGTCTTTTTTGTTTGCCGTAATTTCTATACTGGGGTTTACGTCTATGTCAATTATCGAGTCGACAATACTGCTTGCCATATACTGTGTGACACCAAACACACAGACAACAACTGCCGCAGCTGCCGCTATCAAGCCGACTATTTTTGTTCTGTTCTTTTTCTTGGCATCCATAATTATTTCCGTCCCTTCATTTTTTCGCACTGCTTTTGAGGATATTTCGCCCCATATGTCAGGAGTCATATTCCCGACAGCTCTCTTCAAGCTTTCGTTTATGCTTTTCTCTGTCATTTTATATGCCTCCTATAGAGAGATTTTCGCGCAGTTTTTTGATGGCGCGGTTGTACTTTGAGAGCACTGTTGACAGCTTTAGACCGACAATCTTTGCAATTTCACGGTGAAGCATGCCTGTCACCGCGTGCAGCAACACTATCTCACGCTCTGTTTCATCGAGGATAGACAGCGCCGCGCGCAGCACCGCTTTGTCCTCAACTCTCTCGACTTGAAAAAGGTCATAGCCCTCTTCTTCTGTCGAGCCAAAAGCTCTTGCATTTTTGCGCAGAATCATGAAGCATTCGTTTTTGAGTATTGTGATTATCCAGGCCATCGGCTTTCCATGAGGCTTATAAAGGTGTGCGCTCGAGCGTATCTTCAGATAAGTCTCCTGCAAGGCGTCCTTCGAGTCCTCGGCATTTCCTGTAATTGAAAGTGCAAATGCATATAGTCCCTTATGCGTTGCGTCATAAAGAGCGCGAAGCGCCTCCATGTCGTCGCATGCTATTCGTGTAAGCAGACATTCGTCAATGTCCGCAAAGCTCTGTCTCGCTTTTTTTGCCGATTCCGCCGTTGCCGCACAAAAAAGAGTCATGTTGCGCTCCCTTCACCTTAATAATGCTGTGGCTGTCCTGTTTATTGCATGTTTCGAGAAATTATTTTGCAGCTATCAAATGAGTGTCACAAATTTAAAAGACTTCGTTTTCGCACAGTATCCGGCGAAACGAAGTCTCCCCATTATTCTCTGATAATTCATCGCGTTTGCCCGACTAACCTATTTGAAGCAACGCGGCTTTACTTTACCGGCCTATTCCTTGCAGCTTTGGTGTAAGCTCGCTTTCTGCTTATTCCACCACTCAGCGGATTGGCAAAACGCTCATGATGCCGGGTCATTTTTATAATCTTCCATTAGTATAATCGCAGTTTTTTGTCGATTTGTCAAATTTCGAAAGCTGATGAAAGCTCTTGCATCTGAACAGATATATCATTCTTAGTTGTCGTTAGGTGCGTTTATGTGAGTCTTAATATTTCACTTTTGGGTATCTGTGCAATATGCAATCTTGAAAATTAGCAAGCGCAGAGAAAAGGTGAACCGATATTTTTTTGCAGCAAACAAAAACATACCCCGCATTGCTTCGACGAAGCGATGCGGGGTATGAAATCTGCAATTATTATCTCTGAGATCTGGCTTTTTTGATTTTGCGGTCGGTGTTCGTGGCATAGAACCAAAGTCCGAAGAGTGTTGCGAGATACGGGAGCATCGCGACAAACTCTGTCGGAAGATCCAATGTGCGGATGTTGACAGCCAGAGCATCGAAGAATCCAAAGACGACAGCAGCAAGCGTTGTCATAATCGGTATTCCGTTTCCGAGGTTTGACGCCGACAGTCCGATAAATCCGCGGTCAGCAGCCATATTTTTGACGAAGAAGTTGACGTAGCTCATGGAGAGGAACACTCCGCCAAAGGAGCAGAACACGCCTGTCAGCACGATAGACTGGAACTGAACCTTCTTGACATTGACGCCGACGGACTCAGCAGCATGGGCATTTTCTCCTACAGCGCGAATGCGCAAGCCGGTTCTCGTTCTGTAAATAAGTAGATTTACGAGAACAATGCAGATGATGCAAAAATAAGTCAGCAGTGAATGTCCTGAAATTATGCTGCCCAGAATCGGGATATCCTTTATGAGCGGAATATCGACGTTGGGTATGCTTCCGCTTGTGAGCCAGCCTGTTGTACCGGCCTTTGTGCCGACAATAATCTGGCAGACAAACGGAGCCAGACCGGCAACCATCATATTGATGGCGATACCTGTCAATGCAAAGTTGGATCTGAATTGAACTGTCATAAGCGCGTAAAGCAGCTCCAGCATAACGCCGATTACTACTGCGCTCAGCACACCGACGATACAAGCCAATGTATTGGCGCGCGTCACGAGCGAAGCGAACGCCTCTTCACCGATTGTACCTGCGGTCTGCGTGCCTATGATAGCAGCTCTTGTCCATCCGCTGAAAAGCACTCCGGCAAGCGCCGTGATATTCATGCAGCCTTCAAGCGTCATGTTGAGGATTCCGGCGCGCTTGCATATGATTGCGCCGAGAGCCGCAAAGAGTATCGGGGTTGTCATGCGAACGACAGAGGCAAAGAAGTTCCAAGTAAATACCATGGACACAGCTTTTCCGAGCATGTTCGTCTGCATCTTTTCCCAGAGTGCCGGGTTTTTGCTTGCGATGAGCGAAAATACTGTGGCCAGCACAACTATGAGAGCGAGGACTGAAAGCAACACAACAACACTAGGTTTGATTTTGATCTTTTTTGATTTCATGTTACTTTACCTCCTTAGCCGCTGCAAGCTTTTCGGCATTTTTAACTATCAGCTTGTGTTTGAAACCGCTCAGAAGCATTTCAGCACCGACAAGCATGATTATGAGCGAGGTGACAACCTGAACTATCTCAAGCGGAACGTCTGTGGTCGCACCCATTATCTCCGCACCTGTTGTGAGGTAGCCGAGAGCAAATGCCGTGATAGGGACAAACAACGGGTTGTTTTTGGCGAGGATAGCCAGCAGAATGCCGTTGAAGCCATGTCCTGTAAGTCCAACAAGGCTATATCTGGTAAATGTTCCGAGTGCAAATACAGCACCGCCCATGCCGGCAATGGCGCCGCCAATCAGCTGTGACATTACCGCAACTGCCATGACGGAAATTCCCGAGTAACGGGCAAATGCAGAGTTTGAACCGACCATTCTGATCTGATAACCCCATTTGGTATGATACATGAAGACGTATGCGAGAACCGCAACCGCAATCGCGATAAAGAGTCCGGCATGAACGCGAGTGTCCTCAACTAGGATTGGAAGCTTTGCGGCCTCGGGTATTTCTTTTGTCGCTGTAATGCCCGCTGTGGGGTCATAGAGATATTGCTTCAGGATGTAGTTGTGGATTTGGAGCAAAACAGAGTTCATCATCAACGAGGCAACAACCTCGTTAGCATTCCATTTTGCCTTTAGTATCGTCGGTATAAACGCGCAACCAATTCCTGAAACTATCGAAATAACCAGTGCGATAATGAGCATCACAATTCCCGGAAGTGGCACGCCGCTGACCACAAAGGCCACAGACAGCAGTCCCGAAAGCAGGAACGAGCCCTCGACGACAAGGTTGAACATGTTTGCTTGAAACATCATGCAAATTGCGACGCCGGTAAATGTCAGCGGGATCGCTTTTTCAATTACAGCACCGAAGCGGCGTATAGAGCTCAAGGGTCCGAGCACAAACTCGCCCATAGCCTTCATAGGGTCTTCACTGACTATAAAGACAACAACCGCACCGATTCCCAGTGCTATCAGAACCGCCACCAGCATTTTAAATGCTTCAAAACGGCTTTCAAGCTGTTTGTTACTCATATGCAACCCTCCCTATCTCTTCGGCTGTCATTTTCTTTATGCCGAGCATATACTCACCGAGCTCATACTCCTCAAGCTTTGACGAGTCCTCAATATACGCAGAAATTTCGCCGTTGCACATGACTATGATACTGTCCGAAACCTCGAGAACTTCGTTAAGGTCCGAAGTTATCAGCAGAACCGCAGCGCCCTCATCGCGAAGATCAACCAGCTTGTTGCGGATAAACTCAGTCGCGCCGACGTCGATACCGCGTGTCGGCTGGTTTGCTACGATAAAGTTGGGATGATTGCTGAATTCCCTTGCCACAACAACCTTTTGAATGTTTCCGCCGGAAAGCATTTTGACAGGTTGGTCGCGGTCATCGCATTTAATCAGGAATTCCTTTATGAGCCTGTCCGTGTCTGCGTTGATTTTCTTGTTGTTGAGCAAAACGCCCTTGTTGTTCTCTTTTTTATAATATCTGTCAGATATTAGATTGTCCTTGACTCCGCCAAACTCTGCAACTCCATAGGTCATGCGGTCTTCTGAAATGTGCGACACGCCCAACTCGCGGATTTTGCGGATTGATTTGTCCTTGACGGATTCGCCCATGATTGACACGTCACCGATGGAGAACGGTGAAAGTCCGGTGATGACCTCGGAAAGCTCTCGCTGTCCGTTGCCCTCAACGCCGGCCACGCCCAGAATCTCGCCTTTGCGCACGGAAAAAGATATGTCGTTGACAATTCTCTTGCCGTAGTCGTTGTTTATCGACAAATTTCTCACTTTAAGCGCCACGTCTGCGGGCTTTGCGGGCGATTTCGTCACTTCCAGAATGACATCGCGTCCGACCATCATGCGTGAAATCTGAGCTTCTGTCACGTCACAAATGTTTGCTGTGCCGACAGTTTTTCCGAGACGCATTACCGTCAGCCTGTCACAAAGCGACTTGACCTCGTTGAGCTTGTGCGAAATAAACACGATAGTGTGATCGCCGCTCTTGACAAGATTTCTGAGCTCGACAAAAAGCTCCTCTGTCTCCTGCGGTGTCAAAACAGCCGTCGGCTCGTCGAGTATCAGTATCTCGGCTCCGCGCAGAAGTGCTTTGAGTATTTCGACCTTTTGTTTCTGGCCAACAGTACAATCGGCTATCTTTGCGCGTGCGTCGACATGCAGATTGTACTTCTTGGAGATTTCCTCCGTTATGCGAATAGCCTCGTTCATATCGAGGAGAATCCCCTTTTTGGGTTCTATTCCCATGATCATGTTCTCTGCAACGGTCAAAGACGGAACTTGCATGAAGTGCTGGTGCACCATTCCGACTCCATATCCGATTGCTTCCAGAGCGTTATTAACTTTAACTTCCTTGCCCTTGATGACGACTTTTCCGCCCTCCGGTTGTTCAAAGCCAAACAAAACCTTCATAAGCGTGGTTTTGCCGGCTCCGTTTTCACCGACGAGCGCGTGAATCTCACCCTTGTTGACTGACAATGTAACCTCTTTGTTTGCTACAAAGCCGTTTGGATAGACCTTGGTTATTTTGTCCATCAACAGAATCTCTTCCGACATTGAATCACCTCACCCATACCCTTATTAGTATATCTTTTATATTAATAAATATAAAATAGGTTGTAAACTAAAATCAAAAAAATTCTACAAACAACACACTTTTTTAACGATTTGTTGTGATTTTTAACAAAAAAAGAACGTTGCAGCTGCAACGTTCTTTTAATGTGTCAGCAGTTATTTATTTAACTGTTGTCTTTGCATAGATGGCATTGAGAGCTTCTGTCTCAAGACCGTAAGCTGATGTAACCTTAACGGTACCGGATGAAACCTGCTCAACTGTCTTTGTCAGGAAATCCTGAACATCTTGGGGTGTGTTGGCCTTGTAGTAATCGTTGATGGCTATGCCGGCAGCGCCTTCTGCGATACCATATGTAGCCTGGCCAGACTCTGTTGCCTCACCCTTAACAATCTTCTGCAGCTGTGCGAAAATCGGCTGTCCGACTGTCTTAAGAGCTGATGTGAGAATTGTCTCGGCTGTTTCTTTCTTGTCCTTAGCCATGAAGGAGAGGTACTGGTCGGCATCAACACCGATTGCCCAGACGCTCTTGTCTCCACCGGCGCGGATGTCGAGAACGGCTTCGAACACGCCGTCGCCTGAACCGCCGGCAACACCGTGGATAAAGTCTGTCTTGTAGTTGTTATAAAGAGCCATCGAAAGCTCCTTGCCCTTTGCAGGGTTGGCCCATGAGTTGTTGCCCTCAGCAATGAAGACATACGCTACTCTGTTTTCGGGGTTGGCATATACGCAGCCCTCAGCATAACCTACGAGGAAGTCATGCAGTGCAACGTAGTCGTCGCCGCCCATCCAGCCGATTTTACCTGTCTTGCTCATCTTGGAAGCAACAACAGCCGCGAGGAAGTCTGACTCGTTGGCCTTGAATGTGATTCCGAGAACGTTCTTGTGAGCTGTTGTAAAGCTGCTGTCAACATCATAAACAAGGAATGATGTGTTGGGGAATTTTGCGGCGTTCGCTTCGAGCGTCGTGTTTGTGTCGGCATCATTGCCAAAAGCAATCATGTCAAAGCCCTGGTCCGCTGCATCGAGAAGACGTCCGGGAAGAACTGTCTTGTCTGAACCGTACTCGATAACTGTAACATCGACACCGAGCTCTTTTTTTGCTCTCTCGGCACCAGCGTTAGCTGAGTCAGCGAAAGAGTTGTCGCCGAGGTTTCCGACGATCAGGCAAAACTTTTTAGCATCAGCGACTGGTTTGTCGCCATCCGGCTTTGCGTCTTCGGGCTTCTTAGCTGTGCAAGCAACCAATGAAAGCGCGAGAGCAAGTACAAGAAGAATTGTTAGAAATTTTTTCATGTATCCTCCTAAGTATTATCTGCTTATAGCAGTTTTGGGGACTTTTGTCCTTATCTCTAATTTTACAGCATTGTCCGAATTTGTCAACGCGTAAAAATCTATATTATGCGGCATTTTTATCTGTATTGTACACATAAGATTGCTATTTTTGTGATATGTTACATAATTTCCACCTCTGTGATTATTACAATTCAGTATCACTCAAAAGAACGGTTTCTGCACGGAATTCTTGCCAAGCCGCAATAATTCTGTTATACTTTTGTCACACTGCTTTTGGAGGTCATTTATGAGAGACGTACTCTTGTCACTGTTCTATTCGTGTTTGGGGCTGCTCTTTTTTTATGCTGTCAAGCACGCCAACGATAAGCGCAAGGAGTGGCGCGAGCTGAAAGCGGAGATTGAAGAGGAAGAGCGCAGAAAAAACAGCGCCGAGGAATCTCAAGACGAGCTGCGACGAATTCAGGTTGAGGATTTGCAGAGCAAAATCGATGCTCACTACTCTGAGCATGAAAATTCCGATGACCCTCCTTCGGACAAAGCAGACATATACAGATCGTAATATTTCATTAAATTTCAACGCGCCGCTCACCGAGAAGCCTCGGAAAGCGGCGCGTTTTTATATCTCTTTATATCTCAAGGTCAATAAACATCCCTGTGCTTTTTGCGCGCGCGCACAATCAAAATTATGATTGACGCCGCGAATGCCCCAAACAGAAATACCGGGCCTATCCACACATTTGGATTTTCATTGTATGTGAGTATGTCTGTCCAGTACCTGTCAATTTGAAGATTTACCTCTTCAGGCAAAGCCCGGAAAACCTCGGTGTTTTTGAGGACTTCATCGTCGGGATATGAAATTTTTGAAGCGACCTCGTCCAAGTCGAGCAGCTCAAACGCTTCAGGTATCGGCGTGGAATATCCTATATACCCCGCATTGGCAGCTGACACCTCCGGCTCGCACATGAAGTTTATGAACATCTCCGCGGCTTCCTTATTCTTAGAGCCTTTCGGAATCACCATCGCATCGACAAAGTAGTTTGTCCCCTCCTTGGGGATAACGAATTTCAAGTCGGGATTTGCCTCGATCATAGTGATGGCATCGCCGGCATAGTATGGCGCGATGAGAGCTTCCCCGCCCTCCATCTTGTTGAAGATTTCGTCCATGACATAAGCCTGAACAAGCATTTTTTGGTTTTGCAGCTCGACCGCCGCCTCTTCCAGCGCTTTTGTATCCGTTTCGTTGAGCGAGTAGCCGAGCCTCAAAAGCGATATGCCAAAGGCATCGCGCGAATTGCTGAACATCAAAATCTGTCCGATGTATTTTTGATCCCAAAGCGCGCTCCATGAGTCGATTTCGTCCTCTATCACCGCGCCGTTGTAAATGAGTCCGACAAGCCCCCACATGTATGGCACCGAATACTCGTTTTTCGCATCGTAATCCATGTTTTTGTATACGTCGCTTACAAGCTTGAAGTTGGGGACATTGGCAAAGTCCAGCTTTTCGAGCATATCCTCACCGAGCATCCTGGCTATCATATAGTCCGATGGAATTATGACGTCATACTGTGCCCCGCCGCTTTTAATTTTTGCATACATTTCTTCGTTGGAGGCAAAATTTGTGTAATGCACCGTAACTCCTGTCAGCTCCTCAAACTCCTTTACAACATCCATAGAATCGTCCGAGCCGTCCGAAATATATTCGCCCCAGTTGTACACGTCAATCGTGATGTTCTTGCCTTTGAATTTCTGGTAGTAATCGCTGTCTCCAACGCTGACATTCAGGGCGTTGCAGGTTGCGCACGAGAATACAACCGCAAGCATCATCGCCATACAAAGAATTTTTTTCATGTTCTCTTCTCCTTTGCGCGATGCTTTTCGCCGCGAATATCCTTGGCATTCATTATGAGCAAGATGCTCAGCACGACCACAAACATCAGAGCAGACAAGGCGTTTATTTCCGGGCTGACCTTTCTGCGCGTCATCGAATATACCGCGATGGGCAGCGTCTGCGCTGTGCCGGAGGTGAAATAGCTTATGACAAAATCGTCGATTGAATATGTCAGAGCCATCAGAAAGCCCGTCATTATGCCGGGCATTATTTCGGGTACTACGACCTTGAAAAACGCCTTGAAAGGACTGCAACCGAGATCCAGCGCCGCCTCGTACAGGTTTTTGTCCATCTGGCGAATTTTGGGTGACACCGACAAAATAACATATGGAACGTTGAACGTTATATGAGCCAAAATCAGCGTTACGATTCCCATCTCAAACTCAATTCCAATCGCCCCCAGCACAGTGCGCATCACGACAAAGAGCAACAGCATCGATACACCTGTTACTATTTCGGGGTTGACGACGGGTATATATGTCACATTCATGACGGCAAAGCGCGACCATTTCCTCATGCCGGATATTCCCACCGCGGCGGCCGTGCCCAGAATTGTGGCAAAGACCGATGCCACTGCCGCGACCACGAGCGTCACGACCAGCGCTTTGAATATCGCGTCGTTTGAAAACAGTTCCTTATACCAGTGAAGCGTAAAGCCGGTGAAAACATTTCGGCTCTTGGACTGGTTGAATGAGAAGAAAATCAAAACGGCTATAGGAAGGTAAAGAAAAGAGAAAATCAGCGCCATATAGGCCTTGGAAGATCTCGAGGATTTTTGCATCATACCAGCATCCCCTCCATTTCCTCATCGTCAAATTGGTTGGCGACGCTCATACACAGCAGCACAATAACCATGAGGACAAGCGCCATGGCCGAGCCGAGATGCGGGTTATAGGAGTTTCCGAGAAACTGCATCTCGATTATGTCTCCGATGAGTATGTTTCCGCCTCCACCGAGCATTCTCGAGATGATGAAGGTGCTTATTGACGGCACAAAAACCATTGTTATGCCCGTGGCTATTCCGGGAATTGAGAGCGGAATTATGACCTTTGATGTCACCTTCCACTTGCTGGCGCCCAAATCCTGCGCGGCCTCAATGACAGAATTGTCGATTTTTGTCATGATTGAATACAGCGGCAGAATCATAAAGGGCAGGTAGTTGTACACCATGCCCAGAACAACTGCGCCTTGTGTGTTTATCATCTGAAAGGGTCCGATTCCTATAAGCCCAAAAAGCTTGTTGATGAGCCCATTGTTTTCAAGCAGCGACATCCACGCGTAGGTGCGCAGCAAAAAGTTCATCCACATAGGCAGCATGATGAGCATTATCATCAGCGACTGGCGTACGCTTTTCATCCTCGAAATCATATAAGAAAGCGGAAATGCGAGCACAAGGCAAATTCCTGTCGCTATCAGCGCAAGCCATATCGAGCGCGCAAAAACAGGGGTATAACGCCCTATGGAGGCGACATTGTCGGCCGTAAAGTTGCCTGCAGAATCGGTAAATGCATAGTACCCGACGAGCAGCAGCGGAATAACAATGAATATCGCCATCCAGATGAGATATGGAACGGAGGCAATTTTTGTTTTCATTTACTGCTCCTCCATCCTCTTCATGATATGGATAGCCTCGGGACCTATTAGCATCCCGACTTGCGTTCCCGGCTCAGCGCTCTTTGTCGAGTGAATTTTCCAATTGTAGCCTGCCTGCTCGACTATCATCTCAAAGTGAACGCCCTTGAAGATTATGCTTTTCACGACACCGCGCAGCTGTCCTTTGCTCTGCGCCACTATCTCTATGTCCTCCGGACGCACAACAACTTCGACAAGCTCATCTCTGTCAAAGCCCTTGTCGACACACTCGAAAACCTTTCCCGCAAACTCAACCGAGTAGTCCTTGTGCATCACGCCGCTTATAATGTTGCTCTCGCCTATAAAATCGGCGACAAACGCGTTTATAGGCTCATTGTATATATCCTCCGGCGTGCCTATTTGCTGTATCAGTCCGCCGTTCATCACGACGACCGTGTCCGACATGGTCAGCGCCTCTTCCTGGTCATGCGTGACATATATAAACGTTATGTCAAGGCTTTGCTGGATTCTTTTGAGCTCCGTCTGCATATCCTTGCGCAGCTTGAGATCCAGCGCGCCGAGCGGCTCGTCAAGCAGCAGAATGCGCGGCTTGTTTACAAGCGCCCTCGCTATGGCAACGCGCTGCTGTTGCCCGCCCGACATGCTGCCTATCTTGCGCGCTTCAAAGCCGCGCATGTTGACAAGCTCCAGCATTTCGGCAACTGTCGATTTGATTTCGTTTTCAGGAGTTTTTTTCAATCTTAGCCCAAATGCGATATTCTCAAAAACGTTGAGGTGAGGAAACAGCGCATATCTCTGAAAAACGGTGTTGACCTCGCGCTTGTAGGGCGGAAGATTTGTGATATCCGTGCCATTAAAAAATACCTTGCCGCTGTCCGGCGTCAAAAAGCCGCCGATGATGCGCAAGGTCGTGGTTTTGCCGCAGCCCGAAGGTCCCAGAAGTGTGACGAATTCCTCATCGTGAATGTCGAGGCAAAGATCGTTGAGCACGCACTCCCCGTCAAATGCAACAGAGCATTTGTCGAGCTTGACAATTACATTGTTCTCCATTTTTGTACCCCTTTGCGGTTAATTTTAGTTCCGCCTTTTTGACGGACGATACCGATTTGTGCCACCCCGCAAAAGGTTTGTTACACCGTCTAAAAGAAGTCGGCTACAGCGGCATTATCGAATATCGGGTTTTTTGCCTTTCTGACAATGTTTTTATATTAACATATATCTCATCTTTGTCAATATCCCGCAAATATTTCGGAATATCGCAATAAAACAGGGACTTTTAATAAATTTTTAAATTCACTCATGTTTGCTCAAAATTACTCCAAAACGCTTTGCAACTCTCTTGTTTGCTGCTGTCGATATATTATACATTATGCACAAATTCACAATTTCTCTTTTTCAAATATGCACTTTGAGAAATGGAGGTGCGCATACATAATGCGGCGCTTATTAGCCCGCTTTTACTTTGCATCAATATTAAAGGGCGGACACGGCTTTGCACACTTAGCGCAAAGCCGATGTCCCCCCTTGTAATGCTGCGCCTTCCGCTCTTAAGCCGCGTTGTCCGAAGCCGGTTTTTCTGCTTCTGCCTTTGCGGGCGGCGTCGGTGCCGATGCACTGTTGAGAATTTCCAGAGAAGTGGTCGGCAATATCTGGGATTCCTGTTTTTCGTTATACGTTATTTTGACTGTGTCACCGACCGAGACGATTATTGCTTTTTCGCTGTCAGCCGCTGAAATTGAGTAGAAAATATCGCTGTTTTCGAGTTTGAGGTAATAATAGGTGTTGCCATCGATTACGGCGCTGCGTATCTCTCGGACCACACCCTCCTCCTCAAAGCGCTCCAGCTCCGTCACCTCGGTGATGTTTTGTTCGAGCAAAAGGTTGAGATAGTTCATCTCACACTCGCGCACCGTGGCGCCGAGGGCGACGACCTGATAGCTGCTCACATTGACCATGGCATATTGCTTCACAAGTCCCGCATTGTCTTTGAGAGCCATAAAATACGTCGGCTGCTTGCTGATATTGAGAAGCAGCGGGAATGTGGAGGTATAGCCCAAATCCTGAACATATCCCTCGGCAGACGACATCGCAGAATATTCTGCCGCGCCGGCTATCGCATAGTAGGTTGTCTCCTTCGTCCTCTGATTTGTGAGGATAAAGCCGACGTTCGACTGATCGCTGCTGACGGATGTTATTCCCGTGTACATATACACGTCGTCATTTTTTGCGATATAGTTGTAACCGGCCGTCGTCACGGTCACGTCCTTCTGTCCGAAAACAGAGTTGAGCAGACCGTTTACATATTTTCCGTGATAGTCATACTGCTCGATGATAAGGTCTGCCGGGTACACGCGGTCAACCCAGTTCGGGACTTCCTCGTAGTACTGGTTTTCGCCCGTGACCGCATCGACGATGACCGCTCCGTTTATATCTGTGCCGCCAAACAGTCCGATGGTTTTGACCACCTTGGGGCATATCCAGAACGGATGTCCCGTGTCGTCGATTTCAAAGGACGGCGTGCCGAACATATAAGTCGGGTAGTTAAAGCGCAGATATCTGTATAGGTTGCGTGAAAAATGCTCGTTTGTGGTGTACTTCATCCCGACATCGAGCTCCACAACTTCTACTTCCTGAGTGACCATGTCAACTCTGATATAGGCGGGGATTCCCTCGCCCCTGTTGTTGAACCACTTGATGAGATCGCCGTACAGAAGCGGGGTCACCCTGACCGGTCTGCCATTATAGTTTATTTGCGCGTACTCGTTTGATACCTCAAACTGGCTGACATACTGTGGCAACTCGCCCATTTTTCTGTCTCCCAGCTTTTCTGCGCTGGCCTTGTCGAGCATCGGAATCTGGTTGTAGTTTATTTCGTCCACATCCTCGCCGAAGGTTCCGACTTTTACCTCAAGCAAATCGCGATATGCGCCTGCGCGCAAAATAACGCTCGACAGAAGTGAACCCACCAAAATCAGCACGATGAACACCAAGCAGACAATCAGCGGTATCTTGCAGTGATTCTTGATGGATTTTAGAAAATCGTCCTCTCCTTTGAGCTTGTACAGACCGGAGGTCATCACCGCAGTGACGCAGTAGACCGCCGAAAGCATGAAGAAAAAGAAGTAAAACTCTCTGGCTTGCAGGTTTATTGGCGGCAGCTCAAGATAAAAATAAATCAGTCCCACAACGATTGTGACGGCAAAATTTATCAGAATCTTGCTTGCGCCTGCCCTCTTTTTTGTGTTGATGTCTATGACTTTTGGTTTTTTCTTGTCCATTTATTTGTTAATCCCCCATGAACGGCGACATTGCGTTCTTTCACCGTATGATATATTATACATTATTTCACGCATTTTGCAATAACGCAGCGCCCCGCGCCGCTTGCCCCGGCAATCTTATTTTCCGTATATTCCCGTGCAATTATGCCGCTCCTCCAAAAAAAATGCGCGCGCCGATCAATTTCGTTTTCTTGTTTTCTGACAATATTGCCGTCCCAAGCGCGGTCAGACCTCGCCGAATGCGCAAAACTGTGATATAATTTCGGAAAACAAAAAAGGACGTGTTGCCGCAATGAACTCGACTCTCGACGACGACAAGCAGCTTCTAGCCAGAATGCGCGATCTCGCGATATTCTGCGATAAACGCGGAAAGCCGGCTTTTTCGGATTTCCTCACACCCGCGCAGATTTCGGTTGTCTCTCTGTGCCGCGAGCTGAAAAAAAGCGCTTCGTTTCGATTTTTCGGCGGCTTTTCGCAGGCCGAGCGCTGTGTCGCAGCGGCTGTTCCTTTTGATTTTTCGGCAGAGCCCGAATATCCGATAGAAACGCTCAAAATCGAAACCGACGGACCCGCTCTGTCACACCGCGACATACTCGGGGCGCTCATGGGTCTTCTCATCAAGCGCGAAAAGCTCGGGGATATCGTTGCCTCAAACGGAGAGTACTTTGTGGTTTGCAGCAAAACAATCTCCGATTTTATAATTCAAAATCTGGAAAAAATAGGCCGCAACAGTGTGCGCGCTTTGCCCGCTGCGGCGGCAGCTTTTTGCGAGCCCGAAACCGAGCAGATCACCGCCACTGTGATGTCGCTGCGCTTGGACGCGATTGTGTCGGAGGGCTTTGATATCTCGCGCGCAAAGGCGTCTGAGGCAATCAAGCAAGGGCTTGTGTCCGTCAACTGGACAGTGCGAGACAGCGTTTCCAAGGATTTGTCTCAAGGCGACAGCATATCGTTTCGCGGGCATGGAAAAATCAAGCTCGCCGAGGTCGGAGGACTGAGCAAAAAAGGCCGAACTTTTATCACAATTTTAAAATACATCTGACGTTGCAAGCTTCTCTATTCGCAAGTACAGATGTTTTATTGTAAAAACCGCACTTTTGTCGCAGCGCGGCTTCCGACACGCTTTGATTTTTTGTGGATATCGTGCTTTTTCACTTTTTCCCGCCTGTTTGGCGGCTTCAAAATAACCATTCTGCCGAATTTTGAATATTCAAAAAGCGCCGCCTCGGTTAAACGCGTACAGGCGGCGCTTTGTTGTGTATTTTACAGCCTTGCTTTTCCGAGCAAGTCGGATGTCTTTTGCAAATTACTCTACGGTGACCGTTCCGTCTTCTTCGACCGTGATTTTCATGCCTGTTTTGACATATTCGAGAAAATCATCGCCCAGTGAGTCCACGGTCGGCATCGCGGCATCGGTCCAGACTTCGGAGAGTATCGCACCGGCCGCCGCCAGAGAGTCTATCGGCTTTGAGAAGAGCAAGCATGACGGCTGTCTGCCCATCGCGGAGGCGCAGAACAAGACCATGCCGCCCGTGGTGGAGCCGATAGTCTGCGGCAGGCAAAGCGCCTGATTGCACATAGGCTTGTTGAATATATCGGCGTTATTTTGATCGGAGCATTTTGCGCTCTTGTCGCCAAACATCAGCGCGTGCTGGAAGCTTGCAAGCGTGTTGAAGCCCGCCTTGGAGACAAGCGCTGTCGTCGATACCTTTCCTGCCACAACGGGACGTCCTTTAAATTGTTTCATGTTATTTGTCCCCTTTCGTGATTTTGCAGAGTATGTCCGCATCGGTGTAGTATCGGCTGCTCGTATACGTGCGCAGCTTGTTCGAGTTCGTTATGACCGGCATCTTTGCGCACTGCGGATTGTTCATATACATCAGTGGGCATATGTTTGAGACGATGACGCCCATAGCCGGAAGCTTTTTTGCCTCAGGCGTCTTGTCAAATTCCCTTTTCACTGCGGGCGAGGTGGTGAAGACAGTGGGTATAGTGACCTTTTGTCTTCCGCTCTCGGTGAGCGCCGTCTCCAGCTTCTCTGTCCAGTCCTTTAGCTGTCCTGCGGAAAGATGCGGGCAGCCGATGAAGCACAGCTTTGGCTTTGCATCGGGATCTTTCCAAATGCACGGATAGCTCGCCTTGACGCGCTCAAGCTCTGCGTCGTCGATGATGTATATTTTTGCGTCTTTTGCTATGAGCTTTTCGCCCTGCTCGACGGCTTCGGGCGTGAGCTTATCTATGTGGTAAAGCCCTACCGCGCCGTTTGAGGCAGTCGCAGCGCCGAAGTCCTTGAGATATGCCGTCGCTTCCGCGTTGAGTTTTGTGCCGATGAAATCCGTCAGACCCTTGACATATGGCACTGCATCCATGACTTTCATGCCGATTGCACTGCCCAATATCTGTGCTTCCGGTTTTTTTGTCGTTCTGACCTCTACAATCCACGTTGCTTTTCTGCCCTCGTCGGTGAGCAGACCAAAATAAGGCACAAATCCTGCTATGCTGCCAAAAAGCTCCAGTATGCCGGAATTTCTGTTGCAGCGCGCACCCAATATGCTGTTTGCATACACAACCGCGCTGCTCTCCGCCCAGCTCAGAACATCGCCTTTTTTCGGAATGTTGCCGACCTCATTCATATAGCAGGTGCAAGTAAAGCTGTCTTCATCAATTATCCCGAGCTTTTTGAGCTGTTCTTCATAATCGTGCTGTTTTGAATACATAATTTTAAAGAAAAGATTTTGCATGAAATTTGACGGCACATTTGGGTCAAGCGGGCGCGGATCAACCGTGAATTTCTGTCCGGACAGCGCACCAGCGTCTATCAGCTGATCCATCAGCTCATAGACGGGCTTCATGACAGACAGTCCGAAGCTGGTCACAAGGTGCCCGTACTCACCTGTTATCGGAACCATTTTCTCAGCACCAAATGTCTCTCCGTACTTGACAAGCGTCCTCATAACCTTTGCAACAGACTCGCCTTTTTTGCCGTCGAGCAAAGCCTGCTGGTCAGCTGTGAGCTTCATTTTCACATCCATAAAATCTTCCTTCCAAAAATATAATATTATTTTTCACATTAATGCCGCTGTACATTTCCCTTTGCCGGCGCACGAGCTGTTGAAATTGAATAGTATTTGTGAATATAAAAAGATAATTTTGGCAACTATCTTGTTATTATTGTATCACTTTGATATATATGTGTCAATTTGGCGGTTTGTCTTCGGCGTCGGCTTGTCGGCAGAAATAGTGTGAATTTGTTCCGCTTGACATCTTGTCATAATCGCATATAATAAATGCTATTGCGCTTGACTGTTATGCGGCTAACAATAAAATTTGTGCGCTGCTTTTGCACGACACTCGCGCCGTCGGCGTGAGCTTTTGCTCCGCCGCCAACCACTTATCGGAGGTGAATCCATGCAAACAACCCTTGCGGAAATAGGAATGAAGCTGGACAGGCTTTTTCTTTTTCGACGCATAGAGGTCAACCGTTCTGCCTGTGATACGGGTCTGTTTCTGGGGCAGCTGCCGCTGTTAAAGTACATCATGACACACCCAAAATGCACACAGAAGCAGCTCGCCGACAAGCTGGGTCTTTCGGCAGCCTCAATAGCGCTGTCCACAAAGAGGCTGCAAAGCGCCGGCATGATAATAAAAGAGGTCAATTCGCAAAATTTGCGCGAGAACATGCTGTCCGCAACCCCGCTCGGCGAAAAAAACATCGTGCTTTTCAGAAACGTCATTGACGACTGCGACAAAAAAATGTTCGCCGGGTTTTCAAGTGACGAGCTCGATATGCTGCTGTCATTTTTCGACAGACTTTTGTGCAACATGGCCGGTGTCGACACCCTGCCGGATCCAAAGGACATGTTGGCGCTCCGCGAAACCTTTCTAAAAAATAATGGAAAGCTGTGAAGAAAAAATATGATTAAAAAGCTGGTGCCGTATGTACACGGTTATTGGAGAGAGACGATTCTCTCCCCTGTCCTCATTATATTTGAGGTGGCCATTGAAGTTTATATACCGTTTCTCATGTCAAAAATCATCGATATCGGCATTGCAAACGCCGACATTCCCTACATTTTGAAAACCGGCGGTCTGATGCTTGTTCTCGCCTTTTTTTCGCTCATTGTAGGCGCGCTTTCCGCGCGCTATGCCGCCATTGCAAGCGCGGGCTTTGCAAAAAATGTGCGCAAAGCGGTCTTTGATAAGGTTCAGGACTTTTCTTTTGCCAATGTGGACAAGTTCTCAACCGCCTCGCTTGTCACGCGCTTGACCACGGATATCACCAACACACAAAACTCGTTTATGATGATGATTCGCATTATGGTTCGCGCTCCCATTATGCTGGTTTCAGCCACCGTGATGGCGGTCAGCATCAACGCGTCACTCTCCACTGTTTACCTGTTTGCTATTCCCGTCCTTGCGCTTGGGATAATTCTGCTCGCCTCGCGCGCATTTCCGCTCTTCAACAAAATGCTGATGCGCTTTGACGGGCTCAACGCGATAGTTCAGGAAAACCTCATCGCCATACGCGTTGTAAAGGCCTTTGTCAGGAAGGACTACGAGGACGAAAAATTCAAGGAAGCCGCAGAATTTGTCCGCGACTCTCAAACCAAAGCCGAGGCCACCTTGGTCTTCGGTATGCCGATGATGCAGCTCATCATGTATACCTGTATGATAGCGGTCAGCTGGCTCGGCGGAAAATACATCATCGGCGGCACAATGATGACAGGTGCATTTTTCAGCTTTGTCAGCTATAATACGCAGATTTTGATGTCGCTTATGATGGTTTCCGCAGCATTTGTTATGACCGTGATGTCGCGCTCTTCAATAAAGCGCATTGTTGAGGTTCTCGATGAAACCCTTGACATAAGAGACAACGAGGACGCGCTTGACCTAGTCGTTGAGGACGGCTCGATTGAATTCGACAATGTCTCTTTCAGCTACTCTAAACAGCACGACAATCTGACGCTTTCGGACGTGAATCTCTCGATAAAATCCGGCGAAACCATAGGTATAATCGGAGGCACCGGTTCTGCCAAAACAACGCTTGTTCAGTTGATTCCGCGCCTTTACGACGTGACCTCAGGCAGCGTGCGCGTCGGCGGCCACGACGTCCGCGACTACAAGGTTGCGACCCTGCGTGAGAGTGTCGCAATGGTGCTTCAAAAGAATGTGCTTTTCTCAGGCACAATTGCCGACAACCTGCGCTGGGGCGATGAACACGCCGACGACGAGGAAATAGCAGCTATGTGTGAAATTGCCCAGGCCGACAGCTTTGTCAGCTCTTTTCCTGACGGCTATGAGACCGATCTCGGCCAAGGCGGGGTGAATGTTTCCGGCGGTCAGAAGCAGCGCCTGTGCATAGCGAGAGCTCTTCTCAAAAAGCCAAAAATAATCATACTCGATGACAGCACAAGCGCCGTGGACACCGCAACCGACAGCAAAATCCGCAGCGGGCTCAAGGACGGGCTGCACAAGACAACCACTATAATCATTTCCCAGCGCGTCGCCTCTGTCATGGATGCCGACAGAATAATCGTTCTTGACGAGGGAAAAATCAACGCTTTCGGCATGCACGAGGAACTCCTTGCGGGAAATGAGATTTACCGCGAGGTATATGAATCTCAGCAGAAAGGGGTTAACTGATATGGCAAAAGGAATGCATGGGTCGAGATCCAACGGATCTTTTGAAAAGCCCAAAAACCCCAAACAGACCATAAAGCGCGTCCTGACATATGTGGCAAAGTACAAGCTAACACTCGTTATCGTATTTATAGCCCTGCTCGTGAGCACGCTTGCGACAGTCGCCAGCAGCTATTTTTTGAAACCGCTCATAAATGACTGCATAGTCCCTCTCATCGGTCAGCAAAACCCGGACATGACAAAATTCATCGGCATTCTGGGGCTGATGGCTATCATTTACCTGGTGGGCGTTTCGTGCTCTTATCTCTACAGCCGACTCCTCATCAACGTGTCCACCGGCGTCATGTGCGAGATTCGCAAGGACATGTTCACTCATATGCAAAAGCTCCCGATAAAATACTTCGACACCCACACACACGGAGAGACAATGAGCCGCTACACGAACGATACGGACGCGATGCGCGACCTTATCTCGCAGAGCCTCACAAACCTCATCTCCTCGGGAATAACCGTCATAAGCGTTTTTGTGCTCATGCTTGTGCTCAGCTGGCAGCTGACAATCATTGTAGTCGCCATGCTCGCCGTGATGCTGCTGGTGGTCAAGAATATCGGCGGCAAGAGCGCGCACTACTTCATTCGGCAGCAGCGCGCCATGGGTGCCGTCAACGGATATGTAGAGGAAATGATAGAGGGGCAAAAGGTTGTCAAGGTCTTCTGTCATGAGCCGCAGGTAAAGGACGAGTTTGGCAAGCTCAACGAGGAGCTGTGCTCGGCGGCGACGAGCGCGCACACCTTTGCAAACATTCTTATGCCAATTATGGGCAACCTCTCCTATATTCAGTATGCGCTGACAGCCGCCGCAGGAGGTATGCTCGCCGTCGCGGGAATTCTGGACATAGGCACCATCGGCGCATATCTTCAATATTCGCGCTCTTTCAGTCAGCCAATAACCCGCATTTCGCAGCAGATGAACGCGCTTTTTGCGGCACTTGCAGGCGCAGAGCGCATCTTCGCGCTCATTGACGAGGACATCGAAAAGGACAGCGGCACCACAACTCTTGTCAACGCGCGCCGCAGCGGTGACGGCAGCCTTGTTGAAGCCGACGAACGCACAGGGCTTTGGGCTTGGAAATCCGTCTTTGCCGACAATGTCGTGACGCTCACAGAGCTGCGCGGAGATGTTCGTTTCAATGATGTGACCTTCAGCTATGACGGCAAAAAAAATGTGCTCAACGATATCTCTCTCTACGCAAAGCCGGGCCAGAAAATAGCCTTTGTCGGCTCAACGGGCGCGGGAAAGACGACGATAACAAACCTCATAAACAGATTCTATGATGTGGACGAGGGCGAGATAACATATGACGGCATCAACGTCAGGAATATAAACAAAGAGGATCTGCGCCGCTCTCTTGCGATGGTTTTGCAAGACACGCATCTGTTTACCGGCTCGGTTCTCGAAAACATCCGATACGGAAAGCTCGACGCGACAGACGAGGACTGCATCAAGGCGGCAAAGCTCGCAAATGCCCATTTCTTCATCTCTCACCTGCCCGACGGCTACAACACAAATCTCACTGCGGACGGCGCAAATCTCTCGCAGGGGCAGCGCCAGCTCATAGCAATTGCGCGTGCTGCGGTAGCGGACCCGCCTGTTTTGATTCTCGACGAGGCCACAAGCTCAATTGATACGCGCACAGAGGCCCACATCGAAAAGGGTATGGACACGCTTATGAAGGACAGAACCGTTTTTGTAATCGCGCACAGACTGTCCACCGTGCGCAACTCAAACGCGATTATGGTGCTCGAAAACGGCGAAATAATCGAGCGCGGAAATCACGAAGACCTCCTCGCGCAGCAGGGCAAGTATTACCAGCTCTATACGGGAATGTTCGAGCTGTCCTGATTGGACTCGAGAGCGGCATAATCGCTTTGCCCCTTAAAAAAACGCGCTTTGTCACTCATGCAACATTTTTGTTTTTCGATTATTGTGCCGAGCTGCCGACAACATCGGCAGCTCGGTTTTTTTGTAATGGCGTCAGAAATAGCCTTACTTGCCGGTTTTGATTTTGCATATAACTGATTTTTATGCATCGCCAATATCGGTTTTTTAGAGCCACTTGTTGAAAACAAAGCCATTGTGATGAAATAGTTGTCAAAATATTTTCTTAATTTTATGAAAATAATAGAAAAATGACAATCAATTGACAAATGCGCCTGTCATTGTGATACAATTAATCGTAATTATGTTTTTCGGAGGTGTTTTGCATTGAGTGATGAATACTGCTCTCCTTTTTCCGGGCGCTACTCGAGCAAGGAGATGAAATATCTGTTTTCCGAGCAGTTCAAGTTTTCCACCTTTCGAAAACTTTGGGTAGCGCTGGCAGAGGCTGAACAGGAGCTGGGTCTTTCGATTTCCGACGAGCAGATAGACGAGATGAAGAGCTATGTAAACGACATAAATTTCAGCGTTGCGCAAGCGCGCGAGCGCGAGATACGCCACGATGTCATGTCGCATGTCTACGCCTACGGAGTCCAGTGTCCGAAAGCAAAACCGATAATTCACCTGGGTGCAACCTCCTGCTATGTCGGAGACAACACCGATATAATAATAATCAAATCGGCGCTTGACCTGGTGGAAAAGCGCCTTTGCTCTGTGATTTACTCGCTCGCTCGCTTCGCACAGGAATATAAGGATATGCCGACGCTCGGCTACACACATTTTCAGCCTGCGCAGCCTACGACCGTCGGAAAGCGCGCGTGTCTTTGGATAAACGACTTCATGTCGGATCTCGCAGATCTTCGCTTCGTCCGCGGCACCGTTTTGCCGCTCGGCTGCCGAGGCACCACAGGAACCTCCGCGAGTTTTCTCGAGCTGTTTGACGGCGATACAGACAAGCCGTTTGCACTCGATACAATCGTAGCGAACAAGATGGGCTTTGCGAAAAGCGTCGATGTTTCCGGGCAGACATACTCGCGCAAGCTCGACAGCCGCGTGGTGAATGTGCTTGCGGGAATCGCGCAGTCAGCCACAAAGTTTGCCACCGATATGCGGCTCTTGCAGCATTTAAAAGAGCTAGAAGAGCCTTTTGAGAAAAATCAGGTCGGCTCATCCGCCATGCCCTATAAGCGAAATCCCATGCGCTGTGAGCGTATATGCTCGCTTGCGAGATATATAATAGCCGACAGTCTAAACCCCGCGATGACTGCCTGCAGCCAGTGGTTTGAGCGCACATTGGACGACAGCGCCAACAGGCGGCTCAGTCTGTCTGAGGGGTTTCTCGCCGCAGATGCAGTGCTCATGCTATGTGAAAACGTGTCAAAGGGAATTGTTGTCTATCCGCACGTAATTGCTGCAAATCTAGCCGCGGAGCTTCCCTTTATGGCCACCGAAACAATATTGATGGATGCCGTCAAGCGCGGACTTGACCGCCAAGACATTCACGAGCGGCTCAGAACTCATTCCCTTGCTGCCGCCGACCGCGTCAAGCGCGAGGGTCTTGATAACGATCTGCTCTCAAGAATAGCCGCAGATCCCGCTTTCAAGCTCGACAAGCCATATCTTGAATCTCTGCTTTGCCCCGACAGGTTTACAGGCGTCGCGGCAATTCAGACCGAGAAATATATTTGTGAAACGGTGTTGCCCGCAGTTGACTGCGAGTGCACAAAATCAGATGAAACGGAGATAAATTTATGATCAAAGCAATTGTTGGGGCAAACTGGGGCGACGAGGGCAAGGGCAAAATAACCGACGCGCTCGCCGAACAGGCAGATATCGTCATCCGCTTCCAGGGCGGCGCAAACGCCGGGCACACTATTATAAATGAGTATGGAAAGTTTGCACTACACCAGCTTCCCTCAGGTGTATTTCACAAGCACATCGTCAATATAATCGGCAACGGCGTGGCTTTTTCGGTGGAGAATTTTATAACCGAGCTGGAGGGCATCATATCAAAGGGCGTTCCCGAGCCGATTATCATGATTTCGGACAGGACGCAGCTCGTCATGCCCTACCACAAGCTTCTCGACACTTATGAGGAGGAGCGGCTCGCAGGAAAGAGCTTTGGCTCCACGCGGTCCGGAATCGCGCCCTTTTATTCCGACAAATACGCCAAAATCGGCTTTCAGCTAAATGAAATATTTGCTGACGACGACTATATCTTAGAAAAGGCCGAGCGCGTCTGCGCCATAAAAAATGTTCTTCTCGAGCATCTTTACCACAAGCCCGCTCTCGTGCCCTCTGAGATTTTCGACACCCTAAAGGGCTACAGAAAGGCGCTTGAGCCTTTTGTCACAGACACCTTTGCATATCTCTATGATGCCAACAATTTGGGCAAGCGAATCCTTCTCGAGGGCCAGCTCGGCGCGCTGAAGGATATAGATTTCGGAATCTACCCCATGGTCACCTCCTCCAACACAATCGCCGCCTACGGGGCTGTCGGCGCAGGTCTTCCCTCCGGCGACATAACCGAGGTCATCGCTGTGGTAAAAGCATATTCCAGCGCCGTCGGTGCAGGGGAGTTTGTCAGCGAGATTTTCGGCGATGAGGCCGACGAAATGCGCAACCGCGGCGGTGACGGCGGAGAGTACGGCGCCACAACAGGCAGACCGCGCCGCATGGGCTGGCTCGACCTTGTCGCAAGCCGCTATGGCGTGCGTGTCCAGTCTGCCACGCAAGTCGCGTTCACGGTTCTCGACGCCCTGTCTTATCTGGACGAGATACCCGTGTGCGTCGGGTATGAAATTGACGGAACCGTCACAAAGCATTTTCCCAACACGGTCAAGCTCAAAGCTGCAAAGCCCGTGCTCAAGGTCATGAAAGGCTGGAAAACGGATATTCGCGGCATAACCAATTATGAGGATCTTCCGCAGGAATGCCGTGATTACGTCGAATTTGCAGAGCAGTTTATCGGCGTTCCGTTTAAAATAATCAGCAACGGTCCAAAACGCGAAAACATGATTTACAGATAACTCTCGCTTCTGCATTTACTTTTTGTTTTTTCTGCTTTCTTTGATTTTTTTCAATTATGGGCTGCATCTGTAAACCGGATGCAGCCCTTTTAATATCAGCGGCGCGTGAAAATAGCAATCGGTTTTGACGCTTGCTTATATGTTTTCTCATATCCGGCCTACAGACGCAGTTTGAAGCGGCGAACCCATAGCATGAGCGAAGTGATGCTTTTTCTTTTTTTGTGGAATTGTGTCAAAATCAAGTATAAATATAAATTTAATTAATAAATGTCTTTATCTCTTTGTATTTTTTTGTTATTATAATAGAACATATCTTAAAGCAAACTAATGGGAGAGAATAATGGAAACAATTGTCCAGTTTTTATTTGAGCTTTTTGGAAACACGCTCGAAATCACTTGGAAGATGGCCGTCATGTGGGTTATCGGAGGCGGGCTTATCTACCTTGCAATTAAAAAGAATATGGAGCCTGCCCTGCTGCTGCCTATTGGATTTGGAGCAATTCTCGTAAACCTGCCCCTGTCGGGAGCGGTCACGCAGGGAACAGAGGAGGGCGTGCTGAGCATATTGTTCGACGCCGGCATCGCAAATGAGCTTTTCCCTCTGCTTCTTTTTATCGGAATCGGAGCTATGATTGATTTTGGTCCGCTGCTCACGAATCCAAAGCTCATGCTTTTCGGAGCCGCCGCACAATTTGGGATATTCTTCACGTTTTGCATGGCGCGTCTTTTCAACTTTGAAATAAACGATGCCGCCTCAATCGCCATCATCGGCGCCGCGGACGGCCCAACCTCAATCTTCATTTCCCAGTATCTGCACTCAAAGTACTTTGCGGCAATAGCCGTAGCGGCATATTCGTATATGGCTCTCGTCCCAATCATCCAGCCGCCGTTTATAAAGATGATGACGACGAAAGCAGAGCGCAAGATTCGCATGCCTTATAAAGAGAAAAACGTCAGCAAGACGACGCGCATCCTTTTCCCGATTATTGTCACTATGATTGCGGGCTTTATTTCTCCAAAATCGGTGGCGCTGGTCGGACTGCTGATGTTTGGAAACCTGATTCGAGAATGCGGCGTTCTCAATACAATTTCCGACAGTGCACAGAACCAGCTTGCCAACCTTGTCACAATCCTGCTCGGCATAACAATTGCCTCGAGCATGCGTGCCGAAGCTTTTCTCAACGTCGACACACTCATGATTATGGGTCTGGGTCTGATTGCGTTCATCTTTGACACCATCGGCGGAGTGCTCTTTGCCAAATTCCTCAATTTGTTTTCGAAGAACAAGATCAACCCGATGATAGGAGCTGCCGGCATCTCGGCATTTCCGATGTCCGCGCGCGTGGTTCACAAAATGGGCCTTGCCGAGGACAACCAAAACTACCTGCTCATGCACGCTGTCGGCGCAAACGTCTCCGGTCAAATTGCCTCCGTTATCGCCGGCGGTTTGATACTCAGCTTCTTAGGTTAAGGGGGAACAAATATGATAATCAACGTGGAAAACCTGATATCCGCTCTGCCCATACTTGTAAAAGGCATGGTTGGTATCTTCATCGTGACACTGGTAATAATCCTTGTAATAAAGCTGCTCAACGTATTTACTTCGGGCAAAAAGACACATTGACAGCTCTTTTTCACCTATTCTGCGGCGAATAAGAGGATGTCGTCTGTTATCGAAGCCGAAAAATCCAGTCATAAATAAAAAGCCTCCGATCGCAGCGTGAAAACTGCGGCCGGAGGTAATTTTATGTCTGAATAAGTGCTTCATGCACTGAAGCAGAGCTGCGCGCACGCTGCCAAAGTGACATGAGAGCAAAAGGCATTCCAACTGCTATTGTGTCAGGACGCTCAAGCAGACATTTGTGCTACTTTCAAGCATTGTGCAGTTCACAAATTCTTGGAAAGATAGACCATATCGACAAGCTGTTTTCCGTCTTCAAAAATAGGATGGTCGTAATTGTCTGTAAAAAAGTTTTTGATTCTGTGCGATGGAACAAATCCGCAGCTTTGATAGAATGGAACGGTCAGCGCGCTGTCACCTGTGCCCACCAGCATGGAAGAGTATTTTGAAGCATAGTGACCGCATATAAAATTCACCAGCTGCTTTGCATAGCCTTTGCCCTGATATGCTGCCGCAGTTGCAATATTTTTTAATTCGCAAATTCCATTTCCCTCATCCGTCACAACGCAAATTGATTTTAAATCACCATCAAAAAGTGCAAACATTTCACCGCGGTCGAGGTACTTATCAATCATCGTTTCTTGTTCGTCGGCGAGAAGCAAAAGCTCCAAATACTGCTTTTTGTTCTCCCTAATTTGTGTAATCATTGAGTGCTGCTCCCTTTTGAAAATTCTATATTCATTTCTATTTTTTAAGTATTCTCTTCAGGGCGTCCACGTCCGACAGCAAATTCACCGTTTCAAATTTTCCCTTGTAAAACACGGCCCAGTTGTTGAAAACGCAGGGCATGGCTTTTGCTTTTTGCATGGTGTCCACCCGAATAAGGGAGAGCGGAATATCGTTTTCTGCACAATACCGCTGAATGATATCGGCATTTTGGCAGACATAGGGGCACTGCATATCATAATAAACGGTCAACTCTCGGCTTTCGATTTCTTCTGCCTTTGCGGTTTGTGCAAACCTCGGCTTCGTCCCGTCAAAGGAATGTGCAAGCAGCTCGTAGCCATTATCGGTGGTGTCGACCGTTTCAAAACCGAAGCCTTTTGCAAACGATTGGTCGGTCAGCCACGCTTTTTGCTTCTTGGCGCCCAGCATACAAACGCCTGATTTTCCCTTTGCTCGCGCGTCTTTAAGGCAATATTCCATCAGTGCTTTCCCATAGCCTTTGCCTTTATAAGGGGCAGTCGCCCACAGGCAGTAGATGTAGATATAGTTCTCGCCGACAATGGGAACCCATGCGGTTTCCAGGGGCGCATACTCTATAAAAACGCAGCCTTTCACATTGAGTTTTCTCAAAACGTGACCTTCCGTCAGCCGCTGTGCGAGCCATTGCCGCTTCGCCTCCACCCCCGGATGCGGCTTCTTGCTGCGGATGATGCAGCACAGATGCTCTGCTGCAAGGTTTTCCGGAGTTATATTGATAAATTCAGCGTTCATATTTTCCATTTTGCTCTCTCACTGTTTTGTATAATTCAATCAGTCGGCTTGACCACGCAAGCAGGGTTGCCGTCTGCCCCTCAAATGTATTGCCGGATTGCTGCAAAACTGCAAGGTCGTCGCCGGCAAGACAATCTGCCAGCTTGGCGCGGCGATTTACATATTCGCCCGTTTCACAAAAGTGCTTTGTCTGCAATACAAAGAAAGCTGCTTTATAAAGGGCTTGCAGTGCATCCGCATCCATGGCGTGGAGATAGTTGTGGCTGCACCCGTGGTAGATATTGCAAGCACCCACCAGCACCGCCTGCTTGGCATCAAGGGCTGTCGGCGGAGAAATGATGGTGTCAAGGCTGCCTTGAATGTTGATGGTGTCAAAATAAAACTGAAACAAATCATACCTGCACCAGTGGGTAAGCTCCATTTTGCCGGAAACAAAGCCGCACAACAGCTCCGAATGCGGCAGCACAGCGGTGATTTTCTTGTAGATATTCAAATCCTCCATGGTTACCCTGTCCAAAATGAGCACCACATCGAGATCACTCTTTTCGGTGTCTTCGCCGCGGGCATAGCTTCCCTGCAAGCCAACGAACAGCACTCGATTCCCAAATGCAGCGTTTATCGCTTTCTGATAGGCAAAAAGCCATTTTCGTATGTCTATCATCGCATTGCCCCTCTCATAGCACCGGCTGTCTACCAAATAAATGGAATTAATCGAAATTTTACTCGCTGCATATAGTCCCCATATCCCGCCAATCCGTTTTTCAAAACCTCCTCCTCATTTTTGATGCGCTTTGCCAAAATAATGGGCAGCGGCAGCATACAGAGCAGAGAAATCCAAGATTGCAGCACAAGTGGCATAGAAAAAAACAGAAGCAGTACAGAGAAATACATGGGATGGCGCACTATGCCATACAGACCCGTGTCAATCACCTGTTGGTTTTTCTGCACCTCAACCGTGCGTGAGAGGTAGGCGTTCTCGCGCATCACCTCCGCATACAGGGCGTAGGCGACCAGAAATACCACAGCAGCGATGAGTGCAACGCTGTGTGGAATGCGGGTCCATTGATAGCGAAAATCCAGCCCCGCAGACAGAAAGCTGGCCACAAGAATAATTGCCGACCATGCAATCACGGATTTTTGCGCCGCTTCTCCCTCTTTTGCGTGCAGTCGTTTTTCCAACAGCTGCGGATGTTTCACCCAAAGGAAAGCGCCAAGCAGCAGCATCGGCACAAAAAGCAATCCTATCAGAAGCCAGCCGTTTCGATAACAAAGTGTGCCCGCCGGCAAAAATAGCAAAAAGAAAAATGCTGTCAACCCCAAAGCAAATTTCAGCAGAGCGCGAAGCAATAAATTTATCGACATATCTGTACACTCCTCTCTGTGATTATTTTATCACAGTCGAAAAAAAGGTTCAATTGTTGGGGGGGTGCGGTGTCGGATTTTGTGCGGGAAATCACCGCAATTTAAGCAAACTGCCCCGCTGACTTTTGACAGTCGGCAGGGCAGTTTTTATGATTTGCGTCACTTCTGAGACTGTTTTTTTGTTATCATGCTTCCGTCTCCACCCATGAGGCGCGTCATCTCCTCTATGCGCTCGATGGGAAATGGCGGCAACGCCAAGGGCTTCATGGCGATGGACATGAGCTTGATGGGGTTATCGTCTCCGGCAATACGGTTGGAACTGAGCTTGCCGCAGCGGCGACATCTGTGGATAATCGCCCATTCCCCGCTCTTTCGGGTCCACACGGCGATGGCGTCCATAATCCCGCCGCATTCGACGGCACGATCTCCAGGCTCATCATCCATGTGCAGGCTGCTCAAGCAGTTGCTGCAATGATTCCTATGGCCTGTCCCTGCATCTTCCTGTGTCATCAAACGCCCGCAGACCTTGCAGGTAAAACTGTCGTCAGAGGCGTGGGTTTTGTAGTATCCTTTTTGATATGTCTTCCTTTTATTTTCTCTGTTCAATGGGATGTCCTCCTAAAAGTAATTGGTTTCTACTTTTTGGGAGGTTTGTGTCTTTGTGCGTCGCGCAAACCTCCCGGTCAGCGGACACGCTCCGATTGATATAAATGCTTCATAAAAGCGCTCCTGAAAAAAATATTATTGGTGTTGCAAATTTAGTATATCGCACTGCGATTATCGCGTCAATATGGAAAGAGCCCACTGATATTTTCCTTCATCGCGCGATGTGGCGCCGGATTTTGGGCATGGAAAGCTCATAGCTCCGCATGTAAATTGCCCTGCCGAATTTGAAATCAGCAGGACAGCTTGACGTTTATTTCTTCTTCACGGGAATCCAAATTTCGCTGTAATAATTCTCGTCCTGTA
>JAVVTQ010000018.1:0-29291 GCA_036653595.1 Oscillospiraceae bacterium
GATTTTTAGTCAGCATCTTTAGTCCTCCTTGTCACAGCGGCACAAAGCCCAGCGGCATCCGCTATGGATTCAAATACAACCGCACCCGCATTTTCCAATGTCGTCTTTGCAGCATCGAAGCTGTACTTTCCTTCATTAGGCGCCGTAAGCGCAACGATGACCACAATATCGCGCTGCTCCGTCGTGGCGCGCGACTTGGCGGAGTCTATTGTGGCCGCAAGCTCTTCCACCGCCCGCTCTCCAAACCGCTCACCCGAAAAGCAGTCCGCGATAATCGCCGCAACCGTCTTGTTGCTGCTCTCTTCCAAAATGCGCCTGTTGCGCTTGGACTGGTTTATGTAATGCGGCAGCGTTCCGTACTCAAATGCGCTGTCACCAAAATCCAAAAAAGTGTTTTCCTTGCTCATTTTCGAATCGTATATTTTATTTATCGGCCTTATCGGGATGTTCGAATATATTTCCGTCAGCTGCGGCTCCGCCACGCGCATCGCCTCGTCGCACATCGCGCCGCTGAGAAAAAAGCCGCGCGCAAAGCACTGACGCGCCGACAGGCCTGAGGTGCAGTTTATGACAAGCTCCTCCATCTTTTCTTTGGGAAGCCCAATTTCCAGTGCCTGCTCGCCTGCCAGCCTCACGGCGACAAATGCGGCCTCCTCCAGCGAGAATGCAAAATTTATTTGCGGATACTTTGCCATAACCGTTTCGGAAAGTCCTGCGCAAAGAACCACCACGGGCAAATTGAGTGCCGAAATATACTCAAGGATTTCGTCTATTTTATTCTGCTCGCTCTGCCTGAGATGCACAATTGCCGAGGATGTTGTCCCCGATTTGCACAGCATATCGAGAAAAAGCTTTGTGGATATAAAATTTATCTCCACCATGGACTCTCGTTTCCCCACATGCACCGCCTGGCTTATTCCGCCGCCCGCAGCTTCGACATATGCGCAAAGACTGTTGACGCACAGCGCCGATGATGAGACTACGGCCACCGTTCCGTTTTTTGTGGGCGCTGCGAAGCCGAGAGGCACGCCGTCTATTATGCCGCCGCCGCATTTGTGGCCAAAGAGAACCAACCCGCGCTCCTTTGCTTCAATTTTCAGGCGCGCCTCATCTTCTATTGACACGCTCGACATCAGCATGACATTCATGCCCAGTCTCAGACATTTTTGCGCCTCGCGCACTGCATGTCCCGACGGCACTGATACAACCGCGAGGTTTGCACCCTCATGAAGGGTTTTTGCATATTCGACGCTCTTTACATAGCGCACTTTTCTGTAATCGCCGGCTCTTTCAAGCTGTGAAACAAAATCAAGCGCAAGTCCCTCTGTATTCAGGCTCTCAGAGCTGATGGAAAACATAAGGTCATTGCTTTTAAGTTTTTCGGACACCGCCCGTGAAAAGCCGTATGAAAGTGACTTTATGCGCTTCTCCGGCGTTGCCATTGCCGCAAAAACCGAATCAACCCCGTCGATTTTGGAGAGCTCGTAGGCTATCTTTGACAGCGCGATTTCGTCAATATATTTATTTTTCAAAACGAGTGTTTTAGTGATATCAAAGACCTCCATAATCAAATTGCGCCTTTTTCAAAAATAAACCGTGCAAGGCGCTGATATCTGTTTTTTGAGCTATGTAGTCATTATAACAGTATATTTTGCCGCAAACAAGCTAAATACGATGTAAGCCGCAATCGGCAAGGTAAAGTATGCTTTTTTTACTGCGTTTTATCTGTGAAAATAGTGAGCCGCCGCACGTGACTGATTTTTTTGCATTTCTCTCTTTTCGTGTTTGCCGAGCACTGCTTCGAGCGCCCTAGCGGTTTTATGCGCAAAAAGGCGGCAAGAGTATTCTCTTGCCGCCTTTGTTTACTTTTGAATGCCCAACTGTCAGGCTCCAAACATTGATAGAAATACTCCCGCGGCAACTGCCGAGCCGATTACTCCCGCCACGTTTGGTCCCATGGCGTGCATAAGCAGATAGTTGTTTGGATTTTCCTCGCGTCCCACGTTTTGCGATACACGCGCGGCCATCGGGACGGCGGAAACTCCGGCCGAGCCTATAAGCGGGTTTATCTTGCCCTTTGTCAGCCAGCACATAAGCTTTCCGAACAGCACGCCTCCCGCAGTGGAGATGCTGAATGCAAAGAGTCCCATCAGAATGATTTTGAGTGTCTCAACCTTTAAGAAGTTGCTTGCAACGGCAGTTCCGCCGACAGACACACCGAGCATAATTGTGATGATGTTCATCAGCTCATTGCTGGCCGTCTTGACGAGTCTGTCGACAAGTCCGGATTCCTTCATGAGGTTTCCTAGCATGAGGCAGCCGACAAGTGTTGTCGCATCGGGAACGAGCAGCGCAACAACAACGGTGACGACAATCGGGAACAGAATTCTCTCGGTTCTTGACACGGGGCGAAGCTGTTCCATGACAATCGAGCGCTCTTTTTTGGTTGTAAGAGCTTTCATTATAGGCGGCTGGATGAACGGCACAAGCGCCATATATGAATATGCAGCTATCGCGATGGCCGGCAGCAGCATAGGCGCCAGCTCCTTCGTGACATATATCGCCGTCGGTCCGTCCGCACCGCCGATTATACCGATTGCGCAGGCCTCAAGCGCATTGAAGCCGAGCAGGAAGCTGCCTGCAAATGTGACAAAGATTCCAAGTTGCGCGGCAGCGCCGAGGAAAATCGTCTTCGGGTTTGCGATAAGCGGGGAGAAGTCCGTCATCGCGCCTATTCCAAGGAAAATAAGCGGCGGATAAACTCCCAGTTTGACGCCCAGATAGAGAATATCAAGCAGACCGCCCTTTTGAAGCACAAGGTTGTAGTCGACATCCGCATTCTGGAAAAACTCCATGTGCATCATGTTTGCGCCGGGAAGGTTCGTCAAAAGCATTCCAAATGCGATTGGGATGAGCAGCAGCGGTTCAAACTTCTTTACAATTGCGAGATAGAAAAGGAAAAGTGAAATCATAATCATCAAGCACGACTGCCAGTCAATGCCGTCGATTATTCTCGCTATTCCCGTCGTTTGGATAAAACCTAAAAATGTTTCAAACATTATTTTTCCCCCTTACATGACCGAGAAAAGAACGTCGCCGTTCTTAACCGTGTCGCCCTCTTTTACGGCAAGAGTGAGTTTGCCGGGATAAGGGGTAATTATTTCGTCTACGATGCCGTTTGTCTCGAGATGCAGCACAACCTCGCCCTTTGCGAGCTTGGTTTTATCGCTCATGATGCATTTTACAATGCCGTTTAACGGCGATACAACGCTGTATACCGTGCCGCTCTTCTTTTTGTTCGGGTCGAATATTTTTTCGAGTGCGACCATGAAAAGAAAGATAATCGAAAGCACACAGAATACGACCAGCAGACCTGAGACAACGGTGGATAAAACGTCGCCTGGACCAAAGTTCGCAACCTTTTCTGCCACGATTTCTTTTCTTGACATGCCGCTTGATTCACTCGCCATAAGCGCCGTGCCAAGTAATAACGGAGAATTCATTGTGGTTCACGCCTTTCCAATTTGGAATATTGTTTATTGGATATCATTGAGATATCAGTAAGCCAAAATCATATTTATGATACATCACAAGCCACAACATAGTCAACCGAAATTCACCCCATGAACACCGAATGCACAAAATATTGTCAAATATTTAACATCATTTTCCAATTTGCTTTGCCGTACCTGCCGCAGCATCTCATTTTGCAACAAAAAATGCCGTTCGCGAAAACGGCATTTGCTATTTGCAAAAAAGGCACCGAACCACGCTCGTCCCTCTTCGCTTTCTATTGGGCGGCCAGCTCCTCTGCGAGCATTTCCTTCACCTTCATGAGCCGCGTCTGATTTCCGCGCTCATTCTCCTCGAGCTTCATGGTTATATACTTAATCTGCGAGTTCATCTCGGGGATCATCACGTGCTCCAGCGCGTTTACGCGGCGGCGTGTTTTTTCTATTTCATCGGCAAGCATATTTGATGCCTTTTCCACCTCAGCGAGCTCTATGAGCTTTGGCAGCAGTGCCGCAAGATCAAGAACCGCGCCATCAAGCTCACTGGATGTCGTGGCAAAGCTGTACGGCAAGTCCGATATAGCCGCATCCTCCGAGAGCTTAATTGTAGGAACTTCAACGCTCATCACATTTCGCAGTCCTGTCGTCACGGAGGCTCTGCGAATCGGATAGATAAGCGCCTCTGTCATGGCCTCGTTTCCCATCTCCGCGCGCGCGACGGAAAACCTCCCCATTGCGGCCGCGAGCTGCTGCTCCACCTCGTCGCGCAAAAGCTTGTCGCGCTTCACAATCTCAATGAATCGGCGAACCATCTCATCGCGTTTATCCTTGAGCAGCTTGTGACCGCGCGCCGCTGTCTTCAATCGCTTCTTAAGGCGTGTCAGTTCCATTCTTGTCGGATTTAACATTTTTGCCAATCGTCATTCACCTCAATCGCTGCACTTTTTTGACACCGCGCTATTTGGCAGCCTGTGCATCCTCAACAGGCCAGTATTTGTCGAGATACTCGTCTCGGATTCGCTTCATCTCACTGCGCGGCAGAATTTTGAGAAGCTTCCAGCCTATCTCGAGCGTTTCCTCTATTGTCCTGTTTGTGTTATAGCCCTGTGAGATATATTCCTCTTCGAAGTGAGTCGCGAACTCCGCATAGAGCTTATCTGTCGGAGAAAGTGCCGCATCGCCCAATATGACCGCGAGCTCCTTTGCATCCTTGCCGCGCGCATACGCGGAGAACAGCTGGTTCATCGTATCGGAATGATCCTCGCGTGTTTTACCGGCGCCGATTCCCTTATCCTTGAGGCGGGAGAGCGATGGCAGAACGTCAATTGGCGGTGTAATGCCGCGTCTGTTCAACTCGCGGGAAAGAATTATCTGTCCTTCTGTGATATATCCGGTGAGGTCCGGGATTGGGTGTGTTTTGTCGTCCTCGGGCATAGACAGTATGGGAATCTGAGTTATAGAGCCCTTGTTTCCCTTAATGCGCCCGGCGCGCTCGTAGAGCGACGCAAGGTCTGTGTACATATATCCGGGGTAGCCGCGGCGTCCGGGGATTTCCTTGCGCGCTGCCGAAACCTCACGCAGTGCCTCTGCGTAATTTGTGATATCGGTCATGATGACGAGCACGTGCATGCCCAATTCGTATGCGAGGTATTCTGCACAGGTAATCGCCATGCGAGGCGTCGCAATTCGCTCGACTGCCGGGTCGTTTGCAAGGTTCATGAATAAAACCGTGCGCTCAATGGCCCCTGTTTTGCGAAAATCGTTTATAAAATAATCGGCTTCCTCAAACGTGATACCTATAGCGGCAAAAACAACCGCAAAGCTGTCGTTTGAGTTGAGCACCTTTGCCTGACGCGCTATCTGAGCGGCAAGCTGTGCGTGAGGAAGACCCGAGCCTGAAAACACCGGCAGCTTTTGTCCGCGCACCAGAGTGTTGAGCCCATCGATGGCGCTGACACCCGTCTGAATAAATTCCGCAGGATAGTCGCGCGCAGCTGGGTTGAGCGGCGAGCCGTTTATATCAAGCTTTTTTTCGGGAATAACCGCGGGACTGCCGTCTATGGGATTTCCCATGCCGTCAAAAACGCGCCCCAGCATGTCGCGGCTCACCAACAGCTGTGTGCCGTGACCCAGAAATCGCGCCTTGCTTGTGGCAATCTTCAAACCCTGTGAGCTTTCAAAAAGCTGTACCAACGCCTTGTCCTTGTTTATCTCAAGCACCTTGCCGAAGCGGATTTCTCCGTCCTGCTGCTCTATTTCCACAAGCTCGTCGTACTTGACGCCCTCAACACCCTCTACTAGCATGAGGGGGCCGACGACTTCATTTATAGTCTTGTATTCCTTACGCATATTCGACCTCTCCCCCCATCAGTGCCGCAAACTCATCGTCAATTAGCGCCATGAGCTTGTCAAAGCGACTGTCGATTTCTTTTTCCGGTATATACTTCATGCGGCCGATTTGCTCTGTCACCGCCATGGATGTTATGCGGCTGAAAACGACATCCTTGTCGAGAGCGGCATTTGCTTTGTCAAACCAGTGTATTATCGCTGTCAGCATCTTATATTGTTTTTGAGGCGAGGTATATGTGTCGACCTCGTTGAACGCTATCTGGTGCAGATAATCCTCGCGGATGCTGCGAGCGCTTTCGAGCTTGATTCTGTCACGGAAGCTCAGGGCATCCACCCCGACCAGGCGCACAATCTCCTCCAGCTCCGACTCGTCTTGCAAAAGAGCCATCGTCTTCGCGACGAGCGAAGACCAGTCCGCTCCTATCTCCCTGTCATAAAACTCGCCCATCGTGTCTTTATAGAGCGAATAGCTCGTCATCCAGTCGATTGCGGGAAAGTGGCGTTTATATGCCAGCGTCGACGAAAGACCCCAAAAGACCTTGACTATGCGAAGCGTTGCCTGCGAGACAGGCTCCGAGGTATCACCTCCGGGAGGCGACACTGCGCCAATCGCGGTGATAGCCCCCACGCGCTCCTCCGAGCCCAGACATTTGACAACTCCTGCACGCTCATAGAACTCGGCCAAACGCGATGAAAGGTATGCGGGATAGCCCTCTTCGCCCGGCATCTCTTCAAGTCTGCCCGACATTTCTCGAAGGGCTTCAGCCCAGCGCGAGGTGGAGTCCGCCATGACGGCGACCTTGTAGCCCATATCTCTAAAATACTCCGCTATTGTGATTCCCGTATAAATCGAAGCCTCACGTGCGGCAACGGGCATATCGGAGGTGTTCGCTATCAGAACCGTGCGCTTCATAAGGGGAAGTCCCGTGCGCGGGTCCTTAAGCTCCGGAAACTCCATGAGAACATCGGTCATTTCATTGCCGCGCTCTCCGCAGCCGATATAGACGATTATGTCAGCGTCGGCCCATTTTGCCAGCTGGTGCTGCACCACAGTTTTGCCGGAGCCGAAGGGGCCGGGGATTGCGGCGACACCGCCCTTTGAAATCGGGAAAAGCGTGTCTATCACCCTCTGCCCGGTTATCATCGGTTCTGTCGGTGTCAGCTTTTCGGCAAAGGGTCTGCCTCTGCGCACAGGCCAGCGCTGAAGCATGGAAATATCCCTGACTGTTCCGTCGGCGAGCTTTATTTTTGCCACGACGTCCTCGATTGTGCATTCGCCGTCAAAAATCCATTCTACAGTGCCGCTCGCTCCGACAGGAACCATTATTTTTTGTGTGACGGCAGGTGTCTCATCCACTGTGCCCAGCGCGTCTCCGGTCCCGACTTTGTCGCCCGGCTTCACAGTCGGGACAAATTTCCATCTGGCGTCGCGTGAAAGCTTCGGAACATCTACTCCGCGGCTGATTCTGTCGCCTGCCTGCTTGTATATAACCTCCAGCGGGCGCTGGATTCCATCGAAGATTCCGCCGATAAGGCCGGGAGCGAGCTCAACCGAGAGAGGTTCTCCCGTGGTATACACCGGCTCTCCCGGGCCCAGACCCGCCGTCTCCTCATAGACCTGTATGGATGCCTTGTCTCCGCGCAGCTCAATAATCTCGCCGATAAGGCGCTTGTCGCTGACACGGACGACATCGTACATTTGGCAGTTTTTCATGCCATTCGCGACAATAAGCGGACCCGCGACTTTTTCTATTGCGCCGACGGCGTTGTTTTCCGTATTACTCATGTCGGTTCCCTTCTTCTTCAAACAGTATATCGGCTCCGATGGCCTTTTCGATATTACTTTTTATATTACTCGTGCCGACTCCCAAAGAGCCGTCGCGGTTCGGTATCGGAATAATTGCGGGAAATGTCTCCGCTTTATATCGGTCTATCGCTTCGGACGCTTTGAGCGCGGCCGGCTCTGTGATATATATAATTGCGGTGCCCTCTCTCGCGAGGCGGTGAATCGCGCGCTCAATTTCGTCGCGCGTGTCGGCAAAGACCGTCTCCATACCGAGAGCTCCCCAGAGCATAATTGAATCTCTGTCGCCAACCACGGCGATTTTCACAGCTGCCACAAGCGCAGACCCCCTCTCAAAATCAGCTTATAATCAATAAGTTTAAAACCCGGCGCGCCAAGCTTCTCATCTCTGTGCGCGCTTTTTTGCAAATATTATGCGCAGGCGCATAAATTCGCGCTCGCTTGCAATCAAATAATGTGCGACAGGCCCAATGGAAAACGGGTCATATCGCTCGTCGCGCGCCATTTCAAGCAGCGCGTCGGAAAAAGCGGAAAAGGCGCTCTCGAAATCATTTTGCGCAAATGCTTCAAAGGCCCGTGCAATTCCCTTTCCAAAATGGCTGATATCCTCGTCCCCGGAAGCATGTCTGATAAACCGTGCGATTTCATCGTCGTTTTTGTCCATCGCTTCAATCAGAAGCGCATGGTCTATTTTGCCGCCGTCGACGAGCATCTGTGTCAATTTTCGGGCATCCCAGCCGAGTCTCCGCGCCCTCATAAGCGACATCAAGTTTAGATAATCTATTTTTGAAGAAAAGTACAGAGTGCAAAATTCATTCTTTTTCTTTTTTAGCGTTTCCATAATCTGCGCGTAAAAAGCCCTGTCAACCATTGCGCTGACAACGCGGATTTCCTCGCCGTTTTCGAGTGAATTCTCTATCTCGTCCATGCGCTGCGACAAGTTTTCGCCAAGCGGCGAGTAATCCTTGTCCTCGACACAGCCGCGCAGCACCTCGACCTCAAAAAAGCCTTTTTCCAGAGCTATGTCCGAAAAGTCCATGCCGCTCTGAAGCCATGCCTTTATCAAAAACTTGACATTTATCGCGTCGCGGTCGAGAAGAAAAAGATTTGTTAGCTCTGCGTCGGGCGTGAGGTCATAGATTCGGCCGCGAAGAGACGCCCGCTCGGAATCTATCATCGCGTCGATGTCGGTTTTAACCGGAAAATCCGGTGCAAAGCCATAGTCAGCCAGCTGTCTTGCGGCCTCGTCATAGGAGAGCTCCTCGAGTCGCGAGAGCTTTGCGTCTCCTAGAAGCGAATTCTCGATTATGCGCACGCGTCCATTGGCGTATGGGAAACTATCTGAGGGCATAAATCAGACCTCCTCGCCAAAAAGCAGAGCATCTATTTCAGCTTCATGTGTATCTCGAAAAACAGCGATAAGCGTGTCAAAAGAGCAGTCAAAGTCACACTTTTCGCCTATGAACAGCGCGCCGCCCATAAAGACCGCGGGCTCCTCGGACAAGGACAGCATACCCGGTTTATTTTGTTTTAAAAGACAGCCGTTCAAATACTCGAGCATCGTCTTCCCCTCAATAAAGGGCTTTTTATATTTTTGCATATCCTTTTTCGGGACACAGACACACTCGTTTCCGACAACTTCGCTCGTACACATAAGCTTTTCCACAAGTGACGCATATTCAGCGCCGTCAAGCAGACAAAGCTTATCGCGTGCGGCAAAAAAAGCCTCATCCAACAGCGCTCTGCGAGCTGCGAGCGAGTTTTTTCGGCTGTCAAGACCGGCCGTCAGCATTGTGCGGCTCTCGCTTTCTTTGCCGAGCACGGAGGCGGCCACCGCCATCTGTGCGGCTTGCTGCTTCGCCGCGGTGACAGCCTTTTCTTTGGCGTCTTTTGCGGCTTGCTTTGCCTCGTTGAGAACACAGGCTGCGTCCGCGTGGGCGTCGTTTAAAATTGTTTCAAGGATTTTTTCTGCACTCACCGCGCAATCCCCCTTTTCTTGTGAAATTAGATAGAGACGCCGAAGAATATAAGCAGGATTGAGATGAGCAGTGCAAGTATGGCATATGTTTCGACGAGCGCGGTCATCATGATGCCCTTGCCTGAAGCGTCGGGCTGCTTTGCTGTCATGTGGATTGCCGATACAGCGCATTTTGCCTGATATATTGCCGAGAAAAGCCCGACAATCGCGATAGGCATGCACGCCGCGAAAAACGCCGCGCCTGTCGCTACCGACAGCTCCGGGAGAGTGCCTGAGAACATGTTCAATTTAAACATGACAAGCACGGCCGTGAGAAGGCCATAGATTCCCTGCGTGCCCGGGAGAATTTGAATGACAAGTACCTTGCCGAAAAGATCCGGGTTTTCCGAGCAGACACCTGCTGCGGCTTCACCGCCGAGCTTTACGCCGCATGCAGAACCAATACCGGGCAAAATAGCTGCCAAAGCCGCACCGGCGATAGCGAGAACAAGACCTAGTGACATTTGAATGTACCTCCGAATTTTGATTGTTTGTTGATTTATAGGATTTATTTCGTGACGATGTTGTATCTTGCAGCCGGGGAGAGAGGCTTGAATTCATACCCTCCGCCGTCATAGAACTTGCCGTAAAACTCGAGGAATTGCAGTCGGCTGGAATGCACATAAGCCGAGAGCAGACCCATCGCCAGGTTGAAAACATGCCCGAACAGATAAACGAATATCGACACGGCGAAGCCGATGGGGTTTCCCTGAAGCATTCCCGCGAGCATATTCATAACCATAGCCATGATGCCCGAAGAGAGCATGAGAGCCATTATGCGGGAGTAGGACAAAATATCGCTGAAAAAGCCCGTGATATTGTATATTGAGCCAAGGCCGCCGATGATTCTCTTGAAGATGTTCTTGTTGGGCTTGCTCAAAAAAACCAGCATTGCGACAGCCGTCAAGGCGCAGTATTTGCCGAAAACAGCAAGTGCCGGCACAAACAGGCACAGCCCGCCGCTTATGAGCATAATCCACGAGAATTGAGCAAAAATCGCCTCTTTGACATGGCCGGCCTTGATGAGGTAGTACATTTTTGCGATGATAGCCGTGAACAGGTGCAGTATTCCCACCCCGCAGGACACGAGCAGCAGCCCAATCGGGTTGTTTAGAGGTGTGAAGAGCAGCGGCGGAAACCATTCCGCTCCGAAATAGCTTCCGAAAGCAACTCCCCAAAGCATTGTGGTCACACTGCCGAACATGAAGATTTTAAGCAGCGATTCCATCATCCCGCCTTTGGGGGGATTTTTGATTTTCAAGAGCAGGAAGCTGCCTATCGCCAGAACCAAGCCATAGCCGACATCCGCCATCATCATCCCGAATATTATCCAATACCAAGGCGCCATAATCGGGTTAGGGTCAATGCCCTCCGCAGGGCTGGGGCGGCTGAACATGTCTGTCAGCGACTCGTACGGCTGAACCAGAGCGTTGTTGTGCAGAAGCGTCGGTGGGCGCTCCCCCTCGGCGGGATCCTCGCACACCAGCTCGAATATATCCGTGACCTCGCGCAGTGCTTCGTCCAGCTCATCCGCGCGCGATGCCTCAATCCAACCCTCAATATAGAATGTTGCGGCTGTTTCCTTAAATGCGGTCTGCTGACGCTTCATGTCCGAGCAAAGCTTGTCGTAGAGCAGCTCGATTGACGAAGCCTCCTTGGCGATAACGCGCGCCTTTTCAAGCAGTGCTGTTTTTTCGCACGCCGAAGCTTCTATCCTCTTTTGCAGACTTTCATATTGCTCGCGCGCGGTCGCCTTTGCGGTGGGCGGCGCCGATTCTATAAAGCCGAGGGCTTTAACAGCGTTCATAATATCATTATCCGCGCTCTTATGGCACACAATGAGCGCGGCAGAGCTTCCTCCCAAGGACCCGAGCATAGTCACCGATGCGCCCAGCTCCCGTGTGGCGTCGAGCTTTGAGACAGAGCTTTGAGGAATATATCCCGTGTGTACGCGCGCCGTGCGTGTGTCGCGCAGCTCGTCGAGCGGAATCTCCAATGGCAGCCACGGCAAGTATAGCTCGAGCGCGGCGCGGTCTGATGCTATTTTCGAATCAATAGCGGCCAGCGCGGACTTTGTGTCCTCAGCCTCTTTTGTCAGGCGCTCGCCGTCTTTTTTTCTCTTTATAAGCTCGTCGTACGAAACTGTGGGCGCCTGTGAAAAGAAGCCTGCGCCCTTTTCGCGGTATTTTGAAATAAACGAAAGCGCGCTCTTTGCATCCGCCACTTTTTGCTCGGTCTGCCCCAGCGCCTCGTCAAAAACATCGCCGTCATTTTCCGTGATCATCATAATCGAAGAGCGCTGCAAGGCCAAAAGCAGCGCCTGCCTGTCTCGTCGAAGCGCGATAATCGTCGCCTTTTTCATCGGTAGGATCATAAGCTCATTGCCCCTTTGACAATCCTGTTTACCGCTTTGTCGATATTCTTCCGCGCTTCCAGCACGCGCTTATCGTCGCAGCATTTTGCATTTTCTATAAACTCGTCCGCTCTTTTGCGCGCGTCTTTTTTTGCCGTCGAGGCGAAAGCTTCCGCAGCATCTTTGGCCTTGGCTATTATTTCACGGCACTCGTCGCCCGTCTTCTTTTCGTTGTCGCGGGCATACTCACGCGACTGCTCTTGTGCCTGCTGTAGCAAATCAGCTGCCTGTCGCTCATAATCCTTGATTGTTTCGATTATATTCACACTGATCACCGCCTGTTAATGATAGGATAATTTTAACTTATGATTTGCAATATTTTGTTAACAATATCATAATTTTAATCTTATGTACAGTGACAATAAGCTCAATTTGTCGCACAAATCGTGTGAACTTTTGCAAAACTTCCTTTACCGGCTATTCTCCCACAAAAAGCCGCGGTTATTGCCAAAAGATATAAATTGTGCTTTAATTCTATTTAAGAATTATTCTTTATTATAAGGAGACTGCTATGGACGGCAAAAATCTCGCTCTGCTCAACGATTATTATGAATACACCATGGCGAACGGCTTTAACATAAGCGGCATCGGCGAGAAAATCGTCTACTTTGACGTTTTTTTTCGCAATGTTCCCGACAAGGGCGGCTTTGCAATTGCCGCAGGCTTGTGGCAGGTCATAGATTATATACGCGATCTCCATTTTGAAAAGGACGATATCGATTATCTGCGCAGCAAAAATTGTTTTTCCGAGCAATGGCTAAAAAGCCTCGAAACCTTTCGCTTTACGGGCGACATTTATTCTGTCCCTGAGGGCACCGTCGTTTTTCCCAACGAGCCGATAATGACAGTCCGCGCCCAGGCGCAGCAAGCACAGCTAATCGAGACATATGTTTTGCTTTGTCTAAACCATCAATCGCTAATCGCAACGAAGGCCAACAGAATTGTCCGCGCCTCCGGCGGGCGCGCCGTTATGGAATTCGGCGCGCGAAGAGCACAAGGCGAGAGCGCGGCGTGGGTCGGCGCGAGATCAGCCTACATCGCGGGATGTGCCGGCACCTCTTGCACCCTCAGCGACAAATATTTCCAAATCCCCGCTCTCGGCACCATGGCTCACTCCTGGGTTCAGATTTTTGACGACGAGTACACATCTTTTAAAACTTTTTGCGAGCTTTACCCGCACAACGCCAGCCTTCTTGTGGACACCTACAACGTCATGCAGTGCGGTGTGCCGAATGCCATACGCGCATTCAAAGAGGTTTTGCTGCCTCAGGGAATCGAGGATTGCAGCATTCGCATCGACTCGGGCGATATAAGCTATCTTTCACAAAAAGCAAGGGTCATGCTCGACGAAGCCGGTTTGACAAAATGCAAGATTGTCGCCAGCAATTCCCTCGATGAGCAGATTATTCGCGACATAATAGCGCAAGGTGGCGCGGTGGACAGCTTCGGTGTCGGCGAGCGCCTGATAACCGCAAAGAGCGACCCCGTGTTCGGAGGCGTGTACAAGCTCGTCGCAGTCGAGGATGACTGCGGAAATGTTATTCCAAAAATAAAAATCAGCGAAAACGTCCAAAAAATAACGACGCCGCACTTCAAAAAGCTCTATCGTCTCTACGAGCGCGAAACAGGCAAAGCAATTGCCGATGTTGTGTGTGTTCACGACGAGACAATTGACGAGGACAAGCCATATGAGCTTTTTGATCCGGATTACTCGTGGAAGCGCAAGGTTATATCCGGCTTTGAGGTCCGTGAGCTGCTTGTTCCTATTTTCAAGGATGGGAATCTTGTATATAAAACCCCTGATGTGCAGGATATTCGAAAAAACTGCCAGCGAGAGCTTGACAGCATGTGGGATGAGGTAAAGCGGTTCGAAAATCCACACAACTACTATGTCGATCTCTCACAGAAACTTTGGGACATTAAACGTGACCTGCTAAAGCAGAATGGGTGATAAATGAAAAACTACAAGACGGTGTTGTTTGACTTCGACGGGACAATTTTAAACACATATACCCCTATAAAAAACAGCATGGTTCACGCCATGCGCGAGCTTTTTGGATTTGAGTTTCCCCCCGATACTGATTTTTCAAAATATATCGGCCCGCCGCTGAAATATAATTTTGAGGTTGCGCTCGGCTTGCCGGAGCCGGAAGCTCAGCGTGCAAGTGTCGCTTATCGCGATTACTACAACAACGTGGCAGCCTTTCAAGGCGAGCTCTATCCCGGCATCCGCGAGATGCTCTTCTCGCTTCATGCAAAAGGCATCCGTCTTGGAATTGCCAGCAGCAAGGCTGTGGACATCATAGAGGTGCTTCTGCGACACGACGGCATCTTTGACTGCTTTGACTGCATAAGCGGGCTGCGCTATGTCGGAGATCTCTCCACAAAGACAGACGCCATAGAACGCGCCGTGAGTATGATGCAAGCCGACAAGCGGGAGCTTCTGATGGTCGGTGACCGCGTGTATGACTCCGAGGGCGCACTCAATGCCGGTGTGGATTTTGCTGCGGCTCTGTGGGGCTTTGGACCCCGCGCGGAATTTGAGCCTTACCCGTGCGCGCTATATGCCGTCACGCCGCCCGACATCTCCCATTTTGTGCTCGAAGAAAGGTAAATATTTTTTTTACCTTTGTATAATTCGCAAATGTCTGTCAACAATATAAGTGCGGAAGACAAAATTTCATCCTTTTCTGAAAATCTTTTATTCATTGATTTTCTGCTTGATGAAAAACGTCTTCCGCTTTTTTGTGTGCGCCATATTCTATCTTCGTGTATTTCCGAATAAATATTTATAAAAAGCCCGAGGAGTACACGTATGACTGACGCGAGAGAGCGGGCCGTTGAGCTCGCAAAATACATAATCGAGACAAGGGACACGGTGCGCGGAGCGGCCAAGCGTTTTAATGTCAGCAAATCGACCGTACACAGTGACGTGTCGAAAAAGCTTCGCCGAATAAACCCGGCGCTGTGGCGGGAATGCGACAAGGTTTTGCAAAAGCACAAGGAAGAGCGCCATATGCTCGGCGGCATCGCCACGCGCGAAAAATACAGAAAGCTCAAAGGGAAGAGTCTGCGCGGCGATGCCGGACGGCACTTTTCGGTGCATACATAATTTTGCTTGCTCAAAAGCCTTTCGAAATGCGGCGAACTCAATCTCTCTGAGGCTCTGTGTTCTCTTTTTGCAGCTTAAATAAAGCGCCGATGCGCCTTGCCGATTTCCTTTTCTCGTAAATCAGGCTTCCTTTTTTTCTGCTGCCCTGCTTTTGAATTTTGTCGTCCGCAAAAGCTTTTGCCGATAAAAAGAGCCTTGCAAATTGTTGAAAAACAGTTTGCAAGGCTCTTTTTTAGTTCGCTTTATGCTGCAAGCACTTTTGCCGAATTCGCGCAATTCGCCTATTGAATTCCCAGTTCCTCGCGCAGCTTTGTTATTTGCACGGCGCTGTGCGTCGAAATAAAGCGCATCTCCGCACCCGTATCATCAATCATGTACATGGCGCCTGTTTTATCGAGCACCGACATCAGCCCGTCATCGAACATATCACGGAATTGAGCGAGAAAATAATCGTCCACTCTGAAGACATACAGAAAATCCGCCTCATTCTCCCGCAAATATTTTACAAAGATGCTCTTGTCCACCACGGCATCATATATCCCTGCCTTTGCTTTCTCACGTGTGTCATCTTTTGCCATATCAGCAGATATGAAGTTTCCGCCGCCCAAGGTTTTGAGTGTATATGCGGGTAAAAACGCATAGTTGAAGACAAAGCGCTCTCCGTCATCTGAGCCCTGACAGACAAAATATATCCTGTCCTCAACATTCATCGCAGGCAAATAGCTGTTGGCATCGGATCTGAAATATGAGCGCATCTCATTCATCTGCAAATTCACGTTCTCGGAGCCGACATAGTACATCTTAAAAGGCGCAGGGTTGTAGTAGACCATAGAGCCGAGGAAAAGCGCTGTTACCGTCGACGCCACCGCAAACTGAAGCTTTTTGAAAAACGGTTCCGCCACCGCCATGAACCCCACCCCTATGGCCGCAAACAGCCAGCCCACAGAGTAGCTTGCAATATAGCGCGGGAATGACACAAACGAATAGTCGGTCGTATGTGCAAATATGGACGTATATGTGTACATCAAAAATACCAAGTACAGCACAAATCCGGCCAGCATAAGCAAGGAGAAGGAGGCGAGCCTGATTTTTTTGCGCCAGCCCTTCGAAAAGACGGCAAAAATAAACGGAACAATCAAAAGCACAATGGCGGTGACCTTCATCGTCCCAAAAGTCGTCAGCTGCTGGATTCCAACCGTTCTCCAGAGGCTTTTGAGCATCTCGTTAAAGTATGGGTCAAGACCTCTCACCATATCGAGCGCGGAATAGCCATAGCTTATTGTCACGCGGCTTATACCGGTGACCGACTGGAAATGCAGCGTCCACAGCATATATGCCGCGACGACACTTGCCATAAGCAAAAGCGGGTAGACCAGTCTCAGCGGCTTTTTTTGAATGCCAAAAACCTTTTCGCCTGGGTACACGTTTGCTATGACCATGTCGAGCGCCATTATCCCCGAGGCGACAAGCCCCAGCACAAGACCCATGTCCTTTGTGAGAGGCAGCAGCATAAGTGCAAAAATGCTCGCTATGTATTTCGGGAAGCCCGGCTTGTCGTCCGAAAACCATATCAGCAGCGCTCCCGCAAACAAAAAGCCTATTTGGAAATCCGCATAGCTTGTGGCGTACATCACAAGACCCTCTAGGCAGTGCCAGAAGGTGTAAATTCCAAAAAAAGCAAATGCCGCCGCAATCAAAAGCGAAACTGTGTTTTTCCATTTTATGCGCGCAAAAATCGCCGACAGCGCCGCCATCGCCATTATGTCATATGCGACATACACCATCCACTCCGAAAAGCGTGCACCCAAAAACTGCATATAGTATGAAAAAATCGCGAGTGCCGGCGGGTATGAAACGCCGGCTATGCTGCTTTTCGCAAGTGTATAAAGCTGTCCGTTTTGAAAAACCACCTTTGCGGAAGTTCCCCAAAAGGAAAACTCGTCCCACATCAAAAACGCCGCATTTTTTGAGCGAAGAAGAAAGAAAAAGAATATTCCAGTTGCTATAAAAAACAGAAAACCTGGCTGTAACACTGCGGATGCGACCTCTTTTACCGTGTGCTTCCTGCAAATACACAGATACACGACGCAAAAGACAGCAAAGGCATAAATCAAAAACACCGAAACCCTCAAAATATCCATCATTCCGAATGCCAGCATGAAAATGGTTATTCCGGAAATTGTAACGAGCGGGGTGAGCGCTATGTTCATTTTAAAGTGAACAGCCAAAAATATGCATATTGCAAGAATGGCCGCAAAGCTTATTGCAAAACTCATTTTTTTCTCCTCTTACATCAAAAAATATAGGCAGAAAAGCTCCGCCGCAGACACGAACGCAGTTCCCGCAAGCACCCAAAATACCGTGTTCTCCATTTTGTCCTCATTGAGGGCGCCTGCCAGCACATGCGACAGTGCCTTCCCGAGCACCGCCGCGGCACACGGTATAATCGGGACAAAATAGCGCGCCTGCACCCCCAGTATTGACGTGCTTCCCAGCGTGGACCATGTGCAGTAAAAGCCGGTCACTATAACAGCATAAATCAGCAGAGCGCAGGAACCGAAAACCAGCCAATCCGTTTTCTTTTCGCGCGAACACGCTCTCGCAGACATCGCCGACACGAAAAACACTGTGATGGGGACAATAAACGAGGTGAACACGGCATTTGCGTCAAGCCAGCCGAAAAGTCCGCCTGTCGTCAAATAAAAGCTGTTCATGTAGCCGTCCACCATTGCAACAATCGCGTATCTTATGGGATTCGCCAGTACATATTGCACCTGCGCCGCCACATTCACTCCTGCGAGCGGCACCTGAGGATCTATCCCGCTTCGCATGAGCGCAGCATATCCGAGTGTACCTCCCCACAGGATGAGAGCTGCTGTCACGAGCGCCAGCAATGCTCCCCACCTCTTAATTTTCGGTTTGAAGCTCTCCTTGGGCACAATGAAAATCAAAAGTGCGAGCGGCAAATATGTCGGCTTAATCGAAACCAGTCCTCCAAAGCACAGCACCGCCAGAACAAGGTCTTGCGCCGTCATCTCTTTTTTGAATATAAAGCCAAAATACAGCACCGTAAGCGCAAAGAACATTGCGTCATAAGACGCAGAGGCCGACATAAAAAGACACAGCGGCGCAAAAATCAGCAGCAGCAGCATACAGCGGTAACGCGAAGCCAGCCTGAGAGCAAAGTATGCGCACACCGCCAACACCGCAACATTCATCAATCGCGCCGCGTATAGGCAGACGAGTGCGTCGCCGCCAAAGACCCGTGCCAGCCTGATGCCCACTGCCGACGGGACGTAGACGAGCAACAGCTGCGCCGATGTTTTGCTCTCTGTTTTGGGCGTTTGGCCGGACTCCAGCGCCGCATAGTACTTTGAAAGTGAATCGGGCACAGACCCGCCCTTTTCATGGACATTGTTGTAGTATTCCGCCGGAAAATACTGCTCAAGCAGAGAAATATCGTCGGGAAATTTGAAATCCCCGTCAAAGTCCAGTTTGCCGCAGGAAACCGTGTACGCTCTCAAAAAATGCAGCGGCTCGTCCGGCGCTTGCAGCGGTGCGCTCGCAAGGGCAAACACTGTGCCGATGCAAAGCACGGCTGCCGCAGCTTTTGAGGCCGTTGACTTAAGTCTCACCGCAATCACATATACCGCACATACGAGCACCGTCACTGCAAAGAACACCGCCGGAAGCAGTATACCCTCATAAGACCTCAGTGCCGTATATATTCTGCCGGCAAAAAAAACGCACAGCATCGCGGCCGCACAAATAAACGACCACACCGCAAACCACACCATGCTCCGCAGCCGCGCTCGCTGCTTTTTTTGATAGAAAATCACGATGAATATCTCGACCGCACAAAGGGCAAGCATCGCAAACATCACTGCCCTTCCAAACGAAAAGCCTTCCTTTATCACAGTGGGGTTTATCACTATTCCGTCAAATTCCACCACCGTGCGCACGAGCTCGGTGGGGTAAATTTTTATAGCATCAATCCGCTCAAAGTCGGCGGCCGCGGTGTAAATCCCGTCGCCTGTTTTCGACAGCGGCACAAGAAACTCGCCCTCAATGCCATCGCACGCTCCGCGAAAGAACATAATCGTCTCCGTGGAATCGTCCTCGCCCCTCGAAAGAGAAACCTCTATCGTCTTTGCCTTTATTCCGCCGACATTTTCAATGTAGAAGTACGAGTTATTCGCGAGTGCATAATACCCGCTTTCCCTCTTTTCAAATTCCCATGAGGAGAATTTTTCACCGGAAATAGCGCTGCGCTCGCACTCGCCGCCGCTGTTTGACACCCCGACAAAGGCGAGCTCGGACAGCGCCGCAGCAATGACAATTGCGACGATGACAAAAAGCGCTGTGTAAAGCTTTTTTTTATCCTTCATCCTGTCTCCTTTTTGGGCCTGCATACCGTCTTCATTTCATTTTCGCTCAAAGCTCAATCAACTCGTCCGCACAAAAATCCCTCTTTGCTTTTGTTTTGCAGACCTCAAACCACCTCATCGGTGAAACTCCGTTTCCCGGTCTTTTGACATCGAGATTTGTCTCGTCGAGCATCTCGCCTTTTTTTATATCGCGCGCCGCGACGATGCTTTTTCTTGCAATCTCTATGTTCTTTATCTCAGACCTCGTCGGCGACTTTTCTTTTTTGCCCAGCGCCGCCTCAACGGCGCGTATTGCGGACACCATCTCTGCCAGCTCATTCGGCTCGAGGCTGCACGAGTGATCCGGCCCCTCCATATGCTTGTCGAGCGTGAAATGCTTTTCGATTATTTTCGCGCCGAGAGCGGCGGCGGCAATTGGCACCGCTGTGCCCAGCGTGTGGTCCGAATAGCCGACAACCCCGCCGAAATGCTCTCTTATATCTGACATTGCCAACAGATTGGCATCCTCATAAGGTGTAGGATATTCCGTGTTGCAATGAAGCAGAGCAACATTTGGACATCCGTTTTTGAGGAGTATATCTCTGGCAAAAGAAATCTCGTCAATATTGCTCATGCCGGTGGACATTACCACTCTTTTTTTCGTCTTGGCAACGGCGAGAAGCAGTGGCAAGTTCGTTATTTCCCCTGACGGAATTTTCACAAGCGGCATGTCCAGGCCCATGAGATAGTCGAGGCTCGGGATATCAAACGGCGTAGACAGAAACAAAATTTTGCGCTCGGCGCAATATTTTGCAAGCTCTCCATAGCTCTCAAAGGATAGCCACAGCTTTCGCACCATGTCGAGCTGGCTCTCTCCTTCACCTGTCGAGGCCTTTTGGTATTCCGCCTTTTTTGCGAATACGCTTATAACCTTTTCCGGCACAAAGGTCTGAAATTTGACAGCATCCGCCTGTGCCATAACCGCGGCATCGACGAGTTTTTTTGCTGTCTCAAAGTCGCCGTTGTGGTTAACCCCCGCCTCTGCGATGATGAATATGCCCATAAAAACACCTCTTTTTGACTGTTTTATCTTTCAGCCTACCCGCGCATCGAACATCCCTCTGTTGGCCACATATGGCTCAAGCAGCTCGCGCGGCAGCTGTTCGACGATATATATGTTCATCGTGTGCTTTCCAAACAGACAGCTCTCGTCATATGTCTCGAAAAAGCAGTCTATGTCAACTCTTCCGTCGACCATTGCCGCCCCGACATCTGCAGCCACCGCCCAGCCATACACAAAGCCGCCGTCGGCGCTCGTAATATACAAAAGGCTTCCATATGGTATCACATCGGGATCGACCGCCACAAAGCCCTGAATCATGTATAGCCCCGCAGCGCCCCATACACCGGGCTTAAAGCTGTAAGCTGTGCATGTTCCGTCCGTTATCACACTTTTATAGCTCTCAGGCGCATTGTCGATTATTTTAATATCCGTAAACTGTGCACCGTCCAGATGCGTGGCCGCGGCAGTTCTGTCTCCCACAAGCGTGACATGATCCCACGGCATTTTTGTGACCGTCTCGCTTTCAATTGTGCTGCTTGTGAGAATGCCGTCCGTGTATGTGTCCTTGTAAACGCGTTTGGCTTCCCCGTCGCGCTGTTCGCCCTCATTCATCACCTTTGTGACGCCATCCGCGAGAAGCGGCGTCGGTTTTTGCACCTCGCGCCAGGCCACTGCCTCAGTGACGGCGCGCGTCTCATATCGTATGCGCGTCACAACGATGTCCATTCCCGCCTTAAGCACCTCGTCTTTTGTGTGCGACACGGCATCAAACTCCCCGAGCACTATGCCCGTCTTTGCCAGAGCGTCGGCAACAGTTCCGCCGTTGACGAATATTTCGCACTCTTGGCCGTCCGCTTTCACCTTGAGCTTCATCGCGCGCGTTATGCGCAAAATCCGGCTGTCACCGAATTTTTCAGAAACCACGGCGTCGGCTTCACCCACAGCGATGCCCGCATTTTCAAGAGCCTGCTCATCGGATGACTTTTGCAAAAAGGTCGCTGAAATCAGCTCGTCGCCCTCATATATATAGTAAAATGTGCCATAGGCCCAAAAAAAGCAAAGCGGCAAAAACAAGGTCAAAATCATCACAAGCACGGCAAGCGTCCTGTAAATCCACGATCCCTTTTGCGGCGTTTTTTCGACGGACGCCATCGTCGGTGTTTTATCTGCTCTGAACACCGCTTTCAACCCGCCGTTTTTGCGCTGCTTGCGCCTATAAACCGTCGGCGGCGCCTCTTTAGGCTGCTGGGTCGTTTTTTCGGGCGCAAATTCTGTCTTATCCTCCGCGTGTGCAGGTATAGCCATGACGTCCTGCGCCTGCGCTTCACCGCCGCGCTCATGTGCTTTTTTCTCGGTTATTCTCGTCTGGCTCGCCAGCAGCTGCTCTTGCAAGTCCGACAGCTCATACTGCGTTGTCGGGAATACCAGCTTTTCCGTCGGCGCGACACCGTCCACCGCTTTGAGCAATGTAAATTCGGCCGTCCGCATCATATCGGTGAGCTCTGATTTTCGCGGCTCATTCAAACCGTGCAAATTATCCGACGAAAAAGCCTCTTCAATTTTGTCGTTTTCGTGGTTTTCATTCATATTTTTCTCCATGAAATGACGTTGTGCTGTCTCATTTCAGACCAAAGCCGCTTATGTCGCCTTTTTGTATCGCGGTAAATGTGCGCTGCAAAAAATCCGGATATTGCGCATCCATCAGGGATATGAAATCCTTGATTTTCTGGCGCTCGGAGTGTCCGTCCTTCGGACACAGGCTCTTTACCACAGGCAGCGTTGCGCGCGATGACGCATTTTCCACCTCGCGCTCAGTGCAGAATATAAGAGGCCTGATAAGCTCGATGTTTTTTCGCGATAGGTATGTTTTGGGGCGAAAGGTTTCCAGGCGTCCCTCGTTGAATAAATTCATAAAAAGAGTCTCCACCACATCGTCCATATGGTGGCCGAGCGCAATTTTGTTGCATCCGCATTCTATGCTCATGTCGTGCAGCGCACCGCGCCGCATCCGCGAGCATAGCGCACAGGGGTTTTGCTCCTTGCGGATATCAAAAATCACCTCTGCCAGATTTGTCCGCTTGACGATGTGCTCCACTCCCATGCTCTCGCAAAGCTTTGTCACCGGCGAAAAATCTGTGTCCTTGCCGCCAAAGCACATATCCAGCGTCACCGCGCGCAGCGAAAAAGGAATCTCGGAATATTTCATAAGTCCCGCCAAGCCCACAAGCATCGCCAGAGAGTCCTTGCCCCCCGACAGGCCGACAGCGACGCAATCCCCGGCCTCGATAAGCCCATATTGAGCTACTGCTTTTCTTATTTTCCCCTCGACCGACTTCACAAAACCCTCCGCAAAAGATAATTGGCGATAATTTTAATAAGTATACCATAAAACAGATGAGTTTTCGATAGTCCTCGAAAGCAAAAACCCCGCGAATTATTCGCAGGGTTTTATTTTCGGTTAAAGCGTTCTTATCGCCTCGAGCGGCGAGAGCTTCATGGCCCTGCGCGCAGGGTAGAAGCCTGAGGCCATCCCGACAAGCACAGCAAAGCCCAGCCCGAATGCGGCCAGCCAAAACGGTATCAGTGATATCTCTCCCATGCCCACGAGCTTGTTTATCACGTAGGACAGAGCATAGCTGAGTGTTACCCCAAGGGCACCTCCGCAAAGCCCGATAAGTCCGGCCTCGGTCAGGAACATTCCTCGTATGTTCGGCAGCGAGCAGCCCAGCACCTTGAATATTCCGATTTCCTTTGTGCGCTCAAATATGCTCATCAACATCGTGTTTGCGATTCCTATTGCAGCCACGAGCAGCGATACCCCGCCAATTCCGGCGAGCACATATTGCATGAGCTTTGAGCTCTCCTGCATTGATTTCACAAATTCAAGCTCGCTGTTGGCCTGATATCCCATACCCTTTAGCACTTCTTGCACTGCGAGGACATTGTTGACATCATCGACCAGCACATAGGCCATATTAAAGGTCATCGGGATAATCGGCTTTCCCTTTTTATCCACCGGCTGATTTGGCCACGCGGCTTTCTTGAACATGTGCTGAAATTGCGTTTTCACAGCTTCAAAGTCAGCAAACACCTGGTAGTCGAACGGCGAATAGTTGTATTCGTCGCCGTTCTGCGCCATGCCGAGCAGAGTGCTTACATCCGCGAGGTACTTTTTGGGTGCCTTGAACTGCGGATCCCCACTCTGCGAGTTGTAGTAGGCGTTTGAGTCATAGATGATGTATATTGACGAGTCGAACATATCGACAGGCGGTTTGCTCGCCGAGTCCATACCGCCGCCCATCATGGCGCCGTTGCTCTTGGGATCGTAGAAATACGACCCGATTGACTGTCCCGCAATCAATTTTAGGCTGTCACCCTCCTGAGGGAGCGAGCCTTTTAATATGGGCAGGTTGAGGCTTCTGAGCATGTTGAGTGACATCGCCTGTATCTGAAAGCTGGCCTCATATTTGCCGCTCTTCGCAATGACATTAAAATCATAAACCGGCGAAGCCGATTTTACGTGCTCCAGTGCGGCCATTTCCGCAACCGAGTCAACTGTTATGGATACGGATTTTTGCTCTTCCTGAAAACCGCCGTTCGCCTTCATCATGCCGCCGCCGTAGTTGTTTACGGTTATGAGCGTCAGCGTCGAGCTTTTTTCAATCTGCTCCATTGTGGCGTGATTGAGTCCGATTCCCAGCGACACCATGACAACAATAGAAGCCGTGCCTATCATCACACCCATCACCGTCAGGCTTGTTCGCAGCTTTCTTCTCCACAGATTCAAAAAGCTGAATTTCATCAGTTCCCATAATTTCATGGCGTCATATCCTCAAAAGGCGTGTCAATCGGCAAAACCGTCCTTGTCGATTGCAAGAGCTTCCTGGCGGTCAAGCTCCTCCTGTTTTTTCACTTTATTTTTTTTCACTATAATCAGCACCGCAAAAGCCACACCGGCAGCGCCGAGCACGATCAGAAGCCATGCGACAAAGCCCATTCCGCCGCCCTTTTCTTCGACCTGCGGCATATTGGGGTCGTTGATACCGGGATCCATTGTCATTTTCTTGTCCACGACCATCCCGACGTATGTATCCTCATGGGTGAATTTTTCGCCCTTTTCGTTCTCATACGTGACGATCATTTTGATGCTGGCCTCACCCTCGGCAACAGGCGTCAAAAACAAATCGATGTTTCCCGTTGCGCCCGGGTCAACGTTTCCTAAATACTGTTCCCCGTCCTTAATCTTGCCGTTGGCGTCTTTTAGTGTCACCGTGACATTGTAGAGCTTCGCCTTGCCCGTATTGAAAACGCTGGACATGAGATTAAAGTCCTGTCCGACATAAAGCTCTGCATTTGTGACCTGTATTTTTGCAAACTGCGCTTTGGGCACCTGCTTGACGGGAAGCGACAAAACCTCTGTGTCGGTCACGGGGTCCTTTGCCGTCACAGCGTCATAATTCATGCCAAAGGTCACCGTATATGAGCCGGGCGCAACGTCCGCCTTTGCTATGAGCAATATCGACTTTGTCTGTGTCGCTCCCGGTGCAATCGACTCCACAAACAGCGTAGAGGAACCGGAAACCGGGCTGAACGTGCCGCCCTCTGAGGTCAGCGCAGCCTTGAGGTTAGTCAGCGAAACAGAGGACGATGTGTTTTTAAAGGTCACCGTCAGTGTGAACTGCTCACCTGCCACGACCGCAGCCGGGCTGGTTCCGAAATTGCTTATAATCACCTTCGGTACGCTTCCTGCCACAGGGCCTGCGCCGGAACCGGATTTGATTATTCTCACGGGCAGCTTAAGCGTTTCTGTGATGCGTGCGCCGGCAAGCGCTCCTGCCGTCGGGTCATCATAGGAAACCGTGAACGGTATTTCATAGTAATTTTGCGCCGCATCAGAACGCGTCACAAGGTTTACGTCAAAGCTGACAGGCGCTCCCGCCGCTATGGACGCATAGTCTTTTCTGTAGCTCAGCTGTGAGACATCAAACGGAAAAACCGCGATATCTATGCTGGTCGCCATCTCTATTGTGACGTTTTTTATCTCCTCCGCAGAGGCATTTTTGAACTCGATGGTTCCCTTGAGAGCTCTGTTGTTTGCGTCGGACAAGTTCAGCATGGGTGTTGACGATATTGTACCGCCCGTTCCAAGCTGAACGCGGCCTGTGGCTGCAAATGCCGCAGCAGGAAGCAGTGACGCAACAAGCAACAACGCGAGCAAAATCGAAACTGTTTTTTTCATTTTTATTTCTCCCGATATAGCTTATGATTTTTTTGGCTTTCAGCCGATGATTTTTCCGTCCTTGAGTACAATCTGTCTGTCAACACGCTCTGCCAGCTCACGGTCATGCGTGACCATCACAACTGTCTGATTCTTTTCCCTTACAATTACTTTCATAAGCTCTATGACCTCAGCTCCGTTCTTGCTGTCCAAGTTTCCCGTTGGCTCGTCGGCAAAAATTATTCTGGGGTTCACCACAAGTGCCCTTGCTATTCCGATGCGCTGCTGCTGACCTCCGCTCATCTGCATCGGCAGATGGTTTGCGTGTGTATCGAGCCCGACAATGTGCAGCATTTCAAGCGCGCGTGCGGTGCGTGTTTTCTTGTCGACACCCTTAAAGGTGAGCGGCAAGGCGATGTTGTCCACCGCATTGAGCGATGATATGAGGTTAAATGATTGGAAGATAAAGCCTACGTTTTCGCGGCGAAATGCAACCAAGCTGTTTTCGTTGAGCTTTTCTATATGTACGCCGCCGATTATTACCTCGCCCGCAGTGACCGGTTCCAGTCCCGCGAGCATGTTGAGCATCGTCGACTTTCCCGAGCCTGAGGAACCGGTTATCGCAAGAAATTCTCCGCGCTGTACCGATAGGGAAACGCCCGCAAGCGCGTGTACCCTTGTCTCGCCTATTCGGTACACTTTATGCACCTTATTCATTGTTATGATCTCGGACATTTGCAGCCTCCGGTTGATTTCCTAAAATCTTTCAGGCGAAAGAAAATATTTCCATGGCATCTTGATGCTTAATAGTATGTGGGCAACAAGAGCCGGCGTGTTGCAGAGTGTGAAAATTTTAGTGAATTTTGTCTTTTTTGAGATGGTATTCTATATTCTCATCATATCGCACAGACTCCGGCGGCACTTCGAGCAGCTCCGGATTTTTCAGATACTTGTCAAGCTCCTGAAACGCCATACCATAAAAGGCTCCTGCGCAGACGCGCTCGTCCGTGGTTACGGCTAATGGGTATACATCGCGGTAGCCCATTGTGCCGTCCTTCTTGACGGTCAGCTGCGGCTCTCTTTTTCCCATGCCGAGAAAGACGGTTGTCGTCCCAAAATTGTAAAGATGATGGTGCAACTTGCTGAGCCTTATCGAGGCCATGTTCGTTATGAACATACTTGTGTGAAACGGCGAGGCGTCAACAACCATCCGCGGCATAATGCCATAGCGGTCCATAAGCTTCAAAATACCCGTCCCCACCAGCAAAAGGCCGGGGATGGAGAGCAGCGTGTTCACGACCTTATCCGTCTTGTTGCTGGCTTCCTTGTGCTTGTTGCGCTGGATGGCATCATCGACCTTCCTGGCGACATCGAACACGGTGTCGGACGGGTCGAAGTAAATTTTTAACGTTGTCTCGAGAAACTCTGTTTTGCTGAGTATTTTGACCATGGCAAACGAGACGCAAAGCTCCTTGCGCGCATAGACCTTCTTGCCGACAACAAATCTGTTCAGCTCCGGCATCTGAGATATCATCCGCACATAAGCCGCGATTACAACGGCCATTTGCGAAACCCTATGACCGTCAATCCTCTTTTTGCGCACATAGCTTACCAAGGTTTCCGAGTCTATAAACTGTGTGCAATAGCACTGTGAATCCGCGCGTGTTGTCATTATGTACGGCACAACTCTCGTGATTGGATCTATGCATTTGTGAATGGCCTTGCCTTCGTGTCTATGTCCAAACATAAATTGTCTCCTCAATATATACTGATTGTTTGTTGTTTAATATGCAAATAATATCATTTTGCAGAAAAAATGACAAGGTATATGCAAAATGCCCCTATTCCAAAGCTGTGACCCCAAAATTGTGAAAAAAGCTCAAAACCGACGGTTTTTGCATCTTTTCTCTTTTAATATCGCTTCGCGGGAAGGTATTTTTCAAAAATAATCGCGTTTTCTTTCTTTTCCAGCTGTTTTTGCCGCTCCATCGAGCGAACCGTCCACATTACGGTAAACGCGCCGAGCTTCTGTGCCAGCCGCAGGGCAAAATTGCGGTCCTGCTCCTTGTATGCGATAAATTGCGGCCTCCCCAAAACGTCCATGCAAAGATTTTCGGCAAAAAAACCTATTGCCGCGTTGAGGCTGGGACTGGATTTTCTGCCGTTGATAAGCTGCCCGCGCACAACCTCGGGTGCGTTCTTTTTAAACCAGCGCACAGCCAAGGGGTGAAAGCTCTCAACGCAGTACTCGCCTTTATAGCCGCGAAGCAACTTCATCGTGTCCTCGCAGACCTCATCGTACCATTTTTTGTTCAGTCTCTCGGCCTTGACCTCGACAATCAGCGGCTCCTTGCCGCCGACAACCTCAAGGACCTCCTCAAATGTCGGCACCTTTTCGTCCGTTGCGAATAGCCGAAGCTCCCGCACCTCAGCAAATGTCATTTCCCAGACCTTTTTGTCAATTCCGCACGCGCGCTTAAAATCATTGTCGTGGTAGACTATGAGCTTTTTATCACTTGTGAACTGAACGTCAAGCTCGCAGCCATAGCCCGCTCGCATAGCGGCCTCAAACGCGGCCAGCGAGTTCTCCGGCACGCCCTTTTCGTTGTCATACAGTCCTCGGTGCGCATAGGTTCTGCGCTCAAAAATAGCGCGTTGCTCCCGCGTCGCTCTGGCGGGCATCATCAAAAACAAATATAAGAGAGCCGTCGCCGCCAAAGCCGCGGCACAATAAAGCAACCATATCATAACTAATCAAGCCTCCAAAATACTTTTTGCCATCATAATGAGAATCTGTGATTTTGAATCCTTTATCTCATTCGACATGACCATCTCGACGGCCTGAGACAGCGGAAATTTGCGGCATGTCAAAAATTCGTCCTCGTCAAGGCTCTGTTGCCCATGCATAAGTCCGGTGGCGACATAAAGGTGCAGCACCTCGCCGCAATAGCCGGGAGAGGGGTATGTGACGCCCATCTTGCGCATTGTTTTTGCCGTGCATCCCGTCTCCTCGCAAAGCTCTCTGACTGCCGCACTGTCCGGATCTTCGCCCCATTCGAGTTTTCCCGCGGGAAGCTCCGTAACAACGGCGCCCATCGGATATCTGAACTGGTCGACGACATATATATTTTTTTCGTCGTCAATTGCCGCAATGCAAACTCCGCCCGGATGCTCGACGACCTCGCGGGAAGTTATTTTTCCATTGCAGAGTTTCACCGCATCCTTGCGGACTTTTATAATCCTGCCGTCATATATTACCTGTGAATCGACAGTTTCCTCGTGCAGCTTCATAATTGTCTTCACTTTCTTCGTCTGTTGTAAAGCTTTTTCGAAATATCAACTCACACCCTTGTGAAAAAACTTGTGTATATTATACCACAATTTCTATCGCGAAGCGATAGTCGCGGCGAAGCCGCGAGGCGAAGCGCAGCTTCGG
>JAVVTQ010000019.1:0-28992 GCA_036653595.1 Oscillospiraceae bacterium
TAGCCGAAGAATTAATAAACTGTTGGGAGCTTCAAAGAAACTATGTACAAAATATTTGTTGTTGAAGACGACGAGGCAATAGCAAAGCTGCTGCAAGAGAATCTCAATAAATGGGGATTTGAAGCGGTGTGCTGTTGTGATTTTTCCAAGGTGACACAAGAATTTGAAAGCGCTGCACCGCATTTGGTTTTGCTTGATATTTCCCTTCCTTTTTACAACGGCTACTATTGGTGCGCCGAGATGCGCAAAATAACGGATACGCCCATCATATTTTTGTCATCTCACAGTGAAGACATGGACATAGTTATGGCGATGAACATGGGCGGCGACGATTATATAACAAAGCCCTTTGCTGTGGATGTGCTGATAGCAAAAATAAACGCTATTGTGCGCAGGGCATACAGCTATAAAGGCGAGCGCGCTTTTCTCACGGCAGGAGATGCAACGCTCAATCCGGGCGATGGCACGCTTTGTGTGAAAGGAAAAAGCGTTGATCTGACGAAAAATGAGCTTCGCATACTAAAGGCTCTTATGTCTCAAAAAAACAATATCGTGTCGCGCGAGGTGATTATGAAAGCGCTGTGGGATTCCGACAGCTTTATCGACGACAACACGCTGACCGTCAATATAAACAGACTGCGCGCAAAGATGGCCGATGCAGGTCTTGAGGATTTCATATCGACCAAAAAGGGACTGGGGTATTGTGTATATGATTAGAGGCTATATGCGTTACCGCCGCACGATGCTGTGCGCAGCGTTTGTCGCGGTGCTTGTGTTTCCGACGATGATGGTGCTCTCTCGGGTTGAAGCCGTTAATGTCGCATATGCCGCCGCAATATACCTTTTTGTAATTGCTGTTTTTGTGGTGGCGGATGCGTTTAGATATTTTCAAAAGATAAAGACACTGCGTGAAATATCAGAGAATATTTCCTGCACCACGCACGATTACCCAAAGCAGGAGAACAATATCGAGAGGCTTTATTCAAACATTATTTTTTCGCTCTATGGGCTTATGGACGATAGCAGAAAAAAGCTTATCGCCGATCACGCCGAACAGGTTGATTTTTATCCGTGGTGGCTGAATCAAATAAAAACGCCGATATCTGCGATGCGGTTGGCACTTGAAAGTGAGGCTGCGCCGAGCAGTATCTATGAACAGGAATTATTCAAAATAGAGCGGTATATTGAGATGGCACTTCAATATGTCAGGATGAGAAACCTTGAAAACGACTTGGTGCTGATGCCCTACAGCGTTGATGAATTGCTGCGTGAGAGCGTTAAGAAGTACTCGGCGCAATTTATACACAAGAACCTCACGGTTGACTTTGAACCGATTAATCTGACTGTGATAACGGATAAAAAGTGGTTTTGCTTTGTCGCCGAGCAGTTTTTGAGCAATGCCGTCAAGTATACAAAAAGCGGCGGGGTCAAAATCTACAAAGAGGGAGCGAGCTGTATTGTAATTGAGGACAGCGGCATCGGAATACGAAGCGAAGATTTGCCGCGAGTCTTTGAAAAGGGCTATACCGGCTATAACGGAAGGATAGATATGCGCGCAAGCGGCCTTGGAATGTATATGGCCGGAAATATCGCAAAGCAGCTGTCAATAGTGCTGTCTGCGGAGTCGAAAATCGGAGTCGGAACAAGGATAAAGATGAGGTTCAATGCCGCAAAAGAGGGCTAAGCTTGCAAAAGTGTAAGGTTGGGCGGGAAAATGTAAGCCAAAGCTATGGCGCGCATTTTTCCGCTTTTGTATACTGTAGGTGCAGTCGAAAATATCATCGGGGAGAAATTATGGAGTTATTACAAGCACGGCACATAAAAAAAGTATACAATACGAGACTGGGAGGCCGCCAGTGCGTTGCGCTAAACGATGTCAGCTTTGATGTTTCAAGCGGCGAATTTGTCGCAATCATGGGCGCCTCCGGCTCAGGCAAAACGACCTTGCTCAACATACTCGCGTCGCTTGATAAGGCGACGGAGGGCGATGTTACACTTGATGGCAAGAGCTTTTGCGATATAAAGGACAAGGAGATATCGGCATTCCGCAGGGATAACCTGGGATTTGTATTTCAGGATTTCAACCTGCTCGACGACCTTTCGATAAAGGACAACATCCTGCTTCCGCTTGTTCTTGCAAGCACGGACGTCAATGAGATGAATGCGCGTGTGACACCGCTCGCACAGAGTCTCGGAATAGGGGAGCTGCTGGAAAAATTTCCATATGAGGTGTCGGGCGGTGAAAAACAGCGCGCCGCAATAGCCCGCGCAGTGATAACAAATCCGAGGCTGATTTTGGCGGACGAGCCTACTGGGGCGCTCGATTCAAAATCGTCCGCGGAGCTTCTGGAAAAATTCGAGGCAATCAACAAATGCGGGCAGACAATATTGATGGTCACACACAGCACACGTGCCGCAAGCTATGCACAGAGAGTGCTTTTCATAAAGGATGGCACTGTATTTAACCAGATTTACCGCGGTGACATAAAAAGACGTGATTTCTTTGATAAAATTGTCGCATCGCTGTCCGTGCTGTCTGACGGAGGTGTGGATATTGGGTAACAGACTTTTTTTCAAGCTCGCAAAGAACAATATCTGGCGAAACCGCCAAATGTATATCCCTTATGCCTTGGCAACCACAATTATGTCGGCGATGTTCTTTATAATATCAAATCTTACCTTTTCGCGCAGTGTTTCGAACATGCGTTACGGTGAGACAATGGTGTCAATGATGGCGGTTGGCATAGTGATTATGGCGATATTCACCATTTCCTACATGCTGTACCTCAACAGCTTTTTGATGAAGAGACGCAAAAAGGAATTTGGGCTTTACGGCGTGCTCGGACTCGAAAAACGCCATGTTATGAGGATAGTGGGTATAGAAAACATCATATTAAATGCGGCTTCGCTGGGCTTTGGAATTTTGTGCGGCACGGTTTTCGGCAAATTGATTTTCATGGCACTCATGGCTACACTCGATGTCGCCGAGGGCAGCAGGTTTACTCTTGCGCCGCAGGCATATATTCTGACAGTTGTGATTTTCTTGGGAATATTTGTTGTCACCACGCTCTATAATCAGCTTGTGGTTCGGCTCGCGAACCCGATTGATCTCATAAATGGCAGCCGCAAGGGCGAGAAAAAGATGCGGGCTACTCTTCCGGTGGCTTTGCTGGGAGCTGTCTGTCTGGGCACCGCATATTGGGCTTCGATGGTCACGGACAGGATGTCAGCGATAATTATATTCTGGCCGGCCGTTGTTCTTGTGATTATTGGCACCTATTGTATTTTTACTGCGGGCAGTCAGGTAGTGCTAAGGGCGCTCAAAAAGAACAGCAAGTTCTACTTCAAGCCGCGCAATTTTATAGCGGTGTCCGGGCTGAGACACAGAATGAGGCAAAATGCTGCGGGTCTTTCAAACATATGCATTCTCTCCACCATGGTGCTCGTCACTATTTCCTGCGTTTTTTCGCTCTATCTGGGTCAAGAGAGTGCTCTCAAGAAAGAATTTCCAAACGACGCAGAGATGGGCGTTTCGTATGACAGGTGCGAGGAAGCCCCGGATTTGACTGCCTCATATGAGGCGCTGTACGATTGGGCGGCAAAAAGTGATGTGACAATCGATGAAATATATACGATCCCTGTTATCAGAGAACATTTTTATCTCGATAACGGCCAAATTTATGTCAAGGATGAAAATGGCCAATATCAAATCGACGCAGAGAAAGAGGGCGACTACGGCAACTACAAATACGCCAAAATCATCGCGCTGGAGGATTTCAATAGAATCACAAATCAAAATGAAACGCTGCAAAGCAAACAGCTGCTGCTGGTGTCCGGCAATGAGCTTGATGTGGGTAACACGCTTTTGCTAAATGGAGTTGAGTATTCGATAAAGAGCGTCAGAAACGACACAAAACTGGCAAATGGCAAGAACGCAGAGGTTAAAGACAGCATCTTCTTTGTTGCAGCAAGCCGTGAGGAATGCTATCAACTCAGCAAGGTCATGGCTCCCGACTTGCAAAACAAAGCGGACGGCGATGAATCCCGGATTTGGCTTGAAACGACGGTAAACTATTCTGCACAGAGCAACTCACAAAGATTTGAATTTTCAGATGGTATGTACTCTGTATTTTCAGACGGCGTCAAGCGCGCAGCGAATTCCTCCAATGGAGGAAGAAGTTTTAGCAGTATTGATATAAGCAGAGAGGGCATGAACAGTGTGACGGGCGGGCTATTGTTTCTGGGTGTGTTTTTCGCGCTGCTGTTTCTTGTCAACACGGTTCTTATAATGTACTTCAAGCAGGTTTCAGAGGGGTATGAGGATCGCGAAAAGTTTGTCATCATGCAAAAGGTAGGCTTGAGCGATGAGGAGGTTCGAAGCACGATAAACAGCCAGGTGCGCACCGTCTTTCTGTTGCCGATTATTGTCGCACTCGTTCATATTCTGGCGGCGACGAACATAATGAGGCAGATAATGAGCTCGCTTACATTTGCCGATAACTCACTGCTGCTCATTTGTATCACGGTGACGAGTGCGCTGTTTACTATCGTATATCTCGCAGTTTTCAAGCTCACGGCAAGAACATATTATAAAATCGTAAAATGGTGATGCGGCAGAACATGAAATGCCGCACAAGCAAAAACAAAAAACAAATTTCACAAAATTATTGCGCTGCAAAGCCGAAAGGGAAGAATGAAGCCGTTGACTAAAAAAATAATGATTATAATACTGTGTGTGTTTTGCGTCGCCGTCATTGTAGCATCGGCTGTGCTCGGGCCTATCGCGGTCAGGGGCTACAAGATGTACCGCGCCGCGGTGGATGCCGTGCCTCTCAAGGAAAAAATCGCACAGGTGCAAGCGGACGAGTCGTATGTGACAGCCGACGAAATAGCAAACGAATATCTAAAGCGTGTCGTCGAGATTGAGGATCACAGGTTTTACTCGCACGGCGCATTCGACGTGATATCGCTGGCTCGCGCGCTTTTGACCAATGTCGCCAGCGGAAAGACCGCCATCGGAGGGAGCACAATCACACAGCAGGTCGCCAAAAATCTGTATTTCACGCAGGAGCGAATTTATGAGCGCAAGGTAGCCGAGCTGCTTGTGGCGTTTGAACTTGAGCGGGAACTGACAAAGGACGAAATACTGGAGCTGTACTGCAACATCGTCTACTTTGGAGAGGGCTGCTACGGGATAAAAGAGGCGTCTATGCACTATTTTGGCATTTTGCCCGAAAAGCTCGACGAGCATCAGGCGGTGCTGCTTGTCAGAACGCTGACCTCCCCAAATACCAACAACCCAAATTCTAATGCGGCCACTCAAATTAAGAGAGCGGCTTAATGCAAAAAAACATGCTTTGAAGAAGCGAAAATGACAGGATTTTGCCCGAAAAGCTTTGTGACGCAATATGTTCAAGGCCGAAAAACTCGGGTGCGCCAAAAAGGAAAGAAAAAATGCGTTAAAGAGCCAATATGGATTAATCTGGTAAAGTCTATTGCTTAAAGTGATAGAAAGTTGTATGATGTATTTGAAATAAAGGTTGGTACTAAATAGCAAGGAATTGCCTGGGTTACATTAAAGCTATTGGTGATGCCCTACTGTTTTTAGGCTAAAAGGGATTTGCTATGGGGCTAGTGGCGTCTGCCGTCGATCGACAGGCGCTTTTTGTCTACGCAGCCACTGAAAATACATGGGAAGCAACATGAAAAAAGACCAGTTGTTTGAGAAAGACAATAAAAACAGTATTTCCTGGACCGCGATGATAATACCAGTCGTGATGGTCGCGGGAATTTTGTTGACGCTGATAGTCAGCTACAATCGCGCAAGAATCAATGTTGTCGAGCGCGCGCAGCAGGTTCTGTATGATTCCGCAGCGGAACAGAAATTTATTTTTCAGACAAAGCTTGACGATCAGTTTGGTATGCTCAACACGTTCGCGGTGAACCTTGCTCTGAAAGACAGCTATGACATGGATTTGCTCAAGCAGGGAATGCACGCAGTGGAGGAAAACTCGGATTTTTCTTTTGTCTCGTTTGCCGATACAAACGGGACTCTTTACAACAGTGACGGGGTTACCGTCCCGGATATAAGCGACAGGGAATATTTTATAAAGTGCATGGAGGGCAAAAAGGCAATTGAATTTATCAGCGTCGCCCGCGATGACGGGAAGGCTTATTTTACCTTTGCTGTTCCGGTAATAAAAAACGGAGACATAAAAGGCGCCGTATGCGGATATTATGTTGAAAAAGAGCTTCGAAAGTTTCTTCTCTCAGAGGCATTTGGACGAAAAGCCTATTCATTTATCACTGACAAAGATGGAAATATTGTGATTGAAAGCAATCACAAGGACTACCTTATGCAGGAGAACTCCACGCTCTCCTACAATAACATTCTTGAGATTCTCAAAGACTCTAAAATTGAAGGGGCGAATTTAGACGGGATAAAGCAAAACATCGAGCAGAGAAAGCGCGGAAGTTTTTGCTACACCTTGGCAGAACATCAACGGTATGCGGTCTATATACCGCTTGAGGAGATTGACGGATTCATCTTCAACATGCTGCCCCAAGAAGTCGTAGAGGAAGAGATTTCAACAGGTACAAAAGATATTCTGCTGACAGTTTTGTGCGTGGCGCTGTTCTCGGGCTTAATAATCACCTACATTATCATTCGCGAGAACATACACAGGAAAAAATCAGAAGAAGAGCGCGAAATGCTGCGCATGAGCGAGGAAGAATACAGGATAGCGGCAAAGCAGAGCGGGAAGTTTTTGGCTCGGTACAACATTATGACCAAGACTCTATATCAGCAGGAAAGCTCGGCTGAGATATTTGGGTCCGGGCTGATTGTGGAAAATGTGCCTGACAGCGTGTACTTGACAGACAATGTATCCCCCGAAAGCCGCGATGAATACAAAAGCCTCTTCGATCAGATGAACGCAGGACAAGCGACGGGCAGCGGAAACGTATGCCTTAAAAATAAAATCCTAAACGAATATCGTTGGTTTCAGGTCGATTATACTACTATATTCACCTCGGATAATGTCCCGCAGCATTCAATTATCACTTTCTATGACAACACGAAGCAGCGTGAAAAAGAGCTGGCGTATGAGCACTGGAATCAGACGCTGACATCGATCGACGGAGAAAAAGCATTTGTTTTCGAAAGCAACCTCACCCGCGATATCTTTGACCCACAGGCGAGAGTCTTGCCCGGGATGCTCGCAGAGCTGGAAAATTACAAGAGCTTTAACGATCGCACGCACTTTTTTACAAATAACTTTGTACATCCGGATGATGTGGATGCCTGCAACAGCTTTCTAAGCCGCGAGCGGCTGCTCATGCGTTTTTACGCAGGCTCCCGCGAGGAGATGATGGAGTACAGGGTGACCATTGACGGTGCCTGTAAATGGTACAGACTAAAAGTGCAGATGGTGCAGTATCCTAAATCCGAGGAGATAAAGGCATACGTAATCCACTCGGACATCAATGATGAGAAGCTTGAAAAGCTTGCGTTGATGGCGAGGTCACAGGAGGATTCGCTCACCGGCCTTCTCAACAGAGCAACGTTTTCAGAAAAGGTGTCGGAGCTGCTCTTGGCTATGCCCGGCATGCAGCACGTACTGGTGATGATAGACATCGACAACTTTAAAAGGGTCAATGACACGCTGGGACATATCAGAGGAGACAAAATTCTCATCGATATCGCAAAGTCCTTAAAGTCAATTCTTAGGGAGGGCGACCTCGTCGGGAGAATTGGCGGCGATGAGTTTATGGTATTCCTCAAAAACATCCCTTATATCGACGTGATTGAAAAGAGGGCCGCTCTTATGTGCCGCCTCCTTGAAATTGATGCCTCGGAGAGCGTGAGTATTTCCGGAAGTCTCGGAATTTCGCTTTATCCGCGCGATGGCGTCAACTTTTCGCAGCTGTACCGATGTGCGGATATCGCCGTCTATAAGGCCAAGGGAAACGGCAGAAACAGATATGAGTTTTACAGAGCAGGCATAAAAATGGAGGACATAAAGCTTGAAAGCTTGCCGCTTGAAGGGCAAGATTTCAGAGCCGAGCTGGAAATTGCCAGAAAGAATCAGATTAATGATATAATTTTTCAAAACAAAGCCCTTTGTGTGCGTCAGGATGAGGATGAGCGCTTTCGAAAGATAATGGAAAATGTCGGCATTGCGACCTTCGAGTGGAATAAAATTTCCGAAACCTACTCAAGCTCTCTGAGCTTTGATGAATATGAAATAAGCAGAATGGACATCAGACAGTTCTTTGGCGACAATCCCGATTTAAGCTCTATTCATCCGGATGACAGGGCACTGTTTTGCGACGTTACACTCGTCGGCATTGACAAAAAGCAAAAGTATACCGAGATAAAGGTGAGACTAAAGCTAGTCGGCGACGACTATGTATGGGTGCGGCTGGGAACGGTGGTTATTCTCGACGGCAACGGCTCGCTGAAAAGCATAATAGGAATTGTAATTCGCGACGGCATCAAAAAGCGAAAATCCGAGACTAGGCTAGAGGCCATAATAAAGCACATGGACTCGGGAGTTGTGCTCTTTGAATTAAGTGAAGACGGTTCAACGGTGCCGATTTATGTGAGTGAAAGATACATAAGCACGGCTGATAAGACGAACGTCTTCGACAAGGATGCGCGCATAGCGGACTTTGTTTTGGAGGAGGACAGAAAGAAGCTGCTTGCCAATATCATGAACTGTGCTCACAGCAAAGAGCTGTTTGACGGAGTATACAGGGTGGTCTGCGATGGCAAGACACATTTGAGATATGTCCGCGCGACAAAAATCCCGTATGAGAACATACAAAATCCCGTTATTGCGGCAATCGAGATAAACTTTGACGATGAATAGCTTCAGAAAAGCGACAGCCTGACAGAAAAATATCGTGCGGTTCACAAAGCGCCGCAGATTAAAGAAAAAGAACAAGGGAGCGCGCAAAAGCACGCTCCCTTGTTCTCGAAAAATATTAGGAAGTACGGCACCGCAAAGCGCCGTGTCGCCGCAAGAACCGACTGTGTAAAAACACAGAAAATCAATTGCCATAATATTTATAACTCAAAACGCGACATAATTCAACATTTAATTGCGAAATACGGCACTGTGATATTGGTTTATTCATCTTTGGACACTGTGTCCGCACTTCTGTGCCGCTTTCGGCTGTTGTCGGACAGGGCGGAGAACTCGGGTTCGGCTCCAACAAAGGTGTCATAAAGAAGCCTGTGGCACAAGGACCACTTGATGGCGCTCTTTTTTTCGAGCGGCTCAAAGCATCGGACTCCGCCGTCATACGGCAGCTCGAAGTTCTTGCCGATATCGATGACAATCGCGGGTATGCTGTGAAGCGGCTCAAAAAAGCTGTGCTTTTGGCCTCTGACTGTTCCCGAAAAAGCGACGCCCTCGCGTGTCAAGGTTATTACGCCTTCGCCGATTTTCACATATGAGCCGGTGGAAGGCTCATTTGTGATATAACTGACCTGCGATGAAAGTGAAAAGTCGTCGCGCATTATCTGATTTTTGTAGAATTCGCCCTGATAATCGTACCACTCGCCGTAGTGCTTGAAATATTTAGGACTTGAGTGCCACAGAAACCCAAAGGAGCTGTCAATCTCCGCACAAAGTCCACAAGAGCAGCTGATGGTGTTTTTTGAAGTTTCCAGCGTGAATTCTCTGCCGCAGGAGGGGCATATTGACAAAAGCCTTTCCAATCCCTCGGCCTTTTTTTTGCTGTGACATGTAAACTTGCTTTTTTCAATATAACTGAAGTCATCGTAAGAGAGCGCATCTACAAGGCGGTGATAGAGCAGCTCGTTGTCACTGCCCTTGAACTCACTCGGGTCAAAAAGCTTTTCAACGGTGGCAAAAAGCTTCCCGCGACGATTTTCCTTTGCCCATTTCGGAAAACACACGCCTGCGCCGCTGATGTTGACGGTGTAAACCGGTACGTTAAAGTGCTTTATAAATTTTATCACTGACGGATTGATAAAAGAAAGCTTTGCATTTCCGTACACGGTGCCCTCGGGCATCATGCAGACTATACCGTTTTTCTTGTGAAGGACGTTGCCGACCTTGCGCAGAGCTTTTATGTCAGGCGTAAATTGATATTTTGGGATTGCGCCCATAATGTCGAGTGTCTTCGCCAAAGTATTTCCGAGAAAGTAATAATAGGCGACGATGAAATTGAGACGCGCCGGAAAAAGGGCAGCGATTGCGACGAGATAGTCGAGGCCGGAGGGGTGATTGCAAAGCACAATTGCCGGTCCCTTTATGTGAAGCTTTTGACTCAGGCGAAGCCCATAGACAAGCCGCAGATACACGGATACAAAAAAGGCTGCCAAGATATAAAAGGGAGCGAAAGGGCGGCGCTGCCCTTTTTGCTTGTTGTTGGACGCTGCATTTTCCATGAATACTCCAAACTTATTTATTATAAATTGATGGAACTTAAGCGTTCGGCGGCAAGATAAAACAGGCGCCGAATGTGAAGGTAATGTGAACATTATAGAGCATATTGTCGAAATAGACAATTAATTTTATATATTAACTCTTAATAACAAGAGAAACGAGTAAATTTGTGCGATTTGCTAAAAGGAGCACGTTGCATATGTGCAAAAATGTGATAAAGTAAGAAAAGAATATTTCGCAAAAAAACAACCGAGCTTCAGGAAAGGACACAGGACATACTGTGAAATTAAAAAGAATTCTGCCCGTAATCGCTGTTCTCGCCGCCGTCGTGCTTTTTCTCGTATACAGGGACAGGTTGACTGTGGATTCCATACTGAAATTTGCGCCCCAAAACAAGCTGCTGTGCGCCGCTTTTGTGATGGCTGCGTTTGCGATAAAGAGCTTTACGGTGTTTTTTCCGCTGGTTGCTTTATATGTGATGTCGGGCGTGCTTTTTCCCTTTTCGGTGGCGCTTTTGGTCAACATCGCCGGAACTGCCGTGTGCTTTTCCGTGCAATATGCTGTCGGGCGATATTCTGTCGCCGACACAGTTGGCAAATTGTACCAAAAGTATCCGGACCTCAAAAGATTGGCGATGGAAAACGGCCATAAAAAGTGGCTGTTTCCCATATTGCTGCGCGTCGTCGGCTGCCTTCCGGGAGATCTTGTCAGCATGTACTTCGGCGCGGTGAAAGCGCCGTATTTCCCGTACATAGCGGGCAGCATACTGGGTGTACTGCCCGTGCTTGTCAGCACATCGATTGCGGGCGACAGCATCAGCTCGCCGACATCCCCGCAGTTCATTATTTCAGCAATTTTCGCTGTGGCTATATCGGTGTGTTCGATACTTTACTATACTGTCTCCAAAAACAAGAAAAAACCAAAATGACCTTACAGCTTTGAGCATATTCCGAGGCCAAATTGAATTGCGCTCGCAATCAATCAAAAAATATGAGAGCAGCCGCTTCCAAACGGCTTTTTTCATGAATATTATCCAGAACAAACGGGTTTTGCGTTCAACGCATGTTGCAGGCATTAGGGTCACGCAAAGATGTCAAATAACAGCAAATAAACGGTCAATTTTATTTGCCAAAGTATGTAAAAGATGATAATCTATAAAGGTTACGAGGCGCTCGCGTGTGCGCTGCAAAAAATATATTTTTCGAAACAAGTGATTCCTTTTATTTGCACATGGTGCACGGATAATTATGAAAAGGGGAATAACAATGAAAATATTTGATATTTCCAGAGAAAATTCGCAGCAGAGACGCGAAGAGGAAGATTCTTTTTTCAGAGAGAGCCGCGCTGAAATATCACATGCAAACCTCAAGGTTTTGCAGAGAAGCAGCCTCGTGGCTGCGATGGTTTTTTTGATTTATTTTGTACTTACATGGTTCATTATGAATTCGCCGCTATTGTCAATTACATACGGGATTTACTTGCCTGTTTTTTGGGCAATTTATTTGTACTCGAACAGTCTCAACAAGCAAAATGAAAATGAAAGCTCCAAAATACACCTCATGTGTCTTGTGCTCGAGGTTGCTGTTTTGAGCTTTGTAATCATAATCAGCGTTTTCCCGTTTAAAGACAGACCGGCAATTTTTTTCCCAATATTTCTGATAATGGTGCCTGTCTTATTTGTGATGAGGTTCAAAGAAATCATGCTGCTGGCAACTGCGGCAGAGACGGTCTTTATGTTGCTTGTAGTATTGTTCAAAAACAGCGAGATGTTTCCATACGATGCTTTTGCAAGCTTGACGGCGATGGTGATGACGTACATCCTGGCATGGACCATCTGTGACCTGCGCTTGAGTGACAACAGAAGCAAGCAGCGCTTTAAACTGCTCAGTGCCATCGATACACTGTGCGGTATATACAATAAAAGTACCTGCGAGGAAATGTGCCGCTTCTATCTCAAAAGCAGAAGCGACAAAGAACAGTGCGCGCTGCTGTTTGTAGACATGGATCATTTCAAGGAAATCAACGACAATTACGGGCACCAAAAGGGCGATATGCTTTTAAGCTCAGTTGGAAACACTCTGACAAAGCTTTTTCGCAGTACAGATATTGTCGGGCGCATCGGCGGAGATGAATTTATCGTGCTGGTTAAGCACACCGCTGACAAGGCGATGATTTTGCGCAAGTGTGATCAGGTGCAAAAATTCATTCAGGATGCGGCAGAAAGAACAATCGGAAAGGCAGTCACATGCAGCATCGGCGCTGTCATCGCTCCCTGTGAGGAGATTTCCTACGACGATTTGTTTTCAAGAGCCGACGAAATGCTCTATGAGGCGAAGCGCTTGGGCCGCCACCAATCTGTTTTTTACAGCGACGTGCAGAGCTGACTTCAAAATGCGCGGGTAAAAGCTTGCGGACCGGATGCAGACCATGAAAAAGCTTGTTATAGAATCTGACAATACAGGGCCGAAAATATAGAAGATGCACTATTAATTTAGGCATATATATAATACAATATGAATGCATGAAAAAATGCATGAAAATTTATTTTGAAATACAAAGGATTTCCATTAAAAAACCCTTGCATTGACATGAGCTATTTGGTATAATCATCAAGTGACTGCGACGATATGCGTTGAAGCGGGAGGTTGCCGTAGAGAATACGGGTTATTTCCGCTGAGTATGTCCGAGTCAAAGAACCGGGCGAAAACAACATAATGCAGCTGTATGATACGATGGCCTCGGCCATCCAATGTCGCGCTAAACAGCCGGAGCCGCCAGACGTCTCCGCCGCCGGATAATACTTTCAGGGTGAAGGTATTGCCGGATTTAAAAATGAAAGCGCAGGACACACACGGCTCAGTGTTGATTATCGACCGCCAAATCATAAAACAGGAGGCGTTACAATGGCAGTCAAAACCAAAATCAGGATTCGAATCAAGGGCTATGACCACGAGCAGGTCGACAAAGCGGCTGAGACAATCGTCGAAACGGCAAAGCGCACAGGCGCACGCGTTTCGGGACCGATCCCGCTGCCCACCGACAAAGAAATCGTGACAGTTCTTCGTGCCGTACACAAGTACAAGGACAGCCGCGAGCAATTTGAGACGAGAACCCACAAAAGACTTATCGACATCCTCAAACCGTCAAACAAGACGGTCGATGCTCTGACAAGTCTTCAGCTCCCCGCCGGTGTAGAGATAGAAATCAAGCTTTGATACTTTCACCGCAACGGGTCATGTTGGCGCGAGCCAACCAATAACCTTACAGGAGGATAACACTGTGCAAAAAGGAATTATTGCAAAAAAAATCGGCATGACACAAATTTTCGATGAGAACAGCAAGGTCATACCGGTAACTATCGTGGAGGCTGGGCCTTGCGTGATAGTGCAGAAAAAGACAGTTGATTCGGATGGCTATCAGGCGCTCCAGCTCGGCTTCGGAGACGCGACAGTCAAGGGCACAAGCAAACCGATGAAGGGACATTTTGATAAGGCCGACGTGGCACTCAAAAAATTCCTGCGCGAATTCAGATTTGCGAATGTCGATTCATACGCGGTTGGCGACATCATAAAAGCCGATGCGTTTGAAAATGGCGACGTAATCGACGTTGTCGGTACAAGCAAGGGCAAGGGATATTCAGGCGTCATCAAGCGCTTTAACGCCCACAGCCTGAAACAAACTCACGGTACCGGACCTGTACACCGCCATGCCGGTTCAAACGGCGCCTGCTCTGACCCGTCAAGGGTTATGAAGGGCAAAATGCTTCCGGGACATCTCGGAGCAGAGCGTGTGACAGTCCAGAATCTCACGGTTGTCAAGGTCGACGCAGAAAACAATCTCATAGCCATAAAGGGCGCCGTACCCGGCCCCAAGGGCGGGATAGTCTGCATCACCGACAGCGTCAAGAAGGCTTAAGGGAGGATATATCATGGCTAAGCTGACAGTATACGATATGGCGGGCAAAGAGGTATCCAAGATAGAGCTTTCTGACGCCGTATTCGGGATCGAGCCAAATGTCGTTGTTATGCACACTGCTGTAAAAAGCTACCTTGCAAACCAGCGTCAGGGCACACAGTCGACAAAGACACGCAGCGAGGTTGCGGGCGGCGGTAAAAAGCCGTGGAAGCAAAAGGGCACAGGCCGCGCACGTCAGGGTTCAACGAGAAGCCCGCAGTGGACACACGGCGGAATCGCACTCGGACCCAAGCCGCGCGACTATACGATGACAATCAACAAGAAAGTCAGACGTCTTGCCTTGCTATCGGCGCTGTCCTCAAAGCTCAAGTCCGAGGACATAATCGTGGTCGACAAAATCGCGATGGAAGACTACAAGACAAAGACGATTGTCGAGATGCTGTCCGCGCTTAAAGCGGATCGCAAAGCGATGATAGTTATGCCCGAGAAAAACGAGTTTCTCATTAAGAGTGCCTCCAACATTCCGGGTGTCAAAACAGCACTGTGCAACACGATCAACGTCTATGACGTTCTCAACAGCGGAAAATTCGTTGTGACTGTTGATGCGGTAAAGAGGATTGAGGAGGTCTACGCGAAATGAAAACAGCACACGACGTAATCCTTGCTCCTGTCATCACAGAAAAGAGCATGTCACAAATCGGCGGCAAGAAGTATACCTTTAAAGTGGCCGAGTGTGCCTGCAAAATCGAAATCGCAAAAGCGGTTGAAGAGCTTTTCGAAGTCAAGGTTGCAAAGGTCAACACCCTGACCGTTCGCGGTCAGAAGAGACGTCAGGGAATTCACACGGGTTACACCGCTTCCTGGAAAAAGGCTATCGTTACCCTCAAACCCGAAAGCAAGGGTATCGCGTTCTTTGAAAGCATGACCTAATCTTTCAAAAACAAAACAAGCCCCCCCCGAAAGGGTTTGGGCGTAGTATGGGAGAATTAAGCCCTCTCCCGCAAAGCTCACAAGGAGAGTATCTGAAATATGGCTATTAAAAAGTACAAACCGACAACTCCCGGTCGCCGTGGCATGACTGTCACCGATTATTCGCAGTTGTCAAAAGGCGGGCCGGAAAAGAGCCTGCTCGAGCCCATCAAGAAAAACAGCGGCAGAAACAACACAGGCCGCATAACCGTGCGCCATCAGGGCGGCGGAAACCGCAAGAAATACCGTATTATTGATTTCAAGCGCAACAAGACCGGAATTCCTGCAAAGGTTTCCACAATTGAGTACGATCCAAACAGAACGGCCTTTATTGCACTTCTTCAATATGAGGACGGCGAAAAACGCTATATCATTGCACCCGACGAGCTTCATGTGGGCGACACCGTAATGTCAGGAGCAAATGCTGACATTAAGCCGGGCAATGCGCTTCCGTTTTCAAACATACCGGTCGGTACGTTCGTACACAATGTTGAGATTTATCCCGGCAAAGGTGCACAGCTTGTCCGCTCGGCAGGAAATATGGCTCAGCTGATGGCAAAAGAGGGCGCATATGCGCTTATCAGACTTCCCTCAGGCGAGCTTCGCAATGTTCCGGCCAACTGCATGGCGTCTATCGGACAGGTAAGCAACATTGACAGCGCAAACGTATCAATCGGAAAAGCGGGCAAAAAGCGTCACATGGGCGTTCGTCCGGGCGTGCGCGGTTCTGTCATGAACCCCTGCGATCACCCGCACGGCGGCGGCGAGGGCAAAGCCCCTGTTGGACGTCCGGGACCAGTTACTCCGTGGGGCAAGCCCACACTCGGCTATAAGACAAGAGCTAAACACCATCGCTCTGACAAGTTTATTGTCAAGCGTCGTAACGGTTAAGGAGGCACAAGTATATGGGTAGAAGCGTAAAAAAAGGACCGTTTGTTCAAGCTGCGCTCATCAAAAGAGTCAAGGCTATGAACACGGCGGGAGAAAAGCGCGTTTTGAAAACATGGAGCCGTGCCTCGACAATATTTCCGGACTTTGTCGGACACACTTTCGCAGTTCATGATGGACGCAAGCATGTACCTGTTTATATAACAGAGGATATGGTTGGCCACAAGCTCGGGGAGTTTGCTCCCACAAGATTGTTCCGCGGTCATGCGGGATCAAAATCAACAGCCGGCACTAAGTAGGAAAAGGGGAGAGATAAGAATGGAAGCTAAGGCATTTTTGAGATATTGCCGCATAGCCCCGAGAAAAGTCCAAATTGTCCTCGACCTAATTCGCGGACAGGACCTCGAAAAAGCTCGCGCAATATTGAAGTATACACCCAAAGCTGCCTGCGAGCCCCTTTTGAAGCTCGTCAATTCGGCAGCGGCAAACGCCGAGAACAATCACGGCATGGACAAAAGTTCACTTTATGTCTCCGAGTGCTTCGTTGCACCCGGTCCGACACTGAAGAGAATCCGTCCTAGAGCTCAGGGCAGGGCATTTAGAATTCTCAAGAGAACTTCACACATAACCGTCGTTCTCAAAGAACGCGAAGCGTAAAGGAGGGTAAAGATGGGACAAAAAATTAATCCGCACGGATTTCGCGTCGGTGTCATTAAAAAATGGGACTCGAACTGGGTCGCGAAGAAGAGCGAGTTTGGAGATCTTATCCTTGAAGACTATAAGCTTCGCAAACTCGTAAAAGCTAAATATTATGCATCAGGCGTGTCGAAAATCGAAATTGAACGCGATGCCTCCAAGGTTAAGCTGACAATTTACTCCGCAAAGCCTGCCATGGTTATAGGACCGGGCGGCGCAGAGATAGGCAAGCTCGAAGCAGAGCTTTCAAAGTTGACAGGAAAGACTGTGAAGGTTTCTATCGAAGCAATCAGAAATCAGGATTCCGACGCACAGCTCGTCGCCGAGAACATCGCGGCACAGCTTGAGCGCAGAGCATCATTTCGCCGCGCAATGAAGCAGTGCATTCAGCGCTCAATGCGCGTTGGCGCAAAGGGAATTAAGGTCGCTGTTGCAGGACGTCTGAACGGTGCCGATATTGCCAGAAGTGAGAGCTACCATGAGGGAACAATCCCCCTGCAAACACTGCGCGCAGACATCGACTACGGTTTTGCCGAGGCTAAGACAACATACGGCATAATCGGTGTCAAGGTTTGGATTTACAAGGGCGAGGTTTTGAGCCAAGTAAAGAAGACTCCGAGGGAAGGAGGCGCACGATAAAATGTTGATGCCCAAGAGAGTTAAGTATCGCCGTGTCCACAGAGGAAGAATGAAGGGCAAGGCGTTGCGCGGCAACAAAGTCACTTACGGTGATTACGGAATAATGGCCGTCGAGCCGGGCTGGATAAAGTCCAACCAAATCGAGGCCGCACGTATCGCAATGACACGTTATATCAAGCGCGGTGGTCAGGTTTGGATAAAGATATTCCCAGACAAGCCTGTCACAGAGAAACCGGCTGAGACACGAATGGGCTCCGGTAAAGGAAGTCCCGAGTATTGGGTCGCAGTCGTAAAACCGGGTCGTGTCATGTTTGAAATTACCGGCGTCGATGAGGCGACGGCACGTGAGGCAATACGCCTTGCAGGACACAAGCTGCCTATTAAGTGCAAGTTTGTCAAGAAAGAAGAAATGGGTGGTGAGCAAGAATGAAAGCGACTGATTTTCGCAAAATGTCAGAAAAAGAGCTTCTCGAAAAGCTCACAGACCTCAAATCCGAGCTTTTCAACCTTCGTTTTCAGCACGCCATCAACCAGCTCGATAATCCCGGCAAAATAAAAGAAGTCAAGCGAGACATCGCACGTGTAAAGACAATCATGCGCGCTGTTGAAACAGACTCAGCAAATTAAAGAGAGGGAGGAACTGAAATGAGCGAACGTAACCTTAGAAAAACACGCGTCGGTAAAGTTGTCAGCGATAAAATGGACAAGACGATTGTCGTCGCCATTGAGGACAGCGTCAAGCACCCCCTCTATAAAAAAATCATCAAGCGCACCGTGAAGTTTAAAGCACACGATGAAAACAATGAGTGTGGTATAGGCGACCGTGTAGAAATCATGGAGACACGCCCCCTGTCCAAGGACAAGAGATGGCGTCTCGTAAAAATTCTTGAAAAGGCCAAATAATAAAAGGCTGAAAGGAGGAAGCTTCTGTGGTACAGATGCAGACTTACCTCAAGGTTGCCGACAACACCGGTGCAAAGGAGATAATGTGCATTCGCGTGTTGGGTGGCTCCCGAAAGAGGTACGCCAATATAGGCGATGTTATAGTAGCGTCAGTCAAGAAGGCCGCGCCCGGTGGCTCGGTTAAGAAGGGCGACGTTGTAAAGGCTGTTGTTGTTCGAAGCAAAAAGGGTGCGCGCCGCGATGACGGCAGCTACATCCGCTTTGACGAAAACGCAGCGGTTATCATCAAAGAAGATAAAAACCCGAGTGGAACTCGCATTTTTGGACCGGTTGCAAGAGAGCTTCGTGAAAAGGACTATCTCAAGATCCTTTCTCTTGCCCCCGAAGTGCTGTGAGGAGGTTACGATATGAATAAGCTTCACGTCAAAACAGGCGACAATGTAATGATTATCACTGGTCGTGACCGCGGCAACAAGGGAAAAGTGCTCGAGGTTTCTCCCGATGAGCGCAAGGTCATCGTCGAGGGCCAGAATATAGTCACAAAGCACGTAAAACCCCGCAAACAAGGTCAGGCGGGCGGTCTTGTAAAAGCTGAGGCACCATTGTATGCATGCAAGGTTATGCCGATTTGTCCTAAATGCGGCAAACCGACAAGGGTTGGACATTCCGTCGACAAAGACGGCAAGAAAATCCGCGTTTGCAAGCATAAGGGCTGCACAGGCACGTTCTAAGCGGGAGGAAAGAGACATAATGGCAAGATTGAAAGACATTTATATCAAGGAAATCGCACCGGCACTTATGAAGAAGTTCTCCTACAAGAGCGTGATGCAGATTCCAAAGCTTGAAAAAGTAGTTGTCAATGTCGGCTGCGGCGAAGCCAGAGATAATCCAAAGATTATGGAAGCTATACTCGCAGACCTCACAAAGATAACCGGGCAGCATCCGATAGTTTGCAATGCAAAGAAATCTGTTGCAAACTTTAAACTTCGCGAAGGCATGCCGGTCGGTGCGAAGGTTACTCTTCGCGGTGACCGCATGTACGAATTTGTCGATAGGTTCTTCAATGTAGCGCTGCCGCGCGTCCGCGATTTTCGCGGAATAAACGGTGACAGTTTCGATGGCCGCGGTAACTATTCCGTAGGAATCAAGGAACAGCTCATTTTCCCCGAAATCGACTATGACAAAATTGACGCGCTTCGCGGAATGGACATCGCCTTTGTCACAACCGCAAAAACGGACGAAGAGGCCAAGGAACTGCTTGCAGCTCTCGGCGCTCCGTTCGCAGGTTAAGGGGGATATGAATAATGGCTAAAACATCAATGAAAATCAAACAGCAGGCCACGGCAAAATTTTCTACACGCCAGTATAACAGATGTAAAATCTGTGGACGTCCGCACGCGTATCTTCGCAAGTATGGCATATGCCGTATTTGCTTCAGAGAACTCGCGTACAAGGGACAAATACCGGGCGTAAGAAAAGCAAGTTGGTAAGAAGGAGGATAACAGTATGCATATCACAGACCCAATCGCGGATTTGCTGACACGTATCCGCAACGCCAGCACTGCAAAGCATGAGACTGTCGAAATCCCCTCTTCCAATATGAAGAAGGCAATAGCTAAGATCCTCGTGGATGAAGGCTACGTCAAGGGCATGCAGGTAACTGACGACAGTAAGCAAGGTGTAATAAAGTTGACATTAAAATACGGCGAAGACCGCAGACCCGCAATAACAGGTTTGCGCAGGGTGTCAAAGCCCGGGCTTCGCATGTACACAAGCAGCGAGAAAATGCCGAAGGTTCTCAAAGGTCTAGGAATTGCAATCGTCTCGACACCGAAAGGCGTCATGACTGACAGGCAGGCCCGGAGCGAGAATATCGGCGGTGAAGTCCTCGCGTTTGTGTGGTAAGGGGGATAATAACATATGTCGAGAATTGGTAGAAAACCGATAGTTATTCCCGCGGGAGTAGATTGTAAAGTCGAGGGCAATACCGTTACGGTAAAGGGCCCCAAGGGCACGCTGACTCAGAGCTTTTCGAGTAAGATGAAGCTCGTTATCGAGAATGGCGAACTTACCGTCGAACGTCCCTCGGATGATAAGGAATACCGTTCGCTTCACGGTTTGACGCGGACCCTTATCAGTAATATGGTTGTCGGCGTCACAGATGGCTTTAAAAAAGAGCTTGAAATAAACGGCGTCGGCTATCGTGCGGCAAAGCAGGGCTCTGACCTTGTCATGAACCTCGGATTTTCACATCAGGTGATTATGTCCGACAGCAGTGATATAACGATTGAAGTCCCTGCGGCCAACAAAATTATTATTAACGGTATTGACAAACAAAAAGTGGGTCAGTTCGCGGCCGAAGTCCGCGGGAAGCGTCCTCCTGAGCCTTATAAAGGCAAGGGCATAAAGTACGTCGGCGAAATTATCATCCGCAAGGAAGGTAAGGCCGGCAAGGGCGCTAAAGGATAAGAGAGGAGTGTGAAGAAATTATGGTGACAAAACGCGATAGCAACAAGCAACGTCTCATTAGACATAAGCGCGTGCGCGGAAAGATCAGCGGCACCAACGAGTGTCCGCGCCTTAACGTATTCCGCTCCGCAAAGCACGTGTATGCACAGATAATCGATGATATTTCAGGTAAGACACTGTGCTCAGCCTCCTCGCTCGACAAGGGCTTTGAGGGATACACAGGCAATGCCGAAGCGGCCAAAAAGGTTGGTAAGGCGCTGGCCGACAAGGCTAAAAAGCTTGGTATCGAGAACGTAGTGTTCGACCGCGGCGGCTTCATCTATCACGGCCGTGTCAAGGCATTAGCCGAAGGCGCCCGTGAAGGCGGCCTTAAATTCTAAGGGGAGGGTAAAAAATTGGAAAGAATTGACGCTTCAACACTCGACCTGAAGGAAAAGGTCGTTACGATAAACCGCGTATCAAAGACGGTTAAAGGCGGGCGTATCTTCAAGTTTGCGGCTCTCGTAGTCGTCGGAGACGGTCACGGTGTCGTGGGCTTCGGCCTCGGCAAAGCCGGAGAGGTTCCCGAAGCTATTCGCAAGGGACTTGAGGATGCCAAGAAAAATCTAGTTAAAATTTCACTCAAGGGAACAACTATTCCCCATGAGGTTATCGGAAAGTTCGGCGCGGGGCGTGTTCTGATGAAGCCTGCGGCACCCGGAACCGGCGTCATTGCCGGAGGTCCTGTGCGTGCAGTTGTGGAAGCAGCCGGAATCAAGGATATCAGAACAAAATGTCTTCGTTCCAACAATCCAAACAACGTCGTGACAGCGACGATCAACGGCCTGATTTCTCTGCGCGATGCAGAGCAGGTAGCCGCAGTCAGAGGAAAAACTCCCGAAGAGATTTTGGGCTGAGGAGGTAAGTCAAAATGGCAACAACTAAAGATACAGCAGCAGTGAACGCTGAGGTAGAGAAGAAGCCGGCAGCCAAGAAGACTGCCGCTTCCGCCGAGAAAAAGGCTCCTGTAGCAAAGGCCGCAGCTTCAAAGACGGCCGAAAAGACAGCAGCTCCTAAAAAAGCTGCATCCGCAAAGGATGTAACTGAAAAGGCTGCTCCAAAAAAGGCAGCAGCTCCCAAGGCAGCAAAGACAGAGCCGGCAAAGGCAGCAGCTCCAAAAGCAGCAGCCAAGGCAGTGTCTGAAAAAGCTGCAGTCGTCAAGGAAGAAACCAAGCCTATCGAAAAAAAGACAGCCGCCAAGACAGAAACACAGAGCAAACTAAAAGCGAAGCTCATAAAGAGCCTTGCCGGTCGCACAGACAGGCAGATCGCATCCGCGAAGACACTCGGCTTGAGAAAAATCGGCGACACAACGATACAGCCGGACAATGCCGCAACTCGTGGTAAGCTTGCAAAGATTTCTCACATGGTTTCTGTAACCAACGCATGAAGCAAGGAGGTGCATTCGTATGAAATTGCACGATTTAAGACCTGCTGAGGGTTCCACCTCTGAGGTCAAGCGCAAGGGTCGCGGTGCTGGTTCCGGAAACGGAAAAACAGCCGGCAAGGGCCACAAGGGACAGCTTGCACGTTCGGGAGCAAAGCCTTCGTACTTTGAGGGCGGCCAGATGCCTTTGGTGCGTCGTATTCCGAAGCGCGGATTTACTAATATTTTCGCTACAAAATTTGCGACTGTCAAAATTGGCGACCTCAATCGTTTTGAGGACGGCACTGTTGTCGATGTCAAAGCTTTGAAAGAATCCGGTTTGATCAAGAAATCTTTGGACGGGGTCAAGGTTCTCGGCAACGGCGAGCTGACCAAAAAACTCGACGTCAAGCTTACCGCCTTCACCGCAACCGCAAAGGAAAAGATTGAAAAGGCCGGAGGAAAGGCCGAGGTGATATAGCGATGTTCCAAACATTCAAAAACGCTTGGAAAATCGAAGATCTTCGCAAGAGGATTCTCTTCACACTGTTTATTCTTTTTGTCTTTCGTCTAGGTGCCGCAATTGTTGTGCCGTTTATCGACGGCACAGTGCTAGCACAGAGCAGCCTGACAAATAAGGACACGATTTTCGGCTTCTTTGATTTGATGACGGGCGGCAGCTTCTCGAAGGCGACATTGTTCGCACTCGGTGTCAGCCCCTACATCAACGCATCAATCATCATCCAGCTCTTGCAGGTGGTTATTCCCTCTCTCGACCGTTTGGCGAAAGAAGGGGAAGAGGGACGCAAGAAAATCAACAAAATCACAAGATATTCCTCAATCGGTATATCACTCGCTCTGTCGGTGATTTACTATGTGCTTGTAAGAAGCCAGGGCGCGCTTGCGTATCCCAATGGCGGTTTTTCCGGAATATTCTCCGCAATCGTCATCATCTTGAGCTTTACTGCCGGTTCGACGCTGCTTATGTGGCTCGGAGAGCAAATTGACGCAAAGGGTATAGGAAACGGAATTTCGCTCATAATCTTTACGGGCATCGTGGCAAATCTCATACCGGCGTTCAACTCGATTGTCTATTACTTCCAGGTCGCAGCAGGCAAAATTGCCGGTCAGCCGGCTCAGCCTCAGTTCTTTGTCCTGATTCCGATAGTTATAATTATGTTCGCGGCAATGTTTGTGCTAATAGTGGTCACATCGGCCGCCGAGCGCAGGATTCCCGTTCAGTACGCGAAAAGAGTCGTCGGTCGCAAAATGTACGGCGGTCAAACCTCTAACATACCCGTAAAGGTCAATATGTCAGGAGTTCTCCCCGTAATATTCGCCTCCTCTTTCCTCTCTATTTTTGGTACAATAAAGGACTTCTTCGGAATTACAGACGGATTTTGGGGCACGTTCCTCGGTTGGTTTTCAACCAGCGGCTTTTTGTACGCTATTCTGTACGCATTCATGATAATAGGATTCAACTATTTCTATGTTGCCGTGCAGTACAATCCTGTTCAAATGGCAAACGATTTGCGCAAGAATTCGGGCACGATTCCGGGTATTCGACCCGGCAAACCGACCTCTGATTTTATTTCGCGGGTCATCTCAAAGATAACCTTTATTGGCGGCATTTTCCTTGTTTTGGTTGCAACCCTCCCGATATTGATAACACAGCTAACAAAGATGAACATATCTCTGGGCGGTACTTCTGTGCTTATTATTGTCGGTGTCGCGCTTGAAATATCAAATACACTGGAATCCTATATGCTCATGCGCCACCACAAAGGTTTCCTTGAATAAGGAGCGTAAAATGAGATTAATTCTTTTGGGTGCACCGGGCGCAGGAAAGGGCACGCAGGCTGAGGTAATCAGCGAGCGCATGTCTATTCCGATTATAAGCACGGGCAACATTTTGAAAGAAGCAGTCAGAAAAGAAACACCGCTCGGAGTTTCGGCCAAGGATTTCATGGACAAAGGCGAGCTCGTCCCTGACGAGGTCATAATTGGAATTGTCAGGGACCGCCTTTTTGAAGATGACTGCAAGGCCGGCTTCATACTAGACGGTGTTCCGCGGACTATAGCACAGGCCAATGCGCTCACGTCGCTCGGCATCGAAATCGACAAGGTTTTGGATATCGATGTAAGCGACGAAGAGATTGTAAAGCGCCTGTCAGGCAGAAGAATCTGCTCGTCTTGCGGCGCCTCATTCCACACTAGGTTTAAACCTCCCATAAAGGAAGGGATTTGCGACAAGTGCGGACAGCCGCTGATTATTCGAAGCGACGACGAGGAAACGACTGTTATCAACAGACTCAAGGTTTACCATGAGAATACAGAACCGCTCAAGGACTACTATTCGAAGCTGGGAAAGCTTCGCGTGGTGGACGGTCACAAGGATATAGCCGAGACAACTCGTCTGACACTTGCGGCCCTTGAGGTTTAACTATGATAGTACTCAAAACTGCTAAGGAGCTGCAAGAGATGAAAGAAGCTTGCAGAATCTCAGCCGGAGCGCTAAGAGTTGCGAAAGAGGCTATTGCCGTCGGTGTCTCCACCGCTTACATCGACGATGTTGTGCGAAAGTACATCAAGTCAGAAGGCGCAACTCCGTCATTCCTAAATTATAACGGATTTCCAAACAGCGCGTGCATCTCCGTCAACGAAGAGGTGATACACGGCATTCCGAGTAGGAAACGCATAATTATGGATGGCGATATTGTCAGCGTTGATGTTGGAGCCTGTTACAACGGCTACCACGGCGATAACGCGGCCACCTTTGGCGTCGGGACTGTTTCCGACGAGGCACAGCGTCTCATGGATGTGACTCGCGAGTGTCTGCATAGGGCTGTTCTCGTTGCGTTGCCGGGCAACAGAATCGGAGACATCGGTCACGCTGTACAAAGTTATGCAGAAGCAAACGGCTTTTCAGTCGTGCGCGATTACATTGGTCACGGTGTCGGAAGACATCTTCATGAAGCTCCCGAAGTTCCGAATTTTGGAAATGCGGGACACGGAGAGAGACTTGTTCCGGGCATGACGATTGCTATTGAGCCAATGATCAATGCAGGCACAAGAGAAGTCAAACAATTGTCCAATGGATGGACTATTGTGACTAAGGACAGCAGTCTGTCGGCTCACTTTGAATATTCTATTGCGATTACCGATAAACAGCCGATTATATTGACGGCGGAATAGGCGGTGTTCATGGAGATTCAAAGAGGTACTGCCGCGATGTCAAAAGCAGGGCGCGACAAAGGACGGTATTTCGCTGTACTCGAAATTTCGCAGGACTTTGCTCTCATTGCGGACGGAAAGCTGCGCAGGATTGAAAAACCAAAGCGCAAAAAACTAAAGCACCTGTCACTGACAACAACCATTTTTACAAATGATGATTTGTCGAGCGACAACAGACTGCGAAAAGCGATCAATAATCGCTTTTACGTCGAAAACCGTCATGAAGGAGGTTAGAGACTTGTCCAAGGAAGATGTATTGGAACTAGAAGGCATCGTAAAAGAAGTTTTGCCAAATGCCACGTTTTCAGTTGAACTGCAAAATGGCCACAGAATCAACGCCCATATTTCAGGCAAGCTGCGCATGAATTTTATTCGTATTCTGGCCGGAGATAAGGTGACGGTTGAAATGTCGCCGTACGACCTCACAAAGGGCCGTATAACATGGCGCTCGAAATAGCGTCGGCAAACTCTAAGGAGGTATTATTATGAAGGTCAGACCTTCCGTAAAACCCATATGTGAAAAATGCAAGGTAATCAAACGGCACGGAAAAGTTATGGTTATCTGCCCGAACCCAAAACACAAGCAGCGCCAAGGTTAAGGCGCGAGATTAATACCGGAGGAAAAATAAATGGCGCGTATTGCTGGCGTCGACCTGCCTAAAGACAAGCGGGTCGAAATAGGACTCACCTATATTTACGGTATCGGCTTGAGCTCTGCGAGAAAAATTATCGCTGAGACAGGTGTTAGCCCTGACATCAGAGTTAAGGACCTGAATGAAGACGATGTTGCAAAGCTCCGTGAGTATATCGACAAGCACATAACCGTCGAGGGCGACCTTCGTCGTAACGTTGCACTGGACATAAAACGTCTCGTCGAGATAGGCTGCTACCGCGGTGTCCGTCATCGCAAAGGACTGCCTGTTCGCGGACAGAGGTCTAAGACCAATGCCCGTACACGCAAGGGTCCTAAGAGAACCATCGCAAACAAGAAGAAATAAGGAGGGCTACCGAGAAAATGGCAACAAAAACAACTGCAGCACCCAAAAAAACGACCGGTGCCCGCAAACGCCGTGAACGCAAAAATATAGAGCGCGGCGCAGCGCATATCCAGTCCACATTCAACAACACAATCGTCACCATCACAGATGTGAGCGGTAATGCCATATCGTGGGCGAGTGCCGGCGGCTTGGGCTTTCGCGGCTCAAGAAAGTCAACACCATATGCTGCGCAGATGGCAGCTGAAGTTGCGGCCAAGGCTGCAATGGAACATGGAATGAAAACCGTCGAAGTCTTCGTCAAGGGTCCCGGTTCAGGTCGTGAAGCTGCGATTCGCGCTTTGCAGGCTGCCGGGCTGGAGGTAAACATGATCAAGGACGTTACCCCCGTCCCCCACAACGGATGCCGCCCGCCAAAAAGACGGCGCGTATAACAAACAGGAGGTACACCACAATATGGCAAGATATACAGGTGCTGTGTGCAGACAATGCCGCAGAGAGGGCGAAAAGCTCTTTCTTAAAGGCGAGCGCTGCTACTCCGACAAATGTGCTCTCACACGCAGAGCATATGCTCCCGGTCAGCATGGACAGGGACGCAAAAAAGTGTCGGAATATGGCATACAGCTTCGAATGAAGCAAAAGGCCAAAAGATACTATGGCGTTCTCGAAAGCCAATTCGCAAAATATTTCGATATGGCTGAGAGACAGCAGGGTGTCACAGGCGAAAATCTGCTTAGGATCCTTGAAAGCAGACTGGACAACGTAGTTTATCGTGCGGGCTTTGCAAACTCTCGCAAAGAAGCGCGGCAGCTCGTTCTTCACCGTCATTTCACCGTCAACGGACAGAGAGTTAATATTGCTTCATATCTCGTAGCAGCGGGCGACAAGATTGATGTCAAGTCAACCGAGTGCGAAAAGATAAAGAATGCAGTTGATGCAAACAAGGCCCGTCCGAAGCCGGTATGGATGGATGTGAACAGCGACAAGATGACTGCTTGCGTATCTCGTCTGCCAGAGCGGTCAGAAATCGACTTCAACGTCGAGGAACACTTCATCGTTGAGCTCTACTCGAAATAATCGCCTGATTTAAGGAAGGTTACAGGGAAAAGCAAACGAAAGACGGGAAATCCGCCTAAGGAGGGTTTTATAATGATTGAAATAGAAAAGCCCAAAATTGAAACCATCGAAATGACAGCCGACGGCTCCTATGGAAAGTTTATCGTTGAGCCGCTCGAGCGAGGTTTTGGCACAACACTTGGCAACGGTTTGCGCCGTGTTCTTTTGTCATCCCTTCCCGGCGTTGCGGTACAGTCTATTAAAATTGACGGCGTTCTCCACGAATTCAGCACGATTGAAGGCGTCAAAGAAGATGTTACTGAAATCGTTTTGAATGTGAAGGGAATAACCGCAAAACTCTTTTCTGACGGTCCTAAAACCGTTTATATTGAGGCAAACGGTGAAGGTGAAGTGACGGCAGGCAGCATAAAGGCCGACGCTGAAATCGAAATTCTCAACCCGAACTGGCATTTGGCTACTCTGGCCAAGGGCGCAAAGCTTGTCATGGAGCTTGTGTTTGTACATGGCAGAGGCTATGTGTCTTCGGACAAAAATAAGCAGTTTACCCAGACGTCTATCGGCGTTATCCCGGTTGACAGCATATTCACACCTGTACTCAAGGTCAACTATACCGTTGAAAACACGCGTGTTGGACAGATTACAGACTATGATAAGCTGACACTAGAGGTAAAAACCGATAAAACGATAACAGCCAAAGAAGCTGTGTCTCTCGGCGCAAAGGTACTGTGTGAGCACTTGAACCTCTTTATGGATCTTTCAGAAGAAATTTTCGACACAGAGATTCTTGTCGAAAAGGACGAAAAGAGCAAGGAAAAAGTGCTTGAAATGACAATCGAAGAGCTTGATCTCTCAGTTCGCAGCTTTAACTGCCTGAAGAGAGCAGGTATTAACACTGTTGAAGATTTGACAAACAAATCCGAGGAAGAGATGATGAAGGTCCGCAACCTCGGAATTAAATCCCTCGAAGAGGTTATATGCAAGCTCGAGTCACTCGGCTTCAACCTCAATGATAAGGATGACTGAGTCTTACTACGCAAGAAGGAGTGAACTGCTATGGCTGGTATGAGAAAGCTCGGCAGAACAAGCGATCAGCGCAAAGCAATGCTTCGCGCTATGGTCACCTTCCTTATCGAGAACGGTCGCATTGAAACGACGGTTACGAGAGCAAAGGAAGTTCGTTCGATGACCGAAAAAATGATAACTCTCGCAAAAAATGATACACTGCACGCAAAGAGACAGGTTTATTCATACATCACAAAGGAAACTGTCTCAAAGAAACTTCTCGATGAAACTGCACCCCAGTATATGGAGCGTCAGGGCGGATATACCCGCATAATCAAGACGGGACCGCGCCGTGGAGATGCCGCAGAGATGGCTATCA
>JAVVTQ010000020.1:0-28062 GCA_036653595.1 Oscillospiraceae bacterium
ATAAATTTGTATCCTATGGACAGCTTTCGCCATCCTTAAAATCGCTCAGACATTATTGCTAACGTCTTTCTTTTTGTATCTCCTTCACCGATTGAACGGCTTCTGATACTGCTGATTCCGGCGCTCTCGCGCTTCCTCAGCTCCTTCAAGGGCTTTCTTTTGGCTTCTCAATATTGTTTAATTTTCAAGGTCCATTCCGCTCCGTTTGTCTGCGGCGCAGGATTTTATTATAGACAACTGAGGCGGTAATGTCAACACCCAAAACGCATTTTTGAAGCGTTTGTTTAAACTGTGCCGTGCGTGTCGCGCGGTCGTTTTTCGGTGAAAATACATGGGCCTATTCAGTTGGTATAACCGTGCTTGCGGCGCATTGTGCATTCATCCGGTTTTTGCGCACAAGATGTATATTAGCATATTACAATGTCGAATACAAGGTCTTTTTGAAAGTTTTTTTAACTTTTTTTGGTTTTCCTTATATTCTCTGCCCAAATACCTGTTTTGACCATTTTAAACCATGTTTTTGACGCACTCACGGGACAAGGTTTCCTATATAAACATATCCGACACTGCAAATAAACAGCACCGTCGCCGCAATAACCGCTGTCCTTTTGAAAAGCTTGAACTTCATCGCCTTGGAAAGCAGCAGCGACATCAGCCACGCCACAGCAAATACGCCGAATATCCTGATCATCAGCACCAAGAGCATTGCGTCTGCGGACAATGCCGCGCCGGCCGCAAAATATCCGCACAGCCATATCACTATATAATTGAGCATATCATGAAGAATGTATATGTTCATGCAGTTTGAGTCCAAATTGGTTATGATGCGGCTCTCGGCCAGTTTCTTGACGGAAGCTATGACACATGCGAGCATAAACCAAGCAAATATCGAAACACACGGCAGTGCAATTTTGACAACACTGTCATACATTCTGTTGAAATATACATTGTTAAATTCAAAGCCACCTGCAACTGCAAGATTTTTCACATAGAAAAAATAAAAATACACCGCAAACAGGCCTATTGTCAGAAGCCTGTGGCTCTGCGCCCATTTTGCAACGCGTGGCCTGATCTTTTCAAACATGAAGCCGATTGCAATAAACACGACGTATATACTGCCGGGCGCGATGAACATGATCATCGGGATGTTTATTCCGATGATTGTCACGGCGAGCAATGTCGTAAACCAAAGCGCCGGCCGCTTTGATAAAAGAAGCTTGTTGTAAATCCAAAAAAGCATCGTCGCCGAAAAAAGCTTATATAGAAACCACAGATGTCCGGAGCTTTCCGTAGTAGCGAACATATTGGAGACAATGTATGCCGATGACGGAAGGTTAAACACCCCTGTCAGCATCTTGATGGGAAGCGAGTACAGAATCAAAAAGCAAAAATACGGCGCCATCAGGTGTAGCAGCTTCGATTTGAAAACCGACTCAAAGGGTTTTTCTCCCGTTTTCGCCAAGTTGAAGACTGCGCCGGACAAGAAGAAAAACAAGGGCATATGAAAAGAATAGATATATACCTGTGAGAATTTCACAAGCTCGTTGACGGCGCTCGCGGCAAAGCCTGACTCTCCGCTAACAGGGGTTATTCCTCCTGCAACCGCATGACCAACAACCACAAGCATTATTCCAATTATTCGAAATATCGTGTACTCACTCACTCTGTTACCCTTCATGTCTTCTCCTTATCTGCATTTATAGCTCTCTGCGGCGTGATGCCTTGTGGGGTTTTCCGGCCTCCGGGACATCTGCCTCATGCAGTTCTTTTTTTGGCGGCATATCTGTCTGCGCGATGTTGTCATCAGCTTCTGCGCTTTCGGCATAGCGATTTTGCCTGGTCTTTTTGTCGTGTGAAAAAAGCCACGCCGTCACCACCGCAGTTGTCGGGATGGTGAAAAGTATTGTCGCCGCACCGATAAGCATCTGCAAAAGCTCGACAATTATCATCTCTAGGTTCAAAAGCTCTATCATCGAGCTCTGATATGCGACGAGCAGCAGCACCGTCGGAAGACTGCATCCTATATATGCCAAAACAACCGTGCTTATCTGAGTGCCAATTATGTCCTGCCCTATATTTATTCCTGATTTTGTGAGCTTTTTGACGTTTGCGCCCGGCTGTGTGTCGTGCATTTCGCTGATTGCCGAGGAAATAGACATTGAAACGTCCAGCGTCGCTCCGAGTGCGCCGATTATAATCGTTGCGAATGTGATTGCGCGCAAATCGATAGGGGTATCGCGAATAAACGTGACCATCATCGTCTCCTCGTCCACCGCACCCGTTATTCGCAGCATGACATTCAGAATGTAGGTGAGAATCCCGGCAACGGCGACACCGCCTATGCTCCCAAGCGCGGAGGCGACGCTTTTCCTGTTAAAGCCTCCTATCAGAAATGGTGTTATTCCGATAGTGTACGCACAAATAATCATCGCGCACAAGTAGACATTGTAGCCCGATAGGATTGATGGGATAAATACGAGGAATATCGACAGCACCGAGAGCATGAGTGCGATTATTGTTGAGAAACCCTTTGACCGTCCGAATACAATCAAGAGCACAAGCAAAATAGAGCCGAATATGGCAATTCCTGTGATGCGAATATATTCGCCGGAATAATACTCTGTGCTCACCTCAATGTTTTGATATGCGAATATCCAGTCGCCCTCTCTGACCGGCGTGGGAATTCTGCTTTGCAGCGTGTTGTATGTCTGCGTCACCGCGATAGCATCTCCGCGCTGTTCGCCAAAGAGCACCGTTCCGGTAAACTTGATTTTTGTCTCCGTCGCGGTCAGCTTGCCGCCAATCGATATCTCTCTTTCATCCTTTGACAGTATGGTGTCCACGCGCACAATGCGCTTTTTTAAAACGTCGCCATTTTGTCCAATAAACATCTTTGCGTCTCTTGAAGCAATTGTGCTTCCGAATACGACGAACGCAACAGATAAAATTAACAGTATTGCGTAGTAAAGTCTGTCACGATTCTTTTTCATTATATTTGCCTTTTCATCGCAGTTTTTTCACAAATTCAAAACGACTATGCGCCGTCCTCTCGTCAATTGCAGATTTTCCAATTCGCGATAAGAGGATTGCGCAGCTTGATGTGAGTGCTGTTGTCTGCACTTATATGTATATATACAACTATGCAGAGTTTCAGCGCAGCCTTTAAGGCGCAAGACATCACGTTGACCAAACCCGAAATATTGGCCCTATGCAAAAGCCTTTGCTTCGAGTCAGGTCCATATCTTTAATTGAATGCTCGACTAAGCTTTTTGCCGTTAACGCGAAATTGCAATTTCTGCTGTTTATTTTGAGAACTTTTCAGACCGTTATGCGCATCACTTGTGATACAGCTTCTTGGATTCGAAATTCGGCTCACTTGTGAGATTCATCCCAAGGCGCCTAAATACCTTTGTGTCGACGCTCGACAAAATCACCGTCGAGTGTATCTCACAGCAGCGCAGCTTTGAAAGCTGCTGCATCGCAATTTCTGCCGTCGGGTTTGTGGCGGCGCAAATGGAGAGCGCGATGAGTATTTCGTCTGTGTGCAGGCGCGGATTTCGGTTTCCGAGATGATTTATTTTGAGATCCTGTATCGGTTCAATAATCACGGGAGAAATCAGATGAATGTCGTCTTGTATCCCGCCCAACGCCTTCAGCGCATTGAGCATAGCCGCCGCGCAGGCTCCGAGAAGCGAGCTTGTTTTTCCTGTGACTATGCGCCCGTCGGGAAGCTCAATTGCGACCGCGGGCGCAGACGTCTCCTGCTCTTTTTTCAGTGCTTCGCCGACAACGGGCCGCAGCTGCGGGGTAATGTTCTCCCGGCGCATAAGCAGTTCTATTTTGCGCACCTCAGCCACATCACCCTCTCCGCGCCTGAGCTTTACACGCGCATCGTAGTAGCGGCGGACAATCTCGTCGCAAGAGGAGCGCCTGACAGCAGCATCGTCGGTTATGCAGAATCCAATCATGTTGACGCCCATGTCCGTGGGCGACTTGTACGGGCACTCGCCTTGTATCTGCTCGAATATTTCGCGCAGCACAGGGTAGACCTCGACATCGCGATTGTAGCTGACCGCCGTCTCACCATATGCATCCAGATGAAACGGGTCTATCAGATTGACATCGTTTAAATCGGCCGTCGCCGCTTCATAGGCCAAATTGACAGGGTGCATCAGGGGCATGTTCCAAATAGGAAATGTTTCAAATTTGGCATAGCCCGCTTTGTTTCCGCTCTTATAGTCGTGGTAAAGCTGAGAAAGACATGTCGCCATTTTCCCGCTTCCGGGGCCGGGAGCCGTGACGACGACCAAAGAGCGGGAAGTCTCTATGTATTCGTTTTTGCCATAGCCCTCGTCGCTCACTATTTTCCCGACATCGGAGGGGTAGCCCTCTATCGGATAGTGCCTGTAAACCTTGACGCCCAGCTGCTCCAGCTTTTTTTGAAAGGCAATCGCTGTAGGCTGCTCCGAAAACCGTGTCAGCACAACGCTTCCGACAAAAAGCCCAATGTCAGAAAAAGCATCTATCAGGCGCAGCACATCGAGGTCATATGTTATACCAAGGTCACCGCGAATCTTGCTTTTTTCAATGTCAAATGCATTTATTGCGATGACTATTTCCACCGCGTCGCGCAGCTGCAACAACATATTTACCTTGCCGTCGGGTGCAAAGCCGTGCAGCACCCTCGCCGCATGGTAATCGTCGAACAGCTTCCCGCCAAATTCCAGATAAAGCTTCCCGCCGAACTGCGCAATTCTCTCTCTGATTTTCTGCGACTGCAATTTAACGTACTTTTCGTTGTCAAACCCGCGGTTAGTCATAAGTTTCTCCGTTTTCATTTTCTCTCGCTTTAATTATACAGTGCCGTCAAGGACTGTTCAACCGCTTTTCTTTTTATTTTGGACTTTTTTGCTTGATGTGCAAAGCCTTTTTATTGTATCATTGAATATATAGGTATAGGGTTTCCCGACAGTATACATTTTGTTTTTTTACAATCTTATATTACAAATAGTTGTGGAGGCACGACAATGGTTGAAAACTTCTGCAAAAGTCTGACAGAGGGTCTGTTTGACCCACAGCTTATTGGCCTTTACGGAAAGGCTCGGCTCGCAAATGCGAGGTCGCGTTACGAAAAGGCCGTGCGTGCATATCAATCGCTTTACGGGGACGGCGTGTTCACGGTTTGCAGCGCTCCCGGCAGAACAGAGCTTGGCGGCAACCACACAGACCACAATCAGGGTCACGTGCTCGCCGCCGCAGTGCATCTCGACATGCTGGGCATATGCGCTGCGAGAGACGATTTGCTCGTCAATATTTTTTCCGAGGGCTTTGGAGAAATATCCGCTGATTTGTCCAGTCTTCTGCCCGACGAAAGGGAATTTGGAACGTCCCAGTCCGTTGTGCGCGGAGTTGCCGCCGCAATCAAAGAGCGCAAGCTGCCCATCGGCGGCTTCAACGCATATGTGACCTCAGACGTTTTGCCCGGCTCCGGGCTCTCCTCCAGCGCCGCCTTTGAGATATTGATTGCAACAATAATCAAGGAGCTGTATTGTCCCGGCGGCTTCGACGCAAAAAGCGCTGCGTTGTTTGGCAAATATGCCGAAAATAACTTTTTCGGAAAGCCCAGTGGGCTGATGGATCAGATGGCATGTTCTCTCGGAAACATAGTCGCGCTCGATTTTTTTGACCAAAACGACACAAAGGACGACATTGTGCGGTACAGCTTCGAAGAACATGGCTATACCCTTTATGTTGTCGACACCCGCCAAAGTCACCAGAATCTCACAGCGGAATACTCTTCAATCCCCGCCGAGATGAAGGCTGTCGCCAACCTGATGGGTGCGGATGTGCTGGCCGAGGCCGATTCCTCGCGCCTTGTTGAGTTCGTCCCTCAAATACGCAAAATGCTCGGGGACAGAGCGCTGCTGCGAGCCGCTCACTTTTTCGACGAAGACCGCCGCGCCGTTGAAGAAGCCGCCGCGCTCTCCGCCCTGAACCTGCCGCGCTACTTTGAGCTTGTGCGCGAATCGGGAATATCATCGCACACCTTGCTGCAAAATGTCGTCTGCTCCGGGTCAATTCGCGAACAAAGCCTTGCTGTTGCTCTGTATTTTACATCTCAATTTCTTTCCGGCGACGGTGCCTGCCGCGTGCATGGCGGCGGCTTTGCAGGCACGATTCAAAGCTATATTCCAAACGAAAAAACAGCCGAGTATGAGTGCCTGATGGAAAGCCTGTTTGGAAAAGGCTGCTGCATTGCGCTGTCAATACGAGACTGCGGCGGCACAAAACTTGATTTTAGGGAGACTCTATGAAAAAATACTCCTCGCTCATGCTGGGCGCCGGCATCTTCATACTTGCTGCCAATATTGTTGTTGAGCGCTTCGTCGTGAAAATTCCGAATTATTTATCCATCCCGCTGCTCATAGTCGCTGTTCTTTTGGTTATTGCGGGCGGCCTCACTGCAAAGAAGAAAAAGTAACATCGCCTTGCCATTTTGCTGCATATTTTCATTAAATGAGCCTCCGTTTTGCAAATCAGCGAAACAGAGGCTCATTTTATTTCCGGCGCAGCATATAAAGCACCTCTATGCTCTAAAAACATAGACAAGCACGCTCTTGCCAATAAACCATCGCGTCGAAATTATCTTTAAAGTCAGAGAAGTATAATATTCGCCTCTTTGCAAGTCTTCATGCTCTGTTCATCCCATATCGATGACTGCACCTCGCCGATATGCGCCTTTTCGAGAAGCAGCATGCAAAGTCTGGATTGTCCGATACCGCCGCCTATAGTGAGCGGCAATTCGTCTTTGAGAAGCATTTTGTGGTAGAGCAGCTTGCGGCGGTCGTCACAGCAGGCTTTTGTCAGCTGCTCGCCGAGAGATTTGCTGTCAACTCGAATCCCCATGGATGACAGCTCCATGGCGCAGCCCAGCAGCTCGTCATAAAACATCAGGTCGCCGTTTAGGCTCCAGTCGTCGTAGTCGGGTGATCTGCTGTCGTGCGGCTTTCCTGATTTTAGTTTTTCTCCAATGCACATGATAAACGCCGTTTTTTTCTCTGCCAAATACGCATTTTCACGTTCCTTTGAGGTCATTTTTGGGTACATATCCTCAAGCTCCTGTGATGACACAAAGCTAACCTCGCGGCAAAGCTCAATGCCGACGCTCTCATATCTGTCCTTGATGACATCAAGAGTGTCACACACACAGCTTACAATCGACCGAACCGTCTGCTTTAGGTATTCCTCTGTCCTGTCCGCTCGTGTGATTACTTTTTCCCAATCCCATTGGTCGACATAAATCGAGTGAAGATTGTCAAGCTCCTCATCGCGGCGGATAGCATTCATATTGGCATATATGCCCTTGCCCGCATGAAAATCATAGCGGTAAAGCGCCATGCGCTTCCACTTCGCCAGCGAGTGGACAACCTCAGCATCAGATTCCGTCGCCGGAATCTCAAATCTCACAGGTCTTTCCACACCGCTCAAATTGTCGTTCAAGCCCGTCTGCGGGTCGACAAAAAGAGGCGCCGATACCCTCTTTAGGCGGAGTCTAAGCGCCAGGAAATCCTCGAAAGTTCGATTGATTATTCCTATAGCAGTCTGTGTTTCATAAAGGCTCAAAACCGACTTATAGTCGTGGGGCACATAAACAGTATTCATAGTGACGCTCCAAACAGGTAATATGTATTATAATATCATATTTCGCAGCAGCGTGTACAGCACTTTTCGGTATTGTCAACTTGAAGCGCGAAAAGCGGTCTTCTTTTCAGGTTTTTTGCGTAAAATCAAAAACCCGATGAATGTGGCTTTTGGCCGTACATCGGGTTTAATAAAGCACTTTTTTAATGATGATTCATTTCGTCTGCCCCTGCTCGCAGTCGCTCAGGTAAATCTTTCTTATCGCCTCGCATCCCATATGCGATAAAATCTCAATATTTTTGTCACTGTGGTCAAGCTCCTTTTGAGGATCATAGCTTTCCGAGTCATTCATAGAATGCAGAATGTTGTCGAGTGTGACAGCCACGGCACCTGCGCGAAGCCCATATATTCTCGCAAGCACAAAAATAATGCTTGTCTCCATCTCGCCGCCCAAAACCTTGAGGCGCTTCAAATCCGGATAGAAATTTTCCCATTTTGACTGCCAGAAATCCGCGAGCGCCGCACCGGGTTTTTCATAGTTTGCATAAAAAGTATCCTGCGTGCGCGTTGTGCCGACATGGTATGTCAACGCAAGCTCTTTCGCAGCCTCGATGCACGCCGAGACAACCTCATGTGTGGCGACAGCCGGATATTCAATAGGCGCGTACATTTTTGAGCAGCCGTCATATCTGCAAGCCGAATCAAAAATAAGCATATCGCCTTTGTTTACATAATCCTGAAAAGTCCCGCAGGTGCCTATTCGGATGAAAGTTGTAGCGCCGCACCGCGCAAGCTCCTCCATCGCGATGCTAGTAGACGGACAGCCCATTCCAGTGCTCACGCAGGAGATGGGGACACCCTTGTATTTTCCGGTGTATGTCACATGCTCACGGTTATCAGCCACAAAATGCGCTTCGTCCCAGAAGCCGGCAACAATCGGAACTCTTTTTGGATCTCCGGGCAACAGCACATATGGGGCGACATCCCCCTCTTGAATTTTGAGGTGATATTGAAGTGCCATAATAACAAGTCTCCTTTGCCGTCAGGTTGGTTTCCTTGCTTGAATTATGTCATAAGGTCCAACTCCCTGTCAACTGAAAAGAAATGCACACCACATTTATTCCCCGATTAATTGCACCTGAACTTGACGCTGCCGCGCACATGTTTGATCAAAGTCCACAAAATATATGTGACCGAATTTCCCCAGATCGAGCTTTCCGTCTACTATGACTATTGTTTCGCTTCTTCCCACAATCGCCGACCTCAGATGTGCATCCGTATTGAGTGTCTGAGGCTTATCTTCTCCATTTTGAAATGAAAACTCTGTAAGGCGTGGGCCTGGGTGCATATACTGACCCTCTTTACGGCAAGTGGGTATAATTTGTTCAAATATGTCAACCATATCCTGCTGCAAATATTCAAGACCAGTATACGATTTATCAAACGAGCATTCCTGCACCATAACAGAGCATGTTGTATGATGGGAATAGACAACGCAAATACCGCACTTGAACTGCGAACGCTCTACAATTTCCCTGACTTTTTCAGTTACTGTGTGGAAAGTTGGACGCATCCCTGTCGATTCCACCGTAAAAGCTTCTCTTATTGCTTTCATAATACCACTCCTGTTTTTTATCTTCTATTCATCATATCATCGCAGGCCTGTCTGACACTGCGCACCATTTCGTCTACCATCGCCAGCGGATCCTTTGCATTAAAAATTCCCGATGCAGCTCCGACCGCCTCTGCTCCGGCACAGATAAAGTCATACACCTGCTTTCCATTTGATATTCCAGCAGCCTGCTCAACAATGATTTCAAAATCAATTGCCTTTATCAGTTCGATTGATTTTTTCACATAGCTCATGTCGCTCACAACACCAGATCCGACAAGTTCTGTCGGTTCTGGATTGATAATATCCGGATGGAGATGAGCAATCGCCTGCGCCTCAGCTAGAGAATCTGCACAGGCAAATGTAAACAGCCCAATTTCGTGAGCTCTGTCAATTGTTTTCTTTGTTTCTGATATGGACAGTGGGCACTCACAGTGGTTGACAATCACGCCTTTTGCCCCAGCTGCCTTTATGGACTCAGGCAAAACATCTGCCATTCCGCGGCCGGGCCGAAGTGTGTCCATATGAGGTGCAAGCACGATGAGCTTTTTTGTGTTTTCGACTACTCTCCTTATATCGGCATATGGCGCGATAAACAAAACATCTATATCATACTTTTTAGACGCTTCATCCGCAGCTTTTGCCAACTCCAGAACACAGTCTCCATATATATAATTCTTGACACCTATTTCAAAAAATGGCGTCCTTATCTTTAACCCTTTAAGCATGTTATTCCTCTTTATTATGTACTAAAAGCAAATCAAGTAGACTAGCTGTGGCACAATGTGCCCGTCACAAGTTCCAAATTGTTGTGTTGGAGTGTGGTATTCTCAATATCGCTGCTTTGCAGATTCGGCTTCAGCTAGGCGTGGAAAAGAGCTTCTCTTATTCCACGCCTGATTAAAAGCGCTATTCCCTTTAAAGCGTCTCAACTGCGCCAAGTTCCTGTAAAAGCGCATTGGCATTTTTAGCGAATATACTCTGTTTCAACTTTTTATCCTTGCATGCCTCTTCAATAATGTCTATTCTATCTGTCAGGACATCGCGCGATTCTGCCGCCCCGTAATCCGAGCCAAACAAAAGCCTGTCCTGCTTTGCGTTGCAAACAATCATCTGCGCGTCATTGAGTGTGGAGCAGCTAATGCAAAGATAGACATTTTTATGAGTATTGCACATCTCCACAGCGCTTTTTGGGGTGTCGAACATACCTGAATGTCCCAGAATTATTTTAGCCTCGGGGTACAAATCGGCCAGATATCCTATTTGCAGTGAATCACTTGCAGGAGGTGTTCCATCGTGGAAAAGCACAGGCATCTTGTATTCTATTGACATTTCCATAAGTTCGTGTGTTGCTTTCATCTGCACAGAACCGCCCTGCATCCAAAAATGAACTTTAATACCCCAAAACCCATAATCTTCAATGCACTTGCGAATATTGTTTAGAGCTTTTTTTTGATAATACATGCTTGCTGTAGCAAATTTTCGAAAGTTTTTTTCATATCCTTTTGTCTTCTCATACATGTTTTTGTTGTAAAACTCGAAATCATCAGCAAGTGCCCCTGTAGAGCTAATCCACATCTCACTTACTCCGAGTTCTTGTTGAGTTCTAACCATATCCTCTATTGGCAGCCCGCCCTTTGCTGCGCAAAGCCAATTCCCATCAAGATAATGTGTGTGCGTATCAATTATCATTTTTTCCCTCCGAGAATTGACAAGAGATTTTGGGAGAGGATATTTCCCAAGACTTCCTCATCTTTCACACCTTGTCTCAGCCTTTTAAGCTCAATAAAATAATTGCTTCTGGGGTAAGCCGATCCAAAAATCATTTTATTTGAAAACAACTTAGCTGCATTTCTCATGCTGCAAGTCAGATTAAGTGAAGAGTCAAGGTATATATTATCTACTAGCTCTGCAGCCGAGTATGCATCGCCAAGATAATCATTTGCGCCCATATGCCCCACAATAAAATTGACTTTCGGATACCTTTTTGCCAGACTCAAAACTTGAAATGGCATTGCTTGTATCGGCGTCCCTGTGTTGAAATACACGGGGACGCAATATTTTTCGCAAACCTCAATCAACGGAAGAACTATGTCATCGTTAATTGTAAATCCCTGAACAAGCGAGTTGAAAAAAACGCCGTTAAAGCCGCTGGCAAGCCTTTTTTCTATTTCTTGTGCCGCAACATCTCCGTTCCAAGGATTGGCTGTGGCAAAACGGTAATACCTGTCTTTGTTTTTTTGAAAGATATTGTCCACAAAATTATTTCCATCTTCGTTTTTAACGGCCGCACAACGATCGTCACAAAAAAGCACCGTTTTGGAGATGTCGTGCTTGTCCATTTCCTTCAACAAGTTTGAAGTAGCGATTTTGTATTCTCTGCGGCTGCTAACAGTACAGCACCCATCTATTATCATAATAATCTCTCCTTCTTCGGATATTTTCCTATGGCAATCTGCAAATAACAACCGTTCCCAGTCTATCACCTGAACCTAATGCAAGCATTCGTCCATCCGGACTTACCGAGCAGGCTGTCAAAATCGGGCAGCTCACTGTGCTCCATGCAGACGGAGCATCGTAGCAAACATGGCCGAGCCACCGCAATCCGTCTTCTGCATCAAAGCTAAATACCATTCCCAAATCGTCCTCGTCACCACCCACACCATATACCTTTTTCCCATCCGGGACGGAGCAAAGCGCTCTTATTGGGCCATTGTATGCCGCAGGTCCAAGACCGAATACTTTATCATTTTTGCACAAGGCCAGCATTCCATCGAGAGTTCCAATAACCATGGAACCGTCAGCCATTTTTGCTTGTGCTGTAACCGTTGCCTTATACTGTCTGCCTGGATAATACGGCAACTTTAGGTCTGTTAACGCAATAATCGGTTTCGGATTCATGAGTTCATCGTAAAAAGCACGAGCTCTATCCTTATCACAGAGCATGCTCATTTTACCCTCTACCGCTTTAAACACAAATTCCCTCTCATTGCCGCAAACGCCGACGAGTGTGTTCGCGTCGCTCCAATGCAACGACTTTACAGAAGAGTTTTCTATGTTATCAGGGGCAAGCTCACGCCACAATCTCAATGGCTCGTATGCCAATTCATATTGAAATCGCCAATCATTTTCCTCTCCGAATTTATCCTGTTCAAACAGAAAATCAGCGATTTTGTTGTACCTCTTTGAGTTTGGATTAACATAATACTCATCTTCTGTTAGAAGCTCTCCGAAATTATACATTTTCTCTTTGTATTCTCTGAGATTCACAGCGGTGATATCTGGTCCATCGGTGGCATGATTGGAGCCTATCACGAACATGATGTCATCTTTGCTGACACAAATTTCACTTGTCCAGCAAGCCGCTCTCTCCTTTGTTCCTATGATACCCATCCATTCGGGTTTTTTGCCGCGCGCAACATCCCACCTAAACAACGACGACGGCAGCCCAATTTCCCTTTTTCCGCTAGAACAGTTGCGGCTGAAAACCGCATACCACAGCACACCGTCATTATCAAAATTCATGGCGAATATGCCATTCCTCGTTTCACCGTTAGCATGGCACCTTGCCTGTGGCATATAGTCTCCCATATCCTCAAACGTATTAGTGTCGCTGTCATAAGCCACAACTTTACGGCTATAAAAAAAGCACATATAAAGACGCCCATCGGGGCCGATCCCGCCATTGCTCAGGCATTTATAGTCACCACCAGTATATTCGGGGTATGTTTCAAAGGGTATTCTGAAGTTGAGGTCTTCAACCTCGAGAGTATCAGTATGTATCTTATAAATATATCCCGAACGTGCAGTGCCCAGAACATCCCAATTTTTGTCAAACATCAGCCTGAACGACCAGTTTTCAGAACATTGGCCAAAATCAATAAGCTTTTTGTCATCAAAGGAGTAACGGTACGTATGCCCCTTAAACCCACCCGTAAAGAAAAGTGCATTGTGCTTAGGGTCATAAAGCGAACCATAAATGGTTTCATGCGGCACCGGAATGCCAAGGTTTTCTGCCTTTTGGGTTTTGGGGTCATATATAACGATATTTCCGCCCGCAAAGCCTTCCCACACATGATGATAGTACGCCTGCGGCATCCATGATGGATGCCGTGGACTTTTATCTGTAGTATGCGTGGTCATGCAGAGCTTTCCATCATTCATCTCGCTTATTGAAGTGTGAAACTTACTTGCGCGAATTGCGCGGTCGGACGGCATTATTACATCCTCTATCTTAAAACATTCTTCAACTTTGTTCGTCTTATAGTCGTACTTGCAAAGCCTGACATAGCCCGCCGTCGAAAGTTCTGTCGCAAGCGCAAAATATAAATCACCATTGCTCAAAACCGTGGTGTCCCATATCGCATTGTGATCGCTTTCCAAGGGAAAAACAAACTGCTTCATCCCGGCTTGAGACATTAATTTGTAGTCCTTTGCACTGCTCAATAAAAAGTCTTTCATTTAACTTTCCTTCCTTTATTATACCAATTATGCGCCGCGTCTCCGCTTTTGGTTGTATTCGTCTATCGCAACCGCCACGATAAGTATTATTCCGACAACTACATTTTGCAGATTAGATTCTATGTTAAACATAGCGAGGGCATTAGTAATAATCTGCATCATAAGTGCACCCAGGAATGCTCCGAATATCGAACCGCCTCCTCCGCTGAAAGACACACCGCCAATCAGCAATGCCGTAACCATTTTGAATTCAAGACCTTGACCCATGGTTGAAGGGGCGCTTCCAAATCGTGAAATTGACATTATTCCTGCAAGTGACGCCATCATTCCGGTAAGCGCATAGCTTACTACAGTAAATTTCTTTGTGCTTATTCCGGCAAGTGTAGCTGATTCCCTATTTTCACCGATGTAAAAAGCTTGATGGAAAAAAGGAACATATTTAAGCAAGAACCATGCGACAAAGCAAACAACAACCATAAGCACAATTGAGAATGGAATTCCAAGAATTTCCCATTTCTGTCCGAACACCTTAATGCTGCTTGGCAGACTTCCTATTGACTGATTCTTTATAAGTGCCAGTCCCAGTCCTTTATATGCCATCCACGTACCCATCGTTCCGACCATTGGCAAAATTCCAAGTTTGCTCACTATTATTCCATTAACTGATCCCAACAGAAAGCCTATGACAAGCGTGATGAGAATGCATATCCATACGTTGATTCCCTTCAGCAAAAGAAGGCTGCATATAAATCCGCCAAGTCCGAGCACCGAACCAACTGAGAAGTCGATCATCCCGCCAATGAGCGTTATCGCCATAAAAGCGCAGACTATCATTTCGTATGAAAGGCCTGTGAGAATTACTCTGAAATTCGATAGTGACATGAAATTTTCTGATGTGACTGCAAGAACAGAGCAAAACAAGATAAGAATCGTGAGTATTGTAAGTTCTCTTACGCTGAAAAGTTTTTTTCCGAATTTTTTCAAAGAGCTTGTCTTTGCAACGCCGTTAGTTTCTTTTTCCATTATTGATACTCCTTGTTCAGTTTAGTCCGGACATTCTTCTGACAATTGTGATTTCATTGATATCTGTTCCTTCGAGAATTCCATTTTCTTGACCCTCATGCAAAACAAGTACCCTGTCACTGGCACCGAGAATTTCCTGCATATCCGAGGATACTACGAGTACAGCGGTTCCCTCTTTTGCCATGTTTCTTATCAGCTTGTGAATTTCTTCCTTTGTGCCGACATCAATTCCTCGCGTCGGCTCGTCAATCAACATAATTTTAGGTTCCAGAATCAGCCACATTGCAAGAAGTACCTTCTGCTGATTTCCACCCGAAAGACCAGCCACCAACTTAGAGCTGTCCGGTGTTTTAATTTCAAACTTTTCTATATACTCATCTGCATATCGCTGGATTTTTTTCTTATTGAGTATTTTATGCTTTGTGACGTTCTTAAGGCTGGCGCCGACGATGTTGCCCGCCACACCTATTCGCATAAACAGGCCAACTTTTTTTCGATTTTTGGTTATATATGCAATACCCAGCTTTTTAGCCTTGATTGGACTTGATATGTTTTGTAAGGCTCCGTTGACAAGCACCGTTCCACCTGTCATTTTGCGAACTCCAAATAAGCACTCGAGCATTTCAGTTCTTCCCGATCCCTCTAATCCGGCCACACCGAGAACCTCGCCGGAATGCAGTTCAAAGCTTATTCCTTTGACGACACTTCCATATTGAAGATTTTTCACATCGAGCACAACCTCCTTGATGGGAGACGTGTGCGCACCATAGTTATATGCGACACTTCGGCCAACCATAAGGCTCACTATCTGATCTTTTGATGCCATGGCTACATCTAATGTATCTATATCCTTGCCATCACGCATAACTGTGACTCGATCACATACGTCAAATATTTCCTGCAGCCGGTGCGAAATATATAGAATTGAAACACCCTCAGATTTGAGGATATTCATCATTTCATACAGTATTTTTGTCTCGACCTCTGTCAAGGCCGAGGTCGGTTCATCCAAAACAAGAATCTTGACATTTTGGGAAGTAGCTCTCAGTATTTCTACCATCTGCTGCTGTCCCACACTTAGTTGACCGCACTCCTTGTTAATATCGATGTGGGTAATCCTGTACTTTTCCATCAGCTCAACGGTTTTTTGCTTAATAGTTTTGTAGTCGATCAATTTTCCCTTGAGAGGCATATCGCTTAGGAATATATTTTCCGTAACAGATGTGAAGGCGAAAACATTTTGCTCTTGATAGACTATTGCAACACCGTGCTTTGCGGCGTCGGATGGCTTCTTAATATTCACTTTTTGTCCTTCGATGGTTATTTCTCCATCATCCGACTGATAAGCTCCAGACAAGACCTTCATCAAAGTGCTTTTTCCTGCACCATTTTCTCCCATTATTGCATGGATTTCGCCGCGTTTGAGTTCAAGCGACACTTTATCAAGAGCAAGCACACCCGGGAAGCTTTTTGAGATATTTTCCATTTTTAGCACAATATCTTTTTGCATTCTTCTACCTCCTCCTTGTTTATGCATCCCGACTTTCGGCTCATGTGCCGAAAGTCGGGATGCAAGTCCGTTTTCGTGGCAAACCCTTTTAGTTATCTTTCGTAATCGTAGGCAAATCCCATAAAGTACTTGACGTTGTCCTTTGTTATTGATATAGCGCCTAGATCCACATACGATGGAACTCCGATAAGTCCCGCAGCTTTGTCATCGTTTGAGAGCAACAGCTTTGTGTGGTTATAGTCGAACAGTATTTTTATGCCATAGTACACTTCGGCATACTGTTTACCGCAAATTGTTCCGTAAATCTCACCGGCCTCGATAGCTTCCAGTGTCGGGATATCCCGGTCAACGGCTATGATCTTAATCTTGTCCAAAATACCGGCTTCACGCGCTGCCGTGACAGCTGCGATTCCTGAAACTGACTGCGCACCTAAGATACCACTTAAGTCCGGATTTGCCTGCAAGCAGGCCCCTATTACCGAGACAGCCGTGTCTGTCTGACACTTGTCTTCAAGCACCGCTACTATTTCAATTTCCGGATATTTTTCAATGGCACGATCCTTCATTCCGTTAAGTGAATCAATCGCGGCTTTTCCGCTGTCCATGCTTGTGGAAATTGCTATTTTGCCCTTTCCTCCGATTGCCTCAGCCATAATGTCCATCTGCTTCATGCCATATGAGTAGAAGTCTGTACCAATAAAGCAGATCCTCTTGCTATCGGGTACGTCAACGGTCTGTGTCACAACAGGTATTCCCTTTTCCCATGCTCTGTCTATTAGTGTTGCATAAGCATCGGGGAAATGGCCAACCAACACTATTCCCGCGACTCCGCGCTCAATAGTGGCCTCAATCAAACTAGACATAGTTCCAGCGTCAACCTTGTCGTCGCCAACAATTGTTGCCTTAACGCCAAGAGCCTTGCATGCGTCCTGAAGTCCCTTTTTGTGAGCATTAAAGTATTCAATTGAAGAGGCCGCCGTTATAAACACATATTCCTCTTCGGAAAGGTTTTCATTCTTTGCTTCAGTTTCTGTGTTTTTTGGAGCGTTTTCTTTCTGTTCGCTGGAACATCCCATCATAGTGCCGAGCATAAGAACCAGTACCAGTAATCCCGCAAAAATCTTTTTCATCGTTTTTCTCCTTGTTAATTATTTATTTTTCGACTCTCTGAAGAATCATAAAACCACAACTAATTGATAACAAAGCATCCGAAGGTATCCGGATCGTGAAAATCAATGGGATTTTCTCCCAGTGTGTTCCAACTTCCCCAATGTGGGCTTTTTGTTTCATCGCCGCACTTGTAAAAATTCCCGCGGAGCAAATCACCACTTTCAAATTTATCCGAATCGTAAATTTGTTTTATAAATTCATTTGGTATGGTTAGATGTGCTTCCCATCTGTCATCGTGTATATAAGCGGCAGCCAACGGTTTGACTGTGACAAGTTCTCGCGCAAACACCCGATCACTGCGTGTTTTGCCAATCATACACAGCATTGCGCCTTTTGAGTTTATTTCGAAGTTCAAATATCTTTTGTCCTTACGTGGGTAAAAGTTGACAAAAAACTCAACACAGCTGTCTTTGAAAACGTCCTCATCATCAGAAAATCTGGCAATTGGATTCTCTTCCTCACAGACTATATCCACCAAAAATCCACTTTTTTCTTTGTATGTCACGCAAAAGCTTGTCGTCGGACTTTTTGCACCGCCAAACCAATCATATTTGATCTTTGCAATTTCCGAATTTTCATGCTTGATCGCATATAAGCACATGGCGCTTACATGTAGTCCGTGCAGACTATGTCGTTTGCAATTTCCTCACTGACAAATACGTCAGTCCGAAGCTCCTGATCAAATGACATCGGGATTTGCATGGAAACAGGCCCATGCATTGCAAGTCTTGATGCCATTCTCTGCCACGATGAAATCCCATCAAGTTCCGTAAAGCTGTGTATATCAAAGCGCAGTCTGGCATGCTGAATATCTCTTGGCCCTATTGTCACAGAGCAATAAGGAACGTTGGCGACGTCTCCGCTGCTTCCAAACACTGGAAACAGAGCATTCTCCGCAATTGAGAGAGGATGATTAACAACAAAGCGCGATGTGAGAGTTTTCCACTCCTCGGGGGTTTTCGCACGAAAAGCTTCACTGTCCGGATCAATAAATGCGGTGTGAGCCGGCCAACCACAAGCTGCATATATAACATCTGCGCCGCCATCTCCTACTTCATCTATGAGATCACTGTAACTGTTAACATTCTCATTGGTAAAATAGTGAACTTGATTTTCCGGCATCCGAAGCTTCTCATCGATGCTGCCATAAAAGTATTTTTTGAATGCGTGACCCAGTCCGGATTTGTATGTAATCGGTGCTACATTCCCATTTTCGTCCGCAAATTCGTCCATCGCAAATATGTGCACATTCCTACAGTTGATACCCGCTCTGTTGATAAGCGTTCCTATTGTCTTGTATGTCTTCGACCACGGATTGGGAAAAACCATGACAAGCTTTTTGTCCTGCTCATCAGATTCCTTTATGCGTGTGAAGCAATCCGCAATAAATACGGCGACAGGGTTTGGAACCACCTTTATTTTAAACTCGGGATTCCAGTGTTCTTCAATGTTCTCCTTCTTTATATTGCGTACTCTCTCAAGCTCGTCAACATCACGAAACGGGATCCACGGTGCTGGTGAAAATTTAAACTCATTCATTTTCTTCTCCTTTACAGTCGTTTATTCTTCCTCTGCCCGGCACCAATCGGTGACAAACAGCAACAGAGCCTTCGTCAGATTCTCGAATTCTGAACACTTTATGTATTCGTTGGGTTTATGTGCGCCACCCTCAAGCTTAAATTCTCGAATCAGCCCTACATTAAAGCTATCCGGTGAACCATCGCGGATGTATATGTCAAGATCAGAAAGACATGCGCCGCGTATTTCAATATTTCTGTCTGCGAGTTCCGACATGTATTTTGCCAACAATTTCGCATTTTCTGTGTTACGTGTCTCTGCATATTCCATGCAGCGTACAGTTCGCTCAAACCCGTTTGAGACAATCCCGTTCTCTTCAAAAAAAGGCTTTATTTTTTCGCTAAACAGTTCGTCCAGCTCTGCTTGAAGTTCTGCCTTGCTCTTAGTGGAATATACGACTATTTTCAGCGCGCCTATATCAACATTGGTACCAAAGCTTCCGCTTCCAAATTCCATGATTCTGAAGGCCGATTTCGCATGTTCTGAACCTGTATACAGTGGGTTTGACTCAAGCTCAGCAAATCTCCTCATCGCAAAGCTTTGAAGCTTTGTCTTCACATAGTAAAGGGCATCGACGGCAGGCTCGGTGGTCGACGTGTCAAATGCGCACTTCACATCAAGCTTGAAGCAAGTTCCTCCAAGTCCGGCAACCTGCGGTTCAAAATCACACCCATCAAGGTTTACATAAATGTCACATGGGTATTTTAGACAGGCAAGCAGCGATCCGTTCCCCCCAAAATACTCCTCGTCTGACACAACCGTTAAATAAAGATTGTGTCTCAGCTTCAAATTCATATCCTTTATGGCCTTGAATATCGCGAATGTCTCTGCACTTCCGCACTTGTTGTCTGAAATGCCAAGTCCGTACGCCTTCCCGTCAATAAATGAAAGCTTAAACGGATCTGTGCGCCATTGCGATATGTCGCCCACGGGCATTGTATCTGAATGTGACGACAGCATAATGTTCTTTGCAGTATCCTTGTATTCTTCTGCGCAAGGAATAAATACCGTGACATTTGGTCTTATTTCCATTTTTCGATCTTCCTCAAAATCCGGATGCTCGTAGATTTGGGGACAATCCTTCACGGTATAGATTTCGACATTTGCACCTTGCTTTTTATATTCACCGCATATAAATTTCTGACATTCAAGCTCTTTGCCGCAATTGATGTAATTCGTTGAATCGAATGAAATCACATTAGCTAAAAACTCATAAATTTCATCTAAATGCTTATCAACATATTCCAGCAGTTTCTCTTGAAGCTCTTTCATTTCTTTCCTCCATTATTTTCTCAGGCAACCCTCGAAAAACTTTCTGGCGTTCATCGCAAAGTAATTTCTTTTAAACTCATCGCCAAGTCCCAAGTCATCAGCAGTGTCGAGTATATTCTTGATCTGCTCATAAACATAAAACGTGTATTGCGCTTGTGTCTCTTCATCGTCAATATCTTTCTTCCATGGAAGCGGTTCTCTGCATGCGTTTATGTATTTGTCTTGTGTCCAGTATCTTTTTCCATGCCACAGAAAGATCGGCAAATCAAGTCCAAACATTATTTTCGTGGGATCTATAGCGGTAAATGCCAGTTTTAGCACTTGAGGATTAGCCACCGCCGCCGTGTCATACCAGAACTTATTGAGATAGTCTCCCAATTCAACCATGGCGCTTTCAAGAAAGCACGGGTTAAAGCAGCGTCCGACATGTGCTACTATCACTTTTAGCTTTGGGAAACTATCGGAAATTTCTTTGAGTTCGCTGATATTTTTAGCATCCGCCAGCCTTCCCGCGCGCGGCAGATGCAATAAGACACATTTATTGCATCTTTCGGCAAGCGCCAGCTGATCGCGAGATATAAAATCAAAAATGCTCACTTCAGAACCTTTTGACCTTGATATCAGATCGGGATAAGGCTTAAACCCGGCAAATTTTCCAACGTCCAGCTCTTTCTCTAAGTCTTCTACAGACCACTCAGGCCTTGTTACCATCAATCCAAAGTCTATTTTATTCTCCTCAATAAGCATGCCTATGTACTCATTGTTGCCATTTAAGTCTGCCTCCGCTATTGGAAAAGGAAATGCGGCAAAACTGTATTTTTGTTGAGGAAAAAGCACAGAAGCATAGTAATTTGCTTCCTCGACTGTCATCTTATAGCCTGCCTGTAAGGCCCAATCAGTAGCAATCCGCTCAGCCGGCACTGTGGCAACATTCTGCGGTGTGTTCATATGGCTGTGCATATCGAGAATTTCCGTGGGAAGTCTGTCCTTTAAATACTTCTCGTAAAATAGCGTATCATTTTCTGTTTTGCGAAAATAATCAATCATTATATTTGTTCCCCTTTGTAGTACCGAACTGTATACGCGAATATTTTTCTGAATTCCTTATATTTCTCCGCATAATATGCCTTCACATTTTCTGAGCAGCCTTGAATCTCATCGGAAGTTGTCAGTGAATTTGCTGCATCCTTATAGCTTTTGAACTCACCCATTGACGTCAGAGCTATCGCTGCCGCACCTAGGGCACAAGTATCAGCCACACTCATCTTAATTATGGGAATGTCAATTACGCTTCTTAGGATGCTCATCCAGATTTTGCTTTTTGTAGCGCCTCCCATTATTCTCACACTATTTGTGGGGCATCCGTTTTCGACAAAATCTTCAATTGCGGCTTTTACACTGAACGCCGCCGATTCCATAGCAGCAAGTGCCAGATCGTACCTGTCTGTTGACAAGTCAGCACCGAGAAACCCGCCCTTTGCCTCCGAAACCCACAGTGGATATGCCGCTCCTGACAAAGCCGGAATAAAAAACAAGTCCCGGCATTTCGCCACTCTTTTTTCACACATTCTGTCTATTTCCTCAAAGCTCTCATCTTTGAATATAGAGTCTTTTATCCATTGAAATGATGTCCCTGCTCCTGACAGCGAGACCATATTTCCATAAAGTCCCTTGACCGGATGCGGACAGCTTGCGATATATGATGGCGTAGCGAGCGCTTTTTTTGTAATTCCCATAACAGCCCATGTCGTGCCTGATGAAATCAGCATATCACCTGCCTCGACAGCACCTGATCCGAGTGAGGCACAATATTGATCATGTGCCCCGTTAAAAACTCTTACCTTGTCACATAGGTTCAGTTCTTTGGCGGCATTTGCGCAAAGTCTTCCTATTTCTTTTCCTGTCGGCTCGATCATAGGAAGTTCCTTTTCTGTGCATCCAATTACTTCCAGGATTTTTTTATCCCATATCCCCGTACTGATATTGAAAAGCTGTCTAATTCCTGCATTTGTCGGGTCAATCACAGCCGTGCCGACGAGCTTTCTGTTTATGAATTCGAGCGTTGATGCAAATATAACTGCTTTTTCGCAGTATCCGTTTTTTTTCATATTCATTATTTTTGCTGAGTCCATAGCCGGTGATATGCGCCAGCCTGTTGTCTTGTACACATAGTCGTCGCCCAGCTCTTGCCTCATTTGATTGGCCTCCGAGGAGGAACGGCTGTCAAGCCATGTGATAGCATTTCCGATAGCGTTGCCCGCAGCGTCCAGTGCAACAGTGGTTCCTCCTTGCGAAGAGACACTGATTGCTTCAACTTCGCGGCTATTGAGCGCACCCAAAGCTTTGCCTATTGCCAGTTTGCTGGCTGTCCACCACTCTTCTGCATCCTGTTCTACACAAACTCCGTCTGTTATAAGTTTGTATCCGCTGTATCCGTCGCCTGCAATCTTTCCTCTCTCGTCGACAATAATTGCTTTTGTGCCTGTTGTTCCAATATCAAGTCCTATCACATACATGCAGTTTCGCTCCTTTAATACAACAGTCATTCATTCCACTACAGAGTTATGCCATCTTACACTTTATGTTGCACTATTCGCCGACTACCGTTACTCTCACTGTTCTTTGGCGGGCACGTACTTGGTCAAAGTCTCCAAAGTATATTCTTCCGAACTCCCCCAGCAGCGCAATGCCATCCAATACCGGTATTGTCACAGAACGTCCAAGTATAACTGAACGAAGATGAGCATCAGTGTTGAGACTCCACACAGCTTCCTCACCTCGTTCGCGCCCAGCTATTTCTATATGCATGGGTCCGGGATGCAGATATTGACCCTCTGTTTCACATTTTGGAAATAGTTTCTCTAGTCCACACACCATGTCTTGTAGGATCAGCTGTGTTCCCCAGTAGTTTACATCATCGGACTGTTCTTGTATGAACACACTGCATGTCGTGTGCTGGGAAAAAACCGTTACAGTACCATTGCCGATGCCGGAGTCTTTGATTGCTGATTGTACCTTCTCTGTAACATCATCAAAAGTCACTCTGCTAGAGGATTGAATGGAAAAATTGTCGTGATAACAGCTCATAATTTACCTCTTTGAATATATTTTTTATCATTTAATCACTATTTGATCATTATTATCATCACTTTGCCTGTTGTTTACATAATACACATTCATTCGACCATTTGTCAATACATTTAAGTGTTATTTTTCTACTTTTTGTTCGTCATTTTTTATATGATCATTAAATGTTCATATTGGTGAGCGATTCGAGGATTAAATTCTATTTTAGCCAATTTGCTCAGATGTATTGTCGTAAGCTTAACTAAATGGACTTATTACCGCTTAAATGATCTTGTTTCTTGACATTTTAGCCACAGCTAAGTATAGTTAAATTATGGTTATATAACTTTCAAGGAGTGAGTATATGAATAAAGTCGATATGCGAAAAAAAGAATTACTTCGAATGCTGCAAACATCTGAAACCCTGACCGTCAGTGATGCGGCACAGCATCTCGGAGTCTCGCTTCCAACTGCACGAAGACTTTGTTCGCAGCTTTCTCAGGAAGGAAAGGCAACGAGAATACACGGCGGACTTCGATATCTAGAGCATCCTGAAAGCGCTTATTCCTTTGATTTGCTCAGCAACGAGCATGTTGAGGAAAAAACACGTATAGCTAAATATGCAAGTTCTCTCATTCAGAGCAATCAAGTAATATTTATTGAAGCGGGCACCACCTTGCGGCATTTTTCCATCGCACTTGCCGAAAGACTTCGCAAGCAAGAGCTGTCAAACCTCGTCATATTTACAAATTCCCTCATAAATCTCAATATTCTTTATCCCATCCAAACCAGCATTATGATGATAGGTGGGCAATATAGAGATGAGCGCAAGGATTTCATCGGATACTTGAGTGAGATGGCTCTCAAAGGTTTGCAGTTCAATTATTGCTTTATCGGCGCTGACGCAATTTCTCCTTCCGGAGGTGTCATGGCCATGGATATAGATACCGTGCGTTTTGACGCAGAGCTTGTCAAACATTCGGAAAAGGTAATCATATTGGCCCACTCGGAAAAGTTCAAAAAGCGCTCTTTGATTTCGTATGTTTCCGTGGATAACGTCGATTCTATCATCACTGACAATGGTCTTGATCTTGACACCATAAACGAATACAGACAGCACAATGTGCGTATTTTTGCCGTCTAGCAATTATTAGAATATAAAAAGGCTGCGTGAATTCGTTTCACGCAGCCTTTTTAAGTTAATTTAGTTGAATTATTTTAGGGAAGCCACAATACCGCCTTATTTATCCCTGCTAAAGCGCACGTCCGCAACATATACGAGCTTGCAGCTGTACAGCTCACAACTTTCTTTGCCTTGACATCAAAAAAGCCAAGGCATTTTTGATGCCAAGGCTTTTTCTCTGCGTTTTAGCTTATCCGTCAATACGCGACATAGCTGATGTTCATATCGACATTTCCGTTGACTCCGGGCACTGTGCCGGTGCTGGAATACTGCCACATGTCGTACCGCCCTGCATAGCTTGACTGCGGTGCCGAGGTATAATGTGCCAGCCATATGACGTAGTTTGCGAGCTGTGCCGTGTAAAGCTTGCTCTCAAAGTAGTTCTTGTTTGCATAAACTCCCGCCTTGTAGCCGGCACTTCTGACCGTCTCACAAAATGCGATTGCAATCTTCGTGCGCTGCTCGTTCGTCAGGTTATTTGCACGCCCCTGAGAGCTTCCCGAATACTCAATATCAATAAATATAGGATATGTCAGACTGTAGCCCTGGCAAAGCTGTATGCACATGCTCGCTTCCTCTACCGCTTCAACCTCGTTTATTGCCTGTGTGAAGAAATAAACTCCCAGCTTTATTCCGGCCGCCGCAGCGCCTGACATGTTGCGTCTGAACATGCTGTCCTCAACGAGTGAACCCTTTGTGTACCCGCGGTATCCCACACGAATTATCGCAAAGTCTATGCCGGAAGCCTTTACAGAAGTCCAGTTTATGCTGTCTTGCCACGTAGAGACATCTATTCCAAGCGTTGTTCCGGAATTTTTCACACCGTTTGAATCAAAGCTGTAAGTAATTCCCTGAATAACCTGCTTTCCCGTAACCTTAACTCCGTTTTTGTCAAAATAATAGACTTTACCGTCCAACGTCTGCCATCCGAAATACGTGATAACCGTCTCCGTTTTTGTCTCCTCAAGTGCTATTTTCTGCATTTGAAAAAGATAAACGCCGTTTGCGTCAGCCAATGGTGCTCCATTCGCACCCAGAACCTCACCTGTCACATCGTTATAGACAGGCTCTGCGGGCGGAGCAGCAGGAGCTGGTGTTGTCGGTGGTGTTGCTGCCGGTGGCGTTGTTGTTCCCGGGCTTGTTGCAGGAGGCGACGGCGGCACCGCCGGGTTAGTGGGCGGTGTGGTCGGCGCAAGTCTCTTCGCGCCGGTGATGTATCCGTTTTCGTCTACCACCGCGATTATGTCAGATTCCGTTTTATCGGCCTTCATTAGAAAGCCCTTTGCTGAAAGCGTTGGTTTGTATTTGAAAACCTGCTCGCCCTTTTCGTTAACAATAGGGGTCACCGTTGTTTTTGTCTCTGATTTTTGCGAAGTGGCAACATATTCCACCGTGTCCGGATTAGGTGTCGGGGTGGAACCTCCTCCGCCGCTGCCTCCGCCGCCAAACTGCTTGTCTTCCTCTTCTACGTTGACTTCATCCTCGGTTTTGATCTTGTCCGACACGTCTACCTTGACATATGCAATCTTGTCATTGACGATAACGGTTATCGGCGCAGGCGTGTTGATTCCCGCCACCTCAAGCATGGACACCCCGTATTCTCCGGGCTTTAATCCATCAATATATATCTGCCCGTCAAGATTGTCGTCCTTTACTTTTTCGACCTTTCCGTCCGGGCCCTTTATTTCAAACTCAAACGGCACACCGTTTATTGCGGTTATCTTGTCCTCAGCATACACCGTCACGCCGAGATCAAGCTCCACCGAGGCTGCGCTGAGCAAAACTTTTTTGCCCACGCTCTCATATGACATTCTTCTGGCGGAAGCCAGCGATGTATATGACTTTGCGCCTGCTTGCACCGTCGTATCAAGCCCAACCGTTTCAGCTTGCGCGCCAAAAAGATATGTGGAAGTCAGCAACGCTGCAAACGTCGTGGCGCACAAGGCTATTGAAAGCATTCCCTTTATTCCCAGCGCCGGCTTTTTCATACGCTTCAAATTCATGTGTTTTCTCTCTGTATCGCAAGCGATACTTTCTATGTAATAAATAATAACAAAACGCATTTCAAAATAAATTATTGCAAGCTATTATATCAAGATTTCGCTTATATTGCAATCCCGCACTATTCACAAATGTGGTCTATACTTGCTCGCGCTCAATTCTCGGCGATTTCCCATTGCTCCTCACATCCGCGCAGCGCATCCGCAAAGCATGAGAACGAGAGCTCTCTCAGCTCTCCGGCGTGCACGGGCTGCGTTCCGTCAAAGCTCACCCAGTCAGCGCAGTATATTGGATTAATGTTCGTCTTCACTATTTTGCGCAAGTCCAGTCCAAGCGGGACACCGTCAAACTCATCTATCGGAAGCGTTATACGCGTCGACTTTCCCGCAAAAATCTCATATGAGGAAATTGAGCGCCGACATGCCTTTTCGAGCGTTTCGCCAAATGCCTTTGCCGTGGCATATGCCGATGGCAAGGCATATGCTCCGAGTCCAAAGCATTCCGCAAGCGAGGTATCTCCAACATCAAAGCCCACCTGCAAGCTGTGCGGTGGTGCGAGCGGCGCCGTAAACCATTTGTCGGAAAGCCCAGAAATCTTTATGCCGCCCTCTCGCCCATTTCGCGCAATCGCCGTCACGAGGGTACAATACTTTATTCCCGAAACAGCATCAAGCGCCGACTTGAAGGCCGCGAGTGCAAGATTTGCAAATGCCCGCTCGTCACCCGCAATGAATTGCAAAAGCTCTTTTTTTAGGCTGTCAGAAAACGGTGCCGCGACTATGCAGGGAGCCAGCGCGTTGGCAAACAGCATCGAGGACGCGGCAAAGCTATAGGATAAGTCATCGCCCATAAAAAGTGCCTTGTCGATAAGAGGAAGCAGCGGAATATCGCCGTAGTCGGCAAGCACAGCTTCAAGCACAGGAAAAAGGCTGTGCTCGGCATAAAGTACGTTTTCGAGAGTTCTTCTATCCTTTTTCCCCAGTGAGATATTGTCTCTCAGACCCATGCCGACCGGGGCATATACAAAATTGCCGCAGGTTCTGTTTTCGACGACATACATGGGCATGGACGAAGAAATAACGCCTGCAAATTCGCATACGGCGCGGTGATCGGATGCGCTGTCAAATGTCAGCCGCCCTGACTCCGCGAGTTGCAGCGCCTGCGCCTCATTGGCTGCAAGCTCTTCAAACAGGATTGCGCCGACAACAGAGTCGCGCAGCGGTTGCGCCATATCCGCAAATTCTTTTATCGGCGGGCCGGCATGAAGAAAGGTAGTCTTGTTTATTCCCGGCACACAGCGCCCGGCTCTCGAGACTCCGCACAGCACCGGCTGCGCTTTGTCCAAAAGTGACACCGCACGAGCGTTGGCCTCGGCAATTTTTTCCGTCAGCGTCGACGGCACAGGGTTATCAAGTACGTCGAGAGCGGCAACGAGCGCTTCATCTCCGCCCGCCTCCGGCGCCCAGTCGACATGGATATTCTCCGTGTCGGACTCGCCGTTATAAAAGTGCTCGCTGCCCGTGTTTATCACGGACAGTTTCTTTC
>JAVVTQ010000021.1:0-27162 GCA_036653595.1 Oscillospiraceae bacterium
ACACAACATATCTGAATTCTTTCAAGCGAGAATTTGAAAACAAAATTCATGAAGATAATTCTTCTTTGCTGATATGCTCCACCATTACCTCAACCATACGGCTGACCATTGTGATCTGGTTAAATGTGAGGTGCTTAAACTGCTTTCCGAGCTGCTCCACCGCATCCGGCATCACAGGGCTGTCAAGCATTTCTCCAAGCAGAAAATCCGCCGAGGTTTCCAGTGCATTGCATATTTTCAGAAAAAGAGGCAGACTTGGATACCCTCCGCCGCTTTCGATTTTTCTCATATGAGTGGGGTTGACTTCGCAAAGCTCCGCTAAACGCTCCGACGTCATCCCTTTGCTTTTGCGAAGCTGACTCATTCGCCTGCCTAAAGTTTTCTGCACCATCTATCCCTCCGTCGCGTAGCTGAATATATTTGTTTGTGTGATTTAAGTATACACAAACGCTGTCCGCAATAATAGCGCTTATCATAAAAATTTTCTTTTCTGCAATAAGCTCTTAGCTTAGAGCGAGCCATTCCGGTGGGTTTACCACGAACCCCAGATAGGTTCTCAAAAAAGCGATAGCTTCCCATTGACGGAAGGCTATCGCTTTTTGCTCATGCGGCAAGAATATATTATTTTTCGCACATTTGGATAGTGCGCCGCGAAGCGTTATGCCACCGGTGCTCGTCGGTCAAAACCAGCCGATTGCCCTCGTTGCTGCCGTTTTCCCGAAAGCGTGCTTCCTTTTCCACAATTCCTGCGGCGGTGAGGTCGTGGAGAGCACGCTTTACGGTACTGCGGGTCAGATTCAATCGGCCGGCAATCTACGCCATTGCCTGCGCACATATAGACCGCTCTCACCCGATGGTGAAGCTCCTCGGCGAGGCATTATAAAGATGATTAAAGTAACTCTTTCTGCCCGAGTCTCTGGATAATCGGCACCATCATCGGACAGCGAGAGCGTGATGCAAAGAATATCAGCGCCAGTGATTCGATGGCGGGCAGCGTACCCAGCTCGTAGCTGTAGAACACCCCACGGTTTTTTAGCTTGCCGCCGTTCTCATCGTCAACGGCAAGGATTTCATGGTAGAGCTGCTCAATCATCAAGCTGCCATAAAATATTGTTCATATCTTCTTCGGGCAGCGGAGTGGGAAAATTTCCGAATGCGAAATTATGGGATAATAGAGCATTTTGGAATGTGGAGCAAGAAATTCAATGCGTTGATGCCTAAAACAAAATGATCTAAAAACGAACATTCACCCCTATGCTGTCAAAGCATTAGGTGCGATTATTGTTGCGTTTCATAGCACTGCGTCACATAAATATAAACGCCAACCAACCACCAAGTGCCTTTGAAAAGTGCCGCAGATACCGCATTTGTCGGCATTATTTGAGTATGGAAGTCTTTCTTTTCGAAATACGTATAAATAACAGTGATTTTATCATATAACAAAATAAACAGACAAATAAAAACAGAGTGTTCTTATAAGGAAACTGAATTCCTATAAGAACACTCGCCTTGGTTGCGGGGACAGGACTTGAACCTGTGACCTCCGGGTTATGAGCCCGACGAGCTACCAACTGCTCTACCCCGCGATATAGTGCGTCTCTTTTGAGGCGCCTATTTATTATATACAAAACATTCGGCAATGTCAAGCGAAAGGTCATTTGGTTTTGGGTTCAAATCCAAAATACGGCTCGGTGTGCTCACCTGAAACATCGGAAGACACATTAAAGCCCTTTTCTTTTATTTCGCTCGCAAAGTCCGCGGCCTTTTCTTCCGCCTTATCAAACATTTTCCCGGCATTTTTTGAGGCCTCATCAACTTTGTCGGAAAATTCCCGGACAAACTCATCGGTTCTGTCCTTCACGGCCTTGGCTGCCTTGCTTGCTTTTTCGCCGACGTTGTCTATTATTGGCTCAACAAATTCCACGACGGGTTTTTTGACCTTATCGAAGGCATCCATTGCCTTTTTCTCGAGGCTGTCACCGTCACCGCTGATGTTTATTTTGTTTTCGGACACATTGTCTCCGTTTTCGTCCTCAAAGTTCACTTCGACCTGCACGATTCCCTTTTGCTTGAGATAACGCCCAACAGCGGCAACAGCACCCGCGACGGCGGCAAGTCCCACTAGAGCTGATAGTATTTTTTTCATAAAGCTGTTCTCCTTAATTTATATTGAACCTTCTCATACCAATATTATATCTGCGAAAAATGAAAAAACAAGCATAATTTAGTCACAAAGAGTGTCGAGTGCAATAGAAATCATGTCGTCAAGTCCTTTTTCCTTGCGCTCGTTTGAAACCATCTCGCTGGCGGCGGGATCCTTGGCGTCTGAAACGACTGATAAAATCATCAATGCCTGCTTGCGGTAATGCGCGGCAACCGTATAGAGCGCGGCTCCCTCCATCTCCGAGGCCAATATGCCATATTCAGTCCACGTGTCCCCGTGGTAATAGCGCGGGTCACGGTAGAGATGGTCGTTGCATATGGTATTGCCAACAAAGGCGGAAATACCCCTTGCAGCAGAAATGTCATAGGCTTTTCGCAAAAGCGCAAAGTCCGCTATCGGCGCAAAGTGTGCGCTTTGGAAAATATAGTCATTGAGAGAAGAGGTGGTGCTTGTCGCCTGGGACAGCACGATATCCATGATGCTGAGTCTGGGGTCACAGCCCCCGGCAGTGCCGATTCGAACCAGCTTTTCACAGCCGTATTCCTTGCACAGCTCGGTTGTGTATATCAGCACGGACGGAATCCCCATGCCTGTCCCAAATACTGACATCCGCTCGCCCTTATATGTGCCGGTGTAGCAGAGGGCTCCCCGCACCTCATTTACGCACACGGCTTTTTCAAAATATTTTTCCGCAATGTATTTTGCCCTCATCGGGTCACCCGGCAGGAGAATTCGCTCGGCAATTTCGCCGGGCTTTGCGTCAATGTGCATACTCATAAACTTCACTCCTTTGTAGATAACATATTACTTATAGTATACCATATAAAAGTTCATTTTACTAACGTTCTGGCGCCGTCTATATTATGCATTCGTTCAAGATGGCAGTGGTATAAAAGTGCTTGTTTCTGCATCTGCCAGTGTCGATACAGCAGCACTTCTGCTGTGGAGAATATTTTACTTACAAAGCCAAAGCAGCGAATCCGAACACATCACAATTGCTATCGCGAAGCGACAGTCGCGGCAAAGATGTGGGGCGATGCCGCGGCAGAGAAGAGCAGCTTCGCAAAATGATTATAAAACGCTCTCAATGCGCAGCTTTGGCAAAAGGATTATAAAACGCTCTCGGGCGCTGCTTTGGGGTTGTATAAAATGCCCCCTAAAAGAGCGAAGCGACAGTCGCGGCAAAGATGTGGGGCGATGCCGAGCCGTGAGGTGCAGGTGCGGGGGCGAAGCGCAGCTTCGGCAAATTGCGATAAAACGCTCTCGAAGCGCAGCTTCGGGGTTGTATACAACATCTCCTAAAAGAGCGAAGCGACAGTCGCGGCAAAGATGTGGGGCGCAGTGCGCAGTTTTGGCAAATTGCGATAAAACGCTCTCGGGGCGCTGCTTTGGGGTTGTATAAAACGTCCCTAAAAGAGCAAGCGACAGTCCGCGGCAAAGATGTGAGGCGATGCCGAGCCGTGAGGTGTAGTGCGCAGCTTCGGTAAATAGGGGAAAAATGTTCTCAATGCGCAGTTTTGGCAAATTGCGATAAAACGCTCTCGGTGCGCAGTTTAGGGGTTGTATAAAACGTCCCCTAAAAGAGCAAGCGACAGTCCGCGGCAATGATGTGAGGCGATGCCGAGCCGTGAGGTGTAGTGCGGGTGCGAAGCGCAGCTTTGGTAAATTGCGATAAAACGCTCTCGGGCGCAGCCTTGGAGTCGCTAAAAAAAACTCTTGGTTAAAAGGTGAATTTGAGAGTGGACGAAATGATATAATGCATGAATTTGCAAAATTGCCGTCCGCAGCAAGTCTGCGGACGGCAATTTATTGGAACAATTGAGAATATCACCTGAAGCAAAAAGTGCAATTTCAAGGAAAACTAAACGATAAGGCTTTCGCCGCTCATCTCAGGAGGGACAGAAAGTCCCAAAAGCCTGAGCATGGTGGGTGCGATGTCGGCCAGCTTGCCGCTCTTTGAAAGACTGCACTGTTTTCCTATTACCATAAAGGGGACAGGGTTCGTCGTGTGAGCGGTAAACGGCTTTTTGTCATCGTCATACATTTTGTCGGCATTTCCGTGGTCCGCTGTCAAAAGCACTGTTCCGTCCATCGATTTCACAGCCTCGCAAACCCTGCCGACACACTTGTCGACAGCTTCGACAGCCAGAACGGCGGCTTCGTATACGCCGGTGTGACCAACCATATCGCAGTTTGCAAAGTTCAGAATGATGACATCGTATTTTCCGGATTTTATGCAGTCCACAACAGCGTCCGTGACGAGATATGCGCTCATCTCCGGCTGCAAATCATATGTCGCGACAGAGGGCGACTTTATCAATACGCGCTCCTCACCTTTGTAGGGAGTCTCGTTGCCGCCGTTGAAGAAAAATGTCACATGAGCATACTTTTCTGTCTCGGCAATGCGCAGCTGTGTCAGTCCGCGCTCGCCTATGTATTCGCCAAAGGTGTTGGCAAGTCCATCGGGCTTAAAGGCGACCTCGACGTTTGGAATTGTTGTGTCATACTCTGTCATGCTGACATAGGTCAGCGGAAAATAGCCTTTTGCGCGCTCGAATCCCTTGAAGTCCGGATCGACGAACACGCGTGTGATTTCTCTCGCGCGGTCGGGGCGAAAGTTGTAGAAAATCACACTGTCATCGGATTTGATTTCTGCGCCGTCAACACACACTACGGGCAGCACAAACTCATCGTTCACGCCATCATCATAGCTGTTTTGAACAGACTGCGCCGGGTCGGAGCACTTGTTGCCCTCGCCCAACACATAGGCGCCATATGCCTTGACAAGGCGCTCATAGCGGTTGTCGCGGTCCATCGCGTAATAGCGGCCGCAAACAGTTGCTATCTGCCCGACACCGGCTTCGCGGAGCTTGACGGCCAGCTCCTCCACAAAGGCCTTTCCCGACTGCGGCGGAGTGTCGCGTCCATCGAGAATTGCGTGGATATAGAGCTTTTTCACATTGTTTGCCTTTGCCATGTCGATGAGCGCAAAAAGATGGCTTGTCGTGCTGTGAACGCCGCCATCGGACAGAAGACCCATGATATGGAGTGCCCTGCCCTCCTTTGCGGCATTTTTCATGGCGTGCAGAAATGCCTCGTTTTTGAAAAACACCCCATCTGTGATGGCTTTTGTTATTCTCGTCAGCTCTTGATAAACAACTCGGCCGGCGCCGATATTTGTATGGCCGACCTCACTGTTGCCCATCTGGCCGTCGGGAAGCCCGACATCCAGACCGGATGCGCCTATGAGTGTGTGGGGATTCTCCGCAAAAAGCTTGTCGAGCACGGGAGTCTTAGCATTTTCAATTGCATTTCCCTCGATCTCCTCGGAATGACCGAAGCCGTCGAGAATCATAAGAACCAAAGGTTTTTTCATCGTGTTGTCCTTTAATGGCATTATTTGCCTGCTGCCGCAACGATAGCCGCAAAGTCAGCGGGCTTGAGAGCTGCGCCGCCTATAAGACCGCCGTCTACATCGGGCTTTGCAAGAAGCTCATCCGCGTTGCCGGCATTCATTGAGCCGCCGTACTGTATTGTGAGAGCCTCGGCAGCGGCGCTGTCATAGAGCTGTGCGACCACGGCTCGGATTATTGCGCAGACTTCGTTTGCCTGCTCGGCTGTCGCCGTCTTGCCGGTGCCTATCGCCCACACAGGCTCATAGGCTATGATGATGTTTTTCAATTCGTCCGAAGAAACACCCTCAAGAGCCACTTTTGTCTGCTCGGTTACAACGTTTTTTGTTGTGCCGTTTTCGCGCTGCTCCAGCAGCTCGCCGACACACACAATTGTCTTAAGTCCTGCTGCCAGCGCAGCTTTGCACCGCAGGTTTACAGTCTCATTCGTCTCGGCAAAATATTGACGGCGCTCACTGTGTCCGAGAATGACATACTCGACACCGGCCTCTGTCAGCATTTTTGCACTGATTTCGCCGGTATAGGCACCGCTCTCCTTGAAATGGCAGTTTTGTGCGGCGACCTTGATGTTTGTGTTCTTTGTCATCTCGACGGCGACGCCGATGTCAGTGAAAGGAACTCCGATAATCACCGTACACTTGGCGTCCTTGACGGCGGGAATGAGGTCTGCGATAAGCGCTTTCGCTTCATTTGCGGTCTTGTTCATTTTCCAGTTTCCGGCGATTACGGCGGCTCTTTTTGCTTTATTCATCAGTTTTCTCCTGTTAATGTTTGATTATAAGTGCTTATTTGTCGTCAATTGCGGCGATTCCGGGCAGTTCAAGACCCTCCAGGAATTCCAGCGATGCTCCGCCGCCCGTGCTGATGTGCGTCATTTTGTCGGCATAGCCCAGCTTTTCAACTGCCGCGGCAGAGTCTCCGCCGCCGATGATGCTGATTGCGCCGCTGTCAGCGACGGCCTTGGCAATCGCCTTCGTGCCGACGGCAAAGCGGTCCATCTCAAACACGCCCATAGGTCCGTTCCATACGACAGTGCCGGCGTCCTCGACAGCCTTGCAGAACAGCTTTATCGTTGCGGGGCCGATGTCCAGACCCATCCAACCGTCCTCTATATCGTCACTTTTGACAATTTTTGATTCGGTGTCGGCGTTGAATTCACGGCCGATGACGTTGTCCACGGGAAGCAGAAAGTCCACTCCCTTTTCCTGAGCCTTCTTCATCATCTGTCTTGCAAGCTCGACCTTGTCTGCCTCCAGCAGGGAATTTCCGACAGTGTTTCCGAGAGCCACCAGGAAAGTATAGGCCATGCCTCCGCCAACGATGAGCGTGTCAACCTTTTCTATCAGGTTGTTTATAACGCCTATCTTGTCGGAAACTTTCGCACCGCCCAAAATTGCAACAAACGGGCGCTTCGGATTGTTGAGAGCCTTGCCCATTATATCAATTTCTTTTTGAATCAGGAACCCGCAGGCTGACGGCAGATAGTCTGCCACGCCTGCCGTAGAGGCATGTGCGCGGTGACTTGTCCCGAAAGCGTCGTTGACATAAAGCTCCGCGAGCGTCGAGAGAGCCTTTGCAAAGTCCGGGTCGTTTTTCTCCTCTTCTTTGAAGAACCTGACGTTCTCGATGAGCATGATTTCGCCGTCCTTGAGCGCAGCGGCTTTTGCCTTGGCATCCTCGCCGATGACATCGGCTGCCATGATGACGGGCTTCTCCATAAGCTCAGAGATTCTCTTTGCCACCGGCGCCAGAGAAAACTCCATTTTGACCTCACCCTTTGGTCTGCCCAGATGCGAGCACAGAATCACCCTTGCACCATGGTCGCAAAGATATTTGATTGTGCGCAGACTCTCGCGGATTCTCTTGTCGTCTGTTATGACACCGTCCTTGAGGGGGACGTTAAAGTCACAGCGCACAAGCACCCGCTTGCCACAGACGTCGAGATCCTCAACTGTCTTTTTGTTCAGTGCATTCATATTAATCTCCTTATATTAAGTTACTCCATTAGAAATCCACTGTAATTATAGTATTATTTGTGAGAATAATCAATATAGACACTTCATTTTTGTTAAAATAATAACATTTTGAGCGCCGCAAACGGCAAAATCGGGCAATAACAGCTTTTCGATTATATTTTCTTTTTCAAGCGCGTGTTTTATGTTATACTGACTGCGTTGGAATGCGCGCAATCAAATGCAAATATCGGCAAATATGTGATGCTCTAAAAAGCTCCTGCGAAGGCTCTGCATTCGCGGGACACTTTCTGTCGGCTCTGCGTGCGCAGAGCTTCTGCGGCGATGGCGTTTTATATTATTTAATACACTCTTGTGAGGTTTATATGTTTGAAAAATTATTCGGTTCCGGTTCTTATTATCTGATAGTGGGTCTTGGAAATCCGGGGAAAAAGTATGAAAATACGCGCCACAACACCGGATTTATGGCGCTTGACTACATTGCCCAGAAAAATGGCATCAAGGTCACACGGGCGCGCTTTTCTTCGCTTACCGGCACAGGAAGAATCAAAGACCAGAGCGTTGTGCTTCAAAAGCCGACGACATTTATGAACAGCTCCGGCACGGCTGTACTCGAGCTGACGCGCTATTACGGCATTGCGCCGCAAAGAGTAATTGTCATTTATGACGATGTCTCACTGGCTCCCGGGCAACTGCGCATTCGCGCAAAAGGCTCTGCGGGCGGTCACAACGGCATAAAGAGCATCATCGAATTTCTCGACAGCGATGAGTTTTTGCGCATAAAAATCGGTGTCGGAGCGAAGCACGAGAATGAGGATCTTGCGGACAGGGTTCTGAGTGCGCCGTCTGCTGCGGACAGGAAAGCGGTCGAGGGCAGGCTTTGCGATGTCGAGCAGGCTGTGCGCCTGATTATGGCGGATCGTCTGGCGGAAGCTCAGGATAAGTTCAACTAAAGCTGTCACCGGCATTTTAAAAAAGCCGCCGCACTGAAATTAAATTTCGTCAAAAGGTGAAGCATATGAATCTCCTGCCCATAATCGAAAAAACAGAACAATTTGAAGCGCTGAAAGCAGCTGTCACTCGAAAAGGCACTGTTTCGGCGCTTTTCGGCGTATACAACATTCACCGCGCGCTCTATGCCGGGGCGCTCTGCAAAAGCCTCGGAAGTGCCGTCGTGCTCGTGACAGAGAGCGACGCAGAGGCTGTGCGGGCCGCCGAGGACATGCGGGCGCTGTGCGATGTCGACGCCGTATTTCTTCCGAGCCGCGACCTTGTATTTCTCGATGTCGAGGGTGTGTCGCATGAGAGTGAGCTGATGCGGCTCTCCGCGCTTGGAAAAATAGCCGACGGACGCGCTCTTGCCGTGTGCTGCTCTGTCGAGGCATTCTGTCAGCTGACAATGCCAAAGAGTGTCTACCGCGAGCTGACATTGACGCTGAACAAGGGAGAAAAGATCGATACGAAGAAGCTTGCGGGCTCGCTTGTCGGCGCCGGCTATACGCGGTGTGACAGGGTGGATGGGCGCGGACAGTTCGCGCTGCGCGGGGGAATAATAGACATTTTTCCCGCAGACCGCGACAACCCGCTGCGCATTGAGCTTTTCGGAAGCGAGATAGACGCGATAAGCGAATTCGACGTGGAGACGCAGAGGCGTTTTTCCAAGCTAGGCAGCGCCGTTGTCACGCCGGCGCGCGAGGTGGTTTTGCAAAACCCTAAAGTGCTGGAGGGCTTTTTTGAAAAGCTTCCCGACGGACCACTGAGGGAGGCGGTCGGCCGCGACTTGCAGAATTTCAGAGATCAAATCACGCCGGCTTGCACCGATCGTTACTTGACGGTGTGTTATGAAGAGACAGCCACTGTTCTCGACTGGGCTGAGGACGCAGTCGTCTTTGTCTCGGACTCAAAGGCCGTGTCGGAACGATATAAAAATCTCATCGAGCTGCACACAAATGAGCTGGAATCACTTTTGAAAAAAGGGCTGTACTCCAAGCAGCAGCGCCATTTCTATGCGGATTTTTCTTTATACAATCCCTCCTGCGCAACCGTGCTCTCGGATATTTTCGCCAAAGCGTCGGATGTTGAAAAACTCACGTGCATCGTCAACTTGCGCGCCAACATAATTCCGCGGTATTCGGGCGAGCTGAGCGCGCTGTGCGAGGATTTAAACGGGTATCTCGGACTGGGATTTTGCGGGATTGTTCTCGTGCGCACGCAGCGCGCTGTGGAGACGATGTGCCGCGACCTCACGGACAATGGCATAAGCGCTTTTGCGATATGGGAAAATCTCCCGCAGCCGGGCACGGTGGGCGTCGCAGTCGGCGCACTGTCGTCGGGCTTTGAGCTGTTCACTCCGAAAGTGTGCGTGTTTTCCGGGAGCCGTGAGGCGCTTGTAAAGAAGCCGCAAAAGCAGCAAAAAAGCAAGGCGAAGGGCTTTGGAAGTCTGGAGGATTTGCACGTTGGGGACTATCTCGTGCATCAGAATCACGGAATCGGCCGATTTGACGGCATACACAGAATTGATATACACGGCTATGTGCGCGACTATATCAAAATCAAATACCGCGATGCCGACACGCTCTATGTTCCCGTGACGCAGCTCGATATGGTTTCGCCATACATTTCGCCCAAGGAGGACGAAAATGTAAAGCTCGCAAAGCTGCACTCCAACGAGTGGGCCAACACAAAGCAGACGGTTTACCGCGCAGTTCGCGAAATGGCCAAGGAGCTCATCGAGCTATACGCAAAGCGCGAAAAAACGCAGGGCGTGCGTTTTTCCGACGACGATGACTGGCAGCGCGATTTTGAGGCGCGTTTTATATACGACGAGACAGACGACCAGCTGCGCGCCGCGGACGAAATAAAGCGCGACATGGAAAATGAAAAACCGATGGACAGGCTTCTTTGCGGTGACGTCGGAGTGGGGAAAACCGAGGTTGCACTGCGCGCGGCCTTTAAATGCGTCAACGACGGCTATCAGTGCGCCGTTTTGGTACCGACCACAATTCTCGCGTGGCAGCACTTTCGCACCTTTCGTGAGCGCCTCGAGACATATCTCGTGAAAACGGCGATGCTCTCCCGCTTTTCAACAGCAAAGCAAATCAAAGAGGCTCTCGAGGGCATAAAGAACGGCACGGTTGACATCGCCATCGGCACACACAGGCTGATTCAAAAGGACGTGAGCTTTAAGAAACCGGGACTGCTTATTGTCGACGAGGAGCAGCGCTTTGGCGTGGCGCACAAAGAGAAGCTCAAGCAGGCATTTGCGGGAATCGACGTGCTGACACTTTCGGCTACGCCGATTCCGCGCACCCTCAACATGGCGATGCAGGGAATTCGCGACATGTCCGTAATAGAGCAGCCTCCCGAGGACAGACAGCCTGTTTTGACGCAGGTGCTGGAATACGACGAGGGTATGCTGTCAGGAGCGATAAAGAGGGAGCTGTCGCGCGGCGGTCAGGTATATTTCCTGCATAACCGCGTCGAGTCAATCGAGCGCACAGCCCTGAGGATAAAGGAGCTTGTGCCGGAGGCGCGAGTGGAGATAGCGCACGGCAAAATGGGCGAGGAACAGCTCTCTGAGGTGTGGCGCAAGCTGCTTGACGGCGAGTGTGATGTGCTCGTCTGCACCACGATAATAGAGACGGGCGTTGATGTTCCGAATGTCAACACGCTCATAGTTGAGGATGCGGACAAGATGGGACTTTCGCAGCTCTATCAGATACGCGGACGAGTCGGGAGAAGCGGACGGCGTGCCTTTGCATATTTCACTTTTCGCCGCGACAAGGTGCTTACGGATATCGCCTCAAAGCGCTTGAGTGCAATCCGTGACTTCACCAGCTTTGGTTCAGGCTTTAAAATCGCGATGCGCGATCTTCAAATCAGGGGCGCAGGAAGTGTTTTGAGCGCGCGGCAGAGCGGACACATGCAGGCTGTCGGATATGACACCTACATCAAAATTCTCAACCGCGCAATTGCCGACGAACGCGGTGAGGAGCACGAGGAAAAGAGCGTCGAGTGCCTCGTGGATCTCGCTGTGGATGCCTATATACCCGAAAGCTATATTCCCGACAACGAGAGCCGCATAGAGCTTTACAAGCAAATCGCCGCAATTGAGAGCGAGGCGGATGCCGTACAGGTGCGCGAGGAGCTGGCGGACAGGTTCGGGGAGCCTCCGGCTTGTGTTTTGGGGCTGGTCAATGTCTCACTGCTAAGAATCAGCGCGGGCAGGCTCGGAATTTATGAAATATCTGAAAAGAACGGCGCGATATATCTGTTTTCCGACACCATTGACCGCGACGCGGCCTGGTGCTATATAAAAATGAAGACGCGCAGGGTTCTCGTCTCCGCAAAGGGAAAGAGCTACATTTCTCTCGAGCACAGGCCCGCAGAAAATGCGGCCGATGTGGTTATGGAGGCGCTGTCTGCTCTCTGCGCGGCAATTGCAAATAAAGAAAGTTTGCCGCCTCAGCTGTAGCCGACCCCATTCGCGATGATTTTGCAAATTTGTGAACTTTCATAGCAGCTCTGCTTTCGAGTGAACATGACACTGAAAAATGGTATAATTAGCGCGCGGGAAACGGTGCAACATAGTTTGAACGGGAATCCTGCAAAAAACGTCACAAAGAGGAGGCTTATGAAAGACTATATTCTTACATGCTGCTCTACTGCCGATATGCCGAAGGAATATTTTGAGCGCAGGAACATACCGTATGTTTGTTTCCACTTTACAATGAATGGAAGCGAGTACGCGGACGACTTGGGAGAGTCTATGCCGTTTGAAGAGTTTTATGGCAAAATTGCCGCCGGCGCACTTCCGACGACCTCTCAGGTCAACGTAGATCAGTTTCTTGAGTTTTTCGAGCCTTTTTTGGCAGACGGGAAAGACATTATACATGTTTCCCTGTCCTCGGGACTGTCCGGCTCGCTCAATTCGGCCGGAATTGCACGCGCGGAGCTTTTGGAAAAATATCCCGAACGCGAGATACTCGTCGTGGATTCGCTGGGAGCCTCCTCAGGGTATGGAATGCTCGTAGATGCGCTCGCGAATTTGCGTGACGGCGGCGCTTCAATGGAAGAGCTGCGCGATTTTGCAGCCGCGCATCGGCTTTCTATACATCACTGGTTTTTTTCGACCGATCTCTCTCATTACAGAAGAGGGGGCAGGATATCGGGGATGTCGGCCGCTATCGGAACCGCACTTTGCATATGTCCGCTCATGAACATGGACAACCTCGGACACCTCATTGCGCGCGAAAAAATACGCGGCAAGAAAAATGTCATCGACGCGATGGTCAAAAAAATGATTGAACACGCCGACGGTGGCATCAATTACAGCGGAAAGTGCTTTATTTCACATTCCAACTGCTTTGACAACGCGCGCACGGTGGCAGAGCTGGTGGAAAAAACATTTAAAAAGCTCGACGGCAAGGTCTTGATAAACAGCGTCGGAACAGTAATCGGCTCACACACCGGACCCGGCACGGTGGCGCTCTTCTTCTTCGGGGACAAGCGTGAGAATTGATGCAAAATCTCACATCCACCTGCGCTTTTGCCTTTTTTTCATTTAACAGCAGAGGTTGAGCTCGATTTTAAAAAATATTTTTTCTAAAAAAACAATGCGCTTTTGCAGGGCACAAAGTGCATCGATTTCACAAAACAGACAGCGGCAAAAAGCCGTTCTTGATGGGATGAGATCCCATCAAGAACGGCTTTTTTGTGTCCCGATAAAGAGAAACGGTCAGGCGCTGCACCGTTTCACACGTGTGGCGGCGGTTACTTGATGGCTTTTGCCGCGATGTCCGCGGCAATACCGCTCTCGGCGTCGCCGTCGACAAAAGCTTTAATTGAAGTTGCAAGACCGGCCAGAGACTGCATTTCGCTCGGAATAATTATTTTCGTGGCTCTGCCATCGGCGGCCTTGGCAAACGCCTCCATCCCCTTTAGGGACAGCACATGGCTTGAGGGGTTTGCCTCGTTGAGCAGCTTTATGCTCTCTGCTAGCGCTGTCTGCGTCATCTTTATGGCGGCGGCTTCGCCCTCGGCCTCGCGGATTTTTTGCTCGCGCACAGCGTCGGCGCGCAGAATAGCTGCCTGCTTTTCGGCCTCAGCGACGAGAATCTGACTCTCTTTTTGACCCTCAGCCTCGAGAATTTGACTGCGCTTTACACCCTCGGCGCGCAGAATGCTCTCGCGTCTCTCGCGCTCTGCTTTCATCTGCTTTTCCATAGCGTTTTGGATTTCCTCGGGCGGTATGATGTTTTTCAGCTCGACGCGATTGACCTTTATGCCCCACTTGTCCGTGGCTTCGTCCAGCAGAGCCGTGATTTTGCTGTTTATGACGTCGCGGCTGGTGAGCGTGTGGTCAAGCTCCATCTCGCCGATGATGTTTCTCAAGGTGGTGGCGGTCAGGTTTTCGATAGCCGACAGTGGCCGCTCAATGCCATAGGTAAAGAGCTTTGCGTCCGTTATCTGAAAGAAAACCACCGTGTCTATCTGCATCGTCACGTTGTCGCGTGTGATGACAGGCTGCGGCCTGAAGTCGACTACCTGCTCTTTCAGAGAGACTTTTTTTGATATCCTATCGATAAACGGAGTTTTAAAGTGAAGACCCGTCTGCCATGTTTTGCTGTAGGTTCCGAGGCGCTCAATGACAAAAACTGTCGCCTGAGGGACGATTTTCACCACGCTCACCGCCACAAAAACAGCGATGGCGAGGAAAACAGCGACTGCGAGTACAGTGCTGATAATGGAGCCGAACTCCGAGAAAAGAGACATATAACCGAGCATTTTATTTTTCCTCCGTCAATTTTGTCACGATAAGCTTTACGCCGTCTATCGCGAATACTTTTACTTTTTCGTCTTTTTCCAAAACTGCCCCGTCGTGGGAGCGCGCTGTCCAGTCGAGCCCGTTTGCATGCACGCGCCCTTTTCCCGCGTCATTGTCTATTTGTTCGGTCACATAACCGATTTTTCCAATGACCATGTCGGCGTTTGTGGCCGTGCGCTTGGGGACAAGCTTCTTTTTTACAATTGGATAAATGCAAGCGAGCAATATCCCGGAAACGGCTGCAAACAATATAATCTGCACCGCCGTCGGCGCACCCAGCAAAGCCGAGACGAGCGCGACCAAGGAGCCGCCGACAAACCAGACGGACACAAGCTGTGCTGTGGAAGCCTCAATAACAATGAACACCGCGCAGACCGCAAGCCAGCACCATGCCGCAATATTCACAACAAATCATCTCCTTTCGCCGTGAATGGATTAGATAATTATAGCAACAACCAAAACCAATATCAATTGAATTATTGTAAATTATCAGGTACAATCGAATCATCTTTAAATTCGTCAAAGGAGATCCTTTAATGACAATTAAGCCTAAAATTTATCTCGCGGGGCCGGAGTGCTTTATGCCCGACGGAAAGCAAAGGGCAGACCAAGCGCTTGCACTTTGTGAAAAATATGGATTTGAGGGGATATCCCCGGCAAAAGGAAACGCGGGAGAGCCGGTTGATTTTTCCAATCCCGACAGGCAGCGTGTTGCGCGTGATATATGCAAAAAAAACATGTGGTGCATAGAGCAGTGCGATATAATAATTGCAAACACAAACAATTTTCGCGGATTTGAGCCGGACGGCGGCACAGCGTTTGAGCTGGGCTACGGATGGGCTCTCGGGAAAAAACTCTATTGTTTTCTGGACGATATTCGCTCGTGTGAGGACAAGTACACGGGAGTGCAAATCCCTGACAAAAACAATGTTTTGCGCGATGAAAATGGTCTGACCTTTGAGTCAGGACCGCTCAATTTGATGCTCGACGATTCTTCGACGGTTATCGAGGGCGGCATCGAGGACGCATTGAAGCGTGCGGCCGCCGATTTTGGCACAGCGGAGGGGAAATAAATGTTTATAGATAAAAATGGTGTAGTCAGAAAACCAAAGGCCTATCTTGCGGGCTATAAGATGTTTTTTCCCGATGCGGATGAGCGCGCAGAGTCCGACAAGAAAATCTGCGACAAATATGGCATAATCGGAGTTTATCCTCCCGACGAGGAGCCTGACGACGAGTTTGCAAAATATGTGCCGAAGGACGACAGCCAAGAGGAAATACTGCGCGGATATTTTATGCGCGACGTGAACAACATGCAGCGCTGCGATATGGTGCTCGCCCAGCTCGAGGATTTCAGGGGCACCGAGCCCGACAGCGGCACCGCGTTTGAGTGCGGCTATATGGCGGGCAAGGGAAAGCGCCTTTATGCGTACTGCGGAGATACCAGCCCGCTGCTTGAACGTGTTAAAATCAAAAAGCACAAAAACGCCGAGGGGCTTTGGTGCGATGAGGACGAAAACAGGATTGAGGATTTCGGGTATCCGCTCAACCTCATGTTCTGCGGCTGCATGAAAGTATACGACACATTTGAGAACATGGTCATCGGGGCCAGGGCTGATTTTGATGCGGAGCTCACCGCCGCGGGACTTGAGCCGTATTTCGCAAAAAACTGATTCCCCGTAAAGCTCATTGAGCGTTGGGCATGAGCGGACTCAAAAAAGCTTTCCACACGGCAAAGCTTTGCAAAAAAGCGGCGCTTTGTGATAGAATAAGCAAAAGTTACACAATACAACCAACGCATTCGGAGATTATATGCATAATAAAAAGAAAAACAGTCATCTGGGCAGCACTATATTTCTCGTGTTGCTCATGATTGTTACATTTTACTTTATCTTCAGAGATCATTCCATTGTCGCGATATTCCATGTGCTCAAAAAAGCTAACCCATATTACCTTTGCGGCGGTGTGCTTTTGATGTTTGGATATATCCTACTTCAGGCACTCTGCGTCGGAATATCTCTCAAGGGCTTTAACTGCAAGACTTCTATTTGGCAAATTTTGCAGTATTCTTTCATCGGCTTTTATTTCAGCGCCATCACCCCATCCAATACCGGGGGACAGCCGGTGCAGATGTACTACATGTGCCGCGACGGAATCCATCTTTCGCATGTTTCGCTGTCGATGCTGCTGACCAACCTGACATATCAGATAACAATTCTCGGGTTCAGCTTCGGGATGTATATTTTCAGATTTCGCTTTATAAATGCAAGTCTGCGCGGTTTTATCTGGTTTTTAGTCGTGGGAATGACTTTGAATTTGATGCTGACGCTGCTGATAGTGTTCCTCCTTGTATCCCAAAAATTCGCCAAATCGCTTGCGCACAAATGCGTGAGCCTGCTCGTGAAAATTCACATCATTAAGGACGAAAAGGCATCGCGAAACAAAATCGATGTTCAGCTCGCCGAATATGAGCGCGGAGCGGCGCTGATAAAGAGCCATCCACCTCTGTTTTTCAAGGTGCTTGGCGTCACGGTGCTTCAAATGATCTGCTACTATCTCGTGCCGTGGTTTGTGTACAAGGCCTTTGGAATGCATGGCGCCTCGTTTCTCGACCTCATGGCCATGCAGGCGGTGCTGTATGTTGCGGTTTCCTTTTTGCCGCTGCCGGGCGCTGTCGGCGCAAGCGAGAGCGGCTTTGTCATGCTGTTCCGTCTTTTTTTCACGGAGGCCGCCATCGTACCCGCCATGCTTTTGACGCGCGGAATCAATTTCTACTCCATGCTTCTCATAAGCGGACTGGTCGTGGTATATGCACAGCTTCGCAAGCCGTACCGCACCGAAAAACGCAAGCTGTTGCTTTGCAAAAAGAAATACCCGCATCTCAAAAAGAAAGTGCTCGAGCAGTAGCGCTTTGCCTCTCATAAGAGGACGGTCGTTGTATATGCACAGCTTCGAAAGCCGTACCGCACCGAAAAACGCAAGCTGCTGCTTTGCAAAAAGAAATACCCACATCTCAAAAAGAAAGTGCTAGAGCAGTAGTGCTTTGCGAAGAGAAAATACAAAAGAGCCGATTCGCGCGTCACAATGACGGTGCGTTTCGGCTCTTTTTTGTCAAATTTGTTTCGTTTTATAATACCATTATAAAGTAATGGTGCTTTTGCGCCTAGTCGAGCTTCAGCACGGCGGTAAATGCCTCGGAGGGAACCTCTACGGAGCCGACTTGACGCATGCGCTTTTTGCCTTCCTTCTGCTTTTCGAGAAGCTTCTTTTTGCGCGTGATATCGCCGCCATAGCATTTTGCGAGCACGTCCTTGCGCATTGCTCGCACGGTTTCGCGGGCGATGATTTTCCCGCCGATTGCCGCTTGAATAGGAATCTCAAAGAGCTGGCGGGGAATGTGCTCAAGCAGCTTCTGCGCAATCTTTCTGCCTCTGGCATAAGCCTTGTCGGCATGCACGATAAAGCTGAGGGCATCGACGATTTCGCCATTGAGGAGAATGTCGAGACGAACGAGCTTTGACTCGACAAAGCCTTTCATTTCATAGTCATAGCTGGCATAGCCCTTTGTGCGGCTTTTTAGAGCGTCGAAAAAGTCATAGACGGTTTCGCCGAGAGGCAGCTCATAGTGCATTTCCACGCGTTCCTTGTCGATGTATTTCATATCGATGAAGATTCCGCGGCGGTCCTGACAAAGCTCCATAATCGCACCGACATATTCGGAGGGGGTGTATATGTGCGCGTTTACAAACGGCTCTGCGGCGCTTGCGATTGTCGACGGATCGGGATAATTCGTGGGGTTATCGATGTCGAGGACTTCGCCGGAGGTTTTTGTAATTCGATATACGACGCTGGGCGCAGTGGTTATGAGATCGAGGTCAAATTCGCGCTCCAGCCGCTCTATTATGATTTCCAGATGAAGGAGTCCGAGAAATCCGCAGCGAAAGCCAAAGCCCAGAGCCGCCGAGGTTTCGGGGTCAAAGGAGAGAGAAGCATCGTTTAAAACCAGCTTGTCGAGTGCATCGCGCAAGTCACCGTAATGCGCGCCGTCCGCAGGGTAAATGCCGCAAAACACCATCGGCACAGCCTTGCGATAGCCGGACAGAGCCTCGGCGGTGGGATTGTCTGCGCCTGTCACGGTGTCGCCGACACGCGTCTCGCGGACATTCTTGATTCCGGCCGTAATGTAGCCGACTTCGCCGGCGGTCAGCTCCTTGCAGGGAAAAAGCGAGTCGGGGTGCATGTGGCCGACCTCGACGACCTCATAGTCGGATTTGGTCTGCATGAGCCTGATGCGGTCACCCGACTTGACACAGCCGTCAAACAGGCGAACATATATAATAATTCCCTTATAGCTGTCATAGACGCTGTCAAAGATGAGAGCCTTAAGCGGCGCGTTTTCGTCGCCCGTCGGGGCAGGGATATCCTTTATGACGCGCTCTATCACGGCGTCAATATTTATGCCCTGCTTTGCGGAAATGCGCGGCGCGTCGAGAGCGGGTATACCTATTATATCCTCTATCTCATGCGCGGCGTTGTCCGGGTCGGCGGAGTCGAGGTCGATTTTATTTATCACGGGGACTATTTCGAGGTTGTGCTCTGCGGCGAGATAGGCGTTGGCCAGCGTCTGCGCCTCGACACCCTGTGTGGCATCCACAATCAAGACTGCGCCCTCACAGGCGGCGAGCGAGCGAGACACCTCATAGCCAAAGTCGACGTGTCCGGGCGTGTCTATAAGATTGAGCTCATACTCTTTTCCGTCCTTGGCAGTGTAGCTAAGAGCCACGGCGCGCGCCTTTATGGTGATGCCGCGTTCCTGCTCCAAATCCATGTTGTCGAGAAACTGGCTGCTCATGGTGCGCATATCGACAGAGCGGGTAAGCTCGAGAATGCGGTCAGCAAGCGTCGATTTCCCGTGGTCAATGTGGGCGATTATGCAAAAATTCCGGATGTTGTCCTTCATTAAAACCCTCTCGGTGAATTTAAAATGTATATAATATTATAAGGTAATGCGCGGCGCGTTGCAATCGTTTTTTCAGCGATGTGCGGGAAAGCACACGAATATATCAGATAAGCTCGGAAATTATGCTGTTTGACACAAGCATTCCCTTTTGCGTGAGCGCAATCACGTCGCCGTCAAAGCAAAGCAGCTCTGAGCTTGCGCAGTGGCGCACAAAAGCGAGCATTTCATCGGTGAGTGAGGCTGCAAACCCGGATTGCAGTTCGGCGAGCGACAGTCCGTCGGATGTTCGAAGCCTCATCATAATAAAGTCTTCGGCGGTGACATTGCCCTCAAGGTCAAAAAACCTGAGCGGGTTTTCACTTGAAAAAGCAAAGGAGAGCGAGATGAACGAATCGATATTAGGCTTCATGCTGTAGCGCTTTTTGCCAAGGGAGGAGTGTGCGGCGGCCCCGAAGCCCAGATAATCCGAACAGTTCCAATATTTTAAATTGTGGCGGCTTTTTCTTTCCGGCTTTGCAAAGTTGGAAATCTCATACTGAAAGAGCCCATGGGCGGCGAGCCGTGACACGGCGCTCATATATACGTCGGCTTGCATATCGTCGTCCGGCAGCCCCGTGGGCGGGCATCTGCCAAAGGGAGTATTGTCCATGAGCGTCAGCAAGTATGCGGAGACGTGCGAGACTTCGGACCCGCATATGTCGTCGATTGATTTGGACAAGCTCGCTTCACTGTCGCAGGGCAGAGCCAGCATGAGATCGGCGCTGATATTGTCAAAGCCTGCCCTTTTGGCATGTGCAAGGGTATCGAGCGCTTCCCTCGCTGAGTGCAGTCGGCCGATTGCGCGAAGAACGCTGTCATTTGTGGACTGTACGCCGACTGACAGGCGGTTTATCCCGGCGCTTTTGTACGCGCGCAGCTTTTCGGGCGACGCCGTAGCGGGGTTGAGCTCCAATGTTATCTCGCAATCCGCTGTCAGAGAGAAGTGCGCTCCAACGGTTTCCAGTATCTCGTCGACCTGCGCCGCAGAGAGCAGCGACGGTGTGCCACCCCCAAAATAGACAGTGTCTGCGAGGCCGTGCCCAAAAGAGGATATCTGTGCTTTGAGAGCGCGCAGGTAGTCTTTGCAAATCTCGCTTTCATAGGGAACAGAGAAAAAGTCGCAGTACGGGCATTTTCTCAAGCAAAACGGTATGTGGATGTAGATGCCTGTCAAATTTCCCCGCTCCATTCTGCCGCCGAATAATTTTTTGCGGCTATGCAATATTATACACGACGCTTCAAAAAAGCACTTTTATGGCAAAGCGGCGCGCGGCAGCAGTTTTGCGCCTTTGAATATTTTGAATAAATGTATTATTTAACATAAAAACAGCATTGTCAAATAATTTTCAATTTAGGTGTTGACAAGCCGGGGAAAATGAGTATTATATTAATAGTTGGCACTCAACACAAGAGAGTGCTAAAAAAACAAAACGGAGGTGAGCCGATGGACATAAGCAAGCGCAAAAAAGTTATACTTGCCAAAATTATTGCACTGCATACGGAATCCGGCGACCCCGTGGGTTCGAAGATACTCGCCAACATGCTGGAGGATTTTTCCGTTTCCTCAGCCACACTTCGCAATGAGATGGCGCAGTTGACCTCTATGGGACTTCTCGAACAGCCCCACACCTCGGCGGGAAGGGTTCCGACAGAGTTGGGCTACCGTTTTTTTGTAGACAACCTGATGGACTTGTTTGAACCGCAATCTTCGGATAAAAAGCGGATTTCCAATGCCGTGGAGGAAATGGACTCTGACCCCGACAAAGCGGCTGAATCTGCGGCGTCGGCACTGGCTCGGATGACGGGACTTGCAGCGGTTGCCAGCACGCCTCGCAGCAGAGACGCGACTGTGGCTCACTTTGAGCTTATGAAGGTGGGACGCTACAACATGGCGATACTGGGTGTCACGAGCGTCGGAGGGGTAAAGACAAGAATGTGCAGGCTCGCCGTCGAGCTTGGCAGCACGGAGATAGCCGCGCTGGAAGCGGTTTTAAACGACCATTTTGCCTTTGTCTCAAAGGAGGATATTTCGCCTAGACTCATAGCTAATGTCAATGCGCTGCTCGATGAGCGGCGAGGCGAATACACACCCATTATATCCGCAGTGGTTGCACTAATCGGCGGAGTGCGCGATGTGCGCGTGTATACCGAGGGACAAAATAACCTTCTGCGGTTTCACGAGCTTGATGGCTGCATCAAGGAGCTGCTGGGGCTGATGAACGACACGGGCGAGTTGGAAAGACTGCTGAGCCAAAGTGAGCAGATTAAAATACTCGTCGGCACAGAGCTAGGAAACGGCGAATTTGAAAATGCCGCGATGATTATCGGAAATTATCGCTTTTCCGGAGGCTTGCGCGGCGGTTTGGGGATAGTCGGCCCGGCACGCATGAATTATGGGTTCCTTGTGCCGCGGCTCAAGTATATGTGTGATTGTCTGAGCCATGCGCTCGTCAATCCGGTCAATTGAAAGGGTAAATCATGGAAGTGGACAAGGAAAAGGATACGCAAGAGGTGCAGAAAAACGACTTGCAGGAGAAAAAGGACGACAGCATAAAAGAAGAAGCGGCCGTCCCCCAGGCGCCTTTAAAAAAGGAAAAAAAGAAAAAAAACGAGGTCTGCGAAAAGCTTGCAAAAGAGGTGGAGTCGCTGGAGAAAGACATCGCGCAGCTGAAGGACAGACAGCTTAGAGCGGCGGCGGAGTTTGACAATTACCGCAAGCGCACAGAGCGCGAGAAGCTGGCGAGTGCACAGTTTGCAGTGTCAGGCGCCGTCGAGAAAATTCTTCCGGTGCTCGACACGCTGCGGATGGCGGCTGACGCCAAAAGCAGTGACGGGGAGTATAAAAAAGGCGTGATCATGACGGTGGATATGTTTGAGAAATCACTTTTGTCTCTCGGCATAGAGCCGATTGAGGCGCTCGGAAAGGCATTTGACCCGGAGCTGCACTGTGCTGTGGGCAGAGAACCGGGCGGTGAAGCCGAATCGGGATCGGTTACGCGGGAAATTCAAAGGGGCTACAAATTAGGCGACAGAGTAGTCCGGCATTCGATGGTATTTGTCGCTGAATAATATAACCATAAAAACACCAATACTTTTTGTATTTGAAGGGAGAAATAAATCATGGGAAAAATAATAGGAATAGACCTTGGAACAACAAACTCTTGCGTGGCTGTTATGGAGGGCGGAGAGGCCGTCGTCATTGCTAACGCAGAGGGTGCGAGAACAACACCGTCCGTAGTCGCTTTTTCAAAAACAGGTGAAAGAATGGTCGGCCAGGTCGCAAAGCGCCAGGCCATCACAAACCCGGACAGAACAATAAGCTCGATCAAACGCGACATGGGCAGCAACAGAAAAATATCGATAGACAAAAAGGATTATACCCCGACGGAGATATCCGCCATGGTACTGCAAAAGCTCAAAGCGGACGCGGAGGCATATCTCGGAGAAAAGGTTTCGGATGCCGTCATCACTGTTCCCGCATATTTCAACGACGCTCAAAGACAGGCCACAAAGGATGCCGGAACGATAGCCGGCCTTGAAGTGAAGCGCATAATCAACGAGCCGACGGCTGCCGCGCTCGCATATGGCGCCGACAAAGAGCAGGATCAGAAAATAATGGTATATGACCTCGGCGGCGGCACTTTCGACGTCTCGGTCATCGAGATGGGCGACGGTGTGCAGGAGGTTCTCGCAACTGCCGGCAATAACCGCCTGGGCGGTGACGACTTTGACCAAAAGGTCATCGACTATTTGGCCGATGAATTCAAAAAGGAGACGGGTGTTGACCTGCGCTCTGACAAAATGGCGCTCCAGAGACTCAAGGAGGCCGCGGAAAAGGCCAAGATAGAGCTTTCGGCCGTCACTTCCACAGCTATTAACCTTCCGTTTATCACAGCGGACGCCACAGGCCCCAAGCACCTTGATATGACATTGACACGCGCAAAGTTCGACGAGCTGACCTCTGAGCTTGTTGAAAAAACAATGGGACCGACACGTCAGGCACTTTCCGACGCCGGACTGAAGCCGTCGGATCTCGACAAGGTTCTGCTGGTCGGCGGCTCCACAAGAATCATCGCCGTGCAGGAAGCTGTCAAGAAGTTCATCGGCAAGGAAGCCTTTAAGGGCATAAACCCCGACGAGTGCGTGGCAATCGGCGCCGCAATACAAGGCGGTGTGCTCGGCGGAGACGTCAAGGGACTGCTTTTGCTCGACGTGACGCCGCTGTCGCTCGGAATCGAGACTGAGGGCGGAATAAATACACGCATAATAGACCGCAACACAACTATCCCGACGAAAAAGAGTCAGGTATTCTCAACGGCGGCAGATGGACAAAGCTCGGTTGAAATACACGTCTTGCAGGGTGAACGAGACTTTGCCAAGGACAACAAGACGCTCGGACTGTTTCGTCTCGATGGAATTCCCGCCGCACCGCGCGGAGTGCCTCAAATAGAGGTCACCTTTGACATCGATGCCAACGGAATTGTGCATGTCTTTGCCAAGGATCTCGGCACGGGCAAGGAGACAAACATCACAATCGAGAGCACCACGAACATGGGCAAGGACGATATAGAAAAAGCCGTCAAGGAAGCAGAGCAGTATGCCGAAAATGACAGGAAGCTCCGCGAGGAGATTGAAAATAAAAACACTGCCGATTCCGCAGCCTATCAGGGCGAAAGGCTCGTCAAGGATCTCGGAGACAAAATTGACAAGGCCGAAGCGGACGAGATAAACGAAAAGGTAGCCGCAGTCAGAGCTGCAATTGCTGCGAACAATCAAGAAGAGATGAAGACAACGCGCGAGGCGCTCGAGAAAAAGATGTATGAGGTGAGCAGCAAAATCTACTCGAAGACGGCTCCTCAGGGCGAAACGGCGCCCGAAAACAACGGCGCCCCGACGGAAAATGACACAGGCAACGGCGGGGACAACGTGGTGGACGCCGACTACACAGAAGTTAAAGACTGATTCTGCAAATCGCGCAATTGGGGCGGCGTTCGCGCTGCCCTGTTGCGCAAAATTCTGCAAAGGGGCAATTTATGGCGGATAAGAGAGATTATTATGAGGTGCTCGGCGTTGACCGCAACGCCACCGATGAGCAGATAAAGTCCGAGTACCGCAAAAAAGCAAAGAAATTTCACCCGGATTTGAACCCGGATGACCCGACGGCCGAGGCCAAGTTCAAAGAGTTGGGCGAAGCCTATGAGGTGCTTTCCGACAAGACAAAGCGCGCCAGATATGACCAGTTTGGACATGCGGGTGTGGACCCGTCCTATGGCGCCGGACAGGGCTTTGGCGGCTTCGGCGGCGCGGGAAGCTTTGATATGGGCGATTTGGGCGACATCTTCGGTTCGCTTTTTGGCGGTGGCTTTGGCGGCTTCGGCGGCGGAAGCTCTTCGCGCACGAGACAAAGCTCAAATTCTGCCAAGAGGGGCAGCGATGTGCACGTGAGTATGCCGCTCACCTTTATGGAGGCTGCCCACGGCTGCACAAAAACGATTAACATAAACGTTATGGATACATGTGAGGATTGCCGCGGTTCAGGAGCGACACCGGGCACGGCGCCCATTACCTGCTCAAAATGCGGCGGTTCCGGCTTTGTAACGGTGCAGTCCCAGAGCATTTTCGGGGGAGTGATGAGACAGACACGGCCTTGCCCTGACTGCGGGGGTAAAGGCAAAAAAATAGAGAAACCGTGCGCCAAATGTCAAGGCAGCGGCAGAGTGAAGCTGAAACGCAAGCTGGAGGTCAAAATTCCGGCCGGAATCGACGACGACCAGAGCCTGTCACTGCGAGGACAGGGCGATGCGGGTATAAACGGAGGACAGCACGGCGACGTCGTCGTAGTTGTCACGGTGCGCCCCGATCTTTTGTTTGAGCGAAAAAGATACGATGTTTATGTCTCGGTTCCCATAAGCATCGCGCAGGCATCGCTGGGCGCAGAAATCACAGTGCCCACAATAGACGGCAAAATCAAATTCACGGTGCCGGACGGAACCCAGCCCGACACGGCCTTTAGACTTCGCGATAAGGGAATCCCATACCTAAACGGCAAGGGGCGCGGCGACCAATATGTCGAGATTGTACTCGAGATTCCCAAAAAGCTCTCGCGCGAGCAAAAACAGCTTCTCACACAGTTTGAGAGCACTATGTCAGACGACAAAAACTATGACAAGCGCAAGAGCTTTGCGGATAATATCAGAAAAATGTTCGACAAATAAGACGGTTCGCTTGTTTCTTGAAGTGGCGACCACAACATTTTGTGGCTGTCACTTTGTTTTTTTAAAATAAGCTTTCGAAAACAGAGCAGCTGCACATAATCGGCGGCGCATGGTGCAAAATTGAAATAATTGTGTTACAATACCGTTGTCTTCATAAAAACATTGTAACATAAAATCATTAAGGCGGAGCGAAGCATGGATTGGACAGAGCTGGCGATAAATGTTCCCACAAAGGATACACAGACTGCTGCGGACATCGCCACGATGACTGTACCATATGGCTTTTATATCGAGGACTATTCCGATATGGAGGAGCTTTTGCCGCAGATAGGGCATGTCGATTTTATCGATGAGGAGCTTCAAAAAAAGGACAAAACGCACTCGGTTTTGCACATATACATACCAAAAAATATGCAGCCGCTCGAGGCGCAGAGCTTTATCACAGAGCGGTTGACAGCCGAGGGCATTGAACATTCAGTTGTGATTTCAAAGATTGATGAGGATAAGTGGGCCAACTGCTGGAAAAAATACTACAAGCCGGAGCGGATTGGAAATAGATTGGTTATCTGCCCGTCATGGGAAAAATACACGCAAAAAGAGGGCGATATTGTCCTCTCGCTCGACCCCCAAATGGCGTTTGGAACAGGCAAGCACGAGACGACGCGGCTTTGCTTGGAGCTGCTCGAGCAGACAGTGGAAACGGGCGGCCGCATTCTCGATATGGGCTGCGGGAGCGGAATATTGTCGGTTGCGGCGCTTGCATTTGGCGCGAAAGAAGCCACAGGGTGCGATATTGACAAGAATTCCGTGGCGATTGCCTGTGAAAATGCGCGCATTAACGGGTTTGACGACGGCGTCTTTACGGGCTTTGTCGGCGATGTGACGAATGACACGGAGCTTGAAAATTCGATTGGCAGCGGCTATGACATAATTGTCGCAAACATCGTGGCGGACGTGATAATCGGAATGAAGGATATATTTTTTAAAAAGCTAAAGCAGAGCGGATGCCTTATCGTGAGCGGGATTATAGATTCGCGCAGCGATGAGGTCGCAGAGAGCCTGACGCTCGCCGGCTTTGAACTGACGCGCGAAGAGCGGCTGCGAAACTGGGTTGCGCTCTCGCTGAAAAAGAAAAAAGTGGAGAAATAGTGTGGCAAAACCTAAACTGAGCACAAAAAAAGATAAGTTGATGTTCTGGCTTCGCATAGTGCTGATAGTGATATTTGTCGGCGGTGCCGTCACAGCGACGATAATGCTGTGGCCGTCGATAAAACGGTTGGCGGAGGACGAGGCCTTTCGTCGTTCGGCCAGAGATTTTTTGCGATTCAACGGAGTGGGCGGCATATTTGTCTTTATAGGACTTCAAATACTGCAAGTTGTGCTTGCTGTGATTCCGGGCGGCCCGGTTCAGATTTTGGCGGGTCTTGCATACGGGACGTGGTATGGACTGATTCTGGTGCTGCTGGGTGTCTTTTTGAGCAATATTATCATATACTACACCGTTCTTTGGTTCAAAAAACCGTTTGTCGATGAGAACAAGAAGGATGAGAAATTTTCAAAGTACCGAGTGCT
>JAVVTQ010000022.1:0-26891 GCA_036653595.1 Oscillospiraceae bacterium
AGATCAAGCTGCAGCGGCGCTTTACTTTTGTAGCAGGAGCTCCAAATGCCGCGCATTTTTGGGGCATAATCCACAAAAAACGGGCATACATCAAGCTCTGGGCGCGCCCATTTTTTTCGTCTTATTCTCATCCTTGAGCTTCCTTTTAACAGTCTTTTTCTTCATCACCGAGAACCCAAAGGTGCCCAGCTTTTCTCCTAGGGCAAAATATTCGCCGTGAGAGTATGCGATAAGCTCAGCGCGGTCAAGACAGAGCTTTCCACTGTGATCTAGCAGCGTCTCGTCGGCGCTGACACCGACAATATCAGCAAGGAACATGTCGTGCGAGCCAAGCTCGAGGATGTCATACACACGGCACTCAAGCGACAGAGGGCTTTCATCAATCATCGGAATTCCAAGCACAGGAGAGGCCACGCAGGAAAGTCCTGTTTCTTTGAATTTATCGGTATCACTTCCTGATTTTACACCGCACCAATCGGCAGACTTTAGAAGCTGTCTTGAGGTTAGGTTGACGACAAAGGTCTTTGTGGATTTAATGAGGTCGTGTGAAAAACGCTGCGGCTTTACAGAGATATAAAGCCTAGGCGGATTTGAGCATATAATCCCCGTCCAAGCGATGGTCAGGATGTTGGGCTTATCCATGTCACCGCAGGAAACCATGGCGGCGGGCACAGGCGCGAGCAGAACAGAACCGTTCCAGTTTATTTTTGACATTGGTTCTCCCAAACTATCCTATTATTTCGGCATACTGCTCGCAGGGCGCTTTTTTTCTGCGCCATATTGACAGTATAAGACCGATTAGTGTGAAAACTCCGCAGAGCAGAACATGACGCAAAAAGACGATGCTCTGTGCAAAACCACTTCCGACGAGAACGCGACAGCTTGAGTCGAGAAGCTCTTTCATTGTATAGGTGTATTGCAGCAGATTCCAGTTTTGAGAAATAAAATATGTAAATATGGCAAAGCATGAAAGTACCATGAAGAGCACGGAGAATAGGGAAACGGTAATCTGCTTTGCGAGCGAGTTTTTTCCGCCGAACAGAAAATATAAAAGTGAGCTGAAAATCGGGATGAAGACTGCGGAATAATAGTAGAAATCAAAAAGTGTAGAGGTCCAGAGCATCACCCCGCCGCCGATAAGTGCGCCGATAAAAGCACCGAACAAGCTGCCAAAGGAAAAATTATGGTGCTTTGTCGTCGGACTTGGCGCAGAGGAGTTGGCGCTGTTCAAAATTTTTCCGGCGCATTCCTCATCGCACGAATGCACAAAATTGCCCAAACGCAGAAACTTGAGCGAAGATGAGGGCTTGCCGCAGTTCGAACAAACCGAAGAGCCTTTTACGCCGATTGAGGACAGCTCTGTCGCAAGCGCATAAAACAAGTCCAGCACGCGCTCGCCGATACCCGGTCTGTCGGCAAAGTCAATCTTTATGCCGCTCTTTTTCACTTCGAAAAATTTGTAGTTATACTGCTTGACAACGGAATCGACGAACTCGAGTATGCGCTTGCGCGCCTCGTCGGATTCATCCGGAAAATACACATCCACACACAGTGAAAGCAGTCCATTTTGCTGTGAAAAAGTAACGGTATATCCCATATACTCGCCGTAAATCACACTTCCTGAAGACCGCAGTCCCAGCTGTTTCTTTATTTTCTTGAGCGGTGTGCCAATCATATTTTATCCCTCTGCTATTCATTGTCGCACAAAAACATGAAGCCTGTGCCTAAAACGATGTCGGTATGCACTTATGCTCATTGGCGGCAGAGGCATCGAACGGCACGCAAGTGAGCATAAAATCGCGCGAGAGGCAAAAGCGTATTAGCCGCACAAATGCCCGCGCCGGCGCAATTATTGAAACAAAAATTCATAAATCCTATTTGAATTTTTTCTCTTTTTTTACAAGCTCGGGCTGAACCGCTGCCGGTCTTGAAATTGGTGAGGTCGATGAAATCGAAGGCTTCTTGTCTGATTTTTTCATTTTTTTGACTTCTTTTTTGATACTTTTATCACCCATTATGGTAACCATCCTTTTCTGATAAGCAAAATTATTGTTGTTTAAAAACTAAAACATGTCAGGTTGATTTGATTATTACATGAGAATACCTCTGTTTCTTAAGTGGATTCTTACTGTCGCAGCCGTTATTTTATTGGCAGCGCAAGCTGTGAGATGAACAACCCGTCCGACGTGTCGAAGGAATAAGCACATCGGCGAAGTGAAAAGACAGCGCATACACTTTTGTCTGGTTACTGAACCCTTAAATCGTTTAATAATCCTCGATAACGTAGGGGCGAACTGTGTTTGCCCGATTTCGTCGGATGCAATAAACACAATCAAATACATTTTAATATACATGATTCAATTGCAATTTCACAATCATCTGTTTTTCCGGTACCGGATAATGGCGGTATTTCATGCGGACGAACTTCTGCCACAATGAAAATCCAATTTGTTTTGCCCCTACATTCCACAACAGTTCACTTCTGTCCTTGGCGCATATCGTAATGAAATACGCATCGTGTCACCTTGTATGGATTATAAAAATAATCTTCACTGCAAATTCATTATTTCCTCGTCATCAACACAACGCACTCAACGTGCTTTGTGCGCGGAAAAAGATCGAAAGGGTACACCGAATCCATCGTGTAGCCGCCGGCAAAAAGCTTTGCAACATCGCGAGCCAGCGTGGCGGGATTGCAGGAAATCATGACGATTTTCTTAGGTGAGATGGCCAGAAGCGAATCGATTGTCCCGTCATCACAGCCTTTCCTCGGTGGGTCTGTGATGACGACATCAATGGTGTCGCCACGGCTCATAAGCAGATTTGTCGCCGAAGAAGAGGACATGGCGAGAAATTCACAGTTGTCAGCGCCGATAGCTGCCGCATTGCGGCGCGCATCCGAAATTGCAGCCGAAACAACCTCAACACCGATGAGTCTGCGGCAGTCTTCGCACATTGACAGACCGATTGTGCCTGTGCCACAGTACAAATCAAGCAGCGTGTCACTGCTTTTCAAAGAGGCCAGCTCTCTAGCTTTTTTATATAACAGCTCAGCGGCGGCGTTGTTAATCTGAAAAAATGAAAGAGGAGACAGCCTGACCGGCACGCCGCAAAGCCTGTCGGAAAGGGAATCGCTGCCGAAAATAAGCCGTTGTCGGTCGGAGAGAATGACATTGCTTTTCGCAGTGTTTATATTGAGAGAAAGCGATTCAATGACCGGGTAAAGAGCGGTGATTTTGTCCGTGAAGAGCTTCTCACCTTGAAATCCACGTGCATTGATAACAAGACAAAGTGCGAGATGCCCCGACTCACCGCTCTGCCTTATAAAGATATGGCGCAGTATGCCTGTGCCCGAGCATTCATCATATGCACTGACATTTTGCTCGCACAAAAGCTTGCAGCAGTCAGATGCGACGTCGTTCATGAGCTTTGATTGCAGCAGGCAGTCGTCGACAGAAATAATCCTATGACTGCGCGGCGCGAAAAGTCCCGCAAAGAGAGCTGTGCCGTCGGTGCCGACGGGAAACTGAACCTTGTTGCGGTATCTGTCCACATCAGGAGAGGGAACAGTGTCCTCAACGCGGACATCTAAATGTGCTATGCGCAAAAAAGCATCCTCGACAATTTTCTTTTTTGCGGCAAGCTCTGCTTCATAGGAGATGTGTCTAAAACAGCAGCCGCCACACTTTTTGTACATCGCACAATCTATGGGAATGCGGTCGTCGGATGCGCTTACGATGCTGTCAATTATTGCAAACGCATGTGTCTTCTCGGTTCTGACAATTTGAACAATCAGTTCGTCTCCGACAGCGGAGCAGGGCACAAAGACAACTAGATTGTCGATTCGTCCGACACCGCTTCCGTCGCTCGAAAGGGAATCGATTTTTATTGGATAAAGCGTGTTTTTAGTCAGCATTATTTCTCCGCTCGAATTTTTTGAGCATCACCGTGTTTGTATGTGCTTTTTTAGCGCCTCAAAGCTCTCATCGCTGATAACGTGCTCAATTCGGCAGGCGTCCTCGCGCGCGGTCGTCTCGTCGACTCCAAGCTCGATGAAGAAGTCTCTTATCAGCTTGTGGCGCTCAAACATTTTTTCTGCAACCAACCGCCCGTCCGGTGTGAGGCTTATCAGCCCGGAGTCGTCGACATGGATATATCCGTTTTCGCGCAAAAGCTTCATCGCTATGCTTATGCTGGGCTTAGAGTAATTAAGCTCGTTGACAATGTCGATGGAGCGGACAGAACCCTTGCGCTGGAATATCATCAGAATCGTCTCAAGATAGTTTTCAGCAGACTCCTGCATTTTCATAAGAACACCGCCTTATGAAGTATATTTTATCATACTTAACGTCTGTTTTCAAATATGTAAAGCGCTGTTGCAAAAGATACTTATTTTAGTGTAGACTATATCCGAGTGAGGTATAGACTATGAATGACGCCACAATAATTGTTGTCCTGCTTTTGCTGCTTGCCGTCGCATCGGCATACCTTTTTTTGAAGAAAAATAAAAAAAACCACAGAAATTGCTGCGGGGGCTGCTCGTCATGTCCATACAGCGAAAACTGCGGCTCAAAATCCGACAAAAAAGACTGAGCAAGGAGTACAAAGCCACAAAGCTTTGGCTCTTTTGCCAATAAATCAGACATTTGTAAATTAAAAATCTCACCGCTGCACTGTTGATGGTGCGGCGGTGAGATTTTGCTAAAAATGCGGATTAATATAGATTATTCCTTTTCGCCGTTTTTCTTTCTCTTTTCGGCTTCCTGAGCCTCGAGGACCGTATAGGCTACTTTTCCGACAAGGGTTTTTGGCAGAGAGTCGCGAAACTCTATATCGTACGGGAGCATGTATTTGGCGATATTCTTTTTGAGATAAGCTGTCAAGGCAGCCTTTGTGGCCTCATTCGGCTCTACGCCGGGCATGAGGACAACGAATGCTTTGACACGCTGCTGCTTTATGGGATCGGGAACACCAATAACACAGCTGAGATGTACGGATTCGTGCTCGTCGATTACGTTTTCCAGCTGAGACGGATAAATATTGTAGCCGGAGGATATTATCATGCGCTTGATGCGCTGCTTAAAGTAGACGAAGCCCTCCGAGTCCATCATTCCGAGATCTCCGGTATGAAGCCAAATACGACCGTCTGCGTGCATGCGCAAGGTTGAAGCCGTTTCCTGTGGCTGATTTATGTACTCTATCATCACTGTCGGGCCGCTGATGCAAATTTCCCCATCATAACCAAACGGCAGCTCTTCGGTGGTGTTTTGGCCGACAATTTTATAAAATGTGTCGGGGAAGGGAAATCCGATGCAGTTGTCCTTGTCGACATTGTAAGGTGTAAGGCAACTCGCCGTGACGCATTCGGTGGTGCCGTAGCCTTCGCGGATTTTGACGCTTGCGCCGTGTTCTGAGAGGAACTTGTCAAAGCGGTGTTTCAAATCGACAGAGAGTGAATCTCCGCCCGAAAAAACGCCTTTTAAAAATCCGAGGTCAGTGCCGTCCCAGTTGATTTTTTGAAGCATATTTTCGAAAAGCGTCGGAACACCGGCGATGAAATTCGGGTGCAATGTTTTAATGAGCTCCGAATAGCTCTCGACATTAAAGCGCGGGACGAGTATAACGCGGCCGCCGCTTGCAAAAAATGTGTGTATGCCGACACCTAGACCAAAGCCGTGGAACATCGGCATAACAGCGAGCATGGCGTCTCCCGGCACGAAGCAGTTGGCCATAGGAATAATTTGAAAAGCCAGACCGTTCAGGTTGAGGTTGGAGAGCAGTATGCCCTTTGAGGTTCCCGTCGTGCCACCGCTGTAGAGGACGATTGCGGGGTCACATGATGAAAGCTCGGGGTTTTTTGCAATGTGATTTTTGTTGTTGGATAGCTTGCAAAAGGCTCTCCATGATTTATCGCCCTTTATGGGTGAGGATTTAAATTTGCGTCCCTGTGTCAGTTTATAGCCGACTTTCATAACCGAGCTCAAAGTGTCGACTGGAGTGGAGACGATAACTGTTTTCAGCTTTGGGTTTTTGTCGCGAATTGCGCAAAATTTTTCATATGCGCCATCAAAGGCAACTGCGGCCACGCACTTTGAGTCCTTGACAAAGAAGTTGATTTCGCCCTCGCTTGAAAGCGGGTGTATCATAACCGCAACAGCGCCGAGCTTGTTGAGCCCATACATGCAAAAAACTGCCTGCGGCATATTTGGCGCACAGATTACGACTCTGTCACCGCGCTTTATGCCGAGAGCGGCAAAGGAATCGGCGCTTTGGTTTATGCTCTCGAGAAGCTCTGCATAGGTGTGAGCGCTTTTCATGTAATTATATGCCACGGAGTCCGCGTATTTGTTGCTTATCTCCGCGATGCGGTCATACATGGTGATGTCGGGGTAATCCACCGATGTCGGGACATCGCCGTAGTTTTCGAGCCATGGCGCATTCGGTTTCTTAATCATATTCTACCTCTTCTCCGATAGGAAGGTCTGCAAGCTCGGGATGGGCAAACATATATCTGATGAGCTTTACCGTGCGAGAGAAATAATAGCCGTCCGCAATCAGCTCGTCGAGCGTTATGCCGAGGCTCACCGCATCGATAAGTGACCCGTTTCCTTCCTTGTCATAAACCATCGCTTTGTGTATTTCGCCTACAACAAGAAATACAGACATGGTGCCAAAATTGTTGATATGATGATATCCGACAGGCAGCTTTATACTGCCGAGATTTGACATATAGCAAGAGGCATGGTGCGGGTCCTCGCAAATAAGGGAATTTGGCAGCCAACCCTTTTTGTCGAGAGAATGCACCAAAGCAGCAACTATTTTGATGATGAAGCGCGGCAGCTTGGCGATGGTTTCCATGATGTCAACGGTGTTGTCAAGCTTGTCACGGTTGCGAAAACGGTCAAGCTTTTCGCATATCCAGCGGTTTACACTGTCGATGTTTGTTTCCTTATCGCATTTCAAAAAGAGCTGGGATTCAATCGCTTCGTCGGTGAATTTTTTCTTTGCATTGAAGGCGAGCAGGATATCGTTGCGCTGATAAATTCTGCGATTCTTTATAAAACGGTTCATCATCGGCCGCTGATAAAAAACTCTGGCGACAACGGTGAGAACAAAGTGAAACAGGGTGTATTTGTAATCGGGGTTTTCAATGTTTTTCTTTGCAATAAATTCCATCGTTTTGCCGATATCAAGCTCAATATCCATAAAGGCTTCGCGATCGGTGCGGTTTTTATATATATAAGGACCAAACTGATGCATGCCGTCTGCATCTCTCACTAATTTCGCATCTTTCCTGTCTCCAAAGCGTCGTTTCTCTTTTTCTGCCATACAGACCTCCTAAAAGCCATAAATAATTGCAATTTTGGTGAAGTAGCGGTGAACAATAATGAACAAAATGTTAACTGTATAGAATATATACGATTGAGAACTTTATGTCAAATTAAAAGAGATGCTTTTTATAGAGCATCTCTTATTTTGTGATATTTCACATAAATAGCATTTACACCGAGAGAAATCTTGACAAAAATTCTTTTGTTTTTTCATGGGAGGGGCTTTGCAAAATCTCATAAGGCGTGCCCTCCTCGCAGATGAAACCATCCGACATAAAGACAACGTGATTGGCCACATCGCGGGCAAAGGACATCTCGTGGGTGACAACTATCATGGTGTGCCCCTCGGCTGCCAAAGCTTTTATGACAGACAGAACCTCACCGACCATCTGGGGGTCGAGAGCGGAGGTTGGCTCGTCAAAAAGCAGCACCTCCGGCTCCATGGCAAGGGCTCTGGCAATTGCGGCGCGTTGCTTTTGACCGCCGGAAAGTTGATGGGGCTTCGCGTTGATATACGGCTCCATTCCTACCTTTGAGAGGTACTTGATGGCTGTGGAGTATGCCTCTTCCTTGCTTTTTTTGAGAACTTTTTGTGTGCCGACCATGCAGTTTTGCAGCACGGTCATATTGCTAAAAAGGTTAAAGTTTTGAAAAACCATGCCGACCTTTGCACGATAAAGCGACACATTTTTAAAATGCGTGCCGATATCCTCGCCGTGAAAAAGTATAGAGCCGCCGGTGGGATATTCCAGCCTGTTTATGCAGCGAAGAAGAGTGGATTTTCCGGATCCGGAAGCTCCGATAATGCAGGTGACGTCGCCCTCGTGAACCGAAAAATCGATATCCTTAAGTACTTGGGTTTCACCGAAGCTTTTGCTGAGGTGCGAGATCTCGATGATTTCAAAGTTGCTCATCGCTCGTCGAACCTCCTTTTCTTGGAATATTTACTCATACCGCTTGTGTGAGCGAGAGTGTCCTTTGTTGCGAGGTCATAATTGTCAGGACCGTCCATTTTGCGTTCGATGAGGCGCAGTATGCGTGACAGGGTGACGGTCATGATGAGGTATATGACCATGGCTATTGTGAAAGCCTCAAAGAAAGTGTAGTAGGAGCCTGCCACTGAGTTTGAGACGAAAAACAGCTCTACAGTTCCTATTATGCTCAGCACGCAGGTGTCCTTTATATTTATTATCAGGTTGTTGCCTATCTGCGGCATGATATTTCGCAGTGCCTGAGGAAGTATAACACTTGTCATTATTTGCAGATGTGTCATGCCGATTGCCTTGGCGCCGTCGGTTTGCCCCTCATCAATCGAGAGAATTCCTCCGCGCACAGTCTCTGCCATGTATGCGCCCGTATTGACTGAGACAATCAAAAATGCGGCAAAATACATATTCATTTGAACACCCATGTACTGGGCGGCGCCATAAAAGATGAAAGCCGCCTGCACCATCATGGGCGTGCCGCGAAACACCTCGACATAAATTCCCAATAATAGTTTGGCAAAGTTGAGAAGCAGGCGCTTTAACCAAAAGTCGCGCTTTGTAACCGGAATTGTCTGCACTATTCCGACACCAAGACCGATTATACAGCCTATTACGGTTCCCACAAGCGCTATGAGCAGCGTGTTGCCGGCGCCGCGCAGAAAAGATGTGCCGTATTCTTGAATAAAAAATACTATTCGACCCCAAAAATCATCAGGAAACATCAGTTGCTCCTATAAATATTATTTTGATAAAGGCTGTGCCAAAATCGCATCGGCCATCATTTTTTCAAAATCGGCTGTAGTGAGATTGGCGAGAGCAGCGTTGAGCGCGTCGAGAAGCTCTGTATTGCCCTTTTTGACGGAAATTCCAATGTTAATTTCCTCTTCGGATACCTTAAAATCATCTGCGGAGCCGGCAAAATTGAGCACCTTCAAGTCGGGGTAAGCGATGACCGCGGCCTGTGCCGTCGGGGCGTCGGTTACGACCAAATCAACAATTCCGGAATTGAGCGCGACGAGCATGGAGGGTGCGGTTTCCATCGCTGTCTGAATGGCGCAGTTTGGAATCTGGGGAAGGCAAACATCATACCATATGGTGTTAATCTGCGAGGTTGCCTTTGCACCGTCCAAATCGGCGACGCTCTTAGCATTCGCAAACTTGCTCGAAGAAGATGTCAGAGCGACGACGGAGGCATAGTAATAGGGCGTTGTGAAATCAACTGCTTTCAGTCTTTTTGCAGTTATCGATTGACCCGCAATAACACAGTCAATTGTGCCGGACTGAACGGCGACAGGCAGCGAGTCCCAATCAATTTTCTTTATCTGAAGCTCCAGGCCCATCTTGTCAGCCAGGTATTTTGCCATCATAACGTCATAACCGTACGCATATTCTCCCGTATCAGCGATGGGAACCGCGCCGTTGGAATCGTCAATCTGCGACCAGTTGTAGGGCGCATAAGCACATTCCATGCCGACGCGCAGCACTTTGTCAGAAGATTTTTCGCAGGAGGCCATGGAGAGCAGAAGAACAAGAGACAGAGCTAAGGTCATAATTCTTTTCATTTTGTACACCTCAAAATATAATTTAAAAACCGCAGCGCTTCACTTAAGTGAAGCGCTGCGGCAAATTGAAAATCAAGTTTAAAAAATAAACTATTATGTTCAATGATAGCGCTTCACAGACAAGTGACAGTTCGGTGCATATTCTGCACCGACCCAGCTAAAACAACTAAAGGCAAGATGTTTTGCTTCGGCGAAAATTCCTTTTCTCATATGCGGATGCCTGTCCTTGCGTATGAGTACTTATAATTTCCGCGCCTCTACCATTATTATTTGGAAATTCCCAAATAACAAAGTGTACTATTCAGTTTTGACAAATCTAACACACCGCAAATCAAATGTCAAGCAAAAATCAAAAAACATTAGCCGGGAAGTCACAATGCATTCTATGTTCGGCCGTGTGACTATATTCCGGGAGATCTGTCCTAAAAAATTACGAGCCAATTTCAAATCGCCCGAAAGAGGAATGCCGGATGGAAACAAATAGACGGGAAAGGGCATTGCAAAAAGCATATATAGAACACTTGTGTGCTTTGGCTCAAAAGTGGGACAAAGACGTTTTTACGATTTCGCGCTACTCTTTATCGCGCTTTGAACGAAGGTATTTAACAGCTTGTGTTCCTGCAATCATTCCCTGATAAACAGCCTTCGCGACCTGCAAAAGGCCGCCTGTGCAGTCTCCAGCGGCAAAAATTCCGGGAACTGTTGTTGCGCAGCTTTCATCAACAAGAATTGCGCTTCCATTTGTCTGTGCGCCGAGCTTTTTTGCGAGATCGGAGCTTCCCGCAGAACCGTATGCCACAAAGCAGCCCTCGACCGCAAGCTCTGTGCCGTCTTCAAAAACGATGTGGGAAAGTCTTTCGGAGCCTCGGAGCAGCTTTATCTTTTTATCAATTATTTGCATGGATTCAGGGAAAACAGAATCGGTTTTCTCGCCGTCTGTCAGAACTGTGACAGAGCCTGCGACGTGCGCCAGCTCGCGCGCCTCACTCAGGGCATATTCACCGCCGCCCAGCACCGCAACATCTTTTCCCCTGTAGAAAAAAGCATCGCATACGGCGCAGTAACTGACCCCGCTGCCCTCAAAGCCCACAAGACCCGGTATGGGCGGAGTCCTGCGCTGAGCACCGGTTGCAATTATGACGCATTCGCACGGATAAGCTCCTTTGGAGGTTTTGACAGTATAGGGATTCGAAAAGTCGACGCCGACGACCTCGTCCTCGACAATTTCCACACCGAGATTGCCCGCTTGTTCTAGTCCCGCGGAATATAGCTCGGCGCCGCTTATTCCATATGGAAAGCCATAGTAATTGTCGATGCTCTCTGCTTTTCCGAGAGAGCTTTTTTTGTTTGCCACGATGAGAGTCTCGATGTTTGCGCGCCGCGAATAGAGTGCCGCGGAGACTCCGGCAGGTCCGCCTCCGACTATAACCAGCTTTGGCATTTTTGCACCTCTTAATTTTTATTGTCTATATTTTATCCCATTTGCAGCAAAAAACCAACAGATGAGAGAATAACAGCTTTTACACATACTTAATCAATGTCTGAAATATTTGCTTTTGCGAGCCTAACAAAATTGTTGATAGAATTTTGAGATAATTATCAAAATTGCAAGGCAAAACATATAATGCGAAGTTGCAATAATGAATATTCTGTTAATTATCAAAAAAATGAGTTAAAATCAACAAAACTGTCTTTCAATCTCAAAGTATTTTGTTATAATTGTTTTATAAAGTCGGGGGCTGAGAGTATATGAGCAGATAATTGCGCAATTGACATACCATGTCCGCAAGGAAGGTTGTGGACGATGGCTTGTTTTTTATGCAAACAGCTTCTTATGGAAATTTTAAAGGAGGAAGGATATTGAAAGACCAAACGACGCTTGCATATATCAACATGTACGCGGTGCTCAAGGATCTTGAGGTACTGTGCGAGCTTGACGACGAGGCAAAGGCAATCGCAAAAACAAAGAAACCGATTTCGATTGGCTTTAATGTCACGGATGGGCCGAAAGCAACGCTCTTTTTCGAAAACGGCAGCTGCAAAATGAAGGAGGGTCTGGAGGGTAAGATAAAGCTTAAGCTCAGTTCTCCCGAGCATCTGAATCTGATGGTCGACGGGGCAAAGAACCCGCTTCCCTACGGCGGCTTTACAAAGCTGTCTTTTCTTTTGAAAGATTTTACAAAGCTCACTGACATTATGACGAAATACCTAAAGGCGTCAGATGATGATTTAAAGAACCGCGTGTTCTACGAAAAAAGCACCACAATGATGTTTTATCTTGTGGCCAACGCGCTCAGTGCAATCGGAAATTACGACAAGCTGGGAGCGATAAGCGCATCCAAAATTCCAGACGGTACAATTGCTCTTGAGGTTGGCGGAGGCCCAAGTGCCGAAATTGTGGTCAAGAACGGAAAGATGACAACTAACAACCACAAGGCCGAAAATCCCCGCTCATACATGATTTTCAGAAGCTACGAGGTGGCGAGAGGCCTTTTTGAGGGCACGGTGGATGCGATGAGCGCTCTTGCGGCGGGCGATGTTGTTATGAGAGGCTTTATCCCGATGATTGACAACCTCAACAAGCTTTTGTCAAGAGTTGCAATCTATTTAGGCTAGGGAGGAAAAAATGAAAATTAATACATACGAAAAAAGTGACGCGATGCTGGCACGCGCCTCAAAGGTAATACCGGCAGGTGTATACGGACATCTGGGGCCGGCAGAGGGCTGCTTTATACCAATTTCCGCGTACCCGAAATTTTGCAAGAAAGCAAAGGGCAGCTACTTTTGGGATCTTGACGACAATAAATATCTTGATTTAATGAGTGCTTATGGGCCAAACGTGTTGGGCTATTGCGACGATGATGTGGACAAGGCGGCGATGGAGCAGATGAAGCTCGGAAACTGCACTACTATGCCGCAGACTAAGATGGTCGAGCTGGCCGAGCTGATGGTAGACACGGTAAAGAGCGCAGACTGGTCATTTTTTGCAAAAAACGGAGGCGACGTCACCACTCTGGCAATCCTGACAGCGCGCGCCGCGACAGGAAAAAAGAAAATAATTTTTGTCGAAAACTATTATCACGGTGTGGCACAGTGGACGCAGCGCGCCGACGCACCGTGGGTGCTTCCCGGTGAAGTCGAAAATAACCTCATGGTCAAGTGGAACAGCATAGAGGACTTGAAAAGGGTTATTGCCGAGAACAAGGACGATATCGCGTGCTTTATTTCCACGCCATATATGCATGGCAACTTTATCGACAATGAGCTGCCGGAAAAGGGCTATTGGCAGGAAGTGCGAAAAATCTGCACGGATAATGGGATTATTCTTATAGTGGACGACGTGCGTTGCGGATTCCGTCTAGACATTGCGGGCAGCGACCACTACTATGGATTTGAGGCTGACCTTATATGCTTTTGCAAGGCGATTGCAAACGGATGGAACGTGTCATGTCTTTGCGGAAAGGATTTTTTAAAGGGCACCGTTTCGGGGATAAGCTATACCGGAAGCTATTGGATGAGCGCCGTGCCATTTGCCGCGGGAATTGCCTGTATAAACAAGATGAGGGATATGGACGGCGCAAATAGGCATCTTGAGCTTGGCAGAAAAATATCGGCGAATCTGGCCTCTGCGGCAGCGCAAAACGGAGTTAATTTGGTGATTTCGGGAGAGCCGAGTCTCTTCTATCTTAGAATAGCGGACGATGACACTCTTTTGCTGCATCAGGAGTGGATAGCCGAAATAGTAAAGCGCGGTGTGTTTATGACAAACCACCACAATCACTTTACAAATTTGTCACTGACCGACAAGGACATAGAGCTTGTCGGGGAGGTTGCAGATGACGCGTTTAAAGCGCTCACAGGCAGCCACCCCGAAGTAAATTGGAAAAAGTAAAGGAGGATTACAGATATGGCATTGACTAAAAAAGAGTGGCTGGAGCTTGAAAAAACCGCCTCAAGAATTCGCCAGCTGACACTCGAGACTTGCAACTGGGCGGGGAGCGCTCATATGGGCGGAAGCTATAGCGCAACTGATTTTCTTTCACTTCTCTACTACAAATATCTCAACTTTGACCCGAAAAATTATGAGGATGAAAACCGTGACAGATGCGTTGTCAGCAAGGGACATATCGGTGTTTGCTTAGCGTCAATGTTCTGCGACTTGGGTTTGATTGACAGAGAAGAGCTCAAGACCTTTAACCTCACAAAGAGCAAGCTGGGAATGCACCTGGACTCAAACAAGGTCAAGGGGCTCGACGCCTCTACCGGTTCGCTGGGACATGGCAGTTCGTTGGCGCTCGGGATGGCGCTTGCGGCTCGTGTCCTTAAAAAAAGTTATAAAACATGGCTGCTGCTCGGAGACGGGGAATGTGACGAAGGCAGTGTTTGGGAAGCCGCGATGGCAACTGCAAACTACAATGTGACAGACCTTATAACGGTTGTTGACAGAAATAAGGCGATGATAGACGGCTTTACCGAGGACGTGATGAAGCTTGAGCCATTTGCCGACAAATGGCGTGCATTTGGTTTCGATGTGGTCGAGGTCAACGGACATGATATGCCGAAGCTGAGCGATGCAATGGAATATGCGCTTAAAGCGAAGGACAAACCCGTCTGCATAATACTCGACACGATAAAGGGCGAGGGAATCAGCTTTATGGCCGGAGACTACAAGTGGCATTACGGCGCCATGGACAGCTCGAAGTTTGAAATCGGCATGAAGGATCTCAAGGAATACGAAGCGAAGCGTCTTGAAAGAGTCGAAAAGGAGGCAAAATAAGTATGGGCGGGATGAACTATACTGCTGTTGAGAGCACAAAGCTTGCCACAGCGGAAATATACGGCAAAACCCTAGTTGAGCTGGGCGAAAAAGACCCAAGAGTTGTGGCACTCACTGCTGACCTTGCGAAATCGACAAAAATCGGAGATTTCCAAAAGAAATTCCCCGAGAGGTTCTTCAATGTCGGAATAGCGGAGCAGAACTTGTTCGGCGTGGCGGCGGGTATGGCAAAGAGCGGGCTTATTCCGTTTGCGAGCACATTCTCGGTCTTTGCAAGCATGAGGGCGACAGATCAGCTGCATACCGATATATGCTACCAAAAAGCCAATGTGAAAATCATCGGCACACATGGCGGCACCTCCTTTGGACAGGCGGGCTCAACTCACCATGCAATTGAGGATATAGCGATGGTCAGAAGCCTTGCCAACCTAAAGGTCATTGTTCCTGCTGACGGCTATGAGACGGCAAATGCAATTCGCGCGGCCTATGAAATTGACGGTCCTGTGTACATTCGAATAAATCGAGGGTTTGATCAGGTCGTCTACAACACTGAAAACTACGGATTTGAATTTGGCAAGGGCGTTTTAATGAATGACGGCGACGACATAACGGTCATAGCAAACGGAAGCTGCGTATTTCAGGCAATTCAAGCGGCGCGCATTCTGGAAAGTGACTACAAAATCAACGTCCGTGTAATAAACCTCCACACAATAAAACCTATCGACAAAGAGATAATCCTCAAAGCAGTCGAGGAGACGCGCAGGATTATTACGGTCGAAGATCACACCGTTATCGGCGGACTGGGCACGGCCGTCGGAGAAGTTGTTCTCGAGAGCGGAAAGGCATGTGCGTTTAAAAAGCTCGGCATAAACGATCATTTCAGTGAGCTTGGATTCCACGAGGACCTGCTGAGCATAAACGGAATCGACGCGGAGAATATCGTAAAGACGGTGGTAGATGTTATGAAGCGCGCAAAGGTGGTCGAAATCGCCGGCGGAGCAAAGGTGCAAAAGGCGCTCAAATTTGACGAGCGAGATTTTGAGGTCGACATTGACTGGACAGATGAGGTGTGAACATGGCGAATGTAACGCAAAATGACCTCTATGCCGCGCGAATTTTCTTTAACTCGGCGCTTCCATTGCTCAAAGTTGTGGTGGAAAGCAAACCGGAGCTTGCAAAGAAATTTGCGGGAAAGAGCTTCGTCTTTCAGGTTTCCGCGCTCTATGACAAGGCAGAGAGCGGGAAGATGGCGACACATTTTGTCGTCAAGGACGGAAAATTTGAAGTCAAGGTTTCAGAAATTCACAAAAATCCCGATATAGAATTTGTTTTTTCAGATCTTGCCAAGTTTATTCTTTTCTTTTCAGGCAGAGGGATGCCTCTCCCGAAGATGAAAGGAATAGTCAAGAACTTCGGAACATTCTTGTCGCTCATGCAGGCTCTTCTGGCCATGGCGGGGCTGCTGCAGGCAAAGGACGCCCCAAAGGACGCAAAGGAGCAGGAGCTGCTGGTAAAGCTGTATTTTTATCTTCTTCCAAACGGCATAAGCCAGCTGAACAAGGCAGGGCACGAAAAAATACACAAATGGGCGCTCGAGTCGCCGGACAGGGCATATGCTTTTGCTGTGACGGGATACCCCGAACTCAACAGCTATATTCGCATAAAAGAGGGCAACTCAAAGGCGGGCAGGGGAGAATATCAGCGCTGCAAGCCATTCCTGACACTCAGATTTGACACACCCATGCATGCACTTGATATACTTATGGGCAAGGGCGATATGATAGACTTTATATCGCAGGGCTTTTTGAATGTTGAGGGGGCACCGGAGTTTGCGGGAATTGTCGGCGATTTTATGTTTGTCGTCGGCGATTACGCAAAGGGCCTTTATCTGGACTGGAAATAAGCCTCTGTATTTGCGCAGCAAATTGTGTAGGCACTAAAAAAACGACAAGACCGGCAGGAGAATTTCTCCTGCCGGCCTTTCACTGTGAGGGCAAGCGGCCGCAGACGGAAGACGGTATACCGCCTAGCACAGAAACAAAGCAATCGTCTGCGCTTTGCTCGGCATAAACCGCATATTAAAAAAAGCAGTGGTATGCGATGATGCACTTTTTTTATGCAGATTCAATTTTCAAAAAATTCGTGAGAAACACTGTTTAAAAGTCTGTGATTATGACAGATACTTGCATAATACATCAAATTCAAATACAATTAACCATGTAAATTATTAAAAAAAGCGCCAAATGGAGGCGCAGTTTTGGCAGGAGCCTAAAAATATATGAGAGAAAAACCGAAGATTCCGTACTATACTGTTATACCGATACTGTTCACCTTTTTTGAGGCATTGCTCTTTTACAGAATTCCGATGGATTTGTGCGAGAAGCTTTACCACTATGATTTCACAACGGCGTTTGACCGCGCCGTGCCTCTTATCCCATGGACTGTGGTCATATACCTGAGCTTTGCCGTGTTTCTTGGCGTCAACTATGCACTTGTCGGAACGATAAGCAAAGAGGCATTCTACAGGCTTTTTGCGGCTGACATGGTTGGCAGGGTTATTTCTATGCTTATTTTTATATTTTTGCCGACCACAAATGTTCGCCCCGAGATAGTTGTGACGGATTTATTCACATGGGTGTTAAACCTCGTGTACACAGTTGACATGCCGGCAAATCTTTTGCCGTCGGTACACTGCCTTGTCACATGGTTCGCTTTTATAGCCCTGCTTGGAAAGAACAATAAAATTAAAACATGGTACAAGGTGTTTTCATTCGTTTATGCGATGCTCATATTTATATCGACAATGACAACGAAGCAGCACATATATTACGACGTTCTGCTGGGCGCCTTCATAGCGCAGGTGGTGTACATGATGCGCGGCAAGTTCGGGTTTTACAGAATATTTGAGAGAATATTCACTAAAATCAATCGACTTCTCAAAATAGAATAAAGAGGCGCAAAATAAACAAGACCGCGCTCACTTTTGTGCCATGTGAACATTGATATGGTTATAAGTCATCTCGACATGATTTTTGTCAAAAACGCGTTTTACTGTTTCGTTCAGCCCAAAGTATCCCGCCCAATAATCGTCTGTTTTCACCCAAACGCGAACGGCATATTCTATCGAGCTTTCCTTATATGACATGACGCCGACAAAGGACGCGGGGTCGGCGACCAGTTCCGCCGTCTCGGCAATTGCCTCATTGAGCGAAGCTTTGACGAGTTCTATGGAGCAGTCATAGGATGCATTGAACAAAAGGTCAATTCGGCGAAGCGGCTGTGTGGTGTAATTGACAATTTTCCCGGCGGAGATTTCGCTGTTTGGAACAAAAATAAGCTTGTTGTCGGCTGTCAGAAGTTTGGTGTAGGTCATTCCAATTTCACTGGCAGTGCCGGAGACATCCTTAGCCTCAATATAGTCTCCTACCTTAAACGGCTTTGAGATGAGTATCATTATCCCGCTAGCAAGGTTTGACAGCGAGCTTTGAATTGCAAGCGAAATCGCCAAGCCCGCTACACTGAAGACGGCTATGAACGAGGTTACCGAAATGCCGAGATTGTCAATTACAATCATCACAACAACAAAGAACAGCAGAATTTTTATTGTTGAATATAAAAAAGAGTGAAGACTTTTTTCAACCGGCATCTTCTCAACAACTTTTTTTGCAAACCGCAGTATCACCTTGACCGCGAGCAGACATACCACAAGCAAAATCAGGGATGTCAAAATTGCTTCGAGCTTAAAAGAAAATATGGACAAATTCATCAAATCATCAAATGTCAAAACCGGCACTCCCTTTGGCGGCCGCCATCAAACGGCCGAAAATTCTCAATGTGTAATAAAATAAAGTAAAATCGCGGAAATTATAGTTGTCAAAAAAAGTATATCATATATTCCCTTACAGTACATCCCGCACTGCAATAAAACCTAAAACAAAAGAGGCGTGAGTTGGTGGAAAATATTATAAGCTATGTCGGCAATGAGCTGCGAACCTTTGACCAAAAACCATTTTGCAACGTCGACAGCCTTGTGCTTTCGCAGCTTGCATATGTGCACTTTGATGGCTTTGTCCCACCGCCGAATAAATGCGCGAGCGCTGTCACTGTGATGTCGCTTTTCAAAGCCGAGTATTTTAGCAGCCTTTTCGACGGAACGAGGGATGCTGAGAAAAGCAGACAGATGTTTCTTAACATGGCAGCCAGTCCGCGCTTTCGCGGCATAAAGATTTGCGGCTACATAAACAAGTTCGACGCTGACAGCAGCATGCAGTTTTGCGCCGTGACCTTTTCTCTCGGCGATGACACAAACTATATCGCATTTCGCGGCACAGACGGCACGATGGTCGGATGGAAAGAGGATTTCGATATGGCCTTTATCTGTCCGGTTCCCGCCCAATATGAGAGCGTGCAGTACATAAACGAAATTGGCGGGTGCACGCGCGGCACTCTGCGGGTTGGAGGACATTCGAAGGGCGGAAATCTCGCGGTTTATGCGGCCATGAAATGCTCACGCGAGGTAAGGGACAGAGTCACGGATATTTACAGCCATGACGGGCCGGGATTTCGAAAAGAAGTTATAGAAAGCGCGGACTTTGAGAGCATTGTCGGGCGAATTGATAAGACGCTGCCAAAATCCTCTGTCATCGGTATGCTTCTGCAAAATCATGAAAAGTATTCGGTTGTCGACAGCGACCGCTTTTGGATAATGCAGCACGACCCGTTTTCTTGGGAAATAGATAAGGACAAATTTCGCGTTATCGATAAAATATCGTCCGGAGCGCAGTATATTAACGATACGTTTGCAAAATGGCTCAGCGAGCAGTCGGACGAAAAAAGGCAGCTCTTTGTCAACACCCTGTTCAACATCATGAAGTCGACAAATGCCGAAACCCTAAATCAGATAACGGACAACTGGGCGCGGCAGATTCCCACATTCTACTCGGCATATAAGGATTTAGACGAGGAGACGAAGAAGGAATTGGCGGATCTGATAAAGGAACTTGCTAAGATTGCAATTAAAAATATCGGTGATGACAATAAATTTCTAAAGTAGCGTCACTCAAGAAAGATGCGAGAAAACTCAAAATTCCATGCATGCAAAAAGCCGTCACATAAGTGGCGGCTTTTAGAAAAAAGGAGGAAAAAATGAAAAATGATGAAGACAGGTCAGGTGGAAGTTATCCGTTCCTTTTCCTGTAATCATATTGTAACCTAATTGTAGCTATTTGTAAATACTTTTCAAAAATAATTTAAGTTTTTTTAGTTTGCTTTATTTAATAACAGATTATATAATACTTTAAGTAACGAAACACCGGATTTGCCGTATGATAAACCGTCTTAATCTAACGAAAGGCGGTTTACCTATGTCAATAGCTGTACTGAAATTCGGGGGAAGTTCGCTTTCCAATGCCAAAAAGCTTATAAATGCCGCTCAAATTGTAAAAGAAACCTTGAAGAAGTACAAGAAGGTAGCTCTGATTGTGTCGGCGCAGGGCGATACTACCGACGATTTGATTGAAAGAGCCGAAAAAATCAGCACAAGTCCAAACCCTCGGGAACTTGACGCGCTTCTGGCCTGCGGAGAGCAGCAGTCTGCGGCGCTTGTTGCGTTGGCTTTGCTTGAAATTGACGTGCAGGCGGTATCACTTAATGCATTTCAGGCAGGAATATGCTGTGACGGCGTTTTTGGAAATTCCCGCATAGTGTCGATCGACGAAGAAAAAATTAAAAATAGGTTCACGAAGAGCGATGTCATTGTAATAACCGGATTTCAGGGCATCGATGCAATGGATAACATCTCGACACTGGGCAGGGGCGGCTCCGATACCAGCGCGGTGGCGGTGGCGGCGGCTCTTAAGGCTGAAGTCTGCGTAATATATACGGATGTGGATGGAGTGTTTTCCGCCGACCCGCGCAAGGTGCCGCAGGCGGTGCTGATAGAAAAGATAAACTTTGACGAAATGCTGGAATTCGCATCCTTGGGCGCGGGAGTTCTGCACAGCAGGTCGGTTGAGGTTGGGAAAAAATACGGCATTGAAATTGAAGTCAAGAACAACAATAACGCTTCAACCGGAACAAGGGTAAGCGGCGATTACATAGAATGCGGAAAGATAAAGGGTGTCACCTCTCAAAGGCACTGTTCATTGTTGGAGCTTGATACAAACAGCAGCGGCGTGAGCTTGGTCGCAAAATTGTTTTCAAAGCTAGCGCAAAAAAGAGTGACAATCGACTTTGTTTCACTTTCGGGAAACAAAGATGGAAGTGCAAAGCTTGCTGTCTGCGTAAAAACCGACGACGCGCATTATGTTGAGGAGGAGATGTCGGCACTTTCAAAAAATGGAGTGTCGAAGAGCCGCAGAACAGACGGCTTGGCCAAAATATCGCTTGTCGGCTGCGGGATTGCAGGCAGACCGGAGACGGCGGCAAGACTGCTTAGAACTTTGGCAGAAGGAAAAATAGAGATTTATGCAATTGCTATAAACGAGATGAAAATATCAACACTAATAGATGAAAGGCAAGAAGAGTCCGCGCTTAGCGCAGCTCACAGGGAATTTATAAATTGATTGAGAGAAAAGAGATAGCAAAGGGAATATTTCTGTCAAAACTTGACGGCAACTATAAAAAGACGGCATTGTCCGTCTTTTTGCGCATGGATACGACGAGGGAAAATGTGACTGCGGGTGCACTGCTGCCGCAGCTGCTGGAGCGAGGCACAAGAAAATATCGCGATACCGTCGAGCTGCGAAGATATCTCAACAAGCTTTACGGTGCAGGTCTTTCCGCCACGCCAATGAAGTTTGGCAGCACCCGCATCACGGAAATAAACATAAATGGTGTGGCAGGCGCCTTTGTAGGCGAGCCTGTCGATGAGCTGCGCGCAAAGCTGTTGCTTGAAACACTGTTTGAGCCCAACGCAAGTGATGCCGCTTTTGACGCGGAGTGGACAGGCGTTGAAAAAAACAAACTGGCAGAATATATAAAATCATCAATCAACGATAAGCGAACCTATTGTCTCGAGATGCTTGAGGCCGAATATTGCAAAAATGATGTGAGGGGTCTGCCGGACAGCGGACTTTTGAGCGATATCGACGCCATAACACCGGAATCTATATATGATTATTACAGAAGCCTTATATCGCAATCACAGGTGGAAATAGTCTGTGCCGGAAAGCTTGACGGCGACATGCAGAGCGACTTTTTCAACGAATTTGAGAGGGTAAACCGAGCGCCAAAAGAGCTGGCGGCGCAAGCGCCGATAGCCAAAAGAAAGCCTGTTGTTGTAAGTCGGCAAATGGACGTTGTACAGGACAAGCTCGCCATGCTTTTCAATTGCGGCTTTTATCTTTGCGAGCGCGAACAGGCTGTGATGCGAGTTGCAAATGCAATACTCGGAGGGGCGCCGACCTCGCGGCTTTTTATGAATGTGCGTGAGAAGCAAAGCCTTTGCTACTACTGCTCATCGCGAATTGGAAACAACACGGGCGGAACGCTCACAATAGATGTTGGGACTGAGAAAGCAGATGCTCTGCGCGCGCGAGATGCAATTGAGAGGGAATTTGAAGTTCTCAGAGAAAATGGTGTCGGCAAAAAGGAGCTGGCGGAGACAAAGCTCTTGTTTAAAAATATGCTGACAGGAGTGAGGGATACGGCAAATTCATATATTTCGAATTATTACGTCGCACTGCTGAAAAACGGATATCCGAAAACTCCCGAAGCGGAGCTGGCAGAGCTTATGACGGTTACTTCTGATGAGATATGTGAGCTGCTGGGAAAATACGAGCTCAACACGGTCTGCAACATAGCGGGGGAGAACTGATATGACCAGAGAGAAAATCACAAGTGAAATCCTCAAGGAATGCTGCGATAAAATTGTTCTGGACAACGGGCTGACCGTTCTTGTCTGTGAGATGAAGGAGAAAAGCGGCGTGTATGCGCTCTACGGCGCGAAAATCGGGTCGGTCACATCAAAATTTATCCTTGACGGCCACGAAATGACCGCGCCTGCCGGTACAGCACATTTTCTCGAGCACAAGCTGTTTGAGAATGAAAATGAAGACGCCTTTGAACTTTTTGCAAAGACCGGCGCATCCGCCAACGCTTTCACTTCTTTTGAAAAGACGTGCTTTGTCTTTTCCACAACGGTAAACGCGGCCAAGTCACTCGAAATACTCATCAACTTTGTCAGTTCACCACATTTTACAGATAAGACTGTTCAAAAAGAGCAGGGGATAATAGCTCAGGAAATTAAAATGTACGACGACAACGCAGATTGGAAAATGCTATTTTCAATGTTCAAATGCCTATACAGCAGCATGCCAATCAGAGAGGACATTGCCGGGACCGTCGAGAGCATTTCGATGATAACACCGCAGGTGCTTTACGATTGCCACAGAGCCTTCTACAGGCCCGAGAACATGGTGCTTTCGGTTGCGGGAAATATAAGTGCGGACGAGGTCGCCGCCGTGTGCGAAAAATGCTTTGCCGGGAAAAAGACGGTCAGAACAGAGGTGGAGCTGTGCACTGCTCATGAAAAAAATGAAATTGTCAGTGACTATTTTGAGTGTGAGATGGAAGTCTCGGCACCGTTTTTTGGCATGGGCTACAAGGAAACTCCCGTTGCACAGAGCGATGAGCAAAAGAAGTGCTTTATCACCGATATAGCGTTTGAACTTATAGCCGGGGAAACGTCGGAATTTTATCAAAAGCTTTACAATGACGGTCTTGTAAACTCTTCGTTTTCAACGGAGCAATTTGTCGGCGAGGGATATTTCTGCACGGTTTTCTCAGGTGAAACCGATTATCCAAAAGAGGTCGTCAAAAAGCTCAAAAATCGCATTGAAGAAGTCAGGTCAAAAAAGATTGACGCAGAGCGCTTTGAGGAATGCAAAAAAGCATTTTTGGGCGAAACAATCTGCGGGTTTGATAATGCCAGAAACGTCGCTTCGGAATTTGCGGAGGCACACTTTAAAAATCAATCGGGATTTGATATAATCAATGTGCTTGACAGTATTAAAATTGAAGATATAGAAAACGCAATGCAAACAATGTTCAGGGATGAGCGCTCGGCTGTGTGCGTGATCAATCCGAAAAAAACAATAGGAGACAACGAATGAACAACGTAAGCTTTCCCAAATTGGGAATAAACATCGAGGTGAACCGCGTCGCCTTTAAAATCGGCGGATTTGAGGTTTACTGGTACGGAATTTTGATAGCGCTCGGTTTTCTTTTGGCATTTATTTACGTCATGAAAAACGCCAGAAAATTTGGAATCAATTCTGATAAGTTGCTCGATGCCGTAATCATCGGCGCGATTTTCGGCGTAATCGGTGCACGGCTGTATTATGTTGTATTTGCTCCGGCGGGAGAATTTACTTCGTTTGCCGATGTTCTGAACATGCGCAAAGGCGGCATGGCCTTCTACGGTGCCGTTATTTTCGGCTTTGGTTCGGGAGTTTTGGGATGTCTTTTGCGCAAGGTCAAAATATTGCCTGCGCTTGATATCGTGTCAATCGGGTTTCTCATTGGGCAGGGCGTTGGCCGTTGGGGAAACTTTGTAAACCAGGAGGCTTTCGGTTCAAACACATCGCTTCCTTGGGGAATGACCAGCGAGTCCGTTGTCAGCTACCTGACAAGGAGTGCCGCAGACCTTGCGGAAAAAGGAATTGTAGTCGACCCGACCATGCCCGTGCATCCGACCTTTTTATACGAGTCCTTGTGGTGTCTGCTGGGAATAATCGTACTTGTTGCACTGTCTTCAAGGCGCAAATTTGACGGCGAAATTTTTCTTATGTATCTCGCATGGAACGGAGTGGGTAGAGCTGTTATCGAGGGACTTCGCACCGACAGTCTCTATATCGGCCGCCTGAGAATATCTCAGGTGCTCGCAATCGCCGGAGCAATCGCCGCAATTGCCGTGATAATTGTGATACGCAGGAAAATCAAGCGTTCCGGTGATGAAAAATGCTTGATGACATACGTCAAGACCGAGGCGTGGCAAGCGGAAAAAGATGCTATCGACGCAGCAATGGCGGCCGAAAAGCAGAGAAAAGCAGACAAAAAAGCGGCTAAAACGATGCGCACTGAGGACACAAAGAACGAGGCGTCGGAAATTGCACCCGAGGCAAAGGAGAGCGCGCAAGCTGCCAATGCCGAGGAATCCCAAAACGGCGAAGACAAGCTATAAAGAGCCTTGTCGTGCGAGCGCGCCTATAAGGGGCATTGAAAATTTAATGATAATTTTGAGCACACAGAGTGTATTTATGCAATCTGTGTGCTTTTTTTTACACAGAGCGAAAATAATGAAAACAAAGGGCCTTGTCAGCCTGCTGATATGGGAAATCAACAGGAGAACAAGGCCAACATATTGAGTGCTAAAAGAAAATTGAAATAAAACCGCTATCAGGCATCGCCGAGAAGTCGGCGGCTGTCAGACATCGAGCGAGACTGCGTCTGAGGAACGCTTTGCAAGACGCGCGTTGACCGTGCTGTAGAAGAGCACAGCGATTACAACCAATGCGCCTCCTATAATTGCAAAGGCGCCGATGCTCTCATGGTAGAATACCGCAACCCATATGGGGTTGAGGATTGGCTCGAGAGCCATCAAGAAATTTGCCGTGAGCGCGGGCACGCGTCGTATACCGTATTCAAATATAATGTATGCAAGCCCGAGCTGAAATGCGCCGAGCACAAGCACGCAAAGTCCAATTTGAACTGAGAACTGAGTTTCTCCCAAAAGCCAAGGCAGGCCAAAAACAAATCCAATAAAGAACCCCAGCATATTCGAGGAATCGGGGTCTGCATCAGGCAGAGCGTTGAGAAAGACCATTGCACCGAAAAAAAAGCCGGAAAGTATGGCCAGCGCGTTGCCGAACATGTTTCCAAGGCCGGCATTGTCAAGAAAGCAGAGGAAAATTCCCGCAAAGATTATTGCGAAAGTCAAAACGGCATATCCGCTGGGTTTGCGCTTGTACTTTATCCAGGTGAAGAGAATAATAAAAATCGGCGAGGTGAACTGAAGCAGAATTGCATTGGCGGAGGTCGTGAGCTTTGTTGCGCATGAGAACAAAACTGTTGTCAAGAAAAAACACACTCCTGCGGCAATCACGGTTTTGGAGGGCTTGAATTTTACGCTGCGCCTCATTGCAATCTTTAGAAGAAGCGCAATTCCGCAGCGCGCGGCGTTGATGGAAAGCGGCGACCACGGGATGAGCTTGATGAAGAGTCCGCCGAGACTCCAAAGAATGGAGGTGGCAATGATAGCGATGTAGCCTAGAGAAACGTCAGATGTTTTTTTCACTGGGGAGGGTATCCTTTCGAGTAAAATGCTAAATCATATGATATATTATAAGAAATGTAAAATCAATAGAAAAAGTCGTATTGACAAAACGTGCGCGACATTGCTATAATAAATAGCGTCGTCAATAGACAGGGTTATATGCGGGTGTAGTTCAATGGTAGAACACCAGCCTTCCAAGCTGGATACGTGGGTTCGATTCCCATCACCCGCTCCATTGTTCCACATCAATGCGCGCCTGTAGCTCAGGCGGATAGAGCAACTGCCTTCTAAGCAGTGGGCCGGGGGTTCGAGTCCCTCCAGGCGCACCATAAAAAATATCTCACAGAAACATTCAAACCGCCTTTATCGGGCGGTTTTTGTGTTGTCATCATATTTTATTGACAATCCCTCAGTCTGTTTTCCCGATGCTGATTGCACTGCTTCCGGATAAAAGATGTTCTGAACAATTAATCTCACTTCATACCACTCGAACAATTGCAATTATGTCCGGGCAAAGACCAAATAATTCGGGTTTTGAATGGCTTATCAAACTCGTGTTTGAACTTGACACAAACATTGCTGCAAGAATTCCGGCTCTACACTAAACATTGGGGTAAATAAAAAAGGAAGCACGATGCTTCAAAATTTTGCAGACTAACGCTACCAATCCAAAACCCTGCAAGATGAGTAAACGATCATGTTTCACACCAAACTTATCGCAAAAGTTCTGGATATGGAACACATGATTTTGAAAGATGCCGTGGCAAAGCAAAGATTGGAGCATTTTCGGGTTTAGGCTCATATTGCTGTCATACCCGAGTTTGACGCCTGTATTACCATGCTTGCAAACTGGCAGCGCAACATACTCAACGCCTTCGACTGCCCATATTAAAAACGGCTCCACCGAAGGCTGCAACAACACTATCACGGTTCTAAAGCCAAGGTTCTAAAGCCAAGGTT
>JAVVTQ010000023.1:0-24455 GCA_036653595.1 Oscillospiraceae bacterium
CTCTAACGAGGCTTGCGGCGGGTGGTTGTCTCGGGCGCATAAATGCGCAGCTCTAACGAGGCTTGCGGCGGGTGGTTTTTAAAAACACGCGAATTGCAGGAAATTAATTGCCTTGGCTGCTGCTTTGAGGTTGTATTATATTGCCATTACCAATATCAGATGATATACTTAAAATAATGTACGATTTATACGTTGAGTTATCGCGCAGTCGGACGCTGCTTTTAAAAAAAACGCCCCGCCGTGCTGTGTGCCTGCCAAAGAAATTGATTTTGCGCTTGGGCGGGGCGAAACGTGTGCCGCCAAAGCGAAATCAGCGCAGAACCGCGCTTGTTTTCTTTTGAATTCATATATTATAATAAGGTTTGGAGGTGGGTTTTGTGAATATACTTGAACAATTCGTGGAAGATATGTTCAGCACGATTGCTAGCAGCGATCAGGCTAAAAAAGCAAAATCCACTATGTATCTTTTGCTCTGTGACCGCGCAACAAGGCTTCAAAGCGAGGGCATGTCGAGGGAAGAAGCGGAAAATGCAGTTATTGCGCAATGCGACGATGACATAGACAAGGCCTTTCCCGAGGAAAGCGATGTCGAAAAACGCGTTATTGGCGCAAAGGAGATAAAGGGCTACATCGACACATTGAAAATAGCGTCGAGAAGAATTTCCGTGGGGATAATGCTGTGCATTTTGTCCCCGATTTTATTGATTGCATTTGCAAATATTCAAAATTTTTCATCAATGTCCGAGCAGGTCAGGGCGATGGTGGGAATGTTTTATTTGTTTTTGAATATCGCGGTTGCCGCGATGCTTTTTCTCGACGCGGGCTTCAAGCTGCGATATTATGGGTATCTTCGAAAAAGCGATTGCCGATTTGACAAGCCTGCGATGAAGTACATCGGACTTGAAAGGCAGATTTTTCGCAGACGCTTTAAAAAGTGGGTTTCGCTGGGCATGTTCTTTTGTCTGGCGGGCGCTTTTCCGTTTATTATCGCCCAGCTGTCACCGGAAAAAAACCACAACTTTATAAGCTATGCCTCAGTGGCTGCGTTTTTGCCGGTAGGCATTGGGATGTTTCTCATTTCACTGCATGCGGTCAGATTTTTCAGTTGCGGTGCGCTTGCGGCGTCGCGCGGAAAGCTAAAAAAGGAAACTCGCTTTCTGATGCTTGTGACAGCCGTGTACTGGTCAATTGTGGCGGCGGTTTACCTTACGGGAAGTTTTATCACGGCAAAATGGGGGAGAACCTGGATTGTTTGGCCTGTGGGGATGGTTGGCTATGGCATTGTGTTTCTTGTTTGCAGCTTTATCACGGGAAAATGGGAGAACCAGAATATTTCAAATAGGAAGCGAAAAAGAATAAACTTGACCGTGCTGTTCGTGACGGTCTTTTTTGGATTGTGGCTGATGAGCATGGGTTCATGGTATATTCAACCCTACGTCTCCACCGTGCCGCCAATCGAAACACGCGCGCTCGACATAGACTATGACGACGACAACGGGATTTACAGCATTACAAATGAAGAGGGCACCGACTTTAGGGTGCTTCAGCTGACGGACATTCACCTTGGAGGCAGCTTTTTCACCCAGACTAAGGATTTGAAGGCGCTTCGTGCCGTATATGATTTGATTTCCTATACAAAGCCGGATTTGGTAATCGTCACAGGGGATTTGGTGTATCCTATTCCGCTTCAAACTTTCTCTTTTAACAACTATGTCCCCATATTGCAATTTGCAACATTTATGCGAAACATCGGCGTTCCGTGGGCATTTGTTTATGGAAACCACGACACCGAGTTTATCGCCACGCACACATCTGACGAGATAAACGACATTCTTGACGATTTTTCATATACCAGCAATCTCAACTTTCTGTATAACGAAAATCCACCGAAAATATACGGGAGAAACAATCAGCTTATTGAAGTGCTCAACCCCGACGGAAGCATCAATCAGGCATTGTTCTTATTCGATTCAAATGAATATAAGAGCCGCAAGCTCAACGACTATGACTACATCAGAGACGATCAGGTGGACTGGTATGCAGAGCTGACGCGCGAGATAAACGAAAAAGAAGAAAAATGTGTCAGCTCGCTTTTGTTTTTCCACATCCCGCTCGAGCAGTACAAGACTGCATATGATTTATACAAGGCGGGAAGCGACGAGGTACAGTATTTCTATGGAAAGGTCGGAGAGCGCAACGAGGCGATTTCGTGCTCGGAGCACGAGAGCAAGCTGTTTGATACGGCGCTGTCGCTCGAGAGCACGAAAGGAATCTTCGTCGGGCACGACCACTACAACGATATTTCAATGGGCTATAAGGGGATTCGCCTGACATACGGAAAGTCCATAGACTTTCTCGCTTATCCGGGCATTGACAAGAGCGACTGGCAGCGTGGGGGAACACTGATAACACTTCACCCCGATTCCAGCTTTGATGTCGAGCCTGTACAGCTTTCCGGTCTGCGCGCATCTTGAGAGGCACAGAGCGTGCAATATTTTTTATTTCCTGTAGATTTTCACATTTTGATTTTGTATAATATTAGACAATGAGTGACGGTTGATAAAATAAAGCGGAGGTATTTGAGATGAAGGCTATATTTTCAATGGACAGTGAAAAAGCAAAACTGATTGGCAAAATCAGCATTATTGTGGGCTGCGTCATGAGCGTGGCGCTGGGGGTATTTATTGCGATAAAATTGCTCAAAAAACGAGAGAACTGACGCGCAAAAATACACCAATAAGCGGTGTTGTTCCGCTTGTTTTTTGAAAAGAGAGATAACTGATGACTGCGGATTTACATTGTCACACCTCGGCCTCCGATGCGGCGCTGACGAGAGACGAGCTTGTGAGCTATGCGGCTTTATGCGGGCTGAAGAGAATTGCGATTACCGATCACGACACGATGAAAAACAGCTTTTGCACGGCAGAAGATGAGGTCGAAGTCGTGACAGGCTGTGAATTCTCATGCTTTGACAGCGATAGGGGAAATAAAAAAGTTCATGTTTTGTGCTACTATCCAAAGAAGCCACAGCTATTTGCGGAATATTTTAAAAGAATGTCAGATGAGCGAAACAGAGTCGGGCAGCTTATGATTGACAAGGTAAAAAAGATATACCCTGTTATCAACGAGCAAAATACGGCAAAGTTTACAAAAGACAGCGGCACAATTTTCAAAGCTAATTTTATGCAGATTTTGTCGCACTACGGAGTTGTAAAGGAAATCTACGGCGAGCTTTATAGGGAACTTTTTTCCAAGAGCGGAACGTGCACCGTCGAGCCGCAGTACGGCACATTAGACGAGGTGCTGGAGCTAATCAGGGCTGCTCGCGGAGTGGCGGTTATTGCACATCCCAGCGTTTACGACACAATGGAGGCGTGCCATGCATTGGCGCGCGCCAAAAGAATAGATGGCATCGAGGTGTTTCACCCGCGCAACAAGAGCGAGGACAGGGAAGTCCTTTCAAGGATCTGCGACGAGTGCAAACTTATAAAGACAGGTGGCTCGGACTATCACGGGAGGACAAGCGCGAGCGGTTCTCAACCCGGGGACTGTGTCACGGACGACATGAATTTCAACAGGCTGCTCGAGCTGAGCGGTGAAAAATAAGGAGAATCCGATGGAGTACTCAAGAAAAAACAGCGGGACATGCTCGACAAAAACCATGGTGGATATTGAGGGCGGAATTGTCAGAAAAATTGAGTTTACAGGCGGGTGCAACGGAAACCTAAAGGGAATTGCAAAGCTTTGTGAGGGAATGCGCGCGGCGGATGTCATTGCGCGCGTAAAGGGAATCACCTGCGGGTATAAGAGCACATCGTGCCCTGACCAGCTCGCATTGGCACTTGAAGAAGCGCTTTTGGCGCAGGAAAAATAAAGAACTGACAATAGCAAATTCGCCGCCGCTTCGTTCTTGCAAACGAGGCGGCGGCGCTTTTTTACTTCAGAGAAAAGCTGCTTTTGCACTGCGAAACAGTAGGTAATTGCGAAACGCGCAGACCCGCGATAATAGGCGGTTTGAGGCACCCCCATTTTGCTAAACTTCTCACCAATTTATCGGTGTTTACTGCGAAAATTTATGCTCAAATACAACATATTGCGTGAATTATTCGCTTATGAGCCGTTACCATTATTTTTTCATTTTTACTTCGCAATTGCCTATGAAAAACAGCAAGAAAACGGCCTATGAATTGTGCATTTGAATGATAAAGCTGCGCCAAAATGTGGCATTGGAATAAGCCGCGGCAAATTGACAATAATCCATGTGAAATGTAAGAGGTGGATTATGATATTTGTCAAGGGATTTTCAACACAGGCCAACAAAGCCATGAGCGAGGGCGCGAAAATAGCGTCCAGATTGGGACATATTACGATTGGCTGCGAACACGTAATTTCAGCGCTCTACGACAATGTTTCCTTTGACGCGTCGCGGGTGATGAGATCGTGCGCGAGGAGATTTGATATAATGGAAAAACAGCTGGCTGTGCTAATCGGATGTGGAGAGCAGACACATCTTGACGCAAAGGATATGACGGCGGAGCTTTTGGGTATAACGAGCTATGCCGCCGTATATGGCAAGCGCGCAAGAAATGAGAATGTCGGAACAGTCGAGCTGCTTGCGGCGATTATGTACTGCGAAAATTCCACCGTGAAGAGGCTGCTGGCAAAAACCGGCTTGGACACCGATGCTCTTTGCCGCGAGCTCAAGGAAAAATCCACTCGACAGACGGAGAATGAGCAAGAATCATCAAAAAGAAAACAGAGTCCACTGGAAAAATACTCTGTGGATCTGACAGCGCTTGCGGCGGAGGGGCGGCTTGACCCCTGCATCGGACGCGAGGAGGAGCTTTCCAGAGTGATAGGGGTTTTGTCGAGGCGCAGAAAAAACAACCCCTGCCTGATAGGAGAGCCGGGCGTGGGAAAAACCGCGATGGCAGAGGCATTGGCACAAAAGATTGCTGTAGGCGAGGTGCCTATTGACATGAGCGCCATGAGGCTGCTGTCACTCGACATGGGGGCGCTCGTTGCCGGGACAAAGTATCGCGGCGACTTTGAGGAGAGGTTCAAAGCCTTGATAAGTGAGGCCGAAAAGGCGAAGAATGTGATTCTTTTCATCGACGAGATGCACACACTGATAGGAACCGGCTCTGCGGAGGGCTCCATAGATGCTTCGAATCTCCTAAAACCGCTGCTTGCTCGCGGCACGGTCCGTGTGGCAGGAGCGACGACAGAAGCGGAGTACCGCAAATTTATCGAAAAGGACAAGGCGCTGGAACGAAGATTTTTTCCAATACTTGTAGGCGAGCCGAATGAGGAGGAGACGCGAAAAATTATCGAGGGGCTGCTGCCCAAATACGAGAGCTTTCACAATGTCATAATCAAAAAAGAGGCCGTGGAGGCCTCCATATATTTGGCACAGCGCTTTTTGACAGAGAGACGGTTTCCGGATAAGGCCATCGATCTGATTGACGAGGCGGCGGCGAAAAAAAGAACGCAAAATCGCGATGCGGCACAGCACATGATTTTGGAAGTGTGCCGGATGGACATTGAAAATGTGGTTTCGCAGTGGGCGGGCGTCGATGCACACAGTCTGAGCGATTTTGAAAGTGAGGGGCTGCTCTCGTTGGAAGAAAGAATGAAAAAGCGCGTGCTAGGCCAAGAAAATGCGATTTCCGCCGTTGCGAAGGCCATTATGAGAGCCAGAACGGGACTTAAGGATGTGAAAAAACCGATTGGCTGTTTTTTGTTCTGCGGTCCGACAGGAGTTGGAAAAACAGAGGTGTGCAGAGCGCTGGCGGCGGAGTTTTTTGCGGATGACAGGGCACTGCTGAGATTTGACATGTCGGAATATATGGAGCAGAACAGCGTGGCGAGGCTCATCGGCTCGCCGCCGGGCTATGTGGGCTATGGCGACGGTGGACAGCTGACAAAGGCGGTGCGCAAGAAACCTTACAGCGTTGTGCTTTTTGATGAGGCGGAAAAGGCAAATCCCGACGTATTCAACCTTTTTTTGCAGATAATGGAGGAGGGAGTGCTGACGGATTCACAGGGAACGGCTGTCGACTTCAAGAACTGCATTGTTGTGATGACAACGAACATCGGCGCGCAGAAAATCTGCGACGACAGGCCGCCGCTGGGCTTTGGCGGATTTGGATATTCGGACGGCATAAGAGAGCTTGTAATGGCGAGTGTGGGAAATGTTTTTTCACCTGAGCTGCAAAACAGAATTGACGAAATTGTGGTTTTTGACAGGTTGAAAAAAGAGCAGCTGCTCGAAATAAGCAAGGGACAACTCAAAAAAATGTGTGAAAACGCGAAAAACCAGGGGATTGAAATAATATGTGACGACAAGGTTGCGGAGATAATCGTCGAGAAATCGGACTGCACAAAATTTGGCGCGCGCCCACTTAAAAGAACTCTTACAAGGCTTGTGGAAAACCCGCTTTGTGAGCTTATAATAAAAGGCAAAAAAAAGAACGGCCACAGCTTTTGTGTGACCGTTTCCGACGGGGAAATTATTGTGGGACAGATGAGCGCGCCGGGAGAATCAGTCCCCGAGATTGCGCAGCGCGTATTTCCCGATTATGATGCTGACAATGAAGGTCAAAACCATCTCAGGAACCATGTAAAGCGAGTTGTAAATAATTGAATAAACCATTGCCAGGGTGTTTCCGGAGAATGTTTCGAGAATTTTTTGTCCGAATACACCGAGGTTTTCCGAGAAAAACCACTCTGCATATTCACCGAAGACGATATATCCGGAAATTACGTGACAGAGATACCGAAGAAAAATCACACACAGTCCGCCGAGTGCCAGCTCTACACCGCGCGATTTCATCTTGTCGCGTAGGAAACCGCCCAGCCCCAGCACCGTGAACGCGAGAAAATAGTCGAATACCAGAGTGAGCATCGTCGTCTCGAGGGTGAGCGATTTGCTGACAAAGCCGGTTATTGTCTGGAACACGAAAAAGGCAAAGCCGGAGAGAAGACCCCATTTGATGCCGCGGCGATATGAAATCAGAATAATCGGGAGCATGCTGCAAACGGTTATCGAGCCGCCATCGGCCAGAAACTTGAATTTCGGAAACAGCGAGAGCACACAGGCCATCGCCAGAAGCATTGCGCATTCGACAAGGATGCGCAATTTTTTGTTGCGTGTGTTGGTCATGATAAATATTTCTCCTCATTTGGAATAATTTGCATAACAAAAGCCTGCTCTAATTGGACAAGCAGGCGCAAAAGAATCATGATTTCTCACACTTCCTACGCCGGCATTATCCGGTTCAGGTTCAAAGGGACATGACAACTAAGTCAATCTCAGCCTTTCGGCGCCCCTGTGTTACGTTGAGACAAGTATATGCCGAGCGCAAAAAAGTGTCAAGCCTTTTTTGCACTTTTGCAAAATTCGAAAACACAGCACTTCTCGCAGGAGTATGAGCGTGCGGAGCAAACCGCGCGCCCGTGCAAAACGGTTCTATGACAAAAATCATTGCTCTTTTGTGGATCCAGCACCTCTCGCAGCTGCTTTTCGACAACCGCAGGGTTTTGGCTGTCGGCAAGGCCGAAGCGATTTGCAAGCCGGATGCAGTGGGTATCGCACACGATGGCGGGCTTGCCGAAGACGTCGCCGACAATCAGATTTGCGGACTTTCGGCCGACGCCCGGAAAGGTGAGAAGAGTGTTGAGGTCATCAGGCACGCGGCCGTCATATTGATATACAAGCAGCTTCATCGCCTTGCTTATATCGCGTGCTTTTGTGGCGCCGAGGCCGCAGGGGCGAACAATTTCCTCTATTTTTTCAACAGGTGCATCTGCCAGAGCTTTTGGGGTCGGGTAGACTGAAAAGAGCTGACGGGTCACAATATTGACGCGCGCGTCTGTGCACTGCGCGGCCAAACGCACTGCTACCAGCAGCTCCCAGGCCCTTGCATAGTCGAGTGTGCATTCGGGGAGAGGATATTCTTTTTCCAGAGCCATGCAGATTTTGTCGGCGCGCTGCTTGTTTGTCAAAATTATCACCATACCTTGATTTATTTGCATAAAAAGGTCTTTTTTGTATTTTAACACAAAAAAATGTTCATTGCGAGAGGGATTGCGCTATTCTTTTATGTGATATTTTGTTATAATTAGTATACTTGTAGAGCAAGAGCTGTCGGCTCGCGCGATCAAAAATTAAAGAGGTAGCATAAATGAGAAATCAAGCGGTTGAATCAATTGAAACAGTAAAGGCCTTTGACCCGGAGGTCGGAGCGGCAATGGAGCGCGAGCTTGTCAGACAGCGCGGAAACATTGAGCTTATCGCATCGGAGAACATTGTGTCTCAGGAGGTTTTATCGGCGATGGGCAGTGTCCTCACGAACAAGTATGCTGAGGGATATCCGGCACACAGATACTACGGGGGCTGCGCATATGTCGATGAGGTCGAAGTGCTGGCAATTGAGCGCGCAAAAAAGATATTTGGGGCAGAGCACGCGAACGTTCAGCCGCATTCGGGAGCGCAGGCAAATCTGGCCGCATACACGGCTGTCATTGAGCCGGGTGACACGGTGCTCGGAATGAGCCTTGCGCATGGCGGACATTTGACACACGGCTCACCTGTGAATGCATCGGGAAAGCTATATGATTTTTGCCATTACGGTGTGAGCGAAACGGATGGGCGAATTGATTATGACGAGCTTGAGAGAGTTGTGGTCAACATGAAGCCAAAGCTCATTGTCGCAGGAGCGAGCGCCTATCCCAGAATTATCGACTTTGAGAGAATATCGGAGATTGCAAAAAAATACAATGCACTTTTCATGGTGGATATGGCGCACATTGCGGGACTTGTCGCCGCGGGGCTGCACCCATCACCGGTGCCGTATGCCGATATAGTGACTACGACGACGCACAAAACACTGCGTGGACCACGCGGCGGAATGATATTGTGCAAGGCTGAGCTTGCAAAAGCTGTCGATAAAGCGATTTTCCCCGGCACGCAGGGAGGCCCGCTCATGCACGTCATAGCGGGAAAGGCCGTATGCTTTAAAGAAGCGATGACGGATGAATTTAAGGAATATCAGAAGAAGATAATCGACAACGCCGCAGTGCTGGCCAAGGAGCTTATTAATAACGAAATTGACCTCGTGTCGGGCGGAACGGACAATCACCTGATGCTGCTCGATTTGCGCAAGCTCGGCATCACAGGCAAGGAGCTTGAGGAGCGCCTCGATGAGGTGCACATAACAGTCAACAAGAATTCCATTCCCGGAGACACACAGCGCCCGACGGTTACAAGCGGAATCAGAATCGGTACGCCTGCCGTGACCTCGCGCGGATTTGGCGCTCACGAGATGGAGAAAATTGCAAAGCTGATTGCGCTTGCGATAAAGGACTTTGACGCACAAAGGGATTACATTGACGGCGAAGTGGCGAAAATGTGCGCGGCTTACCCGATATATTAATTTATCATTTGCCGAAGAGAGGACGCTTTTATGAACAAGACGCCGCTTGCAAGCCTGCTGCGTCCCTCCTCGCTCGATGAGGTATTCGGACAAAGGCATTTGCTCGAAAAGGGCATGGTCTTTAGAAATGCGATTGATTCAGGCACGATTCCCAATATGATTTTCTATGGGCCGTCCGGGGTGGGAAAGACGACAATTGCGAGAATAATCGCAAAAAGCAGCAACATGCAGCTCTTTCATCTCAACGGCACATCGGCGTCTACCGCCGACGTGAGAGAGGCGATTGCAAGCACTGAAACACTCGCCGGCTCGGACGGGATTTTGCTTTACCTTGATGAAATTCAGTATTTTAATAAGAAACAGCAGCAGTCCTTGCTGGAAACTGTGGAGGACGGATCTGTCACGCTCATCGCGTCGACAACGGAAAATCCGTACTTTTATGTATACAACGCGCTGCTTTCGCGTTGTACTGTATTTGAGTTTAAGCCTCTCGGCTATGAGGATGTTCGGCTTGCTGTGGACAGGGCATTTGAACTGCTTGCTAAAAGTGAGGACGTCGAATATGAAGTAGATGAGGAGACGCGGGTTCTGCTTTCGAAAACGTCCGGAGGAGATGTCAGAAAAGCGCTCAATGCCATCGATTTCCTGTCGGCTGCGACGACGGTCACGGCTCAAAAAAAGAAAGTGACTGTGGAAATGGCAAAGCAGGTAACCTCCATGGCCTCCTCGAGATATGACAGAGCTGACGATGTACACTATGACCTATTGTCGGGCCTGCAGAAGTCGATTAGGGGGAGTGACGAGAACGCGGCGCTTCACTATTTGGCTAGACTTGTCGAGGCCGGTGACCTCATCTCACCGTGCAGGAGGCTGCTTGTCATCGCAAGCGAGGACATCGGGCTGGCGTTTCCAAATGCGGCGCCAATCGTCAAGGCATGTGTTGATTCCGCAATGCAGCTGGGGCTGCCTGAGGGCGCTATTCCGCTGGCCGAGGCCATTGTGCTGCTCGCAACTTCGCCCAAAAGCAACTCGGCCTATCTTGCATTGGAAGCGGCGCTTGCTGATGTGAGGGCCGGTGAATTCACCGACGTTCCAAATCACCTTAAGGGAACGGGATATTCAGGCGCAGGAAAACTCGGCAGAGGCGTGCAGTACAAATACCCTCACGATTATCCGAACAGATATGTCGAGCAGCAGTACTTGCCTGATTCGCTCGTTGGGAGAACCTATTATGAATTTGCCGATAATAAAAACGAGCAGGCGGCGAAGTCATATTGGGATAAAATAAAAAAACACGATTAGGACAAAAGGGGGAGAATGATGAAGTACAAGGCTGAGGACAATGGCAAACGCGGACACAAAAAGGGAAGACTCGTCAAACGGCTGGTTATCTGTCTGGTATCCGTAATCGCGCTTTGGGTGGTGGCATTTGCAACCGATTATCTCTGCGTCTTTGCGTTTGCGAAAAGACCTGTTTTTACACTGAGCAGGCTCACATACGATGAGACAGGCTCCGGAATTTACAGAGGGCTGCTGTACAGCTATGAAATTAAAAATCAGGAGAAAGACATCGAAGACAACACTGTCAGCGGTGCAGAGCTTTATTTGCTTGGAATGAAAATTTCGTCAAAGGCAGAGTAGCGCAGGAAGTATTTTTGGCAAAGCAAAAGCGCCGGGGAAAACCCGGCGCTTTTTTGATGCAATTACAGCTCGAGGTCAATGCTGTAGTCGCGCATGTCATCGACATCCGCTTCATCCACAGCCATGTTCTCCAGCTCGTTGTGAGAGGAGATTATACCGGGAGGCACAATTTCCGTCTCGGGAAGAGGCACAACCTCTTCTATAAGTCCTGTCTTGTTGTTGAATTTCCAGTATGACATTGCAGGCACCTCCTACACGAATATTGTGCCCGCTCCAATTGGCAATAATCATGCCACAATCTGGATATTTATGAGTTGTAGATGTTTTCCGTGCCATTTTCGGGAGTATCCGCTTTGGCGGGTTCACAGGCCGGAGTAACTTCGGAAACCTCGTCGAGCTCCTCGTCGCCAGAGGGCAGAAAGTCAGCGAGCAATTCCTGCTTGCGCTTTTTTTCGGCCTCGGCGCGTTCCTTTGCCTGCTTTTCCTTTTTTTCCTTGAAGTCATGAAAATAGCGGTTTCCCATGAACACACCGACTACCGCCATCAGCAGCGTTATAAACATCAGGATGTAGTGGACGGCGGTAAAAGGTCCCTCGTGTTGGACGAGGGAGGTGATATTTGTAAAAATATAATAGGCGACGAGCAGTAAAATTGCAAGTGTATACATGGAAACCCCTTAAGTGAAAGTTGAGATTTATTCGGCGCTTTGCGGTCTTGCGTTTTGTAGCTCTGCTTCTTTAAAGCGGTTGCGCCCAAGGAACAAGACGAGGCCGCCCAGAATGAAAAGAACCATCAGACTTAGAATTCCGTAGGAGGAATGGCCGGTCATGCCCTTTATGGAAGCATAGAGGGCCGGACCCATAACGGCGGCAAATTTTCCGAAAATGTCGAAGAAGCCAAAGTACTCGTTTGATTTTTCGGGTGGTATAAGCTTGCCAAAATAGGAGCGAGACAGAGCCTGTATACCGCCCTGACATGTGCCGACGAGTATTGCAACCACCCAAAACAGGTAGTTTGAGCGCTTGAGAGCATAGTCATATGTGCCCTCACTCGTGATTTTGTCGAGAACAGGTACAACCTTGTCAACCAGCTTTCTCGAGGTGTCCGCGTCAAGCTCTGAGCTTTCGACGGCTTCGACAAACAGCTTGCTGCGCTCCACGGAGTTGATATTTAAAAGGCCGTTGGCGCGGACATCGGCTATTGCGGGATCATCCTGATTTTGGCCGTCAACTGCGGCATTGAAGGACTGTGTGTAGGCGGACTCTGAGGAAAACTGGGACGGCTCCAGCGAGTATCCCATATAGAATCCCGTGGCACAGATGACAAAATATACGGCGACTGAGATGCCAATCATTTTGATGGATCCGATTTTGGCAGACAGTTTTGAGAACAATACGGCACACGGGGCGGCGACGACTTGTGTCACGAGCAAGGCCAGAATCATACCTGTGGAACCGAGCCCCAGTGTGGCGCCATAGGAGGTGGACATGTGGATGACCGTATTGACACCGTCTATGTAAAAGAAGTAGGCAATTATGAAGAGAAAGACCGCTTTGTTCTTTAGGATGTCCTTGAATGTGTGCACGGCGTTTTTAAATGCGGCGCCGACAATGTTTTTTGGAATCTCGCCCAAAGAGTGGGTCTGCTTGACGTCGCGCAGAAACGGAATTGAGAAAATAGCCCACCAAACGGAGGTGAGGACAACGGACAGCTTTACGGCAAGGACGGAATCGGACATGAATTGAATGAGCAAAATGGACACGATGAAAGGAATGGTGCTGCCTCCTATATACCCCATCGCATAGCCCTTTGCGGAGATGTTGTCCATCCGCTCGGGTGTGGTGATGTCGGTGAGAAAGCTGTCATAGAATAGGCACGAGCCTGAAAAACCGATATAGCTCAAAACGTAGCCTAGAAGCATGAGCTTCCAGTTATCATTGATGGCCATGACGAGAGTGAAGCCGATGCCGATGACGAGAAATACCGAGAAAAGCCTCTTTTTCATTCCCTTATAGTCAGCTATGGCGCCGAGCACAGGTGCAAGAATCGCGACAGTGAAGGTGGCGATTGAGGTGCCATAACCCCACCACATATCGCCGTTTACCCCTGCTGCACGGGCGGCCTGTGAAAAATAGATCGGGAACACAGCAGCCATGATAATTGTGGCATATACCGAATTGGCCCAGTCGTACATAATCCAGCTCCACTCGGAGGTGGTATGACGTTTAAGCCGTTTTACTTGCCTTTCCATAAGCATTATGTCCTTTCAAAACTTAAATTATTTGAATTGGTTCACAATATATTAACATCTTCTCAAATACGACGCAACATGTCAACATATTTGACTAATGTTATTAAAAAATATATTATATAATACATAAAATGTGACTCAAGGGGGTGCAGGGTGTGAAGAAGCTGACAGTGTTGATATTTGCCGCGGCCGTTATGCTCTCCTTGTGTTCGTGCACCGGTGCGGGCTCCGTGGAGGAGCTTTTGAGCGCACCTGCGCTGACATACGACCAAAGAGGGATTATCGACGCTGTCGAGTCATATACAAAAGAGAAAACGGTGCTCAAATATCCGGCTTCGGGAGATTCGCGCGCGCCGGTTCAATTTGCCGATTTGGACGACGACGGCCAAAATGAGGCTGTTGTGTTTTTTTCCATCCCGTCGCTCGGCGTCTATGCAAATGTCGCAGTGCTCGAAAAGGCACAGAGTGGGAAATGGGAAATTTTGAGCGTTGTAGAAGGGTTGGGCGACTCCATTGAGGGCGTCAGCTTCATAAAAAACGGACATGGCAACAAAAGACTGCTGCTGGTTGACTGGACAAATATAAGCAAGACCGACCATCAGATTGCGGTGTATTATTATTCCGACAATGTGCTTAGTCTGGGCTTTGAGGAAAGCTGCCTTAGCATCATTGTCTATGATATTGACGAAGACGGGGACGTCGAGTTCGGATATATAACGGCGGGCAGACAGTATGAGCCGTTTAAGCTTAAATATGTCGAGAATATCAACGGAAGCTTTGTGGAAGTCAGCGAGTATTCGCTGAGCTATGATATGGTGGGATATGTCAAGCTGACAGGTGGAACACTCGAAGACGGAACGCGGGCATTTTTTATTGACGAGAGGCTCGAAAGCGGAGTTGTCACGTCGGAGGTGGTGTTGGTGCGCGATATGCAGCTTGTCAGGGCTGATTTTGCACAGGACATACGTCTGCGCGACATATGCGAGAGAAGCAGAACCTCGCTTTGCTGCCGTTCGTTTAAAGAAAACGGACCTATATACATTCCATCGGACATTTCGCCTGTCGAAATGCCCGCTCAGGACAACGGGTGGGTGCATTGGTATACTATTGAGCAAGGCGTGGTGAAGCACGCCGTTTCGACGTATGTCGAGGAGGGGTACAACCTCGCGCTGGCGATGCCGGACAAGTGGCTTGGAAGAGTTTATGTTTTTAAGGCGGAAAATGAGCCAAGGCTCATAATCGTAAAGGACATTGAGACGGGCAAGGAGCTTTTGCGCGTTAAGGTGATTATGGTCGGCGACGAAACGGCATCTTATCTCGACGAGGGCTATGTTCTCACAGAGAGAGCCGGCTCATACAGGTACTACATCAAGCCCGGCTGCACTCAAGAGGAGCTGGAGTTTATAAGGCGCAATTTTACAATTCTGTAAGCTGTAATAAGCGGAGGTTTTATGAAAAGAATCATTGTCGTTGAGGACGAGTACGCCATAAGGGATTTGATTACGCTTAATTTGAAGAGATCCGGATATGATGTGACCGGTGTCGAAAACGCGGAAAAGGCATTGGAAATACTAAACAGCGACGCGGAGGGCTTTGATATCGCGCTGCTGGATATAATGCTGCCGGGTATAAACGGCTTGCAGCTGTGCGAGCTTATAAGGCGCGACAACAGCAAAATCGGGATTATAATGCTGACGGCAAAGACACAGGAGCAAGACAAGATTGCGGGGCTTGCCATCGGTGCGGACGACTATGTGACAAAGCCATTTTCGATAGGAGAGCTGATAGCGAGAGTTGACGCCGTGTACAGACGCACGCAGGTCTACAAGCAGAGCGAAAATGATGTCAGAGAGTACAATCTCGGCGATTTTTTGCTCGACATGCGCTCGCGCGTGCTCACGAAAAATGGAAAAGAGCTGGACCTCACGCAGGTGGAATTTCAGATAATGGAGTTGTTTTTTGAAAATCCCGGGGTTGCGCTTGACCGCGACAGGATTCTAAGGGCGGTCTGGGGAAAAAACTACTATGGGGATATAAAAATCGTGGATGTCAATATCCGTCGGCTTCGCATGAAGGTTGAAGAAGAGCCGAGCAACCCGAAGAACATACTGACTGTGTGGGGATATGGATATCGCTGGAACAGCTGAAGAAAAGCGGAGAACAGGGCACCGGTACATTACAAAACGCTGAGGGGAAAACAAAAATCTGATGGCTCATGGTGAAAAGGCGGAGAAAAAACAGGGAATAACGAGAAGATGGATTATTGTCAGTCTTTTGACGACGATAGTTATTCTCGCTGTCTCGTCGCTTGCCATATATTTCTCGACGCGTCAAAGCTACTACAATTCTGCGAGGCAGGCAATCAGCTACCGAATCAAAACTTCGATATCCGAAATACCGACTGCTACTGTGACGCCGGAGGAAAAAGTGAGCGCCGTGTTGGGGCTTGTCTCGAACTTCAATGAAAAGGACCGCTTTGAACTTATGATTGTCGACACGAAAGGCGCGGTTATTGCGACGTCCAGCGGGTTTTCCTACAGCGCTAAGGAGAATATTGATGATTTTTGGAACGCGATGGAAAATCCTGACGGCTACGGAGAGAGTATAGGCAGGACGCTTTCGGGCGAGCATGTCTTGGCTGTGACACAGCTTTTGAGCTCACCGGTGGGTTCCTTTGAGGCTATCAGAATTGTCAGTTCGCTTAGAAAGATTGATGATGAGCTGGGAAAGCTGATTGGGATTGCGGTCATGGTGTGCCTTGTGATTCTATTCTTTGTAATATTTTCGGGAATGTATTTTATACGATCCATCGTCATTCCCCTGAGGGATATCGGCTTTACGACGAAGAGAATCGCGCACGGAGACTACAGCGTGCGAATTGAGAATAAGTATAACGATGAAATCGGGACGCTCTGCGAGAACATCAACGAGATGGCGGTCGGCCTGACAGCCACGGATGCCATGAAAAATGAATTTATATCGTCCGTATCGCACGAGCTGAGAACCCCGCTCACCTCCATAAAGGGGTGGGGTGAAACACTGTTTGCCGTGGGGCCGCAAGACGAGGAAACCTTTAAAGACGGAATGAAAATAATCATGAACGAGACAGACAGGCTGTCCGTTATGGTGGAGGATTTGCTGGACTTTTCAAGGCTTGAAACGAAAAAGCTTAAAATGAATTTCACAAGACTTGACCTCATTGCGGAGCTTTCCGACGCGGTGCTGGCCGTCGTCCAGCGGGCAAACAGAACCGGCATTGAGATTGAATACGCGGAGCCGGAGGAGCCGGCAGTTGTGCGCGCGGACAAAAACAGGCTAAAGCAGGTTTTTGGAAATATTTTCGACAATGCTGTGAAATATTCAAAGCCAGGTGGTACAATTAAAGTCGGCATTGAAAAGGACGGCGGATTCGCCAGCGTCACAGTCACGGACAGTGGGCCGGGTATTCCGGAAAATGAGCTGCCGAAAATCACACAGAAGTTCTTTAAGGCGAGCAATTCGACCATGGGCTCAGGAATCGGGCTTGCGGTTGTGGCGGAGATAATGGAGTCACACAAGGGGAGACTTATTATTGACAGCGAGCTTGGAAAAGGGACGTCTGTGACGGTGAGGCTTCCGCTGGAGACTTAGCGCTGCATAAATTGTCGTTGTCGAAAAAGCGCATCGCAGCAAAGCAACGACACCATTTATCTTAATGCGAAAGCGCAGCCGAGGCGTCTTTGAAAAGCGCTTTGCAGGAATTATATAAAACAAAAAAACGCAGATCTCAGCTATGAGGTCTGAAAAAAATGGGCCAAAGTTCGCGGCCGACAGGAGAATTGATGAAAGAGAAATTTAAAACATCTATCGGAGGCCAGGCTGTCTTAGAGGGCATCGTAATGAAAGGGCCGGACAATACATGCTTGGCAGCAAGACTTCCAAACGGCGAAATTCATACGGAAATGTACGTGACGAAGAAAAACCCGGTCGCTAAAATACCGATTGTGCGCGGCGCCGTGGCGATGGTGCAAAGTCTTGCCGAGGGCTACAAGAGTTTGATGCGCTCAGCTGACTTATCGGAGCCTGCAAAAGAGGAGAACGGCAGTGAAGAAAAAAAACAAGATGATTCTTCGGTCATTGAAGCTTCTGAGACTGACAAAACACCGCTCAAAGCCGAGGTTTTGGAAAAAACCGTTGACGGCAAAAAAGAAAAAGGCAAAAAAGCTGAAGCGGGCGGCATGGGGGCGCTGGGCCTGATAAGCGCAGTGCTGGGAGGGTTTCTTGCAATTGCGATGTTTATTGTGCTTCCTACAGTGCTCACGGGACTTATTGCAAACATAGCGCCTATTGAGGGCTATATGGCTGTAGTAGAGGGCATTATGAAAATTGTCATTTTTATCGCATATCTCTACCTGGTCACAAGGATAAAGGACATCAGGCGCGTTTATATGTACCACGGCGCAGAGCACAAAACAATCAACTGCTATGAGCATGGCGAGGAGCTTGTTGTCGAGAATATCAGGAAGTTTACGAGATTTCATCCGCGCTGCGGCACCAGCTTTTTGTTTGTGGTGATTCTAGTCAGCATAATTCTCTTTTCGTTTGTGCCGTGGTCAAGCACGATTCTGCGGGCTTTATACAAGCTGCTGCTTCTGCCGCTGACTATGGGCATATCGTTTGAAATAATAAAATACTCAGGTCGACACGACAATATTCTTTCGAGGGTTCTGTCTGCGCCCGGACTATGGGTGCAAAGGCTGACCACATTTGAGCCTGACGACGGACAGATTGAGGTTGCGATTGCGGCTGTGAAAGCTGTGCTTCCAAAGGATTCGCAAAGCGACAGATGGTGATTGTCAGACAGCTCATAAAGGAGCAGAAACAAAAGCTCTGTCATGTCGAAATGTTCAATAAAAATGAGATAGCGACGCTCTTTGAGACTGCATTTGGGTGCAGATACGAGACTTGCTTAAACGATGAGGCCGATGAGGACTGCGCGGCGCGTTTTGAGTCGCTCGTGTCGCGGCGCATTGGCGGCGAGCCATTGCAGTATATTCGAGGGAGATGGCCGTTTTGCGATTTTGAGCTGGCTGTCGGAGAGGGAGTGCTCATTCCGCGTCCGGAAACAGAGGAGGTGGCTCAATATGCGGCATGTGTGCTTGAAAGAGGCGATGCAAAGGGCGCTGTCATCGATCTCTGCTCTGGGAGCGGCTGCATCGCAATTTACCTCAAAAGAAGGCTGCCGCAATGCAGCGTGACGGCGTTGGAGCTTTTTGCCGGTGCATTTTCCTATCTCAAAAAAAATACCGAGCTGCTGGCGCCGGATATAGAAATTGTGCGCGGCGATGTTTTTGATTATCAGCAGAAAATTGCAAATGGCAGTCTTTCGATGATCGTCAGCAATCCTCCATATGTCACGGCAGAGGAGTATGGGCAAAATGAAGAGGAGCTTTGCTTTGAGCCGACAACGGCGTTTTTGGGCGGCGGCGACGGCTTGGATTTTTACAGGCACATTGCAAAAGCATATTATCCTACGCTCAATGACAGCGGCTCGCTTGTGTTTGAGATAGGATGCAGCCAGGCGGAGGCAGTGCGCGGAATTTTGACGGCAAACGGCTATCGCAGCACGAGAATTATCAAGGATTCGGCGGGGATGCAAAGAATTGCACACGCTGTAAAATAAAGTTTGAAATAAATTGTATTATATAATATAATATAAATATAGAACATAAGTTCGTCAATCATTTTTAAACAAATGAAAAAAGTGAGGACAAAAAATGTTGGACAAGCAGAAAGCGCTCGATACGGCAATCGCACAGATAGAGAAACAGTTCGGCAAGGGCGCGGTTATGAAGCTCGGCCAAAACACGACGATGAATATTGAGACAATCCCCACTGGTTCACTTTCGCTTGACATTGCTCTGGGCATAGGCGGTCTGCCGAGGGGCAGAATTGTTGAGATATTTGGACCTGAAAGCTCAGGTAAAACGACTGTTGCACTGCACGCGGTGGCCGAAGCGCAAAAAGCCGGCGGTGAGGCTGCGTTTGTAGACGTCGAGCACGCGCTTGATCCGGTCTATGCAAAGGCGCTTGGGGTCAACATCGACACGCTGCTCGTCTCACAGCCCGATTCCGGCGAACAGGCGCTTGAGATAACGGAGGCTCTTGTCCGTTCGGGCGCGATTGACATTATTGTCATTGACTCCGTTGCGGCGATGGTCACAAAAGCAGAAATTGAGGGCGAGATGGGTGACAGCCATGTCGGCACGCAGGCAAGACTTATGTCGCAGGCGCTGAGGAAGCTGACGAGCGTTATCAGCAAGTCAAATGCCATTGCGATTTTCATCAACCAGCTGCGCGAGAAGATAGGCATATCGTACGGAAACCCGGAGACGACACCGGGAGGCAGGGCGCTGAAATTCTACGCGTCGGTGCGGCTTGATGTGAGGCGCTCCGAGACACTCAAGGTCGGAACGGACATGGTGGGAAACAGGACGCGAGTCAAGGTTGTAAAGAACAAGGTTGCACCGCCTTTTAAGGAGGCGGAATTTGATATAATGTACGGCGAGGGAATCTCGAAGGCCGGAGAGATTTTGGATCTTGCGGTCAAGCTTGATATTATACAAAAGTCGGGCGCTTGGTTTAACTACGGTGAGCAGAGGCTGGGGCAGGGGCGTGACAACGTCAAAAAGTACTTAAAGGAAAACCCGGAATTCTCGGACGACATAGAAAAACAGGTGCGGGAAAATCGCGACAAGATACCTGCGGGAAAGCCCGGAAAGCCAATTAAAACGACGGCGCGCGACGCTATACTGTCGTCTAAAGAATCTATTGATGTTGAGGTTGACGAAGAATAAATGAACGGGATCAGGATTACACAAGTCAAGCTTACAAAAAAGGGCAGATATGCCCTTTTTTGCGATGAGGGGTTTTTGTTTTCGGTTGACGAGGAGACACTTGAAAAATTCCACATAGCAGCTGATGCTGTACTCGAAGAGGGGCAGCTGCTGCGAGTAAAGGAAAACTCTGACCTGCAAAAGGCAAAAAATAAGGCATTTGATTACTTGGGATATCGCGACCACTCCAGAAATGAGCTTGTCGAAAAGCTTATGAGAAGCTTTGATGAGGATACGGCGAACGCGACGGCAGAAAAAATGGAGACGCTGGGTCTTATTGACGATGAAAAATATGCTGAGAAGCTGGCGGAGGACATGATAGGCGCAAAGCGCATGAGCAAAAGGGCTGTAGCGCAGAAGCTTTGGCAAAAGGGCATTGACAGAGATTTGACCAAGGTAGTGCTGGACACCTTCGACGACGACGAGACGCAGCAGATTGTGGAGCTTATAGAAAGAAAATACAAGAGCCGGTTGGAAAATGAAAATGGAAGAAAAACAGTTTTTGCGGCGCTGCAAAGACGTGGGTTTTCATCGCATGACATTATACTGGCGCTTCGAGAGATTGACTGTGAGATTGAAGAGGAGTACTGATGGCAGAGATATATTTTGTTTCGCTCGGCTGCGACAAGAACAGAGTTGACGCCGAAATCATGATGAAAAGACTCATAAATTGCGGCCATGTGATTGCGGAGGACCTTGATGCGGCCTCAGTTGCAATCGTCAACACGTGTGCTTTTATAGAGAGCGCAAAGGAGGAATCGCTGGCTGTGATATTTGAGATGGTGCGTGCGAAGGAACGAGACGGCGCACCGCTCAAGGCCGTTTTGGTCACGGGCTGCCTCGCTCAGCGATATGGCAAAGAGCTGCGCGATGAGCTTCCGGAGGCGGATGCTGTGATTGCGCTCGCACATAACGACGACATATGTGAGGCAGTTGAGAGAGTATGCGGAGGCAGCCGCGAAATATTGCTCTGCGACGACCCTGAGGGGCTTAGCATTGAAGGGGAGCGCGAGCTGTCAACTCCGCCGCACTGTGCCTACATAAAAATTGCGGAGGGGTGTGACAATCACTGCACTTACTGTGCAATTCCCGCGATACGCGGACGCTATAGAAGCCGCTTGCAGAAGCAGGTGGTTGACGAGGCGAAAAAGCTTGTTGCTGACGGTGTCAAGGAGCTTATTCTTGTGGCACAGGACACGACGATGTACGGAGCTGATCTCAAAAACGGCGAGAATCTCTGTTCTCTGCTTTCTGAAATATGTAAAATAGACGGGCTGTGGAGGGTGAGAATCCTTTATGCATATCCGAGTGAAATTACGGATGAGCTGATTGCGCTTATGGCGCGTGAAGAGAAAATTGCGAAATATATCGATATTCCGATGCAGCACGCAAACGACGCTGTTCTCAAACGAATGGGACGGCGTGAGACACAGCTGCTTTTGACCGAGCTCATCAAAAAGCTGCGCGAAGCGATGCCGGAAATAGTGATTAGGTCCACATTCATCGTCGGATTTCCGGGTGAGAGCGAGAGACAGTTCCTTGAGCTCTGCGACTTTTTGAGAGCACAGAGGCTTGACAGAGTTGGATTTTTCGCATACTCTGACGAGGAGGGCACTGCGGCGCAGCTGCTGGACAAAAAAAACGACGGCGACATCATAAACAAGCGAAAGGAAGCTCTTGAGCTGCTCCAAAGCGAGATTATTCTAGATAAACAAGAGAAGTGTGTCGGACGCTGTTGCGAAGCGGTGTGCGAGGGCTTTGACATGGAGAGAGAGCAGTTTATACTTAGAGGCGAAGCGGACGCGCCGGACATTGACACGCTCATATACGCGGCGGCAGAAAATGACCTCATGCCCGGAGAGGTTTACACGGTGAAAGCAACGAAGACTGACGGCGTTGATTTAATTGCCGAAATAAAGTGAAAGCATATATACATTGCAGAAGAGTTGTTTTATAATAAAATGAAGACAGACTCGAACAAAAAGCTGAATATTTGAAATTATACTATAATTAGGAGTGTGAACATGAATCTTCCTAACAAGCTCACGGTTTTAAGAGTGGTGCTCGTGCCGGTTTTTCTGGTCTTTTTGCTGGTATCGGGAATACCGTACAATTACAGCTTTGCTTTTCTCGTTTTCACAGCTGCGTCGCTGACCGACCTGCTTGATGGAAATATCGCGAGAAAGCGAAATCTTGTGACGAATTTCGGAAAGTTTCTTGACCCGCTGGCTGACAAAATCCTCGTAACGGGCGCACTTATCGCATTTGTTGAGCTTCGACTTGCGAGCTGTATTGCGGTGATTATTATTGTGACGCGCGACTTTATCGTGTCGGCAATCAGGCTCATTGCTGTAAACAACGGAAGAGTTGTTGCGGCAAATATATGGGGAAAGCTCAAAACGGTCATTCAGATGGTCACGATTATATCGGTTCTTTTGGCTATGCAGCTCTCGATTTCATTCGGTTGGTTTTCAACTGATCTTGTGATAAAGTGCTCTAACATCGCGGTGTGGGTGCTGGCCGCTGTAACGGCGATTTCGGGCTGGACATATCTGGCACAGAATAAGGATCTTATTTCTAAGGATAAATAGAGGGATATATGGTTATTTACAACACGCTTACCCGCAAAAAAGAGGAGCTTACTCCTCAAAAGGGCAATGAAATTAAAATTTATGCCTGCGGCCCGACTGTGTACAACTTTATACACATCGGCAATGCCAGGCCGCTTTGTGTTTTTGACACGTTTAGACGATTTTTGAAATATCGCGGCTATGACGTCAACTTTGTTCAGAATTTTACGGACATCGACGACAAACTCATTAACCGCGCAAAGGACGAAGCCACCACGGTGCCGGAGCTTGCCGAGAAGTATATAAACGAATATTGGACTGATGCGGACGGGCTTAATGTCATGCGCGCAAATACGCATCCAAAGGCAACGGAGAACATAGAGGGGATACTGGATATTATCGGCTCTCTGATTGAGAACGGCCACGCCTATGCAACTGCCGACGGCGACGTTTACTTTAGGACAAAGAGTTTTGAGGAATATGGGAAGCTGTCGCATCAGCCGCTGGACGACCTCGAAGCCGGGGCGAGAATCGGAGTCGGGGAGACGAAGGAGGATCCGATGGACTTTGCGCTGTGGAAAAGTGCAAAGCCGGGTGAACCCTTTTGGAGCAGCCCTTATGGAAACGGGAGGCCGGGCTGGCACATTGAGTGCTCGGCTATGTCGCGCAGATATCTGGGTGAAACGATCGACATACACTGCGGCGGACAGGATTTGATTTTTCCGCACCATGAAAATGAAATTGCACAGAGCGAATGCTGCAATAACACGACATTTGCACGCTACTGGATGCACAACGGATATATAAACGTCGACAACAGGAAAATGAGCAAGTCGCTTGGAAATTTCTTTACAGTTCGCGAGGTCAGCAAGGTGTACGGCTATGAACCAATCAGATATTTGATGATAAGCGCACACTACAGAAGTCCGATTAACTATTCACGCGAGGTAATAGAGCAGTGCGTTTCTTCGCTCGAGAGGATTTATACGTGCAGGGACAATCTGGATTACACGATGAAGAGAGCGGACGGGGAAAAAAGCGAGCTGCGAGAGGCATGTGATGCGCGCAGGGATCAGTTTATTGCGGCGATGGAGGACGATTTAAACACGGCGGACGCGATTACAGCCGTATTCGAACTTGTTCGCGACATAAACAGCGCCAAGGAACAGTCGAAAGAAACCTATGAGTATGCGGCCAAAGTATTTGACGAGCTGACAAATGTGCTGGGGCTTGTGTACAACAGGCAGGACGAGAGTATTCCGGCGGAGATCGAGGAGCTGGCAAGGAAACGGCAGGAGGCTCGCAAGGCAAAGAATTTTGCTGAGGCGGACGCGTTGCGCGAGGAGATTGTGAGGCGCGGATATATGCTTGAAGATACAAAGGACGGTCCAAAGATAACGAAGGCATGATAGAGGCAGCGCGAAGACACGACTTTAATATCCGCTCTTTCGTTTTGCCAATTGTGTGCGTTGCGTTGAATTTTGGTTTGAGTTGCGGCATTTTAGAGAATGGTGAGGGTGCTAAGTTTAGCGCTTTGCTATGAAAAAGCAATATATCACGGCTTGGGATATGCTGAAATTAAATAATTACTAATAGTCGTGCTTTATTCCTGATATTGGAATGGAGCGCGATTTTTTTGCACTAGCTTGTGAAGCTTTAAAGAGGTATTTGAAAAAAGGAT